>JBFHGJ010000004.1:0-132901 GCA_041583135.1 Alteromonadaceae bacterium | reverse complement strand
CCTGTGCCTTTACTCAAGGTCGCTTGCGCCTCCAGTTTGATCAGCAATTTGCGCTGTTCATAGCTATCGGCAATCTCATAGGTTGCAAACGCTTGCTCGGCGATTTGCGCTATGCTCTGTGCGCTATCGGCTTCAAGTAGGGCTTGCTGTACGATTAGGTCGAGCTTAAGGTCGTTGCGTTCGTTAAAATCTAGCAGCACACCATATTTTTGGTCGATATCCGTTGCCTGTTGCTGAACTTTGGCGTTAATGTCATCAAGTGACTGGCCAGCTAAAGTCGGTACGCCAAAACCGAGGCAGCACAAAGCCATTGCCATTTTCATGGCGCTGTTGTTGGTTTTCATTACTTAAGTTCCGGGATAAACAAATTGGGCGCTTCCATGGCTTAGGATGAGAGTGCTTTCATGCACCTATATTATTTTATTTGATAAAGCACACTTATGTGTGTGTCTTTACCTGGCGTTATTTAACCTTATTAGAGACCTAAAAGCAAACCTATTTGTTATAAATGTGGGTTTTTTGTTCTTTTTTTGTTGGTTTTAGTGTGATGTTTCGGCGTGAGATGTGGCTGGGATGATGGTTTTTACTATGTTTATAGGTTTTTTCGTAGCACATGGCTTTCGCTATGCGCTACGTTACATTGGGTTAAAGCAGGGCTTTTAACGCAGGCTTGGTGACTTTACCCATGGCATTACGGGGTAGGGCATCGACCACGCGAATGTCTTTGGGCACTTTATAAGATGACATTTTTTCAGCACACCAGCGTTTAAGGTCTTCATAGTGCATTTGTTGTTGCGGTTTCAACACGATAAATGCCATCACGGCCTCGCCCCAGGTGTCATCGGGCACGCCAATAACGGCAACCTCGGCGATTTGTTCATGGGTTAGCAGTACGCCTTCTATTTCAAGTGCCGAGAGTTTGTAGCCGCCGGATTTGATGATGTCGATAGACGAACGGCCCATGATGCGGTAGTCACCTTTGTCTATCACTGCAACATCGCCGGTGCAAAACCATCCGTTTTTAAAGCTTTTTGCGGTGGCCTCGGGGTTATGCCAATATTCTAAAAATACGTTGTCGCCTTTGATGCGAATTTCACCTGGGGTGTTTTCTGCTTTAATCAATTTGTCTTGGTCGTCAAATAAGGCGGCGGTTACTCCGGGCAGTGGCTTGCCAACATGACCTGCACGTCTAAGGCCGTCGTAGGGGTTGGAAATACCCATGCCGATTTCAGTCATGCCGTAGCGCTCTAACAATACTTGACCGGTTAAGTCGCGCCATTGGTTGAATAATTTGACCGGACAGGCGGCCGAGCCAGAAATGTTCAACCGCATATCGTTAAAGCCGCGACAGATGTTGTCTACGGCTTCTTGTTCAAGCGTATCTAGGTACTGGATGACTTTCACATAGACGGTCGGCACGGCCATAAATACGTTGTAGCGACCAAGGGCAACCTGTTCGCAAATCGCCTGAACATCAAATTTGGCAAACAAGTGCACTGTTGCGCCAGCCCAAAGGCCGCAGCTTAATACATTGATAATGCCGTGTATGTGGTGTAGCGGTAAAAACAGCGGAATGCTGTCTTGTTCTGTCCAAGCCCAGGCATCGATTAAGGTGGTGATCTGCGCTTGTATGTTTTTGTGGGTGCTGACTACCCCTTTGGGTTTGTTGGTGGTGCCGCTGGTAAACAGCATCATGGCACGGCGGCTTTGGCTGATCTCTGGTAGCGGGACTTGCTTAGTGCTTAGCAATTGCTGGCTACTGAGGAGCTCTATGTTTAATTGAGCACATAACGGCTTGATGTTTTTGGCGTATTCGCCATTGGCTACCAGCCGAGTGACGCCTGCGCTTTTTAGGTAGTGGTCTAGCTCTGTCACCGCTGAGGCAACGTTAAGCGGCACTGCAATGCCACCGGCGCGCCATATGCCATGTAACGCGCTCACGTAGTCGAGACTGGCTGGCATAAAAAAGGCAATGCGTTCTTCGTTTAAGTCGGTTTTGTCGCCAAGTAGGCCGCTGGCAAAATGGTGGATAGTTTGACTGAGTTCACCATAGCTGTAGCTGGCATCACCCTCTACCAAGGCGACTTTGTCGTTGTCTTGATGAATGTGAGCAAATGGGGTAACCGTCATGTTGAAAGGTCCTGCATGTTTTGAGGTTAAGCTATTGTGGTTAAAGGATAACTTTGCATCGCTTTAATGTCTATTGTACCGCCGTAATTTCAACAATTATTCATCTAACTGTTTGCGCTAGCGTTTAGCTTAAATGAGAGAGGCGATTTTTTGATAGATGGCGAGGGCTTCTTCTCGGCTTAGGTTGCCGGTTTGCGCGGCGCGGCCGATAGATGAGGAGACTTGAATGTATTCGTCAGAAGGGGCTTCGGTATCTGACTGCGGGTTTTGTTGGCCGGGTTGCTGCGCGGCAATGTCTTGGTTGGCGAGATCTCTGGCCTGTTGTGAAATGGCTACACGGTCTTGGCTGGGTAAAAAACCGCTGAGGTTGCCAGTTTGCGCTGACACTACCTGAGGCTTTTGTGCGGGCGTCGGATCAGGATTGACCGGCCCGAAGGTGCCGGCGGCAATAATGTCCGCAGATGCGGTTGTGTCGATGGTAGGCGTAACCATAAAGTTCCTCCAGTCCTAAGTATAGAACAAGCGCTGGTGGATTTTTAGTCAGCTACGCCACTGTTTTAAACTGTTTGTTTATTAAAACTCAAGGTTAATTACTTTGGGTTATATTTTTCATTGTTCCGAGCAATTGGTAGAGCAACTCCATTTTTTTCAAAATGATATTGAGCTGCGCTTGGTCGGCTTTATCGCGAAAGTCGGCGATATCTTGAGTCAGCTCGGCGACATAGGGCATAAAGGTTCTGTCGGTACACTTAAACAGGCTGTTTTGGTCAAAAATGGCAGTAAATTTGGCCATGCCTTGTTGTTTAAGTTGGGCCAAGTGGGCATCAGCGTCAAGCGCTTTGCGGTAAATCTCTTGGATGTTTTGTTCTAAATGGGGCAGTATGCTATTCATTATTGACGGGTACTTTTGCTCGTAATTGGTAAAAAGTTTAAAAATTCACTAAAGTTTTATGAGAAGTGGTCGATAAAGACGTTTACTGGCTATTCTAGGACTTTTGTTATGAATATCCAGCACTATCTATGATGTAATCGATAGACTAAGGGGTCACTATGTCATTATCACCTGTATCTGGGGGTGGTGCTCCGTTAAACACCTCTGGCACTGGAGAAGTGCTCTCGGCCGCCATGGCGAAAAAACAGCAGGAAGTTGAAGGTCAGCAGGCCATGCAATTACTGCAATCGGCAGGTCAGGTGGCAGCACCTAAACCTTCCGGCAACGCAGGGCATAACATTAACGTTATGGTCTAAGGGCTATGGTCATGGATGACTCGGCTTTTCCCTCAACCCTCATTCCTGCCTAATTGATATCGGGGTCTTACTCGGTTCATCGGCAATTTCTCTAACCAATTTTGGTACCAAAAATCCCGGCAGTTCGCTCAGCATCTGTTGATAAAGGCTGGTGGCTTGCGCCTCGACGATATCAAAGTGCGCTGCGCCTTGCACTTTGTCTAGTAAGTGCAGGTAGTAGGGCAATATGCCTGCTTCAAACAATTTTTCACTTAAATCAGCCAAAGCGGCGATATTGTCGTTAATGCCTTTTAACAACACGGCTTGGTTTAGCAGAGTTATGCCTGCTTTGGCATAGGGCGTTAACTTGTGCTTTAAGGTGTCGTCTATTTCGTTGCCATGGTTGATATGTAGCACCATGATGGCCTTTAACCTGCTGTGGCTGAGGGTTTGCTGTAGCTTTAAGGTAAGGCGGTCGGGAATGACCACGGGCAACCGAGTGTGTATGCGCAGGCGCTTTAAGTGTGTGATGGGTTCAAGCTGTTCGATAAACCATTGTATGTGGTCATCGTTGGCCATCAAAGGATCGCCGCCGGATAAAATAACTTCATTTATCTGTGGCTGGCTTTTGAGGTAGTTGACGATATCGAGCAACTTGGCTTTGTTGATGTTGTTTTGCTGGTAGGGAAAATGACGACGAAAGCAATAGCGGCAATTGATGGCACAACCGCCACGAAAAATCACCAAGACTCTCGATTTGTATTTATGTAGTAGCCCCGGCAGTTTGCTTTGTTGTTCTGCTAAAGGGTCGGCGCTGTAGCCCGGCAATTCATCAAACTCGGCATTGTCCGGTAGCACTTGTTTTAGCAGCGGGTCGTTGGGGTCGCCTTTTTGCATTTTGGCGATAAAGGGTTGTGGTACTCGCATCGCAAACAGGCGTTTGGCGCTAATGGGGTCGGCAAAGTCTTGTTCTTTCAAATCAAGGCTGGCCAACAGGGCCTGCGGCGAGGTTTGCGCTTGGGCCAATTGTTGTTGCCAACTGCTGGCTTGTTGCGCTTGTTGGACGATAATTTCTGCACTGGGGCTATTCGGCATTGGGCACAATTGTTGGTAGGTCAGGAAAAATTGACGACGATTGTAACATTTTCGTCAATTCTTTTTCAGCACCCCCTGCTAATGTGATGGATTTTTAGGTATCATCTTGCCCCAACAATTTTGTGTCAGTAATTTAAAGGGTGGTTATGGCTAATTTTAGCACCAACGAATTTAAGTCGGGCTTGAAGATCATGGTCGATGATGAGCCTTGTTCAATCTTAGAAAACGAATATGTAAAACCGGGCAAGGGTCAGGCTTTCAACCGTGTGAAGATCAGAAAGCTTATCTCTGGCAAAGTGTTGGAAAAAACGTTCCGCTCTGGCGATTCGGCAGAAGGCGCCGACGTCATGGAAACCGAGTTAGACTATTTGTATAACGACGGTGAGTTTTGGCATTTTATGGATGCCAAAACCTTTGAGCAGATCGCTGCCGATGAAAAAGCCATGGGTGGCAACGAAAAATGGTTGGTCGAAAATACGCCTTGTACCGTGATGTTGTGGAACGGCAATCCTATTTCTGTGTTACCGCCTAAGTTTGTTGAGCTGGAAGTGGTTGAAACCGATCCGGGCCTTAAAGGTGATACTGCCGGTACCGGTGGTAAGCCTGCAACGTTGAGCACCGGCGCTGTGGTTCGTGTGCCTTTGTTTGTTCAGATTGGTGAGATTGTTAAAGTTGATACCCGCTCTGAAGAATACGTGTCTCGCGTACAGCAAAAATAAGTTTTAGCATCCTGACTCGGGCGTCCGCCCGGGTCGTATTTTATCTTCATTTTTACGTTAATTCATGATGTGGCAACCTTGTGCAGATATGGCGACGCTGAAAAAGCGCGCTGAGATACTCAACGGCATTCGCCGGTTTTTTGCCGAACGTGATGTGCTTGAGGTTGAAACTCCGGTGATGTCTCAGGCGACGGTAACCGATGTTCATTTGGCCAGTTTTGTTACTGAGTTTGTTGGTCCCGGACACGCCAAGGGCGTTAAGCTGTACCTGCAAACCTCCCCTGAGTTTGCCATGAAGCGGCTGCTGTGCGCTGGCAGTGGTTGTATTTATCAAATCGGTAAGGCGTTTCGTAATGAAGAAGCCGGGCGTTTTCACAACCCGGAATTCACCATGCTTGAATGGTATAGAGTCGGCTTTGACCATGTTGCTCTAATGCATGAGGTAGAAGCGCTGCTAAAAGCCATTCTGGAATGTGGCGATGCCCAGTATATAAGCTATCAACAGGCTTTTATCGACCATGCTGGTGTGGATCCCCTTGAGTGTGAACCGGCGGCGCTAAAGTCGCTGCTGCAAGCGTGTGGCATGGGCGATATTGCGGCAATGGAAGATGATCGCGATATTTTGTTGCAGCTGATTTTCTCTGAGCTGATTGAGCCGCAGATAGGCCAAGACAGCCCGTGTTTTGTTTATCATTTTCCGGCGGCTCAGGCGGCTCTGGCTAAAATCAGTCAAGCTGATCCACGGGTGGCTGAGCGCTTTGAGGTTTATTTCAAAGGAATTGAGCTGGCCAACGGTTTTCATGAATTAAACGATGCCGCTGAACAACAAGCTAGGTTTGAGCTGGACAATCAAAAACGGCGCGCCTCGGGACGGGCTGAAAATGGTATCGACAGCCGGTTTGTTGCAGCACTTCACAGCGGTATGCCCGATTGTGCGGGGGTGGCGCTGGGGATTGATAGGCTGGTCATGCTGGCGACCGGTCATGATAGTATTGAAAAGGTGATGACTTTTAACGTCGAGCGCGCTTGATCCTGATCGCTTTTATTTTCTCTGTGGACTTGAAAGTCGGCGTAAATGATATAATATAACAATTGTTATGTTATATCATTTACTGACATATTCGAGACAATGTGAGGTTGTCGTCTAAAGTGCAGATTAAAGCAGGCAAAAGTTTGACTCAATTAGCAAAAAACTTTCTCGATAAAATTGGTATTGCCATCACCTCTTTGTGTGCGATCCATTGTTTGCTGCTGCCTTTTATCCTTCCTTTGTTGCCAATGATTGGTGCGACCTTTATTGCCGATGAGCATTTTGAGCGCAGTTTGCTGCTCTCTACTATGGTGCTTGGTGCATTCGCCCTTTACTCTGGCTATAAGCGCTATCACGGCCGGTTATTTCCATTTGCCTTACTCTTTAGCGGTGGCTTTATCTACTGGCAAAAAGAGCTTTTAGGCGAGGGGCTTGAGCCTTATTTGGTGATGCTTGGTGCATCGCTGGTGGTGTTGGCACATGTTATCAACATGAAACTGTGCCGCCGCGACAACAGTTGCGCCTAAGCCCCCTGCATTTATTCTTCTCGTTTAATTGCGATAATTTACCTACTACCCGCGCTATGCTTTAAAACAGCTCAATATCGTCTGAGGCTTTGTCTTCGTGGATGCGCTCTTTGTACAGCTCTAATGCTTCTGGCACAGAAGCGCCTTTCATTATCGCTTCATACATGGCGTGTTCGGCGTCGAGTGAATATGAGCTTTTGATGTGATCTCTTAGGTCGCGCCAACCTAATGGGTCGTGGAGGTTTTCATCGTCTTTGATCAGATGAGAGAGCTGGTCGAGGCTACCGGCAACATGTTCCATGCGCTGGCTGAGCCGGTCGTAAAATTGAAAAGCGATGATGGCGGCATCAATTGAGCCGGACATGTTTTGCGCCAGCTCTGCGATTTTTTGCTGGGCACCGGGATCTTTTTCTACGTTTTCAGCGAGTTTTTGTACTTGTGAGCAAAAGTTGGCCAATAAGCTAAAAGAGTCTGTTAAGGTGCCGACGGAGTTTTCACCGTCGGTCAGGCTGGTGTGGATCTGGGTGACAGACAATCCCAACAGTTTTGCGGTTTCTGCGCGGAAGCACCAAAGCGTATCGTTTAAAGCTTTGTCATCTGAGGACATAGTTCGCTGATCCTTTTAACTGGCCACGCATTGGCGCTGCCGAGAAATAAAAACTAGTTGTTTAAACTAAAAAAATAGCTTAAATCCCGGCTTTTGCAAAGCGCCTTTTTACTCCGTTTCGGCTTGAGCGGCCTTAAAGTTGCCAAAGTGTTCGCCCATTCTGGTCACTTTGCCCGGTTGATTCTCGGCAAGAAACTCGACGGTGTTGTTGGGGAAAACCGCGACGATGGTTGAACCGAGTTTGAAGCGGCCCATTTCAGCGCCTTTTTCTAAAAAGACTTTGTTTGGCCCTTCACTGTCATACTGCCAACGGAAGACTTTGTTGCCGGTAGGCGGGGTTATGGTGCCGGCCCACACAGTTTCGATGCTGGCAACGATGGTGGCACCGACCAAGACCATAGCCATAGGGCCTATCTCGGTGTCGAAAATGGCCGCTACCCGCTCGTTACGGGCAAACAGACGCGGCACGTTCTCGGCCGTTAGCGGGTTGACGGAAAACAGATCGCCCGGGATGTATATCATTTCTCTTAATGTGCCTGCCATCGGCATGTGAATGCGATGGTAATCTTTTGGCGCGAGGTAGACGGTGGCAAATTTACCGCCTTGAAACGGTTCGGCGGTTTCTTCTTTGCCGCCTAGCAATTCTATCAATGAAAAGTCATGGCCTTTGGCTTGAAAGATGCTGTCATCGACGATGTCGCCAAGCTGACTGACGGTGCCGTCAACCGGATGAACAAATAAATTGTCGCCTTCTTTAATCGGACGTACGCCGTCTTTTAGCGGACGGGTAAAAAACTCGTTAAAGGTTTTATAGTCGGAAGGTTTTTCAAATTGCGCCTCAGCCATATTGATCTTGTACTGTTTGATAAACCCGCTGATGGCGGCGGTCGTCAATTTGCCGGCCTCGGCGGCGGCAAACTTGCCGACTAAACGAGAAAGAAGGTGTTTTGGCAGTGCGTATTGCAGCGCAATTTTGATTTTATCTAACAAGGTGATGACTCGATGGTTGAATTTTCTCGGGCTATTTTAACCCAACTGACCGCAAAAGAAAGCCGCTTTGGTCTATCAGCGGCTATGGTTGGGTTTGTTTTGCTCCATCGTGGTGAGGATGCGGTGGTAGCTATCGAGTCTGCGTTGGTCGATTTCACCTTTTTTGGCCGCTTCGGTGATGATGCAGCCGGGGTCGTTCAAGTGTTTGCAATCACGAAATTTACAACCACCCAGGTATGGGCGGAACTCGCGAAAGCACCAAGTGACGCGTTCTGGTTCTAAGTGCCACAGACCAAACTCGCGAATACCGGGTGAGTCTATCAACTGCCCACCGCTGGGGAAGTGATACAGCCGCGCCACGGTGGTGGTGTGTTGTCCAAGACCGCTGTTTTGCGACACTTCTTGTGTGGTTATTTGCTCACTCAAGGCGTTGCCCAGCAGGGTGTTGGTGAGTGATGACTTACCGACACCGGATTGTCCGACAAAGATGCTGGTGCGGTCGGTGAGTATCGATTGCAGTTGCTCGAGGCCTTGACCTGTCTTATTGCTAAGCAAGATAAAGCGGTAGCCGATTTTTTGATACAGTGCGATATAGCTGTCAATTTCGGCTTGTTGCGTTTCGTCCAACAGGTCGGTTTTGTTGAGTACGATGATGGGTTCTATCTCAACGTCTTCGCAGGCTACCAAGTAGCGGTCGATGATGTTGGGGGTGAATTCCGGCAAGATGGCAGAGACAATAAGAATTTGATCGATATTGGCGGCAATGGGTTTAATGCCATCGTAAAAGTCGGGTCTGGTGAGCACGCTGGTTCTTTCATGAACGGCTTCAACTACGCCCTGAAGTTCATTTTCAGCAACTTTCGCTCGCCGCCAGATGACTTTATCGCCACAAACAAGGCTATCGACGGTGCGCCTGATGTTCAGCCGCACAATTTTTCCGTGCTCATCTTCGATATCGGCATGTTTGCCGTACCGACTGATGACTGTGCCGGATTCACTTGCGCCGAGGCTTTCTTCATTTAAGTCAAGCTCTTGGTTTTTCTTGCTTTGCAGTCGCTTTTGCTGATTGAGTTTAACTCTTCGCGACTGGGATTTATTGAGTTTCGGTCGTTTCGCCACAGTAATTAATTTTCGCCTGACAAATAAATACTTTCTAAGTTGTTGCTAAATTTTGATTTTCTATAAACAATTAAGAGTATATGATATACCGAACGTCGTTGAATCGAAAGGGTTTCAAATTACGGGTTTAGCTATGGCTTTAGATGAAACAAACTTAATTTGGTTGGATTTAGAAATGACGGGGTTAAATCCCCACACTGATGTGTGCCTTGAACTTGGCACTATTGTGACCGACTCTGAATTGAACATTTTGGCAGAGGGTCCAGTGATCGCAATCCACCAAAGCGATGAAATACTCGATAATATGGACCCTTGGTGTATCGCGCAACACGGCAAAACTGGCTTAACTGACCGTTGCCGCAAAAGCCCATACAATGAAGAAGATGCTTGTCGTATCACCATCGACTTTTTAAAACAGTATGTGCCAGCGGGTAAATCGCCGATGTGTGGCAACAGTATTTGTCAGGACAGACGTTTTATGTTTGTTCACCTGCCGGAACTGGAGCAATACTTCCACTATCGCAATCTTGATGTCAGCACCATCAAAGAGTTGGCCAGACGCTGGCGTCCTGAGCTGTTGCCTAAGCTCAAGAAAAAAGGCGTGCATCTGACACTTGAGGACATTCGAGAGTCGATTATGGAACTTCAGTTGTACAAAAATGAGTTCTTCCAGTTGGTTGACGTATAATTTTATACAAGATAAACCAACAACATACTTGAGACAAAACGCACCTAATGGTGCGTTTTGTGTATTTGCTGCCTTTCAACTCAGGGTGTGCAGAAGCAAACGCTCAGGGGTGGCAATCGGGCGGAAGATGAAGCTAAAGCTGCCAACGTTTTCAAGTAGTATATCTGGACCTAAATTTTTGGTGTCTGACACCTAAAGATAAATAAGCTTAATTATCAATCGATTAAGTGCTTTGGTGTCTGACACCTTGATATTGGGTTGGTTGGGTGGCTATAATGAGCGGAAATTTAAGTCATCGGACCACTTGCTATGAAGCCTTGTAACAAACTCGGTAAAATCGTTGCTCGCATCAATCGTCTTTCTGATGGTTGGCGGGTTAGGTTGTTGACGTTGTTTTTTGGTCGGGTGATCAAGTTTGCCGGAACGGCTAAGGTGCGCATCGATCAGTTAACCTTTGAGCAATCGACGCTGGTGCTTAAAAATCGTCGTCGAGTGCAAAATCATATTGGCTCTGTTCATGCGGCTGCGACGGCGCTGCTTGGTGAGTCTGCGACTGGCTTTTTGATTGGTCTGCATGTGCCGGATGATAAAATTCCTTTGCTTAAGTCGATGCATGTTGACTATATCAAGCGCTCTAGCGGCGATTTGACTGCCGTCGCCACTGTCAGTGATGAGCAGATCCATGCGATGCGTCATGATGAAAAAGGCGATGTGACGGTAAAGGTTACCATTACCGACAGTAAAGGCGTTGAGCCGGTCGAATGCCAGTTCGTTTGGGCGTGGGTGCCGAAAAAGCGCTAAACGGATGCTACCGGCGCTTTGCTAAGTTCTTTCTAAATTTATTTGTCTGCTATACTCATGTCATGAGACAAGAGGTAAAAAGTCCTTGTGTGCGTAATTGCTGTTTGAACGAACAGGATATCTGTTTGGGCTGTGCTCGTCATCTTGATGAGATCATTGGCTGGGGCAGTTATACCGACGCGCAGAAGATTGAAGTGCTCAAGCGTACCGCCGAGCGTAGCAAGACATTAAAACCCCACTTTGGCTGGCGACCCTAGTGTGGTTGTGGGCTTATGGATGTTTGTATTGTCGTGCTCGTTGGTCTTCAAATTTATACGGTAAACATCAATCTGGTGGGCCTGATGCGGCGGGTTGGTGTTTAAACATCAAAGACAAATAGACCTGATAAGAGCGATGCGACCAAGGTCAAAGCAATAACAAAAGGTAGCGATGCGTAAAAAAGTCCTGATTATAGAAAATGCGTCTACCTTGGCTATGCGGCTTAAGCTGTTGATTGAGCTACAAAACTGTGAAGTCGAGATGGTGCATGAGAGCTATTTCGTGCTGGCGGACTATCAGCGATACTTCGATATGATTGTGGTGGAATACTCCGCCTCTGCCGAGCTTATCAAACAACTTAAACAACAACATTGTTTTTGCCCCTATTTGATTTTGGCACCTGCGATGGAAAACTTAGGTTCAACTACCGAGTTGACCACGGTTCAGCAGCAACTGCCAAACAATTCCATCATTTATGAGTTTTATACCAACAAAGAGATCTTGTCTGAGCTAGAGGCGCTGCTGGGTTTATCGATGCAGGGTGATGAAACGCCACTGCCGCAGATTCTGCTGGTCGATGACAACGAAAAGCGCCTCAATGCTATCGAGCGCGAGTTGGTGGATGCTAACTTAAATGTCAGCTGTATTCTGAACCCGGTATCGCTCGCCACCGAGCTTGAAGCCCTTGAAACGGTTGATATATTGGTGAGCGATTTTCATATGCCGTCATTGACGGGGATTGACGTTTTCCGCGAAGTAAAACGCAAGTTTAAAGAATGCCAATGTATCTTGCTGACTTCTCGCACTCACCATAGTGTGTTGATTGAGGTGATCCGAGAAGGGGTGAGTGAGGTGCTGGAAAAGCCCATCGACCAGAATGTGTTGTTGCAGGCGATTCACAAGCTGTGGCAGACCCAAACCCTCAAACGCACCAACCAGAATTTGATCACGCGCTGGCAGGAAACGCTCGATATTTTAGTCGAACATGACATTTTACTTAGGGTACTGTTTAACTCGACCTTAGATGGGGTGATGGTGGTCGATGAAAGCGGCGAGATCTTAGAAACCAATCCGGCGTGCGATCAGTTGCTTGGGTTTGATAAAGAGCAGATCAAGCAAGTACCTATAGAGCAGTTGATGACCCGCCGCTCTAGAGTCAAGCTAGCGCGTATTTTACGTGATAAGGTGATGTCGCAGCGATTCTCTATTGAGATGTATGCCAAGGTTCGCGACCGTGGCACTGTGCCTTTGTATGTCAGTTTCAGTAAAATCAATTATCATGGTCGTAAGGTGTATGCTGGTACTTTACGTGATATCAGTAAGCTGGTTGATCAGCGTGAGCAATTGCGTAAACAAAAGTCGTTGCTTGAGGCAAAAGTTCGTCAGCGCACCGAAGCGCTTGAGAACGCAAAAAATGTGGCCGAACAGGCCAACAACAGTAAATCAGAGTTTTTGGCCAATATGTCCCATGAACTCAGAACACCAATGCATTCGATTTTGAGTTTCTCCCGTTTCGGTTTAGATATGCTGTCGGGGGATAAAATCAACCGTGAGAAGCTGACCAAGTATTATCAACGCATTGTTACCAGTGGCAATCAGTTGCTTAGGTTGCTCAATAATTTACTCGACTTGTCTAAGTTGGCTGCGGGTAAGTTTCCATTTAATCCCAGAGAGTCATCAATTCGTGGCGCCATCAGTCATGTGATCCAGGAAGTGTCAACGTTGGCACTAGAAAAAGGAATTCAAATTCGTACTAACAACGACCACTCAACCGATATGATCTGGTGTGACGATGCGTTGGTACAGCAGATTGTGCGTAATTTGTTGGGCAATGCGATTCGCTTTAGTCCTGAAAACGCTGAGGTTTGGGTAGGGGTTGCCGATGGGAAAATCTGGGGTGAAAGCGGTCCAGTGGATGCCGTTGAGATCACCGTCAGCGACAGTGGGGTGGGGATACCAGAAAGTGAGCTTAAAACCATTTTTAATCAGTTTGCCCAAAGCAGTAAAACCAATAAAGGGGCCGGTGGTACCGGTTTAGGTCTTGCCATTTGTAAAGATCTGGTGGAGCTGCACCACGGCGAGATCTTTGCTGCGAACAATGCCAACGCTGGTGCTGTATTTACCTTCAAGCTACCGTTGTGTAAGCAAAATTGATACTTTGTATCAACATTAGACAAAAAACGCTAGCGAGGGAGTGAAACTTGGCTATAGTTAAGAGTTAAGACTATGGCGTTTCATTTAAAGGATAGCAATGCTCAATAAAAACATCATATTAGCTGTGGACGATGAACCGTTTAACTTGGAGATCATGGAGGAGATCCTCTGTGATGAGTATCAGTTTCATAGTGCTAATAGTGGACCTGAGTGTTTGGAGGTGGTGACCTCGTTGCGCCCCAACGTGATCCTACTTGACGTCAGTATGCCCAACATGGATGGTTACGAGGTATGTCGTAGACTAAAGGCCAACGAACAAACCCAAGATATTCCAGTGATGTTTGTGTCGGCCCGTGGCGCACTAGATGAGCGTATCGAAGGCTATGATGCCGGCGGTGATGACTATATTGTCAAGCCTTTTGCCAGAGAGGAACTTGAAGCTAAGCTCAAAGGTCTTTTTCGCATCCAAGACCACCAAAAGGAATTGGAAACGCAAGTTGAAGTGGCCACTGAAATGGCCTTTAGCGCCATGTCCAACAGTTCTGAGGTTGGTGTGGTCATGCAGTTTGTCGAAAGAACAAAAGAGCTGCACAGCATTGAAGCGTTGTGTGATGCGCTGATCGAAACCTTGTCATCGTATGGTTTGGCCGCCTCTTTAGAGCTGCGTCTTGATGATGTTCATCATCAACATCACTGCTCAAGCGGCACGGTTTCACCGATTGTGATTGAGCTGTTTGATCTGCTCAAAAGCAAAGGGCGGATTTATTCTTTTGCGCCACGAATGATGATCAATTATCCCAAGCTGTCGATTCTATTGCTCAATATGCCCCAAGGCGATGAAGAAAAGGTGGGGCGATTGAGAGATCACTTATGTTTTATTGCCAGCTCTGCCGAGCAATGCCTGTGCGCAATTTTGACCGAGCAAAAGTTGATGCGCCAGAAAATGGCGCTTAAACAGACCATCTTGATGATCAAGTCGCGCTTTGAATTTCTCGCCCGCTCGGTTGAGCAGCATCATAAAGAGAATGAAGACATTTTCAAAAAGCTACAAGAGCAGTTTGAGCGCAATATTCCATCTATGGGCTTAGACGAAGATCAAGAACTCTACATCTTCAGGGCTTTGGATGAGACCATTCAAAAGTCGATTGCACGGGGGGAGATGATGCAAACCATGAATGATACTATCTCGGAAATTGAACAAGACTTGAACCTGCTCAGCAATGACGATGAGTAGCTCTCGTCTGGTTTATTTATTGAGCAACAAATAGTGAGATTTTGATAGCGCAAAGGTATGCCATTTCTCATTGTCTTCAAACAGTTCACCGGTTTTTTCAAACCCGCATTTGACCAATACCCGTATCGATGCCGGGTTATCTTCTCTGGCCTTGGCGACTATGGTGTCTAAATCAAATCTGGCAAATCCTAGCTTTAATGCACATTGGGCGGCTTCATAGGCCAGCCCTTGTCGCCAAAACTGTTGGGCGATCCGGTAACCGACATCTACCTGTTTGGTGTGCTCATCGTATCTAAGGCCACAAAATCCGACATATTGATTATTCTGTTTGAAGTACATAGACCAACGGCCAAAGCCGTGTAGGCGGTAATGGTCATAGTTGTTGATAAAGGCAAGGGTTTGCTCGCGACTGGCAAAGGGCTTATCGCCGGTATAGCGAATATTTTCAATATTGGCGTTGAGCTGATAAAAGCCTTCGACATCTTTTGGACAAAACTGTTTAAAATAAAGTCTTTCACTTTGCGCAACTATCATGCATCCCTCGGTAAACCTTTCTCTATGGTGTTGATCAGTCTAACATCAAGTCGATTGGCTGGGAATATTTGACGCTGCTTGCTTTGTTGTTGTTTGAGCGCCCAGTCAATATGCGTTTTGACCATCGCATCTTGATTTGGCGAATCCATAAGCGCCTTGATAATCGATTCATCATGAGGGGCATTCCCCATCGCTACCGCTATGTTTCTTTGCCAACTGGCAAAGCCGATTCGGCGAATAGGGGAGCCTTCGGTGTTTTTCAAAAATGTGGTTTCATCCCAGCTGAACAGATCAACCAATTGGCGTGACGTTAAGATGGCCCGTGGCGAGAAATCGGCTTGTTCGGTGATGGGGGCAAAGCGATTCCAAGGACAAACCAGCTGACAGTCGTCACACCCATAGATACGATTGCCAATTAACGGTCTTAGATCTTCAGGTATGGTGCCTTTTAATTCGATGGTGAGATAGGAAATACAGCGTCTGGCATCGACGACGTAGGGTTCGACAATGGCGCCGGTTGGACAAATTTTCAAACAGGCAACACAATGACCGCATTTGTCTTCTACGGCTTGGTCTACGGGCAGCGGAATATCGACCAGCAGTTCACCTATAAAAAACCAAGAGCCAGCCTGTTGGTTTAGCAGTAGGCTGTGTTTGCCGGTCCAGCCAAGCCCGGCTTTCTCTGCCAGCTGACGTTCTAATATCGGCGCGGAATCGACAAATGGACGGTAGCTGAGCTCGCTGATCGATTCAATTTTTTGTGCCAGCTGTTTTAATTTGCTGCGCAAGACCTTGTGGTAGTCGCGTCCAAGGGCATAGCGGCTGATGTAGCCGCTGGTTTTGTCTTTGAGGTTTCGTGCAAAACCGGCATCGGCCGGCAAGTAGTCCATGGTCACACTGATGACTCGAATCGTACCCGGCAATAACTCATCGGGGCGCGCTCGCATCATGCCGTGGTTGGCCATGTAGTCCATGTCGCCATGATAGCCTTTTTCAAGCCAACGTTGTAAATGGCCCTCATGCTGGCTAAGATTGATATCAGTAATACCAACTTGTTGAAATCCAAGCGCTTTACCCCATTGTTTAATTTTATGGGCCAAGGCGTGGTAGTCGATTTGTGAGTCACTCATGAAAGATGAACAATTGAAATCCAGCGTTTGCGCCAATTTACCACAAAAGCTCTATAAAGCGCAGCAAGTACGTGATAACGAAGCGCTGGTGGCGAAAGACCTTGGGATAGCCATGTTTACCTTGATGCAGGATGCCGGTAGGGCCTGTTTCGAGCTAATCAGACGATATGCCAATCTGCCCAAGCGTATGACGGTACTCTGTGGTTACGGTAACAATGGCGGCGATGGTTATATTGTTGCGCGGCTGGCCAAAGCCGATGGTTGGCAGGTAAACCTATTGCAGATAGGTGAGAGCGATAGGCTGCAAGGGGATGCGGCAAAAGCCCGCGATCAGTGGTTGGCTGCTGGAGGCGATATCAGTCCTTACGCCGGTTGCTTGCCCGGTGGTACCGTTATCGTCGATGCAATGCTAGGCAGTGGTTTAAGCGGAGCGGTGCGTGGAGTGTTTGCCGAGGCGATTGCCCAAGTCAATCAAGGCAACCATGCGTTGGTATTGGCTGTTGATATTCCATCTGGTCTTAATGCCGATACCGGTGTTGCCATGGGGTGTGCGGTGGTTGCCGATGTGACCTGTACGTTTGTCGGCGTCAAACAAGGTTTGTTGACCGGCTGTGGTTTGGATTTTTGCGGCCAGTTGCATTTTGCCGGGCTTAATATTGCACAGCGGTTTGAGCAAATGGTGGAGCCTGCGGTCAAAATCAGTGATTACCAACAGCTATTGAGCACTTTGGGACCTCGCAAACCTTCCAGTCATAAAGGCAGTTTTGGTCATGTGTTGTTGATTGGCGGCAACCAAGGTATGTCGGGGGCGATACGTTTGGCGGCTCGGGCGGCGCTACGCAGCGGTGCCGGTTTGGTTTCAGTTTGCACTCACCCGGATAATGTGGCTTTGGTGGCTCAGGAGTGCCCGGAAGTAATGGTCGGCGATGACATTGAGCGCTTGTTGCCAAAAGCGGATGTGTTGGTGTTTGGTCCCGGTGGCGGCAGCGACGATTGGTGCAGGCAGATGCTCGATACTGTGATCAAAAGTGATAAGCCTGTGGTCATCGATGCCGACGGCTTGAATCAGTTGGCACAGATTAAGCTTAGCAATAAGCAAAGACACTGGGTGTTGACGCCCCATCCAAAAGAGGCATCAAGGCTACTGGGCTGTGACGTGGCGACGGTACAACGCGACCGTTTTGCGGCGGTCAGTGCCTTGTCACAAAAATATGGCGCTGTGGTGCTGTTAAAGGGCGTTGGAACCTTGATTTGTCAACAAAAGCGTATCAATCTTAATATAAGTGGCAATCCGGGAATGGCAAGCGCTGGGATGGGGGATGTTTTATCTGGTATAATCGGCGCTTTGATAGCACAAGGGATGAATTTGCACGACAGTGCAAGTTTTGCCGCTTTGGTTCACGGCATGGCCGGGGATAGAGCGGCGCGACAAGGACAGCGTGGCATGATGGCGACAGATTTGTTGCCCTATATAAGAGCATTTATCAACGGAATTCACGGGTGAAAATAGAACGCTTACTGGTCGATGAAGCGGCAACGGTTGCATTTGGCGAAAAAATTGCGCAAAGTATCGGCAAAGATGAGAAAAATCGCGGGGCAACCCTGTATTTACGAGGCACTCTAGGTGCTGGGAAAACCACTTTAACCCGAGGAATTGT
Organism: Alteromonadaceae bacterium; assembly: GCA_041583135.1. Taxonomy (GTDB): domain Bacteria; phylum Pseudomonadota; class Gammaproteobacteria; order Enterobacterales; family Alteromonadaceae; genus JABSOG01. The sequence goes on along the minus strand of JBFHGJ010000004.1, from coordinate 115,000 downwards.
GACCGGCTTTGGTCATCAGGGTAAAGTGAAAAGCCCAACCTATACTTTGGTGGAACCTTACGAGTTGCCCAACCGTTCGATTTATCATTTTGACTTGTATCGTTTGGCCTCTCCGGAAGAATTGGAGTTTATGGGCATTCGTGATTATTTTGCCGAGCAGGCGGTTTGTGTGGTCGAATGGCCACAAAACGGGCTCGGTATACTGCCTGAGCCTGATGTCTTGATTGATTTGAGCTATCTAGGACAGCAGCGTCAAATCGTTTTACAAAGTAACAGTAAAAGGGGCGAAGTGCTACTACAAGCAATTGAGCAAAGTTAAGCGGGCGGCGACGGTCTTGGCCGTTGGTGCTCAGTTGAGACGAATTGTATCTTGGTGTAGGTATAAGTGGCAGGCATGATGGTGAGAGATATGGCTAAGCGCAAATTGACGACATCGATGATTCAAACCTTGGTATTGTGGTTGATGCTGGCAGTGCCTGCCAGTTCGGTATTGGCGCAAAATGTGATCAAAGGCGTTCGAGTTTGGCCCTCGCCCGACAGCACCCGAATTGTGTTCGACCTTAAGCAAGAGCCGCAATATAGCTACTTTACCTTAAGCAATCCCGACCGCCTGGTGGTCGATTTTCGTGAAACCTCGGATAAAATTGACCTCTCCGATCTTGGTAAAAACAGCAATCTGATCAAACGTATCCGCCAAAGCAAACCCAAAGATGATCAATCTTTACGGGTGGTGTTGGAGCTTAAAAAGTCGATAAACCCTGTGCTGTTTCCACTGAAACCGACGTCGCCCTACGGTGATAGGCTGGTCATTGATTTAATCGACCAAGACGTACGTCATGCCAAATTACCGACACGAATGAACGGTAAGCGTGATGTTATCGTGGCTATCGATGCCGGTCACGGCGGGGAAGACCCGGGTTCTATCGGTGCCGCTGGTTCCTATGAAAAGCGGGTGACTTTGGGCATTGCCAGACGCCTTGCCAAACTGATTGATGATGAGCCGGGCATGAAGTCGGTAATGGTTCGGACCAATGACTATTATATTCATCCCAATCGCCGCTCCGAGATCGCCCGCAAACATAAGGTAGACTTTTTTATTTCCATTCACGCCGATGCTTTTACCAGTCCTCAACCCAAAGGGGCGTCGGTATGGGTGTTGTCGCTTAAACGCGCTAACACTGAAATTGGTAAATGGATGGAGCAGCGAGAAAAACACTCCGAGCTGCTAGGGGGGGCCGCCGAGGTGCTCAAAGACACCAACAATGAGAAGTATTTGGCCGGTGCCTTGCTCGATATGTCTATGGCCCACTCGATGTCTACCGGCTATGATGTTGCGCTTGAGATGATAAAACAACTCTCAAGAATAACCAAAATGCATAAGAAACTGCCGCAATCGGCGTCATTGGCGGTGCTAAAGTCACCTGACATTCCATCCATTTTGGTGGAAACCGGGTTTATCTCTAACCATCGTGAAGAAAAATTGCTCAATGATGGCAAGCATCAGCAAAACCTCGCCAAAGCGCTGAAAAATGCGGTATACAGCTATTTTAAGCGTAACCCTCCCGAAGGCTCCTTGTTGGCACACAATCAAGGTGGCATTCGACGTCATACCATTCGTTCCGGTGAGTCTTTGTCTTTACTTGCCGAGCGCTATGATGTTAGTGTCAGTGCCTTAAAAGATCACAATAAATTGAGCGGCAGTTTACTTCGCGTCGGCCAGGTGATTGAGATCCCATCGAGTTAATTTAGCTTAAAACATCAGATTATTCATGCCCATTCAAATTCTGCCAGCGCGTCTGGCAAACCAAATTGCAGCCGGTGAAGTGGTTGAAAGACCGGCGTCGGTGATAAAAGAGCTGGTAGAAAATGCCCTAGATGCCGGTGCCAGCAGCATCGACATCGAGATCGAAAAAGGTGGCAGCAAACTTATCCGTATTCGTGATGATGGCTGTGGCATCGTGAAAGATGAGTTGGCGTTGGCATTGAGTCGTCATGCAACCAGTAAGATAGCCAGCTTTGACGATTTGGAAAATATCACCAGCTTGGGCTTTCGTGGCGAGGCGCTGGCCAGTATCAGTTCGGTTTCAAGGTTAAAACTCACCTCTAAGCCACAGCACCAAAGCGAAGCTTGGCAAGCCTTTGCCGAGGGGCGCGATATGGCGGTGAAGGTCGTGCCTGCCGCCCACCCAAAAGGCACCACAATTGAAGTGGTGGATTTGTTTTTCAATACGCCTGCCAGACGTAAATTCTTACGCAGCGACAAAACTGAATTTTACCATATTGATGAGCTGATAAAGCGTATCGCCTTGAGCCGCTTTGATGTGCAGTTTACGCTAAAACACAATGGTAAGTTGCTTCGCAAGTTGCCCAAGGCGCTAGATCAAGGGCAAAAAGACAGGCGTATTGCGCAGTTGTGCTCAAAGGCTTTTGCCGAGAATGCGGTGCATGTCAGTTGTGACTATGAAGGTGTGTCTTTATCGGGCTATATCGCTTTACCGAGCGGCTGTCGTAGTCAAAACGACGTGCAGTACAGTTACGTCAATGGGCGAATGATGCGAGATAAGCTGATAAATCATGCGATTCGCCAGTCCTATGGCCAGCAGCTTGGTGACAGTCAATACCCGGCTTATGTGTTGTATTTGCGGGTCGATCCGAAGCAAATCGATGTCAATGTGCACCCGGCCAAACATGAAGTACGCTTTCATCAGGCGCGATTGGTTCATGATTTTATTGTACAGGCGCTAGAACAAGCGCTGGCACCGGCAAACGAAATGGCGTTTTATGAACTAGAAGAAGCGCAACCATTGCAACCGGTTGAGTCTATGGGGCATAACAGCCCTGAGCCAGTAGACAGCCCTGAGCCGGTAAACAGCCCTGAGCCAGAAAACAGCCTTGAGCCAGAAAACAGCTTTGAGCCAAGCCGCAACCATTTTGTGCGTGAGCCGGAGCCGCAAGGTCAACTCTACCCCGGACAACGTGCTCAGCCCTCAGGGCTTTCATATGCGACAGGTGGCAGTGGCTATAGTAGCAAGCCAGCCAACCATTTAGGCGCAAACTATAGCAACGGCCAACATTTTCGTAGTCATCAGCCAAGTAAAAAGGCGCTCGACAGTTATCACTATGCGCTAAGTCAGTTTTCACAACCCATCGCCGAGTCATCGGCAGGGGCAAGTGGTGAGCGCCAAGGTGTGTCGCCTCAAGCTCATCAAAGTGAATCAACTGCCGAGGCCGTGAAGCCCTTTGTCGAGCAGCAACCATTGCCTGATAGTCAAGGGCGGTGCCTGTCGGTTGTGCAGTCGAGCTACGCTTTATATCAAATCAAAGACAAGGTGTTTTTGCTTGATCTTGCAAAGGTAAGTGGTAAAGTCGCAGCCCTGAGTCACGGCGAAGGTTTGCTAGGACAGCCGCTGTTATTGCCGGTGAAATTATCCTTGGGGCAGGAAGACAAGAGTTGGCTGGAGCAACACGCTAAGATATTGGCGCACCTCGGCATCGACTTTGAGTGCTTAGATGCCGCAGTGGTGATCCGCAAAGTGCCGAGCATTATCCGCAACCGCAATACCAGCGATGTCATTACCGAAGTGTTTAAGCACATTGATGGTTTGTCGGCAGAGCAGGCCATTGAGTGGCTCTATCGCTATTACTGTGACCAGCCGTTTGATCTGCAAAGCGCCTGTCAGACGATTAACCGACTGCGTGGCTATATCGACGAGCAGGCGCTGTTGACGCGCTGTGGCGTGGCAATCGATTTGGCGCCAAGCATGGCCAAACTCAATTAACAAAGTAAACGAATAAAAGGTGTGACGTGAAAAAACCGTTACCGGTGATCTTTATCATGGGGCCGACGGCCTCTGGCAAAACCGACTTAGCCATTGAGCTATATAACGCGGTGCCCAGTGAGCTTATTAGTGTCGATTCTGCGCTTATATATAAAGGCATGGATATTGGCACTGCCAAACCCAGTGCTGAGGAACTGGCAAAAGCGCCTCACCGTCTGATTGACTTTCTCGACCCATTGGAAAGTTATAGCGCCGCCGATTTTCGTCAAGATGCGCTGGCGGCCATCGAGGAGATCCAAAACAAGGGAAAATTGCCGATTTTAGTCGGTGGCACTATGATGTATTTTAAGGCGCTACTCGAGGGAATTTCACCCTTGCCAGGTGCCGATCCACAGGTGCGAAAACAGATTGAATTAGAGGCCAAGGAAAAAGGCTGGGCGGCTCTGCATGAGGAACTCGCGAAGGTCGATCCACAGGCGGCGGTTAGAATTCATCCAAACGATCCACAGCGAATTAATCGGGCGCTCGAAGTTTATCGCATTTCTGGTCAAACAATGACCCAGTTATCGGCATGTAAGGGTGACGGGCTACCCTATGAGGTGTTACAATTTGCCATCGCACCCAAGGACAAAAAGGTGCTGCACCAGAGAATCGAACAACGATTTCATCAAATGATAGACAAAGGTTTCGAGCGGGAAGTGAAACAGCTGTATGACCGTGGCGATTTGCACTTGGATCTGCCCTCAATGCGTTGTGTAGGTTATCGTCAAATGTGGGAATATTTTGATGGCAAGCTTGATTTTGAACAAATGGTGTACCGTGGTGTGGTAGCGACCAGGCAACTGGCTAAACGACAAATGACTTGGCTTCGAGGTTGGCAAAACCTCAACTGGTTGGCAACAGGCGATAAAGAAAACTTGCAACAAATTCTTTCTTCGCTAAGCTATTAGAGATGTCGAGAAATTTTTTTTACATCAGGCAGTTGAAATTTAGTTCGTTTAACCATATTAAAACAAAACAATAAACAAAAAGGAAAGTATGACATGGCAAAGGGCCAATCATTACAAGATCCGTTTCTGAACTCTTTAAGACGTGAACGCATTCCCGTGTCTATCTTTTTGGTTAACGGTATCAAATTACAAGGTCAGATCGAATCTTTTGACCAGTTCGTTATTTTACTGAAAAATACGGTAAGCCAAATGGTGTATAAGCATGCCGTATCAACAGTAGTTCCGGCTCGCCCGTTTTCACAAAATCCGATGACCTATCAGGGGCCTGACGATGGTGAAGGGAACCTATAAGACCAGACAGGAGTAGTTTGCTTGTTTGACCGCCATGAAGCAGGTGAGCAGGCAGTATTGGTACACGTTGAGTTTCCACATGAAGGGGAACGAGAAGATCTCGAAGAACTTGAGATGCTCGTTTCCTCCGCTGGCGTGAGCGCATTAGAAGTTGTCACTGCCTCACGACAGGCGCCAACGCCCAAGTTCTTTGTCGGTTCCGGCAAGGCCGAGGAAATTGCGTCCGTGGTCAAAACTGTCGGTGCTGATATTGTAATATTCAATCATGCGTTAAGTCCGTCGCAGGAGCGCAACCTCGAACAACTGTTTCAGTGTCGGGTGCTTGATCGCACCGGACTTATTCTTGATATTTTTGCCCAGCGCGCGCGAACCCATGAGGGTAAGCTACAGGTCGAACTGGCGCAATTGAGGCATATCTCTACCCGCCTTGTCAGAGGCTGGACTCACCTTGAAAGACAAAAAGGGGGGATCGGTCTGCGTGGTCCCGGCGAAACTCAGCTTGAAACCGACCGTCGTTTGTTGCGCATTCGCATCAAGCAGATTTTAAAGCGGCTGGAAAAAGTCGAGTCGCAGCGCGATCAAGGCCGTCGTGCGCGCAAGCGCAACGAAGTACCGACCATTTCTTTAGTCGGCTATACCAATGCCGGCAAGTCTACCTTATTCAATACTTTTACCGACTCTAATGTGTACGCCGCAGACCAGTTGTTTGCGACGCTTGACGCAACTTTGCGAAAAATATCCTTACAAGATGTCGGTTCCGCAATATTGGCAGATACGGTAGGATTTATCAGGCATCTGCCCCATGATTTGGTTGCAGCCTTTAAAGCCACTTTGCAAGAGACCAAAGAGGCTGATTTGCAACTGCATGTTATCGACGCTGCTGATGAGCGCATTAAGGATAATATGTACCAAGTGTATGAAGTGCTCAAGGAAATTGAAGCTGACGAAATACCGCAGCTGCTCATTTATAACAAAATCGATAAACTGGATAACGTCGAGCCGCGTATAGATACCGACGATGAAGGAAAGCCTGTAGCGGTGTGGTTAAGTGCCAAAGAAGGCCGTGGCATGGATTTGTTGGCCCAAGCGTTGACCGAACTGTTGTCGAAATCGATGGTGCAGTATCGGCTGAACATTCCACCGCGTTTTGGTGGTTTACGTGGACAGTTGTATCAAATGAATTTTATTACCAGTGAGCAGTTTTCCGATGAGGGCGGCTGGTTGGTCAATGTGCGTATGCCGACTCAGGATTGGCAGCGCCTGAAAAAACATAACGGCGATGAGATTGAAAATCTGATTGTCAGCCACTAGTTACTCTTGTGCAGCGCGAGCATTGGCACAAAGTACCCTGTGGTCTTAACAATATTTAGTCAAACTTCGGAGTTAAGCATGGCTTGGAATGAGCCCGGTAACAACGGCAACAACAATGATCCGTGGAAAAACCGCGGAAACAAAGATCAAGGTCCTCCAGATCTGGAGCAGGTTTTCAACAATCTGATGAACAAGATCGGTGGACTGTTTGGTGGCAAACCTAAAGAGCCCGGTCAAGGTGGCTCCGGCGGTAAGCTTGGTCTTAGTATTATCACCTCCATTTTAGTTTTGGTGTGGGCCTTGAGCGGTTTTTACACCATTAGAGAGGCTGAAGAAGCCATCGTATTGCGCTTTGGTCAGTTTCATGAAACCAAAGGGGCAGGTCTGAGTTGGAATCCGACTTTTGTCGATTCTGTTGAGATTGTCAACGTCAGAAAAATCGAATCGTTGACCGCCGGTGGCGATATGCTCACCAAAGATGAAAACGTCGTTCGCGTGAATTTCGTGGTACAGTATAAAGTGGTTGACCCTAGAAATTATAAGTTCAGTGTGACCGACCCCGACGACAGTCTGGCACAAGCCACCGATAGCGCTCTGCGTTATGTGGTGGGTCATTCGATTATGGATGACGTGTTGACCAGCGGCCGTGAAGTGGTCCGTCAAAGGACCCGTGAGAAGATGCTTGATATCATCACACCTTACAAGCTGGGTCTTGAGATTGTCGATGTCAACTTCAAAGATGCTCGACCGCCTGAGGAGGTCAAAGACGCCTTTGATGATGCCATTGCCGCACAAGAGGACGAAGAACGTTTCATCAAAGAAGCCGAAGCCTATGCCCGTGAGATTGAACCGCGTGCCCGTGGTCAGGTTAAACGCATGGAACAGGAGGCAGAAGCCTACAAGCAACGTGTGACGTTGGAAGCTCAAGGTCAGGTTGCCAAGTTTGGTAAGTTGTTACCAGAATATATTGCTGCACCTGAAGTGACACGTCAACGCCTGTATATCGAAACGATGGAAGAAGTCTATAGCAACACGTCTAAAGTGGTTATCGATGTCGATGGTGGCGGTAACATGATTTATTTGCCGCTGGATAAGATTATGGAGCGGCAAAATATTCCCCTTTCGCCCAATTCAACGCAGAACAGCACGGTGCAGTCTTTACGTGATAAGGGCAGCCGTAGTGTGAATAGCCAACCGAATGGTGGCATCCGCAGTGAACGCAGCAGTGGGAGAAACTAAGCGATGAAGAATTTTTCTATTGCCCTTATCATTACTTTATTGATTTTGAGTATCGGTTCTATCTTCGTGGTCAAAGAAGGCCAGCGCGGTATGGTGATTCAGTTCGGTAAAATCAAAACCGACTCTGACGGAAATGTGGTGGTGTATGAGCCGGGTCTGCAATTTAAATTGCCGATGGTTGAGTCGGTTAAAATTCTTGATGCCCGTATTCAAACTTTAGATGAAGCGGCGGTGCGGTTTGTTACCGTTGAGAAAAAAGATTTGATGGTTGATTCTTATATCAAGTGGCGCATCAATGATTTTGCCAAATACTATCTGACCACCAACGCGCAAAAATCTCGCGCCGAGAGCTTACTTAAGCAAAAGGTCAACAACGGCCTTAGAACCGAAATCGGTTCTCGCACCATTGCCGATATCGTCTCTGGTGAGCGTAGCGAGTTGATGGAAGAAGCTTTGCAGCAAGCCAAAGACAGCGCGACTGATTTGGGGGTTGAGATCATTGACGTGCGGGTTAAGCAAATCAACCTGCCGCCAGAGGTGAGACACTCTATCTTCCAGCGTATGCGTGCAGAACGTAATGCCGTAGCCAAAGAGCACCGCTCTCAAGGTAACGAGCAGGCTGAGATTTTGCGTGCCAATGTCGATGCCAAGGTAACCATCATGGTGGCCGAGGCGCAAAAGAAAGCCTTGACTACCCGAGGTGAAGGGGATGCGCAGGCGGCTAAGATTTACGCTGATGCGTTTAAGCAAAATGCGGATTTCTATGCCTTTTATCGTTCATTGGAAGCGTACAAGAACAGCTTCAAAGATAAAAGCGACGTGATGGTGGTGAAACCCGACAGCGACTTCTTTAACTATATGAAGTTGTCTCACGGCAAGTAGTCATTGCGGTTTAGCAAAAGTCGTTAAGTTTAAAAGGCCCTACACGGGCCTTTTGTGTATAGGATACGAAAATTGTCGCGAACATGCTTCGGCTGTTTTAGGAGTTTGAAAAATGATGTCTGATGCACTGTGGCTGGCACTGGGGTTTATGTTGATTTTTGAAGGCATCGGACCTCTGATGTATCCCAAGCGTTGGGCCAATTTTATGCTGCAACTGGCGAAGTCCCATCCGGCGCTTCTTCAGCGCCTTGGCGCTGGGCTGTGTCTAGTCGGCGCTTTGATTGTGATTTTGATTCAAATCTAGCAGGGCTTGTGGCTGAGCATTTTCAAGGCAATCCTTGGGCATCAATCTGGCCTCATCTAGTGATCTTCGCTTTTGATTCTGGTAGAATCGCCCCCCTCAACTTGATGATAGTGAATGTTCGATGGGTAAAAATGTAGTCGTTCTCGGCACCCAATGGGGTGACGAAGGTAAAGGTAAAGTCGTTGATTTATTGACCGACCAGGCAAAATACGTAGTGCGCTATCAAGGCGGACATAATGCCGGTCATACTTTGGTCATTAATGGCGAAAAAACAGTATTGCACCTTATCCCTTCAGGGATCTTGCGTGATAATGTCAAATGCATTATCGGCAATGGTGTCGTGGTTTCTCCAGATGCGTTGCTTAAAGAAATGAAAATGCTTGAAGAGCGCGGAGTGCCGGTGAAAGAACGCTTGGCGATTAGCGAAGCCTGTCCTTTAATTCTGCCTTACCATATTGCCTTGGACGAAGCTCGTGAAGCTGCCCGTGGCGAAAAAGCCATTGGGACTACTGGACGTGGTATCGGTCCTGCGTATGAAGACAAAGTGTCGCGTCGTGGTTTGCGTATCGGCGATTTGTTCAACCAGGAACTGTTTGCCGCCAAGTTAAAAGAAGTGATGGAATATCACAACTTTGCTTTGGTTAACTATTATAAAGCCGAGCCGGTGGATTATGACGCCACCTTGGCTGGCGCTTTGGCGGTTGCCGACATGCTGCGCGCTATGGTTGTTGATGTCGCGGACTTGCTTGATAAGGCCCGCAAAAACGGTGAGCCTATCTTGTTTGAAGGCGCCCAAGGGACCTTGCTTGATATCGACCACGGTACTTATCCGTATGTTACTTCATCTAATACCACTGTTGGTGGCGTGGCGACCGGTAGCGGTTTTGGCCCACGTTATCTCGACTATGTATTGGGCATTGTCAAAGCCTATACCACTCGTGTTGGTTCAGGTCCTTTCCCGACAGAACTTAGCTGTGAAGTGGGTGAACACTTAGGTGTTAAAGGTCATGAGTTTGGGGCCACAACGGGCCGTAAGCGCCGTACCGGTTGGTTGGATATCGTGGCTTTGCGCCGCGCTGTGCAAATCAACTCTATCAGCGGCTTTTGTATGACCAAGCTTGACGTGCTTGATGGCTTAGAAACGCTTAAATTGTGCGTTGCCTATAAAGATGCCAACGGCGAGTTGATGGAAGTGCCTCCAATGGCCGCTGAAGGTTATGAAAGCGTTGAACCTGTCTATGAAGAAATGCCGGGTTGGAGCGATAACACCTTTGGTATCACCGAGTATGATAAGTTGCCACAGGCAGCGAAAGACTACATCAAACGTGTTGAAGAACTCTCTGGTGTGCCGGTGGACATCCTTTCCACAGGTCCTGACCGAGTAGAGACCATGGTGCTGGTTAGCCCATTTGCATAACACCGAGAAGGCCGCATTCGCGGCCTTTTTTAAAGGATAATCTTTATGTTTGAACTGCATCCCCAACTGCAAAAAGACTGCATTGAGATCTGCGACTTTGAGCTGTGTAAGCTGTTGCTATGTAATGACAAGCAATATCCTTGGTTTATTCTGGTGCCGATGCGTGCGCAGATCAAAGAAGTCATTGACCTAAGCGAGCAAGAGCAGCAACTGTTGTGGCGTGAGTCTGCCATGCTCAGTCATATGCTTAAATCGGTCTTTAACCCTGATAAACTCAATGTTGCTGCCCTTGGCAATATGGTGCCGCAGCTACACGTGCATCACATCGTGCGATATACCACAGATGCTGCATGGCCTGCGCCGGTATGGGGCAAGTTTCCGGCAGTGCCATATAGCCCCCAAGAGATTGCCGACCTTGAAAAAGCGCTACGTCAATTTCTATAGCTAAGCAAAACCATCAAAAAACGGAAGTCGTAACAATGATAAGAATAAAATCGATACTCTGCGCATTATTGTGCACAGGCTTGAGCGCCTGTGGCGGCTCAGGCCCTAGTACACCTGAGCCTACGACCCCCGTCACTCCACAACCAACCGTCAATCAGCCCCCTGTGGTGAGCATTGGCGAAGACCGCTACATCATACCGGCGCTTGAGTTGGCGCTTAGCGCAACAGCCAACGACCAAGATGGCGCTATTGCCAGTTATCAGTGGACACAAACCTTCGGACCGCAAGCAACCCTTAGTGGCGACACCAGTGCCAGAGTGAAAATCAAGGTCTCGCAAGGCACACCAGTTGAACAAACCTTGGGATTGCGTCTAACGGTGACCGATGATGATGGCGCGCAGGCCAGTGATGATATTGTATTGACGGTAAAGGACTTCTTTCTAACACCTTCGGCCGCAACCGAGCTGGCAGCCGGAGAGACGCTGACTTGGACCGTTGCCGGGTTCGATAGTTTTTTGCACCGTATCGACTGGCAATTCAGTGACGATATCGGTATGCAATTTTCTTATGATAACCCCGGTAGTGGCCAGTTTCAGGCGCCTCACCTCAGTGCTGATACCGTGGTCGATTTTACTGCGAAGGTGAAGCAGCTTGAAGGTAACTTTGAACGTGCGACGCTCAGTGGTTCTATGTTGATTAAGGCCAGCGAGGGTGTTGGGATCCGTAGTGAAAAAATTGCGGTTGAAGGTTTTGACATTATTTATGGCGATCTGCAATTGCAAACCTTGGCTGATCTTAATCATGACGGCTTAGCCGATATGGTTTATGCAGATCTTAACGACGTCGTTTATACCTTATCTAGAGCGTCGCAATATTTTGCCGAGCATCATATGCTGCTTCAGACCAATGGAAATATCGAAGTACTTGAGTTGGCGGATATCGATGGTGACGGTTTTGCAGACGTGATAGTTGGCTATCGCGAAGATTTTGACCGCCATCGGCGAATTCTGTCTTGGTTTAAAAACCTCGGCAACGGCCAATTTGGCAATGAGAACATCATTGAGTCCAATATTGGTTCATATAGCCGTTTGAGTACTAGCGACCTCGACAAAGACGGCAAGGTGGACATTGTACTCGCTCATCAATTTGTGATACCCGGCGATGATGGATTTGGCCCAAGCGCAGCCAAAGCACAAGAGAAAAGGTTGGAGTTGGCAGTTTATTTTCAAGCGGATAACGGTCGGTTCGAGCCTAGAAGCCTGTTAGATTATAACGCCGATACGCCAGATTCAGATACTGTCAACGGCGATGTTCATGTCTTGGTGGTTGATTTCGACAATGACGGACATAACGATATTTTGCTCTGGCCTTATAGTGCGGATAGCCATTCTAGAGCTTACTTATATCTTGGTACGGACTACCGCTACAGCTATTTGCGTCAAGCGGAGCTTTTAAATCTTTCGCCGCTGTCCGACAGCACCCAAAAATATGCCCAAGTTAGCACTTTAGATATTAATCATGATGGTTTTATCGATGTTGTGGTGAACTTTAAAGTAGCGCACAAAACGACTTCTGACCGTTATAGCAAAGTTGTGACCTATCTCAATGATGGTAACAATGGCTTGGTATCAGAGCGATTGGGCGAATTTGCAGTGCCTGTTACGCTTGTGACTGGCGATGTTGATCTCGACGGGGATAAGGACCTGCTTATTCAAACGACCTTAAACACGGGCTACGGAAGTTGTAACGGCTGTGGTCCGTTTCACCACGCCGCGAAGCTACAATGGTGGGAAAATACAGCCGCTGCTAACTTGGCCCTGCCGAAGCTGCTCAGTTATCCTGGTGAGTTGGATAACGACCTTAAAGCGATCGATTTAGACAATGATGGCGATTTAGATTTTGTCAGCAGTAAGACCCATCATAAGGCGCTTTACCTGCATTTTAATCAGTTACATTAGGGCATAGCACTCGCGCAGGATTTAAAATCCCTTTTGGATCCATCGTTTGCTTTAAAGTCTTCATCAATGCCAAGGCGGCAGGGTCGCAATAGTGAGCCAGTGCCGCCATCTTTTCAGTGCCGATACCATGTTCAGCCGAAATAGCACCTGATAGGGCTGCTAGCGGCTGATATACCCAATCATCGAACTCGCTGCGTTGTGCTTGAGTTTGCCCCGGATTGATAAATAGATGTAAATTGCCGTCGGCAATATGGCCAAAGGTATAGAGCTTGGCCTGTGGCGCGTTGGACTTCAGTGTCTGAGTTAGACTTGGGATGTATTGTGCCATATTGCCAATGGGCAGGCTGATATCATAAGTGAAGATCTCATGATGGCCGGTAATTGGCTCAAAGTTTTCACGTATGTCCCACATGGCGCGGCGTTGTTGCTCACTGTGGGCGATCGCGGCATCGACAATTGTCTTTTGCTCATAGCAATCCGCCAAAAGGGCTTCAAACTGCGCGTCGGCATTTGGCGCATTATGGTGGCTGGTTTCCAATAACACATAGTATGGATAGCCACTGGCCAATATCGGCTTATGGCCTTTGGGCTGGGTTTGCTGGTCATAATAGACACCCCACATCACCTCATAGGCACTGAGACTATCTTGTAGTTCGGCTTTGGCACGTTTGAGCAAATCAATCACAGCGGCAAAGTTATTGGCGGCAACCAAAGCGGTGTGATGCTTATCTTGTATTGGGCTGAGTTTAAGCACCGCTTTGGTGACGACCCCCAAGGTGCCTTCACTGCCGATGAACAGCTGTTTTAAGTCATAGCCTGAGTTATTCTTAAGCATATGATTTTGCAAGTTCATAATGGTGCCGTCGGCCATGACCACTTCTAACCCCAGCACTTGGTCACGAGTCATGCCATAGCGTAGGACATTTATTCCACCGGCGTTGGTGGCGATATTCCCCCCGATGGTGCAAGAACCTCTCGCGCCCAAATCGACCGGATATAGCCACTGTTTTTCAGCAAGAGCTTGCTGCAACGCCTCTAAAATGACACCCGCTTGGGTCGTGACCGTTCCGGCGTTGGTGTCGATGTGTTCAATTTGGTTGAGCTTTTCAAGGGATAAAATGACTTCTTCGGCCGTGGCTTTCGCCCCTTGTACGCAGCCGGTTAGGCCACCTTGAGTGACAACCGCTTGCCCATAGTGATGACACAGTTTGAGGATTTGGCTGACTTGCTCTGTCGAGCTTGGGCAGACCTTGCAACGTGCCGTGGTCGGCTCGCTTTCCCAATAGCTGACAGCGGTCTGACTGAGCGCTTGTCGGTCATAAAACTGATGGGGAGGGACGATTTGCTGTAATGCTTCAATGAATGTCATGCCGGTTGCGCCTGAGAATTAGCCTGATTTTGCTATTATTACCCGATTCTTTGCTTTAACACAAAAAATAGCGCGTTTATACTAACGTTCTGTTGAGATTTGATTAATACTCAATAGATAAGGGAAGGGTAACCCCCTGATGAAATTACATAACCTGAGTTCAGGTGACATATCCCACAACGTCGATGTTTGCGCTCGGTCTTCACCGACAAGTGATAACAACAAGGTAATACCATGTCCACTCAAAACGCCTTACTGACGATTTTAATTGAACGAATCAATACAGACACCCTGACTTTACCGACCTTACCTGAGGTTGCGGTCAAGATCCGTCGAACCGCCGATGACCCCAAGGTCAACCTATCGAAGATGGCAGATGTCATCGCGCAAGATCCGGCGATGTCGGCACGGATCATGAAAGTCGCCAATTCGGCGATGATCAGCCGCAAAGTCAAGGTCGAAACCATCAATCAGGCCGTGACGCGTATCGGCTTGAGACAAATCAAAAATATCGCCACTGCGATGGCCATGGAACAGCTGTTCGTGTCGAAAAACGCCTTGATCAGCAATTATATGGGCAGAGCGTGGCAAAAGACGGTTGATGTCTCTGTGGTTGCCATTGCCTTGATGCAGGATTATCTCAAGCGCAACAAACACAGCCATTTGACCATGGAAACCATCACCTTGGCCTCTTTGATCCACAATATTGGGGTGTTGCCGATTTTGACCGAAGCTGAGCGTCATGAAGATGTGTTTGCCAACCCTGAGTTTCTATCTCAAGCCATTGCCAAACTGTCCGGCAGAGTCGGTAGCTCAATCATGAAGGCGTGGGGCTTTAGCGATGAATTCTCAGAGGTGGCGCAAAGATGGAGCGACTTTAATTATCAGCCCGATGAACCCGCTTATGTCGATTTTGTTCGCGTTGGCGCCATCTATGCCGGTGTACTGAAAAATACCGACACCGTTCACTGGATGACCAGCTATGTCAATAAAGGCGTATTGGCCGATGAGCACTATCTACAAAGCGATGAGTTTTTAGAAAATGTAGAGAGTATTAAGAGCGCGTTTGCCTAAGCAAAGGCGAGATAGGCGATAAAGGTATCGCCTATCGGATTTGATGATTATTCGCCGGTAACTTCTTTGATTAGGTAAGGCAAAAATTCAGCAAATTCTGCCGACATCAGAGTAAAGTCGGCATCGAGTTTGGTGAGAATATCTTCTTTTGGAATGTCGTCGTTTTGTTCTTTGACCAAGTCGGTGAACTTCACCCGCTTACAAGAGATATCGTCGGCTAAGATAAAGGTCAGGCGCTCTTGCCACATTAAGGCCAGCTTGGTGACCTGTTTGCCCGATTCCAAATGACGAGTGACTTCATCTGCGGTCAGGTCCTGCTGCTTGAGCTTGACGATGGCACCGCCTTCTTCCGGGTGTTTCAACTCGGCTTCCATTTCCAGCTCAAATTCTTGCGGGAGGCCGTTTTTAAGCCACAAGGTCAGTAAGACTTCGATGGTGCCATCTTTGCGGATAGGCTCTACCGGCAAAGTGCCGATGGCTTTACGCAGCATCGCCATAAAGTCATCGGCTTTGGCTTTGCTTGAGGTATTGATGACTAGAAGGTTGTTTGCCGTATCGATGTAGCCGTTGACAAAAGAGGACTTAGTGAATGCTTGGGGCAACAATGAGTGAATGATGTCTTCTTTAATCTGGTCTTTTTCTTTTTTCTTGACCTGACGACCTTCGGCTTTTTCGATATTGGCGATTTTCTCTTCCATCAGATCTTTGATGACAGAGGTGGGCAGTATTTTCTCTTCTTTTTTCAAGCGCATTAAGATAGAGCCGGCGGCGCTGTGACAAAAGGCGTCAGAATTGTGACCCAATGCCGAGGTCCAGCCCATTTTTGACATATCCAAGGTGCCGCATGGGGTGAATTTAAGTGCATTTAAAGCGCTTTCCAGTTCTTCTGCTGAGGTCTCAAAAGGCTTGGTAAACTTGAAAAAATATAAATTGGAAAACCACATTGAAATATATATCCTTTATTGTCGAACCGATAAAGGTCTTTTTGTCTAATTAATTACGAGGTAGGGCGACATGATAACCAAGTTGCTGTTATTAAGCATCACTATTTTCCTCATTGAACACATATTGCCGGGGTTTAAGCTGAAAAAGCCGATCACTGCGGTCATTGTGGCGGTGGTTTACTCCTTGGTGAATTTTGCCTTAGGCTGGCTACTGACGTTCTTGGCATTGCCGTTTATTTTGATCACTTTCGGCCTGTTTCACTTTGTTATCAACGCCTTTATGTTGTGGCTTACCGATAAAATCTTGGATGACTTTGAAATTGACAGCATCGGCACGACGCTTATCGCTGCGGTGTTGATCACTGTGGTCAATGGGTTGCTGAACTGGCTTGTTTAACCCGAATTGAGATTATTTCAGGAAAATGGTTGAGGACGAATTACTCGTCCTGTTCATGCAATAACTCGGCGGCAAAGGTGTTCTCTTTCGGAAAGCTGATGTGGTAGCTCAGTCCTTGACCGATTTGGCTAGTGGCACTGATATCGCCGCCGAGGGTTTGACGCACCAAGTTATATACGATATGGGTGCCTAGGCCGCTGCCGCCTTGCTCTCTTTTGGTGGTGAAGAAGGGGTCAAACAGTTGTTTGAGCTGAGTTTGGCTAACCCCTTTACCATTGTCTGAGTAGTCAATCTTAATGTCATCACCGACTTCGGTAACTTCAATGGTGATATTGCCTTTGGCATTGCTGTCAAAGCCGTGGATCACCGAGTTTAATATCAGGTTGGTGAAGATCTGCGAAATGGCTCCGGCGGGGATCGCCAGCTCAATCATCTCTGGACAGATAATGTCGATTTTATATTGATTTTTCTTCAATTTCGGTGAGAGAGAGTGGACGATTTCTTGAAGATAGGCTTTGAGGTTGATGGTGCGAATGGCGCCACTGGCCTGATCGACCGTGATCTGTTTAAAGCTGGCAATAAGCTCCGAGGCACGCTCTAAATTACTCATCAACAGACCTGCGCTTTCTTTTGCTTCTTTGATAAAACTCTCAAGCAATTTGGGACTGAGGGTTTTGTTTTGATACTCTTTATCGAGCTTTTCTATCTTATCGGCCAAAAAGGTGGTGGCAGTGACGCCGATGCCGATGGGGGTGTTGACTTCGTGGGTTAAGCCCGCCACCAAACCACCGATGGCGGCAAATTTTTCATTTTGCAACAGTCTGTCTTGGGCTTGGTTGAGTTCATCGACCATTTTTTCCAGCTCTTGCTGGTTGTGGGTCAACTCATCTTCTTTTTGTCGCCGTTTGGCTATCTCTTGGGTGAGTTCCTTTTGATTGTATTCAAGCTGCTGCTTTTGTTGTTGCAGGTCAATCATGGCGTGGCTGAGATTGGAGGTTTTGCGGGCGACTTCCTGTTCGAGTGTGAGGTTGTGTTTATCGAGCTTCTCGTTAGTGAGCACCAGCTCTTTTTTCGCACTTTCAAGGGCGCTTTTATATTCCTGTACTTTGGTGATCAGACGATTAAAGGCCGACTCCATAACGTTGAGTTCGTTGTTTTCAGTCGAATGAATGGTCAGTTGCACGCCTTCTAAATCGTCGATTTCCAGTTCTTCAATTTGTTGGGTCAGTTCGTTAAGAGGGTCGGTTAAGTGACGCCGGAACGAGTATAAAAATAAGAAGATCAAAAACAGCGTTTTGATCACCGCATTGCCGACTAAAAAGTAAATGCTGATGAGGATACGATCGATGACAACCTCGCGGCTGGAGATCAGCGTCACGTCACCGACATGGGTAGCGCGACCTGAAAACTCGAAGATCAGCGGAAAGGCGTAGCCGAAAAGACCGGTTACCGAATCATCTAAAGGAATGCCCTCGGAGATCAGCGTATTGCTGTAGCGTTCGGTGATCTGTGGCACTTTGCCGAGTTTTGAAATGATCTCTTGATTGTCGTCACGGACCACGATGCCTTCTATCATTGGTATCGCCAAAAGACCCTCGGCAATGGTAACGGCTTGTTGTGTGTTGAGTTCCCATATCGCCCGGGTCAAGCTGCCGCTAAAGGTTTTTTGCAGGGTTTGCAACTCGCCGGTAATGTGACTTTTGCTGGTCAGGTATTCACCAATCACTTGAAAACAGGTCACCGCAAAAGTCAGTAAAAAGTAGACCGACAATACGGTGGTCAAAAGTTTTCGAGACAAACTTTTAGTTCGCATGGGATGCCCCCAAGTGACTGATTATACAGAAATACACTCGAAACCTCTTGATTCGCCTTAAAGGCCTAAACATTATCTTTAAACTTAGCCAATTCACGCTGAAAAATAAACAAAATCGCGGTTTTAAATTGTCTTTGTTCAATTAAACCGGCTTTTTCCTGTTATTGTTCTACTCTTGTATCGCTAATGTCTTTTTAAACAATAAGTTATATTGTATAACAAATTTTTTTTTCAAAAGTGACGAATTTGGGTGATTTTTCGCAAGCGTTTTTCAAATGACTGTGTTAGTTTATAAATCAGCCCGGCATGGCCGAGGCAAATTTTTTGACTTTTTAATTGAGCGATACGCATTTTTTAGACGCACCATGACACAGATCACCATTATCACCAAAACCACCACCACCTTGACCATTACCTTGTATGGTTAGCTGGCCTCGTTTTGTTGATAACTCAATCACAGGAAAAACCCGGGGCCACAAACCCCGGGTTTTTTCGTTATGGGCTTTTGAAAAGATAACCACGCCGAGCAATCGAGTTTGCTGGGCATAGAGAATAAGTTATTGAACCGTGGAAGATGAACGCATGAGAGTATTGAAGTTTGGTGGCTCGTCAGTAGCCAATGTAAAACGCATAGAACAAGTTTGCCAATTAATTACCAGCCAGGCTAATACCAGCACCTTAACGGTGATTTTCTCAGCGCCACAAGGGGTGACCGACACCATGGTCAATCTTGCCAATGCCGCCAAAAAAGGCGAAAGCACGGATGAGTTGGTACAAGGACTCAATGACTTTCTCGCTGGTTTGGTCGGCGGTTTTAAAGCGATGATGAGCGACAAAGACCTGCAAGCCCTCAATCAGTTGGTGGCCGATAAGATTGAGCAGCTCAAGGTGTTGCTTGAAGGTGTCCGGTTGCTCAAGCATTGTCCTGATCATATTTTTGCTCAAGTGATCTCTTTCGGTGAGTGTTTTACCTCACCCATTGTCAAGGCGCTGTTGAGTCATCAAGGCTTAAGCGCTGTGGTCCTTGACCCGCTAAAATGCATTAAAGCCAGTGGTGATTATCTCAATGCCACCGCCGATATTGAAGCGACTCGCCGCAACATGAAACAACTGTTGTCCGACCAATCGGCCGACGTCTACGTATTGCCCGGCTTTACCGCCTGTAACGATAAAGGCAAATTGGTGACACTTGGACGCAACGGCTCGGATTACTCCGCCAGCATTGTCGCCGCAGCCTTAAGGGCCGAGGTTTGCGAGATTTGGACTGACGTCGATGGGGTATATAGTGCCGACCCCCGTATGGTCAAAGATGCGGTGTTGATTGAACAGCTGTCATACAAAGAAGCGATGGAGTTGTCTTATTTTGGCGCCAAGGTTATTCACCCCAAGACCATTCGCCCGTTGGCGCTAAACCGCATTCCTTGTGTGATCAAAAATACCCTTGCCCCCCAAAACCCCGGCACGGTGATCAATGCCGACAGCAAGTCGAAGCAAATTGCCAAGGCGGTATCATGTTTGGAAAACCTTGCGGTGCTTACTGTTTCCGGTCGTGGGGTTAAACGTATTGTCGGCACCGTCAGCCGTGTCTTTTCTACCTTATCCAAAAACAAAATCGCGGTGGTGTTGATTTCACAATCCTCCTCTGAGTTGTCGATGAGTTTTTGTATTGCCGAGCAGGATGTGCCTAGCGCCAAAGAGGCGCTTGAGCAGGAATTTGAATTGGAGCTGCAAAACGGCTGGCTTGACCCGATAGAGCCTTTTGAAGATGTGGCCATCATTTCGTTAATCGGTGAAGGGATGCGGGCGAAAAAGGGCGTAGCGGCCAAGTTTTTTGCCTCTTTGGCCCAAGCGCGGGTCAATATTGTGGCCATTGCCCAAGACTCCTCGGAAGGTTCCATTTCGGCGGTAATCGATCGTCGCTCGCAAAACGATGCGATCAAGGTCTGTCATGAGAATTTCTTTACCCATGTGCCGAGTATCGACCTGTTTGTGGTCGGCTGTGGTGTGGTTGGTGGCGAATTTATTCGTCAGGTGGCAAGGCAACAAACCGAACTGTCGGCGGCACGCAATATGAAAGTCAAAGTATACGGCATCGCCAAAAGGCAAAAGTTACTGCTCGATGAAAAAGGCATTGACCTACAGAACTGGCAAGCGGCCATCGAACAGACTGACGCGTCATTTTCATTGGCCAATTTAAGTGAGTTTGTCGAACAAAACCACCTGATAAATCCTGTATTGGTCGATTGTACGTCAAGTGAGGAGATAGCTAAGCAGTATCTTGATTTCTTAAACGCGGGTTTTCATGTCGTTACCCCCAACAAAAAGGCCAACACCGGCTCTATGGCCTATTATGGTCAATTACGACAGGCGGCGCTGGCCAACAAAAGACGCTTTTTGTATGAAACCAACGTCGGTGCCGGGCTGCCTGTCATTGATACTTTACAGGGCTTATTTAATGCGGGCGATCAGCTGGTGCGCTTTGAAGGGATTTTATCCGGATCGTTGTCTTACATTTTAGGCAAGCTCGATGAGGGGATGAGCATCAGCGAAGCGACGCTTACCGCCAAAGCCAACGGTTTTACCGAGCCGGATCCCCGTGACGATTTAAGTGGTATGGACGTTGCCCGGAAGCTGTTGATCATGGCTCGCGAGGCCGGGTTGGCACTGGAACTTGACGATATTGAAGTGGAGTCTTTATTACCAAGTCATTTTGACGATAGTGGCGATATCGACACTTTTATTGCAAGATTGCCGCAGTTGGACGACTATTATGCCGAAAAGGTGGCAGAGGCCAAGGCCAGAGGTGAGGTGCTGCGTTATGTCGGTAAAATTGAACAGGGCCGCTGTTCGGTTTCAGTGCAAAACATCGACGCGGCCAACCCGCTTTATAATGTCAAAGATGGTGAGAACGCTTTGGCGATCTCAAGTCACTATTATCAGCCGATCCCTTTTGTGATCCGCGGTTATGGTGCTGGTGCTGAAGTAACGGCGGCCGGGGTATTTGCCGACTGTCTTAGAACGCTGTCATGGCAGCAGGAGGTTTAAGTGGTTAAAGTATATGCCCCTGCTTCTATCGGCAATGTTGGCGTCGGGTTTGACTTGCTCGGCGCTGCGGTGGCGCCGGTAGACGGCAGTTTGCTTGGTGATGTTATCGAAGTTCGTGGTGAGGCGCAAAATGATTTTGAACTCAGCGTGATAGGTCAGTTCAAAGCATATTTGCCACAAGACCCAAAAGACAATGTGGTCTATCAGTGCTGTCATTACTATCGTGATGCATTGCAAGCCAAAATGCCCAATCAACAGTGGCCCTTTTTGGCGCTGGAGTTAGATAAACGACTGCCTGTCGGCAGTGGTTTGGGTTCTAGTGCGACCTCTATTGTGGCGGCGCTTGTGGCGCTCAATGAGTATTATGGTCAAGCTTTTGAGCGCTTTGAACTGCTTGAAATGATGGGACATTTTGAAGCCAAACTCAGTGGTTCTTTACATTATGACAATGTTGCGCCTTGTTTTCTTGGCGGTATACAACTGATGACTGAAGATGAGCAGATCTGTCGTGCATTGCCGGTGCCTGAACAATGGTATTGGGTGATGGCGTATTCTGGGATCAGTGTTTCGACCAAAATGGCCAGAGACGTGTTGCCTCAAACGTTGTCGCTGGCAACGGCCAAAGCCTACGCCAGAAACCTTGCCGCCTTTGTCGATGCATTACACCAAGGCTTGTATCAACGCGCCGCCGGGTTTATAACTGACGTGGTAGCCGAACCTCATCGCATCGGACTATTGCCGGGTTTTGCCGAAGTGCGTCAGCAACTGCTGGCACAAGGCGCTGTGGCTTGTGGCATATCAGGCTCAGGTCCAACGGTATTCACGGTGGCCGATTCATTGCAAAAGGCTGAGCAATTTCAACAGGTGTTGAATCAACAGTATTTACAAAATGAGCGAGGATTTTGCCTAGTGTGTCGTATCGACACGCAAGGGGCGAGGGTCTTAGCCGCTGCAAAATCCGAATAAGGGGTAACAATGAAACTTTATAATTTAAAACAACCGAGCCAGCAGGTGTCGTTTGAACAGGCGGTATTGCTGGGACTGGGAGACAATCAGGGGCTGTTTTTCCTCCAAGATCTCAAGCCAATGGCTGATATCGAAGCTCTGTTGGCACTGGATTTCAATACGCGCAGTGCCAAAATCCTAGCCCATTTGTTAGATGGCGAATTGTCGGAGCCAGAGCTCAAGGCGATGGTGGATGCGGCATTTACATTTGGTGCGCCGCTGGCCGAGGTGGATGCCCGTCATTACTGCCTTGAGCTGTTTCATGGCCCGACCTTGGCGTTTAAAGACTTTGGCGGTCGTTTTATGGCCCAGTGCATGAAGCGCTTTGCCAAAGACAAAAAGCTCACCATAGTGACGGCAACCTCAGGTGATACCGGCGCTGCGGTGGCTCATGCCTTTTATGGTATCGAGAACATCAATGTGGTGATCCTCTACCCTAAGGGTAAGATCTCTATGTTGCAGGAAAAACTGTTCTGCACCCTTGGCGGCAATATTCAGACCCTCGCTGTCGAGGGCACTTTTGACGACTGTCAGCAATTGGTCAAACAGTGTTTTGACGATGGTGAGTTAAAGCAAGCGATCAACTTAAATTCGGCGAACTCTATTAATATCAGCCGTGTATTGGCTCAGGTTTGCTATTACTTTGAAGCCATTGCCCAGTTACCAAAAGCTGCCGGTAAGGCGGTGGTGAGTGTGCCCAGTGGTAATTTCGGCAATTTAACCGCCGGAATGATAGCCCGTTGTCTTGGTTTACCGGTTGAGCGCTTTATTGCCGCGACCAATGTCAACGACACCGTACCGCGCTACTGGCAATCGGGGCAGTGGGAACCGCATACGACCATTGCGACTTTATCCAATGCGATGGATGTCAGTGCCCCCAACAATTGGCCGCGTATTGAAGAAATGTTCAACCAAGGTTTGCTGGATAAGTCATTGCTCAGCGCTGTACGTATCGACGAAGAAGATACTCAAATGGCCATGCGTGAGCTGTATAAGCTAGGTTATACCTCAGAGCCTCATGCTGCGGTTGCCTATAAGGCACTGAGACGCAGCTTGTCCGACGGTGAGACGGGGATATTCTTAGGCACCGCTCATCCGGCCAAGTTTAAAGAGAGTGTCGAGAATGTGCTCAGTGAGCCGTTGGCATTGCCGCAACCGCTTGCCGATTGCGCGTCAAAGGAGCTTTTGTCGCATACATTTACCCCTGATTATGCTAAAGTGCGGGCGTTTTTAATCTCGAATAATTCCTAGGAAACCAGCAATGACCACTTGGCATGATGTCATCGGACAGGAGAAGCAGCAAGCTTATTTCAGCGAAACCTTAGACTATGTTAGGCAGCGTAGAGAATCTGGCGTAACGGTTTTTCCACCGCCGCAAGATGTCTTTAACGCCTTTAAGTTTACTGAGTTTGATGACGTCAAAGTGGTGATCCTCGGACAAGATCCCTACCATGGGCCAAATCAGGCCCATGGTTTGTGTTTTTCGGTGTTGCCCGGGATAAAAACGCCGCCTTCTTTGAAGAATATGTATAAGGAGTTGGCGCAGGATATTGCCGGATTTGCAATACCTGAGCACGGCTATTTGGAATCTTGGGCCAAACAAGGGGTATTGATGCTCAATGCCGTATTGACCGTGGAGCAGGGCAACGCCAATTCTCACAAGCATCTTGGTTGGGAACGTTTTACCGATACGGTTATTGCCAAGGTCAATGAACACAAAAGCGGTGTGGTGTTTTTACTGTGGGGGAGTCCTGCACAGAAGAAGGGCCGTTTTATCGATACTGAAAAACATTTTGTCCTCAAGGCGCCTCATCCATCGCCGCTATCGGCTCATCGGGGTTTTTTCGGTTGCCGACATTTTTCACAGACCAACGAACTGTTGCAAAGACAAGGTTTAGCACCAATTAACTGGCAAGTTTAAGTTTAACGGCGATAGTTGATTCGGTGGGGTTGCGGGACATTGAGTCCCGCTTGACCTGAACACTTTGGTTGGAGCAAAGTGTGGTTGGCTAAAAAAGTGATGTTAATGAATCAACTCGTCAGAGCCTTAATTCATCAAGATCCATTTCCCAGCAGTAGTCGTCTTCTTTAAGCTCCTTCATCAATTTATGGCGATCACGAATCGCTTCTATTTCACGCCACTTCTGCTTATTGGCAGATTTTTTCGCATTTTTTTCCGGGCCGTTTTTTATGTTGCTCATAGTTGCCTCTTGTTATTATTGATTTGCTTAGTGCATCGCGCCAGGCGCGCAAAGCAGGTTTATTATTAGCACCAAAACGGCGAAATTAAAATCACTTGTTGAACCGTTTGCTGACTAATTGAGCGACCAATAAATGTTCAGTTGTGCCATTGGTGAAAAAATGTGAAAGTTTTCAATACATTGATAAGACTATTGTGTCCATTTGTAGCAAAAATTTCACAACTGGTCGGATGTGATGGAATGGTCATTGGCACCGCTGCTGCATGCGTTTAGCGGTGCCTGTAAGGTTTTAGAGCTTTTGGGCGATAAGTGTTTCGAGTTTTAATTGGTCGGCGGCAAACAGACGAATACCTTCGGCCAGTTTTTCTGTGGCCATGGCATCTTCGTTATGCATCCAGCGGAATTCACTTTCACTGAGCGGTGCAGGTTTTGGCTGCTGCGTCACTTCATCATTTAGGCGACGGGTTAATGTGCCTTCGGTTTCGGCGAGCTGTTGCATCAACTGTGGGCTGATGGTGAGTTTGTCGCAACCGGCCAGTTCAATGATCTCACCGGTGTTGCGGAAGCTGGCGCCCATCACAATAGTAGGATAACCATGGGTCTTAAAGTGGCTGTATATGCGCTGCACCGACAACACGCCGGGATCTTCTGGCGCATCATAACCCTCTTTGCCGGTTGCGGCTTTATACCAATCCATAATACGACCGACAAAAGGCGAGATCAGAGTCACGCCGGCTTCGGCGCAAGCGCGGGCCTGTGCAAAGCTAAACAACAAAGTGAGATTACAGCTGATGCCGAGCTGCTCCAGCTGTTCGGCGGCGCGAATGCCTTCCCAAGTGGCGGCGATTTTGATCAGCACGCGAGATTTACCGATACCCTCTTGCTCATATAAATCAATCAGCCGTTTGGCTTTGGTAATGGTCTTTTCGCTGTCGAATGACAATCTGGCATCCACTTCGGTGGAGACGACGCCGGGGACCAGTTTGGAGATCTCTGCACCGAGTTTAACCGCGAGATAGTCTGAGGCGTCGGTCAACTGTTGGGCATGGTCGCTAGATTGAGATTTGGCCCAGTCAACTGCTTGGTCTATAAGGTGGGCATATTGCGACTGCGACACCGCCTTTAAAATCAGTGACGGGTTGGTGGTTGCATCTAGGGGTTCAAATTGTTTAATCGCGTTAATTTCACCGGTATCTGCAACCACTGCGGTGAATTGTTTTAACTGTTCTAACATCGATGCCATTGACTACTCCATGGATAGGCGCTGAATAATGAAAATGGGAGAATAATGACGCTCAGTTTTACACTGTTTTTGCCCCTTGGCAAATAAAACTTGTCACAAGTGTCAACTATTAACAAGTGTTACTAAATCTGAGTGACAGTCTTGGCGACAGAGCTTGATGACGAGTGAAATGCCGAGAGGTTGAGTCAAGGGGTTTACAGTGACCGCTGAGAGAAAATCGTCGAGCAAAAGGGGTAAAATCTTGCAACTGGGAAGAGTTAATTTATAGTCTAATTAATGCCGTCTGATTAATATTCAAGTAAATTAGGTACGTTTGACCATTAACTCTGCGATTTTTCCGCCAAAGTTCTATGGCGACAAGAAAGTCTTGATCGTCGATGACTGCGAGCCTGTGCGCTCTGCGGTTAAAGCTATGTTGCAGAAAATCGGCTTCAATAAGATCAATACCGCCAACAATGGGTTGATCGCCGTGCAAAAATGTGAAGACAGCGTTTATGACTTTTTGCTGGTGGACTTTAACCTTGGCGATGGCAAAGATGGTTATCAACTGTTTGAAGAACTCAAATTTAAAGACCTGCTTTCACCCCATTGTTGTTTCATTATGATGAGCGCCGAAAGCCGCCGTCATATGGTGCATGGTATCGTTGAATTGCAACCCGACGATTACCTGTTGAAACCTTTTACCTACAAAAGCTTGGAAAAACGATGTGGGAGAACCTATCAGAAGAAACTGGCGCTGATCAAAGTCTATGAAGCGATTTTTGAAGAAGACTTGGAAAAAGCCATTAAAGCCTGCGAAAAAGCCTCTAAAGCCTCCCCCGAGTATGCCGCATGGGCGCTGCGCCTAAAAGGTGAGTTGTTGATCCGCACCAAACAATATGAAACTGCCCAGCAAATGTATGCGGCGGTACTGATGACCCGAGAGTTGCCATGGGCGGTACTCGGTGAGGCCATTGCCAAAATCAAAATGGGCGATTGGCAAGATGCCGAAAATACCCTCAATCAATTGGCTGAGTTAGAAGAAACCAAGGTCGAGGCGCTCGATTGGCTGGGCAGGTTGTATATCAGTCGCGAGCAAAACAAAATGGCGCAAACCAAGTTGGCGTTGGCAGCTAAAATCTCACCGCGCAATATTCATCGCCAACGGGCGCTGGCCAACCTTGCCATTATCAACGGCGAAATTGATGAAGCGGTTAGGGCGTTTTCCAAAATCATTACTGCTTCGCGCTTTTCGGTGTACGACACCCCAGAGAACTATTTTAATTTTGCCCGTACCTTGGTGGATTTGTGTGGCGAGTCGAACAAACTCGATGCCGCCAAACAGATAGGGAAGGCCCTTGATGTGCTCAACAGCGTCAGTCGGCGCTTTTATTCTGAGGTCTACAAGCCACAGGAGTTGGTGATCCAAGCGCGGATTAATGCCGCCAAGGGCAATATGGAAGAAGCCAGAGAGCAACTGAGCGCCTGTGAGAAGCTCAAAGTGGCGGAACTGACAGCGGATCAATGTCTTGATCGCGCCAAAGCTTATTTTTCTACCGGCAATTTGTCGATGTCTGATGAATATATGATGCAGCTTGAAGAGTTGACCGACAACGATGACTTGGTATCGAGCACCTTGAAGGTGCTGGTGAGCAAAGAAAAAGAAAGCCATGACCAATTACGTGAGAAGATCCGCATTCTCAACAACGAAGGACTCGATGCCTATCAAAAAGGGATTTATTCCCGAGCCTCCGAATGTTTCAAAGAAGCCTTCATCTACATGCCCAGCAATGCCAGTTTGGCATTGAACCTAGTACAATCACTCGCAAAAGTCGGGGTGAACACCGACGACACCAGAAGATTGGTAAAAAAATGTACTGATCTGATTGAAAAAAGCGAACTCACCGAAAGTAATACCCGGCGTTATTTGGCGGTTCAAGAAGAACTGATGAATCTGTTGACCTAAGAGCAGGCGCGTAATTCCCTTGACTTGGTTTGCTATTGCTCGGTCTTTGGGCTATGCTCTGCCGCCGTTGTATTTGGAGTGATTATTGATGAGTTTTGCTGCGCTGGGTTTGTCTCCGGCAATTTTAAAGTCCCTTGCGGCGCAAGGGTATGATGAACCCTCGAAGATACAAGCAAAAGCAATACCTGCGGTATTGGAAGGTCGCGATGTTATGGCGGCAGCGCAAACCGGTACGGGCAAAACAGCGGGATTTACTTTGCCTATCTTACAAAAGTTAAGTCAGGGCAAAAGAGCGCGGCCTAACCATGTACGGGCTTTGGTTTTGACACCGACAAGAGAGTTGGCTGCTCAGGTGGCGCAAAGTGTTGCAACTTATGGCGCAAACCTAGAGCTATCGGCCGAGGTGGTATTTGGTGGGGTGAAAATCAACCCACAGATGATGAAGTTGCGCAAGGGCGTGGACATATTGGTGGCCACACCTGGGCGCCTATTGGATCTGTATGGCCAAAATGCCGTCAAATTTGAACAAATTGAAGTCTTGGTGCTTGATGAAGCAGACAAGATGCTCAACATGGGCTTTATTCGCGACATCAAAAAGATTTTGGCGCTGCTGCCGAAAAAACGACAGAACTTGTTGTTTTCAGCCACTTTCACCGCAGAGATCCGAGAATTGGCCAAAGGCTTGGTCAATCAGCCGATTGAAGTGTCTGTTGCAGCGGAAAATACCACCGCTGCCCGTATCGAACAATTTGTCTATCCTACCGACAAAAGCAAAAAGTCGAAATTGCTACAGCAGCTTATCAAAGCGGATAATTGGCAGCAGGTGTTGGTATTTACCCGCACCAAGCATGGTGCCAATCGCTTGGCTAAAACCTTAGATGGTGCCGGGATCAGCAGTTTGGCGATTCACGGTAACAAGAGCCAAGGGGCGCGTACCAAAGCGTTGGCCGAGTTTAAGGCGGGTGGGATTAAGGTGCTGGTGGCAACGGACATTGCGGCCAGAGGGTTGGACATCAACCAATTGCCTTATGTTGTCAACTTTGATTTACCCCACGTATCGGAAGATTATGTCCATCGTATTGGCCGCACCGGTAGGGCTGGAGCCAGCGGTCTGGCGGTATCTTTAGTTTGTGCCGACGAGCACAAATTGTTATTGGATATTGAGCGGGTGATTCAACAGCATATCGAGCGCAAGGTCATTGAAGGTTTTGAGCCGGTCCATGAACTACCGCCATCGGTTGAGATCAAACCGTTTAAGCCGAAAAAGCCCAAGAAACCGAAAAAGCCAAAAGTGGAGCATCAAGACGGCCAACGCAGCGGCGAATTGGCCAAAGGCGGTCAGCAAGCTAAGGCCGGCCAAAAGCCAAATAACGGGCAAAAACCAAGTGAAGGACAAAGGCGTCGGCGCAGAGCGCCAGCTAAGGCACAATCTCAAGGTAAACCTGCTCGCGCTTAATTGATCCAACAAGAGGTCAAATAAAAAGGCCGACGATTGCCCGTGCAATCGTCGGCCTTCGCAGGCGATTTGTTTATACCTATGGGCTAGAATTCTTGTTGCTCTTTGACGTGCTCCCAGCTTTGACCAAAGTCTTCAGATTCGAAGAAATCGGAGGTAGAGCCATTGCAGCTTAAAATGATCAGATCTTCACGTAATGTCACCAAGTCATCGCAAAACGATTTGGGCAATTCTGTAGCCATTTTTTTCCAGCTATAGCCACTGTTTTCGGTGCTGACCAATATTCTGCTTTTATCTTTGTCTTTGAGTCTGACGACGGCGATGCCATTTTTCTCATCAGAAAACCATGGCGTGCTCAAAAAGCCAAACTCAGTGCCACCTTCTTGCGGGTCGAGCTTGGCGTTGACATAAATCCAATTGCTGTGAGTTTGCCCTTTGATCTTATAGGTATAGGTACTGATGATGGAATGTTTGGTGCTGTTTTCTCCTGCCCAAAGTACATTGCCTGCTTTGCGTAAATAATCTATCGGCAGTGAAGGCAATACCTCTTTGAACGTCAAGCTTTCGACATCAAATTCGTACACCAGCTCTTGTGAATTACCGAGGTAGTCGCCGATCCTGTTCCAATTAAAACCGATGGTAAAGTAGCGTTTGTCTTGATAGTCAAAGGCTTTGATATCGTGAACCAGTTTATTTTTCAAATCGTGCGTATGTGGCGTTGTTGATCCATCCTGACGACCTTGTGCACTCCAGCCGACGCTTTTGTCAAATCTGCCCTTAGCTTTCCAATCTGGCTTTTGGCCTTCAACCGGCGCCGATCCGGCATAGATTTGTAGACCATCTTCATTTCTGACAATGACCACCAATTCTCCTGAACGGCGAAAGTCCACGTAACTGATATCGGCATATTGGGGCATGGCGATATCTTGCCATTGTCCTGAGGCCGTTTTGTAAAATAGCGTGCCTTCACTACCGCCGACCAGTAGCTCCCCCTGTGGGCCTTGGGCAATACTCTTCAATTCCAAGTTGGTGTCTAGCAAGTCTAACTCCCAATCGCCCTCGGCTGTTCTTTTGGTGATGGCGCCGAGGTTGCCGACAAAATAAATTGAGCCGTCTGGAGCGAGGTAACTGTTGTTGTAGACAATCGGGTTTTGCGCGGCGAAAACATAGAGGGTATCTTGTTCTTCTTTGAGACCATCCTCACGCCAGCTCAACACGTTGTTTTGCTCATAGGCATAAAACGGCAAATAGTCGTCTAGCACTTTGCCTGCCTTGACCGGCTCACGTCTGATCACCGTATCAAAATATTTGTCTTCTTGAGGGCGTGGGTAGTAAATCAAAGTGCCGAGGTCGGTTACCTGACCTGCTTTCACTTCAAAGGTGCCAAACTTGGCATTGACACTGACCCACTTTGAGTCGGTGTAATAGCCATAGGTGAAAAATCGTCTCAGGTTACGAATCGAATAACTGCCGGCATTGACATTAGAGGCAAATATCGCGGTATCACTCAGTTTGGTAATGTGGTTATCGACAGCCAACAGCCTTGGCAATTGGATCTCTTCCGATTCATTATAGTTTTTTGGCGTTATGGTGATGTGGTTGAAATTGGGGGTTCTACCACTGGCATCGATGATGCGTACAGTCACCACGCCTTGACCGGGCTTAGGTAAGTCGCTTTTCGATAGGGTTTTGAGCATCTCTACTGGCGATCGCGCGGCACAACCGCCCAAAATCAGCACTAAGCAACAGATGGATATTGGCTTAAACAACTTTAAGATTACATTCATTACAGAAGTCCTTGAGTACAGAGTATGACCAGGCTTAATACTATTTACCCTAGCATAGAGCCGATCGGTGAATTCAATGGCGGAGGATTATAACCAAAGTGGCAATTTTTTCAGCAACTTTCCACACAAAACTTTTTTATTTCTACACTCAATTGCTGTATTATTGCGCGGATTTTTTAGTCTTACAGGATATTTTGGTTTATGAAGGAAGGTTTTAAATCCCTTTGCGTGAGTTTTATCTTTGCCCTGTTGTTGTGCCATGAGGCTGTTGCTGATGAACTTGTCAGCGCCAACGACAGCTTACCGCCAACCGGTTCAGGGGCAGGTTATCTTCTGGTCAAGCTCAATGTTGGCGGTGAAGCGCCGTCTATCGACTATGTGATGTTAAGCAGTGAGCATATGCGCTTTGCATCTAAAGAAAAGGTCATCAATCTCCATTTTCTCAATCAGAGAAAATCTAAAAGTCTTGAAATGAAACAATTACCACCTGGCTATTATATGGTGGAAATGGACCCTGGGTTGTATCAGATCACCCGAGTCAACGCGCCTTATTACGACCTCTCTTTTTGGTTGGATACTGCCAATATTGAAAGCTGGCGCTTTGCCATTACCCCCGGTGCGGTCAACTACATCGGTGAGTTGGTGATTGATAAAGAGCGCGGCAAAAATTACATCAAAACCGATTTGTACAACCGTTTTGCCATGCACAAAAGCGAGATTGAAGCATTGCTCCCGAACTTGCTCAAGCAAAACCCTTTAATGTTAAACCCCGGCTATAGAGATGATTTTCAGTCGGCATTGATGCAAGGGGAATAACATGCGCTTGATTATCTTATTTGTACTTGCCGCTTTAAACGGTGCTGGCTTTGCAGGCTCGGCTAAAGCCAAATCGATTGCCAGCGAAGGCTTTTTTAGCAAATCTGAAATCCGCCATGCCACTGTTAGCCCAGATGGTCAATGGGTTGCGACCATTAAAGTCACCGCTCAAGGCAACCGCGTCGATTTATTGAATGTCAAAAGCGGCAAAGAAGTCGAAATGCTGGATGTCTCCAAGCTCGAAAATGGCGAGTCCGGCATTCGCCGCTTGGTGTGGATAGACAACAAACACATTGCCACTGAACTTTCTGAGTATCGCAAAGGGGTCGAGGATCTTATCGATAGTCGGGTATCGAGCCGTTTGGTGATCATTGTCAGGCCGACCAAAGGCTCAGATGAAGTCCGTATTTTGTCGGTGCGAACCAAAGGGGCCTTGGTACACGCCTTACCGGCAATTGAAGGAGAATTTCTCTACGCCAAAAGCGGTGCCTATTCCAAGGTATATCGTTTAAACGTCGATAAGCTGTCGCTCGATGGCAAAACGTTGACCAAAAGGGATAGAATCGATGGTGGTCAGTTCAAAAAATCCAACGAAGTCGCCAAGGTCAAAGGGGTGGCAACACGCTGGCTGATCGATGAGCAAGGCCAGCCCGATGCGGTATTGCATATCTCTGATAAAGAAACCTTAAGCCTGTCACAAATCGAAAGCAAAAACAAAGCCACCTTATTGCAAAGCTGGGCGTTCAAATCTAACCGCTTTGAGGCCAAACAAGACGATGGTTTTGACGGCAAAGTCTTTATTCCGGTCGCCAAAGCCAATGAACCGAACAGCTATTTTTGTTTTGATAAGTCAGAAGACGTGCAGCGCAGCATCTATAAGGTGAACTTTGACACTAAAGCCCATGAGGTGGTGTATCAGTCTGACTCGTTTAAAATTCTCGACTTTGAGCTGACGGCTCAGGGTGACCAGATAATCTATGTAAAGGTCATTAACGAGGGCAAGGTTGAATACGTTTACACCAACAATACTCAAGCGCAATCGTTTGAACTTGAGCCGTTAAAATCAGCGACCCTCAGAGCGCAAATTGGCGCTAATCTTGATGACTCCATTAAGCTCTATTATCTTGAGTCGCACAATAACCCAGGTCAATATGTGCTCAGTGATAACAAAGGCGGGAACATCGTCAGGATCGGTAGCATTTTACCCAAGCTTGATGGTCAGCTTGAGTTTGACTTGATTGAATCGAGTGTCGAGGTCGAAGGCTTGAATATTCCGACGTTACTGAGTATTGCGAAGGGAAAAAAGGCCGCGCCGCTTATCGTGATCCCCCATGGCGGTCCTTTTGGTATTTTTGATGACCGCTACTTCGACCGAGATACCGCGTTTTTTGTCAGTCATGGCTACGCGGTGTTGCGGGTAAACTTCCGTGGTTCCGGTGGTTACAGCAAAGACTTTGTTGAAGCTGGCAAAAAACAGTGGGGTAAGTTGATGCTTGAGGATATTTATCAGGCTACCTTAGCCACCACGACAAGGGCTGATATCGACCAAAACCGTGTTTGTGTTGTCGGTTCCAGCTATGGCGGCTTTGCGGCACTGATGCTGTCGATAGACCATCCTGAACTATTCAAGTGTGCTGCAACACTCTCGGGCGTGACGGATTTTAACTTGATCCTCAATCGCAGCACCAACCGGATCAAGACCGTCACTTGGAATAGAGAGCATCACGGCGATCCCTTTGATGAGTATGAGCTTATCAAGCAGCGTTCTCCGGTGTACTTGGCGCAAAACCTCAAAAACCCGGTATTCATTTTTCACGGTGAAAAAGACCGCATCGTCAATGTCGAACATGCCTATCGTCTGAAACTGATGTTGGAAAAATACAACAAGCCGTTCGAATGGCAAATTGATCCGCAGGGTAAACATGCCTTTACCGAGACAAAGGCGCAAACCGAGATCTATGAAAAACTGCTGGCCTTTGTTGGCAAGCATATTTAGGGCTTAGTCAGCACAAGCTAAGTTGGTGCCCGGTATCCGCTAGTTCCGCAGTGGCACCAGCTATGCTATCATCTGCGCTCTTATTTTAGCCATAACTGGAGCGTTGCGCGCAAAATGTTGATCGTTGTATCCCCAGCCAAAAATCTTGATTTTGAAACCAAACCTGTGACCGAACGCTATAGCGAGGCTGAGCTGCTTGACCATGCCGCGCAGCTGATTGAGGTGTGTAAAACCCTAAGTCCGGCGGACGTGGCGTCCTTGATGTCCATCAGCGATAAGTTGGCAGGGCTTAACGTGGCACGCTTTAGCAGTTGGTCGCAACCCTTTACGGTCGATAATGCCAAGCAAGCTATCTTGGCGTTCAATGGTGATGTCTACACCGGGCTTGAGGCAAGCAGTTTCAGTGAAGATGAATTTGCTTATGCTCAGGCGCATATGCGTATTCTTTCGGGTCTTTATGGTTTGTTAAAGCCACTTGACTTGATGCAACCCTATCGATTGGAAATGGGCACTAAACTGGCCAATGGCCGTGGCAAGAACCTTTATGAGTTTTGGGGCAATATTATCACCGATAAGCTCAACGAGGTGCTGGCCAAAAGCACTAACGGGATTTTGCTCAACCTTGCTTCTAATGAGTATTTTAAGGCCGTTAAAGCCAAGGGTATTGAGGGGGAGATCATTACCCCAGCCTTTAAAGATAAGAAAAACGGTCAGTATAAGATGATCAGTTTCTTTGCTAAAAAGGCCCGCGGCATGATGGCAAGGTATGTGATCCAAAATCAAGTTAGCAGTATCGATGAACTGTTGAAGTTCGACGCGGCAGGTTATGAGTACAATGCCTCTATGAGTAAACCAAACGCCCCGGTATTTACCAGAGAAGAACAGTAATCGCCCCGCAGTATTTTGTCATGCTAAACCCGGCAGCGCCTATCTGCTGGGTTTTTAATAGGGTATGCATCTCATCACTCTAAACATTCTTTGAGTTTTACTGGTTCCAGCTTATTAACCTTAGCCTCTTTAAGGTTTTTCCAGCCAAAGTGTATCATTGATTTAACAATTGGTTTAAAATTGTTCAGCTTTGGGTGGCTGTATCATCGATTATGGCCATCTGTTGCAACTCTGTTGAAAAGTGATGATTTACTTAAGGAAGTAAAAGTTATGGCGGAACAATCCTCTATCTATCCCCAGAGTCCGAAAGATATTCCTGCGGATCTGGTCAGTCCTACCCCCAAATATAAAAAGCACGCTTGGCTGGCAATGGCTGGTTTAACTGTATTTATGTTGTTCTATATTGCGCTGATGTGTGGCTTTGGTTACATGGCGGTGGATGTCTTTCAAACGATGCAGATACACAAACCCAATTTGCCACGGATCATTGTGTTTGTCAGTGCCACCTTGCTGACGGTCTTTATGGCTAAGTCTTTGTTTGTTGTCAATCGTGCAGGTTCGCCCGGTGGCTTTGAAGTGAGCGCAAGCGATGAGCCTAAACTGTTTGAATTTTTACACACCCTCGCCGATGAAGTCGGTGCACCAAGACCGCACCGGGTGTTCATTACCCCTGATGTCAATGCGGCGGTCTTTTACGATTTATCGTTATTGAATCTGTTTTTTCCCTCCAAGAAAAACCTGCTGATTGGCCTTGGTTTGGTCAACGTACTTAACTTAGGCGAGCTTAAGGCGGTACTGGCCCATGAATTTGGTCATTTTTCGCAAAAGTCGATGATTGTTGGCCGTTGGGTTTACATTGCGCAGCAAATCGTTGCCCATATGGTGGCTACCCGAGATTGGCTAGATGCTTTGATCCGCTTTGTCAGTCGCGTCGATTTGCGAATTGCATGGTTGGGCTGGCTGTTGGGTCTGTTGGTATGGTGCATTCGTTCGTTGATGGATACGGTATTCAGCTGGGTGGTTATTGCCGAGCGGGCCTTAAGTCGCGAGATGGAATTTAATGCCGACCTTGTGGCTGTGTCTTTGACCGGCTCTGATGCGCTAATTGATGCTTTGCATAAGCTCCAAACGGCCGACCATGCATGGCAGGTCGTATTCAGTGAATTGGGCAGACAAGGGAGCGATAAAAAAGTCATTGACGATTTTTTTGCTGCGCAAAGTGCGGTGATAGAACAAATGCGCAAACTGCTTGGTGATGACGATTATGGTCAAGTTGCTGAAAAGCCTGAGCATGATAAGGCCAATCATCGAGTGTTTGAACAGCAAATGGCGTTACCGCCGCAGATGTGGGCAACGCACCCTCAAAATAGCGACCGTGAGCGCAATGCCAAAGCCAATTATGTCGATGCTCAAATCGATGGTCGCAGTGGCTGGTGCATTTTTGCCGATGCCGATGAATTAAAGCGCAAAGTCAGCCAAGACTTTTATGACGCCGCCAAGGTGAAAGATTTTACCACCGCCGATGGCGCTGAGGCCATTGTTAAGCGTTTTGACAGACGCTCCTACTCACCCGATTTTAGAGGTGCGTATCTAAATCGCTCGACCATGCGCAACTTTGACAGCATTGATAATATGTTGAGTCAAGGGCAACTGGCACAGACGGCCGAGTTTTCGGTGGCGCAGTTGTACCCGGCGCAACTGTCTGACGATCTGCAAGTGGCCAGAGATCTGGAAGTTGAGCGTCAAACGTTGTTGTCGATTCAGCGCGGCGAGCTAAAACCCTCAGGTGGGGTGATCCGTTTTCGTGATGACGTGATCGGCAAAAAAGACATTGCTGAAGTGTTGCAGACACTCGACAAAGAGCGTAAAGCGGCAGCGCAAAAATTGATGTTTCATGACGCCAGTGCCCGCAGGGCTTATTTGCAAGCGGCTGAAAAGCTCTCGTCAGACTGGTATGAGTATTTGCTTAGTCTCAATCATGCGTTGCATTATGCCGAGCACAGCAGTGCCAAGGTAGCCGATGAGTTGGCGCTATTGATCAATACCTGGCAGGTGATCACTGCCGATGGCACTATCGGCTTTTTTGAAAAACGGCGGATCCTCAAAGTGGCGCGTCACTTTGAGCAGTTTATGCGTCAAACCAGTGTGTTGCTGCAAGAGTTTGAGTTGCCTAGTGCTGTGTCGGCGGCGCTAGAGATCAGCAACTGGCAAGAGCAGCGTCCGGTTTTCGACTTTCCCAATGTCGATAGCGGCAATTGGCATCAATGGTGTCCGGCGGCGATGGAACATGCACAGTATTTTGTCAGCGTATTTGAAGCCATCGGCGCTGAGGTGTTGGAGCAATTGATTGGCACCGAGCAGTTGGTGATGAATATTTTGGCCGGTAACGCCGAGGTGGAAGTGACCCCGACACCTAGTCGCTGCCCCGCACAATATCCGTTATTGATGCCCGGCGATGAGCACGTATTGCAGCGCAAACTTGACCTGTGGAATCGTTTCCAGCTGGCACAGGGCATTTTCCCTTCTGCGGCAAGGCTGGTCGTATCTATCGGTATTGTCGGCGGTACTTTAGTCGCTGGTTTCTTAGTGTAACCCAGCGAGAAGCAAGCATAAAAAATGCGGGCGACAAGCCCGCAGTTTTATGAGATTGGCTGGTTGTTGTCCGGCTTATTGTTGGCCTGACGTTTTTCTGCTTTCTTTCGCTGCTTTTTCAACTTACCTTTTAGCTGCTTCTTGGTCAGTTTAACCTCGGGCTTGCGCTTTTTCGCCGGAATGCGAGCTTCTTTAAAGCGTGGTTTCAAACCTTCGATAACCCGTCTACGCAATGGGTGTTTGACGTAGTTCTCAATCTTTTTCACCATCAACACGTCATGGGCTTCAACCAAAGAGATGGCGGTGCCTTTTTTACCGGCGCGGGCGGTGCGGCCGATACGATGAACGTAAACATCGGCGGTACGCGGCATGTCGTAGTTGATCACATGGGTGATATCGTCGATATCCAAACCACGGGCGGCAACATCGGTGGCCACCAACACTTTGACATAGCCGTTGCTGAACTTACTGATGGCTTTATTGCGCTTGTCTTGCGGCATTTCGCCTTCTAGCCAGCCGGCGCGAATGTCGATTGACTGCAAGCGCCCGGAGAGGTTTTGCACTTTTTCGCGGGTGCGGACAAACACAATCGCCTTATGACAATCTTCTGCCTCTAAAATGGCACGTAATAGGGCGAATTTATGGGCATCATCGTCGGCAACGTGGATCCACTGGATGATTTTACCGCGCTCTTTTAACGAAGGCTCGGTTTCAATTCGCTGCGGGTCTTTGAGCAATTCATCGGCAAAGCGCTCCAATGAGCGGCCTTCAAGGGTTGCAGAGAACAATAGGCTTTGACGGCGGTTGCGGGCTTGTTCGGTAATGCGGCGCATCTCTTTGATAAAGCCCATATCCAACATTCGGTCGGCTTCATCGATAACCAGTATTTCGACGTCTTCGGCGTGAAATTCGTCATTGTCCATGTAGTCCATCAAGCGCCCCGGCGTGGCGATGAGGATATCATTGTTCTTTTCTAGGATATCTTTGTGGCTACCATAATTGATGCCACCGGTGATCACACCGATGCGGAAATTGTTGAAACGGGCAAACAGCTGGGTTTGTTCGTAAATCTGATAGGCCAACTCGCGAGTTGGGGTCATGACCAAGATACGGGCAAAGCCCGGGTTGCGTCTTGGAAAATCCAGTAGGTGTTGTAGTGCAGGCAGTAAAAAGGCGGCAGTTTTGCCTGTACCTGTTGGGGCACAGGCTAAGACGTCACGGCCTTGCAATACTAGTGGGATGGCCTGAGCCTGTATGCTGGTGGGTTTGGTAAAACCCATTTCGGCAACGGCGTTGATCAGGCTCGGATCAAGATCTAACTCTTCAAACATGAAAATGGCTTTCGCAAATAAAAATTAGCGCTATTATAACCAAATCACACCTATAGAAAAATCTAAACTTATGGGATTTACCTTCAAACATTTTCATGTCGATGATGATCGTTGCGGTATGAAGGTCGGCACGGACTCGGTTTTACTCGGTTGTGCGGCGGATATTGCGGCGCCTGAGCGGGTGTTGGACATCGGCTGCGGGAGTGGGTTGTTGTGTCTTATTGTGGCTCAACGATTGGCGGAACAAGCGCCACAAAGCGACAATTGGACAGTTTTAGGGGTTGAATTAGACCAAGCAGCCTACGAGCAAGCGCTGCAAAACGTGGCGCAATCGCCTTGGGCTGAGCGCATTGCCCTGTGTCATAGCGACATTAACCGGTTTGAGGTGAACGAGCCGTTTGATTTGATTATTTCAAACCCACCTTATTTTACTGATGCTTTAGCCTCGCCAAATCAAGCGCGGCATACCGCTCGTCATGATTGCAGCTTGAGCAAAGAACAATTGGCGCAACAGGTAGCCCGGCTACTCAGTGACAATGGGCAATTTTGGCTTATCTTGCCGGTCGATGCCGAAGCGGCATTTATACGCTGTGCAAATCAGGCCGGGTTATATCTGCATAAGCGCATAAAAGTACACACCAAATATGGTAAGCCGGTACACAGACATATCGCCTGTTATGGTAAAGTTGAAACGTTACACGTCGCACAAAGCGATGTTGACGTTTATGACGAAAACAATCAGTATTCGAGTCAATTCATTGCGTTAACACAAAATTTCTACTTAAATAGATAGTGCCAAGAACAATAGACTCGGGATCATTAATGGCAAATCAAAACAGTATTCAGGTGTTTATCGTGGCCGCCAATATTTCGGCCATTTTGTCGGTGGCACAACAGGAAGCCAAGAAATTATCGTTGACGGCAAAAAACGCCCGGGCCATCGCTATCAGAGCCGGTGAAAAAGCCATGGGCTTTAAGGTGATCACTGACTTTATCGATGAGTTTGCCAGTCTGACCATAGAATGCGCCAACGAGATCAATGAGCAGTCGCTGCATTTTGCCAAGGTTGCGATGAACAGCTCCAACTACAAAGAATTTTTACGCCGCCTAGACCATGTCAAGATGCGCAACCACGAGCTGGAACAGTCTCAGGTCTTTACCGAGCTATACGACCAAACGCAAGAGACTGCCAGAACGTGCGATATCGAATGTGAAAAGCTGGTGCGTAACTTAGAGTCTCTACTTGAGACCATTCAAACCCAAATGCGGGCATCAGGCTTTATTGCCGCAACGTCAAAAGTCGAAGCGGCTAGGGCCGAAGAATATAAAGATAATCTCGATTCTGTGGCTGAAA
Source organism: Alteromonadaceae bacterium (assembly GCA_041583135.1). Taxonomy (GTDB): domain Bacteria; phylum Pseudomonadota; class Gammaproteobacteria; order Enterobacterales; family Alteromonadaceae; genus JABSOG01. Next base: position 75,109 of record JBFHGJ010000004.1, on the reverse strand, counting down.
ATATCGCCGTGGCGTCAGGCACCATCATGAATTGTGTCAACAAGAGTTTTCATTGGCTGCGTGAGTATTAAGGTTAAATTCAGTCAGAACAATAAGGTAGCGTGTAAATGCATTCAGAAGTGATATACGAAGGACCTACGCATAAGTGGGTTATGTTTGGCCGAGATCCCGATTGCCCGGATAAGATCATCGACACCAATCAGTATATGATCATCTCAGGTGATGAGGCGATTGTTCTAGACCCCGGTGGGGTTGAGTTGTTTGCGCCGATGCTCTCATCAATATTGAAGTATGTTGAACTTGAACAGATCAAGTATCTGTTTGCTTCGCACCAAGACCCTGACATTATTTCTTCTTTGGGCTTTTGGGATAAGACCTTGGTCAATGCCAAGTTATATTCGCCATGGTTATGGGAAGGGTTTATCCGTCACTTTGGCATGGATAACATTGAATTTGTGCCTATTCCCGATTCTGGTTCTACAATGCAATTGGGCAGTATTTCTCTTAACTTTATTCCGGCCCACTACCTGCACAGTTCAGGTAACTTTAATGTATATGATCCACAGGCCAAAATCTTAATGAGTGGCGATATAGGCGCAGCCCTTGAAGATAAGAGTGCGCCCTTATACGTTAAAGACTTTAAAGAGCATATCCCGGCGATGAAGATGTTCCATCAGCGCTGGATGCCGTCAAATCAAGCCAAAAACGACTGGTGTAAGCGTATCCGCAATATGGATGTTGAAATGATGATGCCGCAACACGGTCGGATCTTCAAAGGCGAGCATGTTGACGCTTTTGTCAACTGGTTTGAAACCTTAGAAGTGGCATCTGCGCTGAAATAACCCTGCCGGTCAATGCCATATTGAAGCGGGGCAAGGTGCTCCGCTATATTTCCAAGGTCTGTTTTAGCCCGTTACACCACTGTTCGATACGCTCATCAGAGCGCTCATATTGGCTTTCATCGTCTAGTGCCAAACCAAAAAAGTGGGTTTTATCTTCGGTGAGGGCGCGAGATTTTTCAAATTCATAGCCTTCGTTGGGCCAGTGGCCGATAATGATGGCGCCTTGCAGCACGGCTTTGTCGTGCAGCATGCCCAGTGCATCTTGGAACCATTCGGTATAACCGACCTGATCGCCAAGACCAAACAATGCAACAACCTTACCGCTTAAGTCGATATTGTCGATATCATCCCACTTTGCTTCCCAGTCTTCTTGCAGTTCACCAAAGTCCCACGTTGAGATCCCAAAGATCAAAATGTCGTAATCGGCCATCTTATCGAGGGCGGTGTCTTTGATATTGAACATATCGACAATCTCTTGACCGATTGCTTTGGCGATTTTTTCTGCCGCGATTTCGGTATAACAGGTGGTCGAGCCGTAAAACAAGCCAATTTTCATTGGGATTTCATCACCTAAGTATGCTATTTATTAAAGCGCATTAGTGTAGCAGACAATAGCGGCAGGCTGAATCATGAACGCGTCAATACAGCAGTTTTTAGACAATTTGGCTTGGGAGCACGGCTTAAGCGACAACACCATCAGTGCCTATCGCACCGATCTGCTTAAGTTCGAACAGTTTGCTTTGGCCCAAGGGGATTCGGTGCTGGAGATTTCAAGAGAGAGTGTTGAAAACTACCTATCGTTTCGTCGCGAGCAAGGTTTAAAGGCTCGCAGTACGGCCAGAGCCATTAGCTCCATGCGGCGGTTTTATGGTTATTTACAGGCGCAAAAGTCGATTAACGACAATCCGATGCAACTCATTGCACTGCCGAAGCTGGAAAATCCTTTGCCGAAAACCCTCACCGAAAAAGATGTTGATGCTTTGCTTAGCGAGCCGAATATCGACGAGCCTCTTGAGCTAAGAGACAAAGCCATGCTGGAATTGTTGTATGCCACCGGTTTACGGGTGTCGGAGTTGGTTGGGCTTAAGCTTGAGAACATCAATCAGCGCCAAGGGGTGATCCGGGTTTTTGGTAAAGGCAATAAAGAGCGTCTGGTGCCGATGGGGCAGGAGGCCGACTATTGGATTGAGCGGTTTAAAAAGCAAGGCCGTGGTGTCTTGTTGAAAACACAGTCCGAGGTGGTGTTTCCATCCAATCGCGGTGTGGAGATGACGCGACAAACCTTTTGGCATCGGATCAAGTTTTATGCTAAGCGGGCGGGGATCAAAAAGGCCCTGTCGCCACATACTTTGCGTCATGCCTTCGCTACTCACTTGCTCAATCATGGTGCTGACTTAAGGGTTGTGCAGCTGTTGTTGGGGCATTCTGATCTGTCTACCACGCAGATTTATACACATGTGGTAAAAGAACGACTCAAATCGATACATGCCCAGCATCACCCTAGAAGTTAAAGCGGTCGGTGGCCTAAATCGACAAAGAATAATTTGTAACATGTTCATCTGTCGGCGCTGGAGTTTGAGCGGCGGCTAGGGGGCGAGCGGTCTAAAGGCGCGCAAGATGACGGGCATTGTGAGGGCTAACGGGGGCGGCAGCGCAACCAGCGAATGCTTTTGGCGTCTTGCATGTTGACTGGCTAGTCGGTATAGTTAACAACTTAATAACAATTATTCTGGTATCTGAAACAAACTTAATTGACTATGTTCTGAAAGTTTTTTATCATCAAAACGGTCTAATAAGAGTATGTTTTTTGAGCATTTGACGATAAAAGAGAATCTAAATCTATGAAAGCTATCATTGCCGCTCTCGGCATTTTATCCCTATCCGTGTTTGCGTCTGAGCCCGCTAAGGCCCCTGCCACTCAATCTCAAGACAAAGGCGTTCACGCGACGATTAAGGCCAATCTTAAAAGACTCAACTTTGAAGTAACGGACATCAGTGAATCTCCGGCCAAAAACGTTTATCAGGTGATCACTAATCAAGGCTTGTTTTATGTCGGTGCCGATGGCGATATGTTGATCCACGGTAAGATGTACCAACTGACAGAGAAAGGTCCTGTCAATGTGACTGAGGGCGCATTGGCCAAGGTGCGTTTAGATGGCATGAAACAGTTTGAAAACTCGATGATCGTGTTTCCTGCCAAAGATGAAAAATACAAAGTGACCGTATTTACCGACACCAGCTGTGGTTATTGCCGCAAGCTGCATTCGCAAATGCAGGCGTACAACGACTTAGGCATTACGGTTCGTTATATGGCATTTCCACGAAGTGGCGTTCAAGGCCCGACCTTTGAACAGTTAAAAGCCATTTGGTGTGCCAAAGACCAGCAAAAAGCCATGACCGATGCCAAATCGGGCGAGCGCTTAGATACCTCCAAAGTGGCGATGTGTGATGCGCCGATTGCCGAACAATATGCTTTGGGTGTCAAAGTCGGTGTTTCTGGTACTCCTGCCATTATGCTTGACGACGGCGTGATGATCCCTGGCTACCAAGACCCACATCAATTGCTACAAACATTGCTATCTACGCAGTAATGGTTTAGCTTACAACCTTGCAAACAAAAGGCTGCTTCGCAGCCTTTTTTGATCTCAACCCTCGGTCAGGAATTTGTACCAAAAATTTTAGTGTCAGACACCGAAATAGCTACCCGATTGATAGTTAAGCTAAAACTTTTATTGGTGTCTGACACCTTGCGGTTATGTACCTTAAAATTTGGTGTCAGACACCTTGAAGTTGGGGGATATTTTGAGCACCAGCCTTTTTAGAGCCAAACGATACTCACCATGCAAAAACAAATAGTTGCCAGAGCCAGAGTCGATGACTCGTTCTTACCAGATAATATTCATCCTGTGCTAAAGCAGATATATGCCAGTAGGGGCATAACCGATAGCACTGAGCTCAACACGACGGTTGCTAGTCTTCACAACTATCAAAGCTTTGGCGGCATGAAGGCGGCAGTCGCGCTATTGCTCAAAGCATTGAGCGCCGACAAGCATATTGTGATTGTGGGTGACTTTGATGCCGATGGTGCGACATCGACTGCGGTGATGATTTTGGGGCTTAAAATGCTTGGCTTTCGCCGGGTTGAATTTTTGGTGCCTAATCGTTTTGATTTTGGTTATGGTCTTTCACCGGAAATGGCAGAGTTGACGGTGGCTCAAGGCGCCGAGCTTATCATTACTGTTGATAACGGTATCTCTAGTATCAAAGGCGTTGAGGTGGCGAAAAAAGCCGGGGTCGAAGTGCTCATTACCGATCACCATCTACCGGCAGAGCAATTGCCAAACGCCGATGCCATTATCAATCCCAATCAGCTCGGCTGCGATTTTCCCAGTAAACACTTAGCCGGGGTTGGCGTTGCCTTTTATCTGCTGCTGGCACTGCGCAGCGAGATGCGCAATCAAGGCTATTTTGCCGACAATAAAGGGCCTAATATTGCGCAGCTGCTTGATCTGGTCGCCCTTGGTACAGTGGCTGATGTGGTGCCTTTAGATGCCAACAATCGTATCTTGGTACATCAAGGTCTCCAGCGCGTTCGCAGCGGCCATTGCCGTCCCGGCATCAAAGCGATGATTGAAGTGGCGAAAAAAGACCAAAGCAAGCTGGTGGCCAGCGATTTTGGTTTTGCCCTCGGCCCAAGGCTTAATGCCGCTGGTCGGCTCGATGATATGAGTTTGGGGATAAGTTGTTTGCTCACTGACGATCACAATCAGGCCAAGCATATTGCGCAGCAACTGGATATGCTCAACAAAGATCGCCGTGATATCGAACAGGGAATGCAAAACGAAGCACAAAAGGTGTTGAATGGCCTGACGATGGAAGGGCAAATACCTGATGCCATTTGTCTATATCAGGCCGACTGGCATGAAGGGGTGATTGGTATTGTAGCCGGGCGCATCAAGGAGCAATATCATCGGCCGACGGCGGTGTTCGCGCAAACCGCCAATGGTGAGCTGAAAGGTTCGGCCCGCTCAATTGCCGGGCTACATATTCGTGATATTTTTGAGCAGCTCAGTGGTCAACATCCCGAGCTGATCAAAAAGTTCGGTGGCCACGCGATGGCGGCAGGGTTGACGATTGGTCACAGTCAATATGCGGCATTTAAGTCGGCTTTTGAAAGTTTGATAGCGGACATCATTACAGAAGAACAACGCACTTGTACTATCTTGACCGATGGAGAGTTGCCACCTGAGCTGATGAATATCGAATTTGCACAATTGCTCAAAACCAGTGGCCCGTGGGGACAAGCCTTTCCCGAGCCGGTATTTGAGGGGCGTTTTCGCTTGGTGTCGCAGCGTTTGGTTGCACAGAAGCACCTTAAAGTGATGTTGCAACATCCAAGTGGTATGGCTTTAGATGGCATTTACTTCAATTGCGATTTGTCGTTGTGGCCAAACGGCGCACTTACCCATGTGCAGGTTGCCTATACCTTGGATATCAATGAATTTAGAGGGCAGGTCAGCGTTCAATTGTTAATCAAAGAATTGCTACCATTTAAACCCTAGAAGGTCCGATTTAGCGGTTTGTTTATCAAGGAGAACTTGTTACAATTCGCCTGTTTAACACCATCTAACCTATTTCGAAGAGATAAAATGCTAGAAGTAAATCCTGTCGTTAATAAAATCAAAGAGTTACGTGAACGCACAGACGTGCTTCGGGGGTATCTTTGACTACGATGTCAAAAAAGAACGCCTAGAAGAAGTCAACGGTCTGCTTGAAGACCCCAATGTGTGGAATGACCCGCAAAATGCCCAAGCCTTGGGTAAAGAAAAATCCGACCTCGATTTAATAGTCGAAACCATCGATAAGCTCGATGCCGGCTGTGAAGATGTCGAAGGCTTGGTGGAGTTGGCCGTTGAGGCCGATGACCAAGAGACCCTCGATGAAGCCATCAGCGAAAGCGATGATTTAGAAGCGCAATTGGCTAAGCTGGAATTCAGACGTATGTTCAGCGGGCCGCAAGACAGCTCTGATTGTTATATCGATTTGCAGGCGGGCTCTGGTGGTACAGAGGCGCAAGATTGGGCGGAAATGCTGCTGAGAATGTATTTGCGCTTTGGTGAGGCCAAAGGCTTTAAAACCGAATTGATCGAAGCGTCAGATGGTGATGTTGCCGGTATCAAAGGGGCGACCATCAAAATGAGCGGCGAGTTTGCCTATGGCTGGCTGCGCACCGAAACCGGCGTGCACCGTTTGGTCCGAAAATCACCGTTCGACTCGAACAACAAGCGTCACACTTCTTTTGCGTCTGCTTTCGTTTATCCTGAGGTTGACGACAGTATTGAGATCGATATCAATCCGGCGGATTTGCGTATCGATACCTATCGTGCTTCCGGCGCTGGTGGTCAGCACGTTAACCGAACCGATTCGGCGGTGCGTATTACGCATCTACCGACCAATACGGTAGTGCAGTGTCAAAATGACCGCTCACAGCACAAAAATAAAGACCAAGCGATGAAAATGCTCAAAGCCAAGCTTTATGAGCTTGAACTGAAAAAGCAGCAAGAAGAAAAGCAACTCCTAGAAGATGGCAAGGCCGATATCGGCTGGGGTAGCCAAATACGCTCTTATGTATTGGACGACTCGCGGATCAAGGATTTGCGCACTGGGGTAGAGACTCGCAATACCCAAAGTGTCTTAGACGGCAACATTGAGCGCTTTTTAGAAGCCAGCTTAAAAGCCGGATTGTAAGGCTTTAACTGAAATTTTCCTGACTTAAACCTGTAAACGGATCAATTGAGAACCCAAAATGACAGAGCAAACTCCTCAAGACGAAAACAAATTGATAGCCGAGCGTCGTGGCAAGTTAGATGCCATTCGCCAAAACTGTTCGGCTAATGGTCATCCCAACGATTTTAATCGCGAACATTACAGCGCCGACCTTCAGGCTGCCTTTGGCGATAAATCGAAAGAGGAATTGGCCGAGCTTAAACAGGTCGTCAGCGTAGCGGGTAGGATCATGGCCAAGCGTGGGCCGTTTATGTCGGTTCAAGATGTTCGCGGTCAAATCCAAATATACGCCGCCAAAGATGTGCAAAAAGATTTAAAAGAACGTTATGGTCAGCTCGATATCGGCGATATCATCGGTGTCAGCGGCGCGTTATCTAAATCGGGTAAAGGCGACCTTTATGTCAACATGGAGCAATACAAGCTGTTGACTAAGGCATTGCGCCCACTGCCTGAGAAGTTTCATGGTTTGTCAGATCAAGAAACCAAATATCGCCAGCGTTATGTCGATTTGATCACCAACGAGATGACCCGCGAAAACTTCAAAGTCCGTTCGAAGATTGTTAAAAGTATCCGTAACTTCTTAGAAGCGCGCGACTACATGGAAGTTGAAACGCCGATGTTGCAGGTGATCCCTGGTGGCGCAACGGCCAAGCCGTTTATCACCCATCACAATGCCTTGGGTATCGATATGTACATGCGTATCGCCCCTGAGCTGTATTTGAAGCGCTTGGTTGTCGGTGGTTTTGAGCGTGTGTATGAAATAAACCGTAACTTCCGTAACGAAGGTTTATCGACCCGTCATAACCCTGAGTTTACCATGCTTGAGTTCTACCAAGCCTATGCCGACTATAATGACATGATGGATTTGACCGAGGATATGTTGCGTCACGTTGCTCAAGAAGTGCTCGGCAGCGTTAAGATCAAAAGCACTGAGTTGGACGTTGAGTTCGACCTCGGTCAGCCATTTGAGCGTTTGTCGATGGCACAGGCCATTTTGAAATACGCACCAGAGCTAGATGCCGAGGTGATCAACAACCCTGAAGCGCGCTTTGAAGACCTCAAAGCCATTGCCAAAGGCTTAGGGATCGGCAAAAAAGCAGAAGCTAAGGTGTGGGGCGCCGGTAAGTTCTTATGTGAGATCTTCGAAGAAACCGCTGAACATCGATTGATCCAGCCGACCTTCATTACCGAGTATCCGTGGGAAGTGTCACCGCTGGCTCGTCGTAACGATGATAATCCGTTTATCACCGATCGCTTTGAGTTCTTTGTCGGTGGCCGTGAGATAGCCAATGGCTTCTCGGAGCTAAATGACGCTCAAGACCAAGCGGCGCGCTTTAGAAACCAAGTTGAATCAAAAGATGCCGGTGATGATGAAGCGATGCACTTTGACGATGACTACATTCGTGCCCTAGAGCATGGCTTACCGCCGACGGCAGGTGAGGGGATTGGTATCGACCGTTTGGTGATGCTGTTTACCGACTCATCGACCATCAAAGATGTGATCTTATTCCCTCATATGAAGCCTTTGGCTGAATAATGGAATAAAGGTTCAGGGTGCGCTATGCGCACCCTGATTGAAAAGCTAAAACTCAAACTCTATGCCAAAACGAATACTTCTGTCTGAGGTTTCTTCGTCTAGGCCAAAAATAAAGCCCGCTTCCCACTTCAGTTGCTTTTGTCCTTCAAAACGGTGAATGCCCATAAACGCAGGGCCCAAGCCGATAAAATCATCACCTACAAACAATTCTAAACCGGGTTGCAGTTGTGGCTTCCAGCGATAGCGATGTTGCATACGCAGCTCTATCTGATCATCGTGCTCTATTGGCTCGTAAATGAGAAATAGATTGCCTGTGGTACTGAACTTACCGGTTTCTTTCTCCGCCAGTAGGCCGACGGCAATTTTCCACTCGTTTTCATCACTTGGCCTTTTGATGGCGAATAAGGTACCCCAATCGATAGCATATTCTCCTTGCTCGGTGATCATCCAACGAGTCTCAAGCTCATAGCCAGAGACTTTGAAATTATCGCCCTGTGAGCGTTCAGCCAGCACATAGCCTTGCATTGTCACCCTTTCGCTGAGTGAGTGACCAAAAGCAAAGCGTTGGGTCATATTGTTGTCGCGACCATGTTCATCACCGTCTTCTTCGTTGTAGCTGATGCGCCATTCCAACTCTCGTTCTAACGGCAAAACATAAGGATGATAGACCTTACCTATAAATGCCGAATCGGCGAAGGCCGCCGGGCTGATGGTAAAGCTGCACAGTAGACTCAAGCAAACTAGATGTAATTTCATGAGGTTGTGTTTCATGAGGTAACCTCCTTGAGATTGACGTGACGTGTTTTATAGATAAGCAATAGCGGTGATCCCAAGGCAATAAGGTGAAAAACAACCTGTATGGTGCTTGGTGAAGCTTCATAGCCGGTCAGGGCATTAAACAGGTGACCAAATTCCGAACTGTCCGATAAAATTGCTGACGTGTTCCAAAGCGGCGTCGAGGCTTGGAGCCAGTCGGCCTGAATTAAAAAATATACCGCTTCTGTGACCTGCCTGGCCGCAGCCAAAGACAACACTATCATCGGCAGTTGCGGCACAGAGTCAATCAGCTCTGAGCGCAGAGCGTAATACAAAAGGACCGCCAAAGATAGTGAAATGCCCAGACCCAGTGCGGTACCGACCAATAGGGCGTCGAGTGCGTGAGGGTCGGACCAGAAGCCATTGAGGTAAATATATACATTTGTACCACTGGTGGTAATGAGTAGAGCCACTATCACAACGGCCAGTTTCATCCTGTTTTCATTGCGACACAGGATAAAGCCCAGTAGTGCACAGTAGACCAGTAAATGAGATAAGGTGGTGATCATCTCAAAGCCAAAACCATCAAACCAATCACTAATGGGATTGATGAAACTGGCCTGAATAATCAATCCGAGCAGCCCCAATGCCAAGCCTTTTGTTAACCATAAGGTAGAGTCGCTGTGGCGGTAGATAATGGCGGCCAGTATGCTGATCAGCACGAGTACCGGCAGGGCATCGCGCAGAAAAAGGATCACCGCATTAATCAGCATTGTCGGCTCCTTTGACGATAACGACCCCTTGAGCGCTGTTGGGGTTGTACTCACCGAAGAAATAATAATGTCCCGGCGAAAGCGGGCCGATGAATATGGTGGCGCTGCGTTTAGGAAAGATCACTTTTTCACGGTTAAGGTCAAAACTGTCAAATTCCTCAGGGGTGTTGTCATAGTTGGTTATTTTCAATTTGACCTTGGTGTTGCTTGGCACTTCTATTTCTGCCGGAAAAAACAGGTGATTGCGGATCTCAATCTCAATTACCGGGCGTTCGGCCCAAGCGCTAAGGGATAACAACAATGTCACGATAACAAGACGTTTTAGCATCATACTTCCCCTAGCTCGTCTTGGTAGTTGTCGAAAGTCAGGATGACTTTGAGTCCTGAGTCGAAACGCGACTGTCCCAACTCGATGGTGCCGTGATGCAATCTGACAATCTGGGCGACAATGGACAGCCCCAGCCCACAACCTTGGATCCCGGAGTTGTGTCTATCGCGCCCGACGCGATAAAAGCGTTCAAAAACTCTTTTTTGTAGCTCGGCGGGGATCCCCGGGCCTGAGTCTTCAATGGTCAGCACGGTGTTCTCTTGGTTTTGGCCCACTTCAAGCAGGATCTGTCCTGAGTCAGGGGTATATTTACTGGCATTGGCAATAAGATTAACCAACATTGAGCGAAGTGCAAACTTTTGTCCTTTTATCAGTGCCTGTTCGCCAACCAGCTCAATTTGTTGGTGCTTTTCATCGATTTGCGGATAGAGCTCGGCAATTATCTGCTGGCTCTGTGCGTAAAGGTCAATCGGCTCCATAGCGGCGTCAAACTGCTGCTCATTGGTGCGATAGAGAGTTAAGATCTGGTCGATAACATGGCTCATGCGCTCGACATCGGCGTTGAACTTGGCGATATCTTCCTTGCCAGCTTGGCCGTGACTAAGGTTGTAGGCGTTGATTTTCAGTACACTCAACGGCGTTTTTAACTCATGGGCGGCATCGCTGGCAAAGCGCTTTTCACGTAAAAATGCTTCATCGAGGCGGTAGAGCAGGTCGTTGACGGTCTCTACCACTTGTTTTAGTTCAAGCGGCATTCGCTTGACCTGTAAAGGCGCCAGCTCATCGGCTTTTTTGCCGCCCAATTGAGCGCTGATTTCTCTTAACGGCCTTAAGCCTCGACTGATGATTAGCCAGATCAGCACGGCCATGAGCGGTAGGCTCAAAACGGTTGGGTAAACGGACGCTAAGGTGATCCGCTCTGCCAGCTCAAAACGCTTGTCTGAACGTTGAGCCACTATCACCCAAATGTCTAAGTCGGGATGAAAAGCCGACAGTGTGCGCCAGCGATAGCGGGCAAAATTCTTATCGGCATAACCTTCTTTAAAAGCTGCGATGGCGCGGGTTGGGGCATTGTCGGAGCGATAAACCAGTTTGTGCGCCTTGAACACCTGAAAGGCAATGGTGGCCTGCTCGGGCATCGCCAGTATCCCTTGTTTATCGGCGGCCATTTTCAACGAGGCGGCATAGGTGCTCAATTCTGAGTCAAACAGTTGGTTGGCCTGTGCCATACTCGCCCTGTAACCTTGCAATGAGGCATAGAAGCTGACTAAAGTCATGGTTGCGACGATGACCAAAATGAGGTTACGGCGGATAGAGATCATGATTTGTTGACGATGTAACCGACACCGCGGATGGTCTTAATAAATTGCGGCGGCAGCTTTTTACGCAGGTGATGAATATGTACTTCTACCGCATTGCTGGCAACTTCTTCACCCCAAGCATAGAGTTTCGATTCAAGCTGTTCGCGGGTTTGAATTTTGCCGGCATTTTCCATCAATGCCTTTAATACCATAAATTCTTTGCGTGACACTTCGATGTCGTTGCTTTGATAGCTAAGACTATGGTTGGCGGTATTCAGGGCGACGTCTTTGACGATGATGTTGTTGGAATTGGCCGTGCCTAAGCGTCTTTCAATTACCCTGAGTCGTGCCAACAGTTCAGGCATATCAAAGGGTTTGGCCAAATAGTCATCGGCGCCCAAGTCAAGGCCGTGTACTCTATCGTCAAGTCTGTCTCTGGCAGTTAACACCAGCACCGGCAAATGTTTGTTCTCACTGCGCAGCCTTTTCAATACCTCAAAACCATCGATATCGGGTAGACCGAGATCTAAGATCACGATGTTGATGTCGCCGCTGGCGGCCACATGAAGCGCATCTTTGCCATTGGCAACATGATCGACAATAAAATTTTCAAACCCCAATGCCTTGACCAAAGAGCTGGCCAATGATTGATCATCTTCTACCAACAATAATCGCATAATGCTTTTTCGCCGTTAAACTCTGCCCTAATTGTAGTCAGCCGCCTTGGCTTTGACCACATCCAATAATTGCTCAGTCTACCGTGAGTTGCTTAACAAACCCTTAAGGTTACAATGCTTTTTCTTTATTTTGTGCCGCCCGATGTAGCTCTATGCCTAAGGCGGCAAACACATCGGTGTGGGGAAAACCGTCGGCAACCATGTTGCGGGTTTTCTGAAAGTCGCGAATACCTTTGGCTGTGGCCGGCCCCATGATGCCATCGGGTTTACCAACATCGAAGCCGAGTTTGCTCAGGGCTTGCTGCAACTTGAGCAGCTCCGTCAGCTTGAGGTTTGGCGCAGGCTCCGGTGGTTGATGTAACTTGCCGGCACCGGCAATTCGCTCGGCGAGGCGACCTACCGCGATGGCATAAAACTGCGAGCGGTTCCATCGCATGATCACATGAAAATTATCATAGACCAAAAACGCCGGTCCCTTATGTCCGGCAGGTAACAGCAATGAGGCGCTGATGTCGCTATCAGGCAGGGGTTTGCCGCTGGTCAGCATGACGCCTTTGTCGCGCCATTGTTTGACGCTGTGGCTTTTATCGATGCCGCTATTGAAGTAGGCAAAACCATCGCTCAGTCTGACTTCACGGCCCCATCTAAAGCCGCCTTTCCAGCCAAGGTTGCTAAGAAAGTTTGCCGCCGAAGTCAGCGCGTCGGGGATCGACTGCCATAAATCGATTTTGCCATCGCCATCGCCATCTACCGCGTATTGCAAATAAGCCGAGGGCATAAACTGAGTGTGCCCCATGGCGCCGGCCCAAGAGCCGACCATGGTTTCAGGTGCCAGTTTTTCACGTTCGGCAAGGCGCAATGCCTTTAATAGTTCCTCAGTGAAAAAGCCGCTGCGCCTTTGGTCGCATGCCAAGGTGGCCAAAGAACGAATAATCGACATCTTGCCTTTATAGGCGCCAAAATTGGTTTCAAGGCCCCAAAAAGAAACAAGGTAGTGCGCTGGGACACCATATTGCTGCTGAAGTTTGGCGAGCAGTTGCTGATGTTCTTTGAGCATGGCTCGGCCTCTATCAACCCGCCATTGGTTGACTCTTTTGTTGAAGTAGCTGGCAAAAGATTCGCTAAATTCAGGCTGCCGTCTGTCATATTCGATGACTTTGTGGTCAAAAGTGATATTTTTCAGTGCTTGATCAACGACTTGTCGATTAATGGCGGCAGTGTTGGCTTTTTGCTTGAGCTGGTTGATACACCTATCGAATGCCTCGGGGGTCAACTGTGGTAATGGTGCTTGCTCTGTGGCTGAGGCTGGCTGGCCAAAACATAACAATAGGAAAAAAACGTGAACAAGATGAAGGGGTTGGCGCGTCTTAAGCATAACCTTTAGGTGACTCCAGTGCTCTAAAAATAGTGGTCAAAAGCCATCATACACACCCTGCAATCCGAGGGCTACGATTTCACCACAAAATTTGAAACTTTTTGTAATGTGTCAATTGTGTCATTTTCCGTCCTCTGTCGATGGCCGCAAAAACACTCGGCAGTTCCTTGAGGAAGCGACTTTATTGGAAACAAATATGATAAAAAAGCACGATTTTTATGGCAAAAAAGAATACATCACAGCCTGAAGGTTATTTTATAAATTCAAATTAAAACAATGAGATATCTCAGTCGTAAGCGGTCGTAACCGGGTGTAAAAGGGGATCGTAAGCAATCGTTGACCATCGAAAGTGGTTTTCAATGTTCAATCTCATATCATGGACTCATCCAAACGGGCAGTAAGACGTTTGAGAGAAAATTTAAATGCGGTGGTTGTACTCAGTAAACAGGGAAACGTAACAACTGCCGCGATAAGCTTCGATTGGATACTTTGTCGCTTCAACTAACAACAAAAATAATGAAGCGGCAGATTCAATCAAGCGCAGTAAGACAGACAAACGCCACCACAACAAAAATAACAAATATGGCACTAAAAATACGGCACTCAAAAAGCCGACTAGCATTGCTAGGTCGAACAGTTAAGTGGTTAAGCTACTTTGAATAATAAGCCATTAATCATTTTTTAAATAGGAATAATAAACATGATGTCTGATGAAAGGCGTTACCTCGGAGTCGTCAAATGGTTCAATGTTGCGAAAGGTTTTGGTTTTATCACAACCGACGATATTGACGACGATATTTTCGTACATTATCAAAACACCCCAAAGTGCAAGAAGGTCGGAACAAGGCGCTTGCTGGAAGGCCAAAAGGTCAGCTTTGAGTTGGGTATTAACGGTAACAAAGGCTACGAAGCGTTGAAGGTGGCCCTTGAACAGCCGTCGATTTATGCCTAAGAATCGATTTTAGTGTTGCTGGATCTGCTGTGGATCCGACAACGCAACCCGTTTGAATAATAACAATAATAAATTGATTTAAATAATAAAAATAATAAATCGTTGAAGAATAACAATAACAAAAATTAAGACGTTTGCGACATAACAACAATAACAATTAAGAAGAAAAAGAAGGCAACTATCATACGCGGAGGTTTCACCATGGATATCGAGGAGTTTAACAAATATTCACATCAGCTTGAGGTGATGTTAAGCAAATTGGTTGACAATGAGCGCCAACTTCAACTGATACGCCAAAGACAGCTGGCCGATGTCGGTGCTGTTAATGCCTGTATCACTCAGGTGGCGATTGAGAAGCAACTGCGTAAGATGGCAAACGAAATTCGTGCTTTGGGTTTTTGCTACAATAAATTGAAGCAATCCATTCATTTAAACGCAGCATCGCTGGACGTTATTTAAGTTTTAAACGTTTACATGTTGCGTCAACCCTCTCCCCAGACTAAGTGAATGAGGGCATTGCCTTGCAATGCCGTCTTCTCTTTGTCGCCAACTTATCGCTATTACCTAAAGGCGCTAACAATGGCGCATTAAAGTGTCTGATTTCTCGGAAGTTAATCGGATTTTACGCCAACTTTACGCCACCATGGCCTGAGACTTGCCGTAAGGGTCAGTTCAGGTTAAATTAACCTAAGTTAGCACGTTGAGACATGGCTATTGCATTAGAGTCAGGCGTCGATGACGGTTATGTGGTAGTAAACTCAGGGCGGAAGAATTTGTCTATTTCAATCAAACATTTGATATTGGCAGTGGTCATGATTGTGACTCTGATGCCTTACTATTTGTTTGCATCGTCGCTGAACCTTCCGTTAGAGACCTTGGCTTTTTGGGCGGAAATGGCCGTTCAGATAGGCACCTTGGCGGTATTGACGCTGTGCGCCTACAAGACTGAATCGCGCTCGCTCAAACTGTTCTGGCAATATCTTAGCTTCGCCGCCGTGCTTGGGCTGATATTTAATTTAGTGGCGCCGTTCGACAATCCCTTAACCCATCAGCTCGCCTCCGATTATATGCATTTGTTGGCTTTCTTTTTTATGCTGATGGCGATAGAAACCAACCCCCACTTGAGCGAGTTACCGCTTAAACGCTATATCAGCGGTAGTGTGCCGGCGATTTTTTTCACTGTGATCCTGTTTTGCTATTTTGTCTTATTGCCTTCTGAGTTTGCCGAGCCGACTTACCTAAACGGTATGCCGTCGCTGTTTTTTGCATTGCTTATTTCGATGCTGATCTTAATGCGATTGATATTGTGCCTATTCAAATATCAGCAGCACTACTGGCGCTATGTCTTTGGACTGCTGAGTCTGTCTGGGGCATTTTTGCTGGCCAATATTATCGTGGCGTTATTTATGCCAAATGCCCTAAGCGGCTATATGGCAACCTTGCTGCCGTTACTACCGTATTGTACTTTGGTCGGCGCGGCGAGTGTCGGTTTAAAGCAATCGCAAAAAATCAAACCGATTGAACAGGTTAATACCCCTGAGGGCTACATTTTATTGCTGATGTTGATTGCCGTGTTGGTGCATTTTTACGGCATGGAAGCGCAGCTGTTCTATATTACCGAGTCCAAGCTGCAGTCGGCAGTGGTGGGCTTATGGTTGCTCATCGGTAGCGGTATTTTATTGCGCATCATGGTCAATAAGAACCGTCAAATGCTCAGTTTGCGTCGGCAACTCGATGATAGCGAACGCGAACAGCAGGGCTTGGCACAGAAGAATACCAAACTCAACAATGCGCTGTTAAACAGTGAAGAAAAGGCCATTGTTCGGGCTTCCAACAACGCCATTTTGACCACTTCGGTAGATGGCTTGATTTTATCTGCCAACCCGGCGGCGGTGCAGATGTTTCAAAGCCTTGAGCAAGAACTTAAGGGCACTTGCGTCAGTGAATTGTTTTCGAAAAACGATGAAATGCATGTCTTTTTTGCCTTCCAAAGTAATGTTTATTCGTTACAGCGCCGCGAGTTGGGGATTTCGGTCGAGTGTGTGTCGTTACGCTCTGACGGTACTGAGTTTCCGGCACAGGCAGAGTTGCAGTGGGCAGAGACCGAAGATAAGCCGTTGATCGTGATCACTTTTATCAATCTGACCGCTCGTAAGCTGGCCGAAAAGCAAACCCTTGAACTTAAAGATAAGTTTATCGCCAATATCTCTCATGAGTTTAGAACGCCGTTGACCATCATTAACGGCATTATCGACCGCTATTCCAATAAGGCGAGCACTACTGAGCAGTCGGAGGACCTAAACACCGCCAAGCGTAACGGTCTTAGGTTGGTGCGTATGGTAGAACAGCTGTTGGAGTTGTCGCGTTTGAGCGATAACCCAACCTTGTCGATGAGTGGTTATCGTCTATCGACCTTGATGGCAATGCCAGTGGATTCCTTTAGTCGTCTGGCAGAGCAGCAAAGCCTCACCTTCTCTAGCGAAATACCGGATAATATGTGGCTTGAGTGTGATGCTCAGGCGTTTGAGAAAATCATTTTTAACCTGTTGGCCAATGCCGTTAAGTACACCCCGGCAGGGGGCGACATCAAGGTGAACGCCTACGCTGAGCAAGACACTATCATCTTGGATGTTATCGACTCGGGTATTGGTATTTCAAAGGCGTCGAAAGATAAGATCTTCGAACGTTTTCAACGCTCAGACGATCCAATGAACAAAACCACCTTTGGGGTTGGCATTGGCCTGTCGTTGGTCAATGAGCTGGTTAAAGCCCATGGCTGGCGCATTTCATTGGTGAGCGAGCAAGGGCAGGGCAGTAAGTTCAGTTTGTCTATTCCGCGTATCGAAGCCCTTGAAAGCGAAGCACAATTGCCAGCAGGGCTGTCGGCCAACGAAGTGTCGTCGATTTTGGTTGAGCAGCGCACCGTCAGCAGCAATCAAAATACGCACTCGCAGCAAGTGGTGTTGGTGATTGAAGACAACGCGGATATGCAAAGTCACATCAAACAGGTGGTTGAGCAGCATCATCATGTGATCTTAGCGGGCAACGGTGAACTTGGTGTACAGTTGGCGCAAGAATATGTGCCGGATTTGATTGTCAGTGATTTGATGTTGCCGGGGATTGACGGCTTTGAAGTGCTGCAACAGGTCAAAAAAGGCGAAGTGACCGCTCACATACCGGTGATATTACTGACTGCGCGTTCTGATTTAGAAAGTCGCCTCCAAGGGTTGAACTTGCAAGCCGATGAGTATTTGTGTAAGCCGTTTAACCAAAATGAGCTATTGACGCGCATTCAAAACCTTATCGACAATCGTAAGCATTTGCAGCACACCTATCTCAATAAGTTTAATCAAGAGCAGCAGGCTCAGCGACTGCAACACTCGCAAGATAATCTTGATAAGCTGACGACTTCCACTGAGCAAAATGGAGAAGCGGTGAATTTGGACGAGCGCTTTTTGACTCGACTCGAAGCCTTGGTGGCTAAGTATTATACCGATCCTGAGTTGGGGATTGAGAAGCTCGCCGCCGAAATGGCCATGAGCGACCGCCAGTTGCAGCGTAAACTTAAAGTGCTGCTCGGCACCAACCCCAACAATTTTATCCGTGAATTTAGGCTGAAAAAGGCCAAAGAATTACTCAAAGCCGGCAAACAGGTGGGGATCGTCGCCTTTGATGTCGGATTTTCATCACAAACCTATTTTGGCCGTTGTTTTAAAGAGGCATTTGATTGCACTCCGAAGCAATATCAGGCCAATGTCAATGCCAAACAAGACTAGCGCGACAAATGTCATGAGGGATGCCGATGTTATCTGCCATAACCGATTGGTTTAAAAACATTTTTAATGGCGAGTCTCAAGCGCACAAGGCGCCGGTAAGGTCTTTAAGTGATGAGCAAATTCAGTTTCTTGAACACACGGTGGCGTTCTATCGCAACTTGTCTGAGGCGGATAAGCGCACTTTTGAGCAGCGCGCTTTGTTGTTTTTACAAACCACAGAGGTTGTCGGCAATGGTGTTGAGGTCAGCGATGAAGACTGTTTATTGGTGGCGGCCAGCGCCATTATTCCGGTTTGGGCGTTTAAGGGCTGGCATTATTTCAATTTAACCAAGGTTATTTTGGTTCCGGCTGCGTTTAATAAAGATATGGTGCTCGATGCGCCAGATTCGACCATTACCGGTATGGTCGGTTCGGGACCTTTGACCAATCGTATGGTATTGAGTCGCCCGGCATTGCACTATGGCTTTATTAACGCCCATGACAAGAAGAATGTCGGTATACATGAATTTGTCCATTTGATTGATATGGCCGATGGCGACTGTGACGGCTTTCCCGAGCGTTTGAGCCAATACAGCTATTTTGCTCCTTGGTCGCGCTTTGTTGAAAAGAAGATCACCGAGATACATACCAAGCGCAGTAACATAGACAGTTATGGCGCGACCAACCCGCAAGAGTTTTTTGCCGTTGCCAGCGAGTATTTCTTTGAAGAACCCAAATTGCTTAAACGCAAACACCCTCACCTCTATAGCCAGCTAATGGCGTTTTATCACCAAGATCTGGCGGCGATTAAAGCAGATATTGAGCCTAGAAAGAATGGGCCATGCCCTTGTGGTAGCGGCAAAAAGTATAAACGTTGCTGTATGCCTAAAGCGTAGGGGTCGGCCTAACCCTGACGCATATCAATCCGTTGAGCCAGCTCTTGCAGGTTAGTGAGTTTAAGCGCTTCTAAGTAGTTGAACGGCTGCTCTTTGGGGCCGTGCATACCGAGCCACTTCAGTTGCGGATTTTGGCTGACGTGCTTCAGGCCGGCTTCTGTGAGCACACTGACCTGATCCCACGACAAGGCCATGGGTTGTTCGAAGTTAAACGGATAGAACGAGTAAGCCATTTCGACTTCAGTGGCACCATCGAAAATAGGAGTGAAGCGGTCCATCAAACGATTGGCCAGCTCGCGGGCGTTGTGTTCTTTCTCATAGCCGATGATGGCAAAAGTATCTTCCGACCAGCGGATCACTAAGTCATCGGGGTTGCGGCTATACAGCAGTAGGTCGGTCAAATTGACCAGTTGGCTGTTGGTAATTTGGCTGACATCGCCAATTCGCACCATAAGCAGATATAAGCGCGGTAAAACCGAACGCTGTACTGGCAGTATGTTTTCATGTATTTGTGCCATCAGGCGGCTTGCCTGCTCGATATAGATATCAAGATAACGGCGACTCTTAACCCCGGTGACCTTATCTGTGGTTGCGGCGTTCTCCAATTGCTTGTTGGCTTGCTCCAATTCAACGTTTTTTTGCTGAAACTCTCGGGTCTTTTCTTCGACTTGCTGTTTGAGCGAGATCTTTTGTTGCTGTTCGTCGATGAGCTTACGATTGACCTGCCGTGAATAAACCAATAACGCTAATGCCGTCAACAACACATAAAGTAAATACGCCCACCAAGTTTTCCACGGCGCAGGGGTAACGGTGATATTGAGGCTTCTACCTGGGTCTGACCAAACGTTGTCGGCGTTACCTGCGATCACTTCGAAGGCATAATCTCCGGCTGGTAAGTTGGTATAGGTGGCCCTTTTGAGTTTGCCAGCATCAATCCAGTGGTTATCAAAGCCTTTTAAGCGATAGCGATAACGGGTCGAAGCGGGGTCGATATAGTTAAGGCCGACATACTCAAAGGAAATGATCTGGTCTTCATAACCGAAGGTGAGTTCACTGATGCTTGAGAGTGCCTTGTCGAATACCATCGGCTCGTTGAGCTTTAAGATGTTGGTGATGCGGACTTTGGGGGCAGGACGACTGTCGAGCAGACTGTTGGCATCGATGCTGTTAAAGCCACGCGGACTGCCAAAATAAATGGTTTTATCGTCGGTGCGATAGACCACTGCTTGATTGTATTCCATGTCTACCAAGCCATGGGTGGTGTTGAAATGGTTAAAGCTTTGGTTTTTGGCCGAGTAGCGGCTAAAGCCTTTGTTGTGACTGATCCAGATATCGCCTCGGGCATCTTGGCTAATGGCGTAAATGGTGTCGGTGTTCATGCCATCTTCAATGCGTAGATGCTTGAACTGATAGTTTTGTGCTTCTAAGTCGGCGCGACTGAGGACATTTAAACCGGCGTCATGGGTGCCAACCCATAGGTTGTTTTCGCTATCTTGAAAAATCACCCAAGCAAGGTTTGAGCTTAAGCTGTTGGGCTGGTTGTCGTCTTTGGTGATGTGAATGAAGCGCTTTGAGGCGGGATCAAAGCGGTTAATGCCGCCGCCGTAGGTGGCGAGCCATAAATATCCCTGATGGTCGATAACTATCTGCATGGTTTGATTACGGCTTGGGCCTTTGTCATCGACCGGCGTCGATTGGGCAAAGCCGGTAAAGCTGCCATCTGAGTTTAAGCGGTTTAATCCTTTATGAAAGGTTGATACCCACAGGTTGTCATGCTTGTCTTTGATGATATCGGTGATGCTATTGGCTGAAATTGAATTGGGGTCGTTATCGTCTGATTGGTAGTGTTTAACGCTGTTATCTAGACGGTTGACTTGGTAAAGCCCTGAAGCTCGGGTGCCGACCCATAGGGTTTGCTCATCGGAAAACAGTTTGGTGATGGCTTTGCCATCGAAGGTTTTGGCGTAGGCCGGTTGGGTGAAGTGGTTGTTATTGAGATCAAGCTGATAAATGCCACCTGTATAGGTGCTGACTAACAAGGATTGTTCATCCGTTTGAGCAAAGCTGGAGATATGATTGCTTTTAAGCTCCGGGTATATGGTGGAGTTGTATTGCTTAAAGCTGGTGGTGTTGGGGTCAAAATAGTTGACCCCGGAAAAAGTGCCTATCCACATGATGTTGTTGCTGTCTTGAAACAGTGAAATGATGACATCTGAACTGAGGCTGTGTGGGTCGTTAAGGCGGTGGTTGAAGCGACTGAATTGGCCACTTTTTTTATCATAAACCGCAAGCCCTTTGTCGGTGCCTACCCAGTAACGACCACTACTGTCTTGGCTGATGGCTTCGATGGTATTGCTCGGCAGCGAGTCGCTGTCGTTTTCTTGGTAAACGAACTGGCTAAAATCATTGCTGATATGGTCATAACGGATCAGCCCCGAGGAGAAGGTGCCAAGCCAAATGTTGCTTTGGGCGTCTTTTAAAAACGCTTTAATGAGGTTGGCATTGGCTATTTCTTTGCCTTTTTTACTGGGGGTAAAGGCTCTGACAAAGTGACCTTCAAGGTTAAAAACAGAGATCCCGCCGCCGTTGGTACCTGCCCAAATTTGGCCGTCGGCCAATTCGACTAGGTCTTGGACATTATTATTGCTTAAGGTTTGACTGTTGCCTGCCACATGATTGAAATGCTTGATGTGCCACTCATTGCCTTGAAGGTTGAGTAGATTGACACCGTTTAAAGTCGCTATCCACAGATTGCCTTTACTGTCTTCGAGCAGCGAGGTGATATTGTCATCGCTTAGGCTAAGTTTGGGGGTGTTGGTATTGATGCGGATGAAGCTATCTTTACCTTGCTCCAGCAGGTTAAGTCCACCGCCTCGGGTGGCGACCCAGATACGTGATCGGCTATCGACTAAAATGCTTGTCACCAAACCTGAGCTGATGGAGTTGGGGTTGGTCGTATTGTGATGGTAGCTTTTTAAGTCGATACCATCATAACGATGTAGGCCGTTTTGCGAACCAAACCACAAAAAACCGTCATGATCTTCGGCGATGGCTTTAATGGATTGAAAAGACAGGGGGTTATGTTCGCTAAATTGGCGAAATGCGTTGATGTCACGGGCACCTGCGGTGATGCTAAAAAACAACACGGCAATGTAAAAACAAAGCCGTGTTGTTAGTGTGCGTTGATGTAATAGGCGGTTAAGCCCACATCTTGTCATATTATTCTTGGTCAACCCAATTGTTTACATTGATACTCTGTGTATTGATATCAGAGATGCTGCCAATCCAAATGGAGCCGCCATCGACTTTGAGAGTCTCATTGGTGATGCGGGTTGCCTCGGATTCGTAGTTATCTCGCCAGCTGTAATTGTTTGACTGTAAGAAGGAACCAATCCAAATGGAACCTCCGTCGGTTGCCAAATTCCAGCTATAGCCGCCACTGCTTTTAATGGCCGTACGCCAAGTATCGCCTTCAGTGCTGTTTAAGTCAGTGGGAATGTCCCAAGCATAATCTGAGCTATGGCCTTGGAGATAGATATCACCGTTGCTGTCAATTGCAGCCGGACCATAATAATGTTGTTGACCGGCGATATCAAGCCCGATGTCTAGTCCGTTATTGGCACAATTTGAAGCGCTGCTGGCAAGGGCATTTTTGGCATTGACCATACCGGCGCCTTGCTGGAAGACACTATAGGCCAAAGAACCATCTGCATTGCGGGCAGCCTTGGCACTGGCGATAAGGCGACATTTCACATCATCAGGCGACAATGTTGGGTCGGCCGTCAGCATGAGTGCGGCAACACCCGAAACCACCCCGGCGGCTTGTGATGTGCCCGACATTTGATAGTAGCGACCACCATCATGGAAATCAGGATGCTCGGTGACGATAGTCGTATCGGTGTCCATCAAACCTGAAATATGACCACCGGGCGCAATCAGCTCAGGCTTTATGTGGCCTTCGACAGTAGGACCTGCCGAACTAAAGCTGGCCAGTTTGTCGTCGCTGGTATCTGTTGGGGTGTAGTTGTCGGTCATGGCGCCGACGGTAATGATATAAGGGTTATTGCCCGGAACGCCAATGGTCATTGGGTTAGGACCTAAGTTACCGGCTGATGCCACAACGACAATACCGGCTTGCCAGGCTTTCATAATGGCGATATTGAGTGGATCTTCCCAGTAATAAGTATGTACTTGTCCGCTAAACGACATGTTGAGTACGCGGAGGTTGATGTCGTCTTTTTTGGTCACCGCCCAGTCAACCCCACGGATCACGTCAGCGTAACTGGCTTTGCCTTGCGAATCAAAGGCTTTAATACCAACAAGCAAGGCATTTGGCGCGACGCCATAGATTTTACCTGAGCCGTCGTAATCACTGTTGCCGGCGACACTGCCGACGTGGGTGCCGTGACCGTTGGCTTCGTTGTCGGTGTTGTAGGCGACATTGTTGATGGCATCATAGGTGCCCCAATATTTGTCGTTGCCGTATAGGTTGTTTTGCAATCCGGTGAGGTTGTCAAGGCCGGTATCCAAAAAGCCAATGGTAACGCCTGCGCCGTAGTTGCCTGCGCTATGGGCTTGACGCGCTTCAACCAGATCGGGAATGACCGCTTCAGGGTTGTAACGTCGAATGCCCCAAGCAACGCCTGCCGATTCAACGGTATAGTTCGGGGTGATTTTGACGGTGAGGTTTTGTTGCAATTGAGCGATTTGTTCATGGCTCAAGTCGGCGGCGACAGCATTAATAATGCCTAGCTCATGAGTCGGTGTGACACCCATTTGTGCCAAGTCTTGTCGCAACATTGCCAGTTCAGGTGAACTGATAATATAAGACTTTGGCATATCGTTGGTGGCAACTTGTGCACTTTTGTCCTTATTAAGGCCATTGGAAGTGGATGTTTCAGTTGATTTTTGGGTCATCGCCAAGGCACAGGTTAAGCCAATGCTGACGGCGACACACAATACCAAGGCAGCGGTTTTGGTCCGCTGTGGATTTTTTTCTGTCTGCTTACTCTTTATATACATCACTCTTACACCCCTCTTCATCTTGTCTGTTTAACGCAGGAAATTAGTTATAGTTATGCTGGCTCCTTGGTTAACGCATGAATAGTAGTAATACTCTGCTCAAGCTATTGTCAGTCCTTTGGTTGCGCTTCATCAAATGGCTTTTTATTGTTTTGGTTCTATTTTGATGTTAACCGTTGGTTAATTTTCCTTCTGCCGTCCTGACTCTACCAGTTGCTTGATTCCGTTCTAGTATTTTTACGACAGCTTTTCATACAATTCCGACCTTGAATTTAAAAGCTTTAGTTTTCAGTTGGTTAACATTTCGGCAAGATTGTTTTTGGTAGATAGCCGATGCTTATTGAAACTGATTTTTACTCCTTTCGTTCCTAAAGAATACTGATTTTGTCCAATAAATGTACGAAGATTATTAACCAAGTTACAAAATTGTGCAAGTCCTTTCCCTTTTTTTAACATTCTACCAAATACGACATTTGTCGAAAAACTACGCAAATCGGGGGTTGTCGGTTTTGTTCGTATGGTGGTCGGGTTTTTGATAACACCAAAAATTCGCTTTGGTGCATTATGAATTCATCAACACAGCGTACAAGCAAAACGCACGAGTACAAAACGACGCTGTGATTGATTTAAGCGTAAACAAGGTAGTACATCAGGTAGAAAAGCGATTTACCCGGCTGGCCCAAAGAGGCAGTACAAGAGCAGACCAAAGCGTCGCCTAAGCCGGGCAACAATAAGAAGACCCCAAAAGGGCTATCTACAAGTTAACAATAAGACCCGTTTAAACGGGCAATGACTTAAAGCTCCAACCAAGAGCTATCTACAACTTAACAACAAGACTCGGTTAACCGGGCATAACAAGCAAAACCCAAAAGGCTATCTACACATAACCTTTTAGTAAACGCAGCGGAAGCGGGTGACAACAACAAGGGGCAGTATCGACTCAACCTGTAACTTAGGGTTCAGCTCGAATCGTTAAAATAAGTGCATTGAGCAATAAACTAAATAGGATGTAACCCATGAACGTTAAAACCAGTCTTGGCATGATTGCGACAATCACTGTGATGGGATTGGCGGGCATGAGCCAGGCATATCAGGCAAACAACAGCTCGGCAATACAAGACCATGTGTCTTTGCAACAACCGGATAGGGTATTTTCGGTGGGAAAGTCGCCAACCCAGGGAGCGGGTTTGAACAAACAGCAACACTTGCCTTTAGTGGCCAAGCGCAAGAAAAAGCGAATAGTCGTCGGATCCCAAACAGTTTTTTCGGATACCGTTAAAGCGCCACCGTCCGATAGTGACTTTTGGCTGAGCTAATCGCGATAACAAATTAAACAGATTTCTAACCCAGGTGGCACTACTGCCCCCACACACACTGGCATCGCCACCTGTGGTTACTTTATCAACCTTGAAGGCAGGTTTAAAAAGCTTTCACTTTTATTCGTTATATCTCATGAGTTTTCTCATATTCGCCCTGCACCATCTGGTACAGGGCTTTTTTATGTATAGGGATATACGGTATGTCTGTGTTGTAGGGAACACTCGCAGACGATGTATAGGGATATACGGTATCCGAAAGCTGCAGGAGCATTGCTTCGGGTATGTATAGGGATATACGGTATGTCTGTGTTGTAGGGAAAACTCGCAGACGATGTATAGGGATATACGGTATGTCTGTGTTGTAAGGAACATTCGCAGACGATGTATAGGGATATACGGTTATTTCACTTCCCAGCGCAGATGATCATTTAAGAAAACCGGCACAACTTTGTCGGCGTTGTCTTCCAAATCTTCCAAATCATCATCCCAATCACCATAACTTTTCTGGTCGATGGCGGTTTTGTTATAAACCTTGGTGCCGAAATCGAAGGTTTCGCCGGGTTTGGCGCTGCCGATTTTGAGGTATTCGTCGGTCAAATTAAACTTGTCGTTTACCGCTGCTATCATGGCTTGCTCATCGGCAACTTCATCGATATTGAACTCGGTGCGAAATGCTTCACGTTTGCCAACGACCTTAACGTGGTAACCGTTGTTGTGAGGACTTGATAGGGGGTAGCTTAAATCTTTATTGACTGTGATATAAAGCTCAACGTCGAGTTCGCGAATTCGGGTTGAGATCACCGAAGCGCTCAAGCATTCGTTTCCATTGTCGTCAATCTTATAACCAAGTTTCATTGCAGATCCTGCTTTATTGTTTGTTCGAAGGTCAGTGACCAAAGTAGCAGAAATCTATCCTGTTTTCATCCGAAAATCGTTTACAGGCTCGATATTTAGCATAAAAAGTCAGGTTGACCTCGTGGTCGCCAACAAGTGCTCAACTCAATGGCGTTTGCGGATTGTAATGGCGTAAAAAATCCTCCTGCATTGCCATCAGTTTATTGATATCAAGGCCAATTACCGCCAGCGAGTCTCGTAACCTTTGCTGAAGCAGCGGATTTGAAATATCTAGGTGATTATAGATGGTGTGGGTGTGAAAGGCTGCTAAGTGCAACACGGCAACGATGCTGCCGACGGTTCTTGCCTGTTTTTCCTCGTTGTTGAACTTATTGAGCAGCCGCATGACTTCTAAGGCGCGTTTGGGGAGTTGCCATTGTTCGAGTAAATGGCGTCTTTGAGCGTCAATGTTGTCAATGTCTGAGAGGTTAAACAGCATTTGCGGGCAAAAAGCGTAGGCGCTGTCGATTTCAAACTGACGATACAGTTGATGGGCTTTGGTTTGCACCTTGTCGTCAAAAAACAGGGGCGCCAGATAAAACAGGGCATACATCGATTGTTCTTCTGGCTGCACTAAGTCATTGTATTTGCCGTAAAACGCGGCGGCTTTGACAAAACATTGCAAGCGGCAGTGTAGGTAGCTGTCACCGGCAAAACGCATCTGTTGCAGCATATCGTTCATGACCCCTTGGGTCAGCATTGGGCCGATGCGGTTTAGTCCAAGCATCGCCAGTGCATGTTTGGTGTCTTTGACCGGAATATTCTGCGCCGCCAGCTGGGTGGCGCTTTGGGTTAATAGGGCTTTTAACGCGGTGGTGTGATCGATTGCGTGACTGAGTTTGGTCAGGTTCGGCGCCTCAAACAGGTTCTCAAGTATCGCCTGAAACATTCTCGGTGGGGTGTAAATATCCACCTTAGTGCCTTCAAACCGGGTCAGCTCCAGCTGCTTTTCCGTCACATAGCGATTAAGTGGTGCTTCCCAAAGTTGTGAGTAAAGTTTGGGCTGCTCGCACTGATATAAGGGCAAAGACGCCTTGATGTGCTTGCTTTTGAGCAACACAAAGCGGCCTTTGGCGCAGACTTCTTGCCCGGAGAACATGAAGGCCAAATAGCCCCCATCGGGCATGTGGTGCATCAGCATTGCGGCATTGTCGTTGTTGAGCATGACCAAGGCGCCGGAACCTAAGTTGTGTATGCGTTTGGCGGCTTGATTGACCACTTGGGCGGTGAGCATTGAGCTGTCAGCCAAAAAGACCTGTCGCAAGATTTGCCCTACGCTGATTTGCCCTACCGATTGCAAACGGCACAGGGGTTTGGCAAAGCGGTAGGCGTTGCGTACTATCGCACCGTAGATCCCAACGGGATAGTGGCGGGTGACCTTGTTGGCCGATGAGGTCAACACGCAGTGCAGCCACAGAGGGTCGAGCACTTGGTTTTTTTGCAGCAGTTGATAGCTAAGTTGAGCGCTTTTGGCCACGGTGAGCTTTTGTTTGTCGCTGAGCGACTCGCCCCTGTGTTGTTTTAGCAAATGAGGTAAAATGGCAATGTTGGCCGTTAGTGCGGCACTGATCACACTGCGGCGAGAACGTCGCTGCCATTGCAACTCGTTGACCTCTATGGTGGCAAAAATCGCCGCTTTGGCGGTCAGGTTGGTGAGAAAGTCAAAATGAGGCTTGTGGAGGTGCAACTGGGCAATGAGTTTGTCTGGGCTTTGGTTGTAGCATTGGTCAAACCTCAACGCAAGTTCGCTGGCTTGAGTATATATGCGCGACAATGCGCCGGGTCTGGCCCAAAGGCGAATGTTTTGCTGTACCAGCTTAAACAGCTGTTCTACGGTAACAGCCAGTTGAGCTGTAGGGGTGGTCGCGCTCACTGTTCTCGCTTATGACTGGGTTGATTGATATTGTTTATAGGCATCGTTTCCCCAAGCAATTAGCAGGCCGTTTTGAAACAGTAACGGCGTGCACTCATCTTTGGTGGTGATGTTGTCTTCGCGGATCTTACGGGTGCGATAAAACATCACCTGATAGACCGCGCCGTTAAGCCGTTTGGCCTCGGTGATATCTGGCGCGCCTAAATGGTCGATGACCGTGGTGCGTTCAACTTTTTGGTCGGCATCTAGCGTTGCGAGATACTTTAAGTTGAACTTTTGACGGTCGGCGATATCCATGTAGCTGGGATCATCTTTATAAAACCGCATCACCGAAAACGCAATACCAACGTAAAGGGCAATGCCAGCTACCATGATAAGGAAGAATTTCTTGATCACGTCATGTCCACAACAGCTTGATAATCAACAGGCAAGAAGCTGCCAATCTAACGTAAACTCTAACATTTATCATAGCGCTTGCGACCGACAGTCGTTATTTATCGACGACCATCGGTTCGATACCTGTTACCAAGGAACCTGTTGACCGTCAAAGGCAACAAATTGACCACTGTTTTGCGGTCCTAGCTGCTCGATGACCTCGACCATACCATTGACTGAGGTGTCGGTATCTATCATGGCATTGTCGCCACCCATACGGGTTTTCACCCATCCCGGATGTAACGCAACAACATGAATATTCATATCGGCCAAATCGCTGGCCAAGCTTTTGACAACGGCGTTTAGCGCGGCTTTTGACGAACGGTAAATGTAGCTGCCACCGCTGGTGTTGTCAGTCATCGACCCCATCTTACTTGACACAAACGCCACTTTTGCCGGGGCGCCGAATTGCAGGTTCTTAATCAAGGCTTCGGTGATGAGGTGGGGCGCAATGGTGTTGATATTGAACACTTCTTGCCAGCTGGCGACATGCTTGTCCATCTCGCCAAAAGCGGCGTCAAACGGGCCATATACACCGGCATTATTGATCAACAAGTTGAGACTGATCCCACTCATCGAGTGACCGAGCTTGGCGATGGACTCAGGATTTGAGGCATCCAAAGACAACAGAGTCAGCTTGTCGAAAGCTTTGCTCAGTTCAAGCAGATCTTGATGCTCTTGGCGGTAGGTAGCATAAACTTGCCAGCCGCTGTTGAGGTAGTGTTCGACAAATTTCAAGCCAATGCCACGATTGGCGCCGGTGATCAATACAGATTTCATGGTAGATGCTCTTTTTATTCAGTTTTTAGACGAATATCTTTGAGGTTTAACCCCAACTCGATATCGAGTTTGAGGGCCACCAGTTTGCGACATAATTTAAAGGTTTCAAGGTGATTGTGCAATTTCTCCTTGAGCTTTTTCGGCAACTGCTCACTTAACAGCGCCGCTTTAAAAGAGTCGTGTTTAAGCAAAATATCCAATGCCGACTTAGGCCCGACACCAGGCAAGCCGGGAATGTTATTGCTGGAGTCGCCAACCAACGACCAGTAGTTGATCAGCTGGCTCGGTTCCACCCCAAATTTTTCGATGACATAGGCGTCATCGAGATATTTGCGGGCAAAATAATCATAGACTCTTATTTTGTCCGACAAAAGCTGCAAAAACCCTTTATCGGTTGAGACTATGGTGGCCTGACAGTCGTTGCTTTGCAGTTTGGCTGCCAGCGCGCCGATGAGGTCGTCGGCCTCTTGGCCGGGCTGCTCAAAAAGTGCAAAGCCTTTGTCAGCGAACACTTGTTTGATTTGGGCCATGCCTTTTTCTAAGATCATCGGCATTGGTGAGCGACCGGCTTTATATTCCGGATAGTAGGCGCTACGCCAACTGTCGCCGTCACCATCAAAAACCACCAAACCATGGCTCGGCTCGATGGTTTTCATCAGTTTGTCGAGTGCTTGCTCGATGGCAACCGAGGTGTTGTGAACGATTTGTCTGGCAGTGGCGTCACTGACATCATTCGGTAGAGGTAAATAGGGACGCTCTTGGGCGGCATATATTCGCCGAATGAGGTTGAGCGCATCTATTATCAGTACCTGCATGGTTTTTCCTATTGTTTGATATTGTAGCAGGGCACATAAGCACTACCCGGCAGTTTCATCCTTTGCTGCTGGACAAAAGCCTGTAGCAGTTTGTCTATCAGTTTCATCAATTGTTGATCGCCCGATAGCTCGAATGGGCCATGTTTGCGGATCTCCTTTATGCCTTCATCTTTTACATTTCCAGCCACAATCCCGGAAAAGGCGCGGCGCAGATTGGCGGCCAATTGTTCGGTGCTTTGTGTCTGATGCAGATTGAGTCGGGCCATGTTTTCATGGGTTGGTTCAAAGGGCAGCTGGAATTCCGGCTCGATTTTCAAGGTCCAATTGTAGTAATAGGCATCCCCTGAGCGCTTACGATACTCTCTGACATCGACCATTCGCTGTTTTAAGGTGCGGGCGACCTGTTCAGGGTCGTCGATGATGATCTCGAATTTGCTTAAGGCCGCTTCACCTAAGGTGGCCGCAATAAACTTCTCTATTTCTCTAAAGTAGTCTTCACTTTGTTTTGGCCCAGTCAGTATGATCGGCAACTCTTGTTTTTGATTGTCCGGGTGGAGCATGATGCCGAGAATATACAATAGTTCCTCTGAGGTACCGGCACCACCGGGAAAGATGATAATACCGTGACTGGTACGCACGAAGGCTTCGAGGCGTTTTTCGATGTCCGGCAAGATCACCAACTCGTTGACAATCGGATTGGGCGGCTCGGCGGCAATGATGCTCGGCTCGGTGAGGCCCAAATAGCGGCCATCGTTAATGCGCTGCTTGGCGTGGCCTAAGGCGGCGCCTTTCATTGGGCCTTTCATTGCGCCAGGACCGCAGCCGGTACAGACATTTAGACCACGCAGGCCGAGTTGATATCCGACCTCTTTGGTATAGGCGTACTCGGTATCGTTAATCGAATGACCGCCCCAGCACACTATCAAGTTGGGGTTGGTGTTGGCTCTGATGGCATTGGCATTTCTCAACATGTCGAATACCACATGGGTGATGTGGCTTGAATTGGTGAGGTTGAGGGAGCCGTGATCTTGTATTTTTCCGGTGATAAAAATAATGTCTCTAAGCACCGAGAATAGGTGTTCGTGTATGCCTTTGATGATTTCGCCATCGACAAAAGCCGACTCAGGTGGATTAAACAGTTCAAGCTTTATGCCGCGTTCGCGTCTTAAGATGCTGACATCGAATGATTTGTATTTCTCGTAGATCTCGGTCGAGCAGTCGGTATGGCTACCGACATTAAGTACCGCCAATGAACAATTGCGATACATCTGATAAAGCTGACTGGTTGAGGATTTTTTTAATCTGTCTACCTCTAGGTGAGACAGCATCGACAGGGGGCCTACTGGGCTTAATTGAATCGACATCGTTATTTCCTTCTATGATGAGGGAGGTTTTATTTTTGTGTCGGGTAAAACCCTATCCTCTGACTCTATATCTTTGAATATAGAGCATTTTTGAAGGTTTTTGAATTATTCTCGTAAAATCACTCTATCGCGACCGCTGTTTTTTGCCTCGTACAAGGCGCCATCGGCACGGTCAAATGCGGTGAGCGGATTGTCTCCTTCTCTAAAGGCGGTAACGCCGATAGAAATGCTGATGGTGACATCTTTGTTTTTAAACTTAAATGGAATGCGCTTGACGCTTTCACGAATTTTATTGAGTGGTTTTTCCATGTCTTTGAGCTGCGATTCTGGCAGCAAGATCACAAATTCTTCACCGCCAAATCTGGCGATGAAGTCGGTGGTACGCAAGGATTTTTTCAGCGCCGAGGCGATCACTCTAAGGGTTTTATCGCCGGCACTGTGACCATAGCTGTCGTTGATGCGTTTGAAAAAGTCGATATCGACCACCGCCATACATAGATGAAAACCGTAACGCTGCCAACGCTTAAACTCAATGTCCATGCGCTCATCAAAGGCGGCGCGGTTAGGCAGCTTGGTCAGGGTATCTTGCAGACTCTTGAATTTCTGGTCGGCCAGATGTTTTTTGTATAGGTCGGCTTCTTTTTCAACGTCGGATAAACGGTTTTCCATCACACTTAGGCTATCGAGCAGCGCCGATTTTTCTTGGCGTTCGAGTTTTTCTTTGGTTTGGATTGCTTCGTTAATGGCGCTGAGCTTGGTTGAGACCAAGGATTTGAGTTCATCCAACGAGGTGGCTGAAACGGCATTGGAGGATAGCTCGGATATTTGTCTTGAGATGGTATCGTCAAGCTCAGCCATTTCTTCGCTGATGCGGCGAGACTTGTCGAGTGAGGTCAATACCGCAGTGTGAACGCCTGAGAGCGCTTCGTTAATCGACAACAAAAAGTGCTGAGCCGAAACGCGTTCTTCACTCATCGATGAAATAATGAGTTTGATCACCTCCAACGAGGAATCGACCAAGTGGGAGACACTGTCATTGTTGAGTAACGACTGGCGAATACTGTCGATACGTTTGGCGTGCTCGCCTTCAAAAGCCAGTTCGCTTATCAAGTTGATCAGTTGTAGCGATATTTTTTGGCCTAGTGCCTTATCGCCATTATCTTCACTGTCGCCGTCATCGGCTTCATCGTTGTCGCTATCGCCGTCGTGTTTGGCGACAAACGCTTGGGAATAGAGATTGACTAGGCGATCGAGGATCGGCAAAAACTCATGCATCGACGAAGGGGTATCGTCCACATTGGCCAGCAAGCCCCTGAGTTCACGGCGTAATTGTGGTGGTAAGCCTTTTTGCCGTTGCAGTTGTTTGCCTGCGGTGGTGATACTCGACTTGGTGGACTTGATGTTGGTGGCGTTACGGGCTTCGTGTTGGATCAAAAGCCCGGAGATCTCGTTGATCAACGGGGTGATGTTGGCGATATCGGGATTTTTGCGCAAAGTCGTGCGTAAATTGGCCAAGCGGCTGTCCAGTTCGCGGTCGAGTCCTTTACAGACTTTAGATAAACGTGCAACGAATTGCATTAAGGACTGTAACTGGGCTTCATATGAGCGTTCAAGGTGCTTACGCGCCTTGATGGCTGCTGAGAGTTGTTGTTTGACTTTGGTCAGCTCAACTGAAGACACGACGGGACTCTTACCTCTTATTATTACGCTTACCGTTGCTGCACTTGTAGCTGAGCATTTATAGCAACGACACCATTTGCAAAGTTAGCCAGATTATGACCTAAAAACAACGATAATTCATCTACAAAAAAAGAATCTACCTGATCTATTTCAACTTTTTGTCGATTTAGGCGATGTTTATCCTATTGCACTGCGTGCCAGAGGATAACATATTCTCAACTTACTGGTTACTGACGGTTAACCCTTGCCATTGGAAAACCGCAGACTTCGCTGGAACGGCAAGGATTAATATCCAGCCCACCACGTCTAGTATAATAGGCGACAACAGTCAACTTTTCAGGATTTAAATAACGCTCTATATCAGTATAGATGCGTTCGACACATTGTTCATGAAATTCATTGTGGGTGCGAAAGGAGATCAGGTATTTCAGTAACGCCGCTTGTGAGATCTTGCGGCCGCGATATCGGATCATCACACTGGCCCAATCGGGCTGATTGGTAATAAGGCAGTTCGACTTGAGCAAGTGACTGTGGAGCGTTTGTTCAACAATTTCATTACCGTCAAAGGCATTTTCCAGCAAGCTCGGGTCAAGGTCGTATTGATCTATGCTGATGTCCAAGTCGTCAATGCAAATACCGGGTAAGCCGGTTGGGGTAAAGTATTCGACCAGATTGGGGCCGAACAGTTGCACATCTACCCGGCCTTTGGCGCACTGACTGAGATCTTTTGCCAGCACAGACTTGACCTGCTCGTGCGAATCGAACTGGGTTTGGTTAAAACTGTTGAGGTAGAGCTTGAACGATTTCGACTCGACGATGTTCTCGGAATCGAAGGCAAACACAAATCGCGCGAGGGCCACTTGAGGCTTACCCTTGCGGTTTAACCAAGAAAGCTCATAGCCATGCCAGACGTCTTCGCCGAAAAAGGGCATCGGCTCGGCACAATCTAATCCCAACTGCTCGCGGTTATGGGCCCGTGGCACAGGGTACAACAAAGAAGGATCATATTTATCGGCATATTGGCTGGATTTGCCAAGTGGCATGTCATTGAGTTGCGTATCAAGGGTCATAGGACCTGTAATCTCCGCTGGTCATACTATTAGCCGGCATTTTGGTTTAGACTACCAGCTTTTTAGGCAGCAGGTATCATACCATCATGAACGACACCGCAAAAGCTTTAGATCAGCTCATCAGCCAATGGCAGCAATACTATCAAGGGACAACCCAAGGCTATGCCGAGGTGGAACATGACAAAGATTGGCCCTCGCCTTGCGAGTTAGGGGAGAGTGACGCGCTCAAAACCGGTGATATGGTATTTTGGCAGCCGGTGTTAAACCCCAATCCCGGCAGTTTTGATAATATTGAATCGGCATTGAACCTGACTGTGCCCGAATCGATTCAAACCTTTTACAGCCGTTATTTTGCCGGTGAGCTGAGCTGTAAACACAGCAATGGTCCGGTGTATCTGTTACAAGTATGGAACGATGATGACTTTGCCCGCTTGCAACAAAACATCATTGGCCATGTGCTGATGAAACGGCGTTTAAAGCAGGCGCCAACGATTTTCTTTGGTCTAACCGACGATGAAAACCTAATGATCTCTATCAAGGTCGATAACGGCGAAATATGGCTAGAGTCGGTCGGCCGCGAACCTCATCTGAAATTGGCCGATTCCATGGCCGAGTTTTTGGCGCAGCTATCTGTGGGCTAGGGCTTCAACTAAGGCGAGAATTTTATCGACTTTGTGCTCTAGGGCACTAAGTCGCGAAGCCATATTGCTATCTATGTTGCCTGTCTCCTCAGTTGATGAAGGGCTTGGCGAGTGTTGCGTTTGCGATGTTTGCTCTGTCGGTTTGCCGAGTTGCGGCGATGCCTTCCATTTTTGTAGCGCTTGAATAACAACCGGTAGCGCGACAGGTGTTGATAATCTGGCTTTGATCAAAGCGACGCTTGGGGTCTTACCTTCGGCGCTTAACTGATAGGCGATTTGAAAGATCTGTTGTTGCATAGTTGGTCTTTGCCGGGTGATTGCAGTTGCCAGAGATTGTAGCTTGGCGGCACAGGGATTTCACCTGTTTGTCTCATCTTGATGGGATTGCAATGAGATTTGTTACGCACTTTTTTACATTTTATTTACTCCTTGATTTCATTATATAGATCAATCGTCTATGTGAAATTGTGACATTGAAGTCCCTTTTTTCACTAGATTGTTGCGGGTTGGGCTGCTTGCATTTGCGGCAATGTCGATTAAGCTGATTGAGACAAAACCGAAGCGACTGCTAAGAGAACTTTATGCTGCAAGAAGCCCTATTGCAACAAGCCGTATCGCATGAAATGCCCTCACGTTCACAACAGATGGAAATTAAGCCAGTCGGTAGTAAGAACTTACGCTCGGCTGCCGCTTTGTTGTATCACTCTTACTATGATGATCCCTTGTTTATGGAGATCTTCAAAGCCGATAGACCGGACTATGATAAAAGACTCAAAGCCGCGATTTTTGAGGAGGTCAAGGTCTTTTGGCAAAGTGGTGAGTCGGTGATAGGTCTGTTTGTCGGCCACCAATTGATGGGGGTTGCCTGCGTGATCTCACCGCATTTTGGCTTGAGTGTCGGGCGGGTGTGGCATTGGCGTCTTAAAATGTTGATGACCGCCGGATTTGTCAGTTCTAAACAATTGATCAGCAAAGAAGAAAAGATCCGCAAAGCGCTTGGTTTTGAACGCTATCACACCATCGCCTTTTTGGCCATTCATCCCAATCATCAGCAAAACGGCTTGGGCAATCGTTTAATTCAGACGGTTGATGATTTGGTCGAGTCAGATCCACGCTCGGCCGGTATGGCGGTATATGTGACCTTAGATAAGTATTTGGCGTTTTTCAAAAGCTTTGATTATGAGTATGTCAGCGAGCTGTCTGTTGGTTATGTAAAAGGTAAACTACTGTTTCGTCATTCCCCTTTGAGCGCACCTTAGTTGACCTTATATACCGGTGTCTCGATGGTTTGCACCTGATTGCCCAAAAGCGTCAAGGTGCCTTCGTATTTGCTCTGACCATCGCCGCTAAATTCAAACAGGTAGCGGTTTTTCCAGCGCACGCCTTTGCCCGGAACCATCATCAGGCCAGAGCTTATTTTGGCGATGGAAATAAACTGGATCCCTTGTTGTTCACAGTATTTATGGGCATGACTTCTGGCCGCCTCTGCCAACTGACGTTGGTAGTAAAAATGCCAACCGATGCAAAAGACGCCTAGGCCTAACCAAATGGTCGTCAGATCCATTATTGTTCCCTTGAAAATAGCTGGCCGATGGCGCTGGCCAATGTGTCAGAACGCTCAGTCGAGCGAAAGCTGCTCAGCATTTGTTGGCGAATGGCAGGGATCGCCACCAGA
This sequence comes from Alteromonadaceae bacterium, assembly GCA_041583135.1. Classification (GTDB taxonomy): domain Bacteria; phylum Pseudomonadota; class Gammaproteobacteria; order Enterobacterales; family Alteromonadaceae; genus JABSOG01. The sequence continues at coordinate 38,562 of JBFHGJ010000004.1, read as the reverse complement.
TCGCTGACCAGACCAATAAACAACTGATGGTCTTCACCGGCTGCGGCGAGCTTTTCTAAATAGGCCAACCGCAAGGTTTCATCTGCTAGATCAAGCCATAGCCTGGCGGCAATGACGATCAGGATATCGGCCTCAAGTGCCAAGGCGCTTTGTAGCGTCAATTGCAGCAACTGGGTGCGCATGCCGCTTGCTTTACTATGAGAAATGGCTCTTAGAGACTGAACCAGAGCGTTTTTATCTTGTGCCGCTATGGCCTTTTCGCCCCGATGCAGTATCGCCTCGGCCAATGGCGCTTCGATGGCGATGTGTTCAAGTAAGCTAAGCATCGGGTTGGCCACCTCTGGGGGCAAGTTCGGAAGTGCCTTAATGAGCGTGGTTTGGTTGTTGTCGCTTTGTAGCCGGACGGCAAAATCGGCCAACCCTTGTAGGCCGACGCCTTGCCAGTCGTTCCAGCCCATCAGAGCACGCAGATAATTTTGAGCATGTTCGTAATAGACCGAAGCATTTTGATTCATTTGGCTTTTTATTTGGGCATTGAGCATCGCCAACTTGTTTTGATCAGGCTTGAAGGTATAGGGGTTGTTGTCGAGCTGGGTTTGCTTATCGCCGTTGCCGGTGAGCGTGGTGCCTAGGACCTCAATTACCATCGCGATAAAATGATTACGGGTCGCTTGGATCAGCTTGCCCTGTTCATCTAAGGCAAAGCTCAAAAACCATAAATAATGTTGCTCTGAGCGGTTTTTATCCCAAAACAGAATGGCCAGCCAAGCTTTTTGTTGCAGTGGGGCCGGGTAGGGGATGGTGGCATCTTCAAACGCTTTGAAGGTGTCTTTTGAGAGCTTTTGCACGCGCCGACCCATATCGAACACGCGGTATTGGGTGTCGGTTGATTCTAGTAACTGGTAGATGGTGGACAGTGCTGTGCTCATGATCTCTCAACTGCTGGGTAAAAACGAATGGGAATTATATAGTGATCCCTTGCTATCGACAATGACGGGAGGATAATAGCGGTTTTTATCTTATGCAGTAGAGCCGTTGATGAGCGAACTTAAGATCTTATATCAAGATGACCATATGGTGGCGATTGACAAACCGGCCGGGTTGTTGGTGCATCGTTCGATGATTGATCGCAGAGAAACCCGCTTCGCGATGCAAATGCTAAGAGATCAAATCGGTCAACATGTATACCCCATCCACCGCTTAGACAGACCGACTTCGGGGGTTTTGCTATTTGCACTGAGTAGCGATATTGCGCGGATTTTATCTCAATCGTTGCAAGCCAAAGCGATGGAGAAAAGCTATTATGCCTTGGTTCGTGGCCATACTATCGACAGTGAGGTTATCGATTATCCGCTCAAAGAGATCTTGGATAAGACCACCGATGGCAAAGCGCAACAGGATAAGGCGGCGCAAGAAGCGGTTACCCACTACCACACGGTCGCTCGTTTTGAATTGCCTTATGCTGTCGGCCGCTATCAATCGGTGCGTTACGCCTTGGTAAAGCTGCAACCAGCGACCGGGCGCAAACATCAGTTACGCCGCCATATGGCTCATATCCGCCACCCGATATTAGGTGACACCACTCATGGCGATGGTAAACAAAATGCGTTTTTTTTCGATCACTTTGGCTTGCGGCAACTGATGCTGCGGGCGACCACTTTGACGTTGCCACAGCCATTGACAGGGGATAGAATCACAATCGATGCGGGCTTTGACTCTGCTTGGTTGGCGGTGTTTGAGCAGCTCGGATATCAACACAATAGACAATAGAAGGAATCATAATGGCGAATATTCTGATCATCGCAGGCTCTGTATACGGCGGCGCGCAATACGTGGCTGAGCAGGTGCAAGAACAACTCCAAGACCAAGGACATCAGGTTGTGCTTAGTGAAGCGCCGACGGTGGAAATGGTGACAGATGATGCCATCGATACCTATCTTATTGTTTGCTCGACTACCGGCATGGGTGATTTACCCGACAATGTGGCCCCATTTTTTCATCAGTTGCGCGATCAATTGCCGATGTTGACCGGACGCAAATATGGCGTCATTGCGCTTGGTGACAGCAGTTACGGAGATACGTTTTGTGGTGGCGGCAGGCAGTTCGACGAGTTGTTTGCCGAATGTCAGGCAACTAAGGTTGGCGAAAGGCTGGAGATCGATGCCTGTGAGACTTTGCAGCCGGAAGATGCCGCGCTACCTTGGGCGCGACAGTGGGCTTTGATGTTGTAGTTTCGCCGTTGCTGCGCGAAAGCGCAGCAACATCCCTTGGCGCAAAATAAGGTTATTGGCTTTTTTGTGCCAATGTGCTTTCGATATACGCTCTGATTTGCTGCTCCAACACATTAAGGGGGACGGAGCCGTTTTTCAGCACTTCATCATGGAATTGACGAAGGTCAAAGTTCTCTTTTAGCGCCGTTTCAGCTTCTTTACGCAATCGTTTGATGGTCAACTCGCCCATTTTGTACGACAGGGCTTGTCCCGGCCAGGTGATGTAACGGTCGATTTCAGTTCTTACATTATGGGTCGATAGGGCTGTGTTACTGGCAAGAAAATCAATCGCTTTGTCTCGGCTCCAGCCCATTACATGCATCCCGGTATCGACGACCAAACGGCAAGCGCGCCACATTTCATAGGTGAGACGGCCAAAGTCGCTGTAGGGGTCTTGATAGAAACCGGCTTCAAGCCCTAAATATTCGGAATAGAGCCCCCAACCTTCACCGAAGGCGGAAATGTACGAGTACTGACGGTGGGGCGGCACATCGGTCATTTCTCTATTTAGCGCATTTTGCAGGTGATGGCCCGGAACGGCTTCATGTAAAGTCAGTGCTTCTAGTACATATAGTGGTCTTTTGTCTAGGCTGTAGGTGTTAACCCAATAGTATCCGGGCTGATCGTCTCTGCTAGAACCAACATAGCGACCGGTCGTGTATTTTGGCGCCAAGTGGTCGGGCACCGGGGCAACGCCATAGGGTTGGCGCGGCAAGGTTTTGAATAATGACGGCAGCTTGGCGTCCATTTGCTTGGCGATATAGGCGGCTTGTTTGAGTAATGCCTCTGGCGTTTTGGCGTAAAATTGCGGGTCGGTGCGTAAAAAGGCAACGAAGTCGGCAAAACTGCCGTCAAAATTGAGTGATTTGATGATCTGTGACATTTCACCACGGATACGTTTGACTTCTTTGAGTCCCAGCTGGTGGATCTGCTCCGGGGTCATATCGGTTGTGGTGTAGTATTTGGCGCGGTTGGCATAATATTCAGTACCATTTGGGGTATCTGCTACGCCGATGGTGTCTCTGGCACTAGGGATGTATTGTTTGACCATAAAGTCAAAGTAGCCTTGGTAGGCTGGGATGACTTTTTCGCTGATCGCCCGTTCGACACGTTGCTGAATCTGGGTATATTGCGCAGCATCGATGCCGACCGGCGCTTCGCCACTGACAGGCTTGTAGAATAAACTTTGTTTGGCGTCATCGACAATAAAGCTCGAAATACCTTGCTCGTAGCCTGAAAGCACTGCCTTAGGTAGGGTGTTGCCCGCTTCAATGCCTTGTTTCATCCAATAGATGTTTTGCTCGAAATAACGTGGCAGGGCCTCAAGACGACGAATGTAATCTTCAAAATCTTGTGCTTTTTTAAATGGCATGACACTGGGTAAAAATGCCATAGAGGCATGAAAGCCAGACTCGGCGGTCAATGGCGTTTGCTGAGCATGATAATGATATCGGTCGATTCTGTCGTTGATTTGCCTGAGTAGAATATCCAGGTTGATGATATCTTTGTTGCTTAGCTCAGCACGTTCTATTTGTTGGAGTTCGCTGCGATAGGCTTTGAGCTGCTGGTCGTAAAGTGCCAATGCTTGCGGTGATAAGTCGGGCAACAGGTGATTGTAACGATAATCGCCATTGTAGCTGGCACCTATCGGTTCGTTGCGCTGACGGTGTTGCCAGATCTCACTCATCAACTGCTCAAGTTGCAGTTGCGATGGATTTTTCAAGGTCACGGCGGCGGTCGCTTCGGGCTTTTGGCTCGCATGGGGGGGTGGTGTTTGTTGACAACCATTCACGGCGATGAGCATCGACAGCAACAAAAGAGAACGTTTGAAGGGGGCTTTTTTATCAGATGGGGCAATGTTTGTGCGCATAGCTTTCCTGTTTAGTCAACTTTGGACAACACCAGATACAAAATAAGTTGGTTTTGTCCATGCCTGTAGGTTGCAGATTATAGTAATCTACGCGCCGGGCAAAGCAAGCCTTAGTCTGTATCTGAGCGTGTATAAAAGTGAATAGGAACAGGGCAACGCGTTAAGGTAAATTGAATTTTTTATTGTTTGGGGTGCATAAATACCCTTAAATTTAACTTGTTGATTTTTATTGAAAAGTGGGATTTTGTTATCAAATTTATAACAAAAATAACGCAATTAAATTAACAAAATTAATATTTTTACTGGTTTTTTGTTTCACTTTAGGCCAAAATGGCTGCCGTCTTGGCGCATTTAGTGCTTATGTTGTAGATTTTCGCGGAGTTTTGCAATGAAGTATCATGAGTCTCCGGCTCAAGCAAACGATATTATGCTCAAAGTGATGGTATTTTTAAACCATCAAGGGGTTGCCGCGAATCCGATTAATTATGCGGTTGCCTATGAGCACGTCAGTGGGAAAAATCAGGCTCTGTCACAGTCGATTGAAGCCCGTTTGGCGGCCGGTAGAGCATTTGACAATTATGTCATGGAAAACCTCTACAGCGAGTTTGTGCTTAAACAAAGTCACTTACAGCAAAATATCGTCGAGCATATCGATGAAATAGTCGATGAGATTGATAAGCGCTCAAGCCATAGTGGCGCGGCGATTGGCCGCTACCTCGATAAACTCGACAGCGGCTTGTCCAACCTCAGTGCCCAAGATATGCCGAAGTCTCGGCAGATCATCCAAAACCTTATCTCTGCCACCGAAGAGGTTAAGCAGTCACAACAAAAGTTGCAGGCACAGCTGTTACGTTCTTGCTCACAGACCGAACACTTGCGAATGGAAATCGAAGAACTGCAACGTGAGCGCACCATCGATGCTCTGACTGGTTTTAACAACGCTCAGGCGGTAGACCAATACATGCAGCTTTGGCTCGAAGAATATCCTCAACGGAAAATTGCGGCCATTTCTATCGATATCGACCACTTTAGGCAGTTAAATGATGCCTACGGGCCATTGGTCGGAGATGTGGTGTTGTCCAAGGTCGCCAAAAAGATAAGCCACTATGTCAGCGATAGTGGGCTTCCGGTACGTGTCGGCGGTGAAGAATTTTTGATTTTACTGCCTGATATCGATTTATACAGCGCCCTCGAAGTTGCCGAGCAACTGAGAAAAGGGGTCGAAAAGATGAAATTTGTCAGTGCCAGATCAAAACGCGCTTTGCCCAATATCACTGTTTCTGTTGGTGCGGCAAGCTATCGCGATAGCGAATTGGTTGATGATTTTATTGCCCGGGCCGACAACGCGCTGCTGCAAGCGAAAAATAGTGGACGTAATCGCGTTGTGTCCGAAAGCGCGTTCAATTAGTTTTCATCCGTCATATGAGCTGCATTGCGAGTGGCCAACAGCATCCGTTACCGGACGGCCACTCGCTGACCCTTGCCAAAGTGGTTCAATGCGATAAACGCCCCTACCGTCGTCAACGGTTGACGCTCTGTCGGCACTTACTCTGTCATTACACAACTCAAACGGCCTTTTCGGCGACGATACTCGATTGCCCTTGCGTTGCCTTGTGAGGTAGAATGGACGCACTTTTGACCCGTGTGACCAGCCTGATGAGAGCATAATGAGCGACAGTAGCGACAATAAAACCCACTTCGGCTATAAAACCGTCGATAAGACCGACAAAGCTTCCATGGTGGCGGATGTTTTTCATTCGGTCGCCGCCAAATACGACGTAATGAATGATTTGATGTCGTTTGGCATTCATCGGCTGTGGAAACGCTTTACCATTGACTGCTCTGGTGTTCGCCGTGGTCAACAGGTGCTTGATTTGGCCGGGGGGACCGGTGATTTAACAGCCAAGTTTTCAGCGTTGGTGGGCAGTGAGGGAAAAGTGGTATTGGCCGATATTAACGACTCGATGTTGAAAGTCGGTCGTGAAAAGCTCAGAGATAGGGGCGTGGTCGGCAATGTCGAATATGTTCAGGCCAACGCAGAACATCTGCCGTTTCCAGAGAACACGTTTGACCTGATCACCATTGCTTTTGGTCTCAGAAATGTCACCGACAAAGACCAGGCACTGCGTTCGATGTATCGCGTATTGAAGCCCGGCGGCCGACTGTTGGTATTGGAATTTTCCAAGCCACAGCAAGATTGGCTCAACAAAGCCTATGATTTCTATTCGTTCAATGTGCTGCCTAAAATGGGGCAGGTTGTAGCAGGTGATGGTGAAAGCTATCAGTATTTGGCCGAGTCAATTCGAATGCACCCTGACCAAGACACGCTCAAAGGCATGATGGAGCAGGCACAGTTTGAACAAGTGGAATACTTTAACCTCACTGGCGGCATTGTGGCTTTGCATAGAGGGTATAAATTCTAGTGAGTTTTTTTCTGATCCCCCAACTGATCACCTCAACGTTGGAGGTGGCGGTCAATAAGTTGTCGAGTTTAGACCCTACTTTTAACCACCGGCTTAGCCCATTGGTCGGTCGCCGTCTGAAAGTTGAAATTGCGGAGCTTAAAGTGCCGTTGACGTTTGTGGTGGCCGAGCAAAAGATCCACATCTTAAGCGCCAAAGGCGAAGCCAATCATTGTGCGATTAAAACTTCTCTTTCTGCCCTTAAAACCTTGCAAGATCCCAATCAGATCACGCAATTGATCAAACAAGGTCAATTGGAGTTGACCGGTGATTTGCAATTGGCCCAACAGGTCAGTGAATTGGTCAAACAGACCGATATCGATTGGGAAGAACATCTGTCTGATTATATCGGCGATGGTTTGGCTCATAAGGTGACGACGCGATTTAAACACTTTGGTGGTTTGCTGGCGCAAAAAAATCAAGACTTCAGCGATATCGTCAGCGAATTTGCGCAAGATGAAGCGAAACTGAGCCCTCATCCGCAAGAAATGCGGCAGTTTTCCGAACGGGTGAATCAAACCCGAGCAAAAGTCGATAAACTGGCGGCCAAAATTGCCAATATGTCGGCGAAAGCACCCAGTAAAATCGTCAATCGAGGCGACAAAAGCAGTTAATCATAACGCCAAGGATAATCTTTATGCGCTTTAAACGTCTTTACGGCATCATCAAAACCTTTATGCAGTATGGACTAGAGGAATTGGTGCCCAAAAAACGTCAACCTTTGGCCGCAAAAATTGCTTTTAAGTGTTTGTTTTGGCTGGGTAACAAACATAAAGACAAAACCATTGGCAGACGCATTCGGCTGGCGTTGCAGCAACTTGGACCGGTGTGGATAAAATTCGGTCAAATGCTCTCGACCAGACGTGACCTGCTACCGCCGGACATTGCCGATGAGCTTGAATTGCTGCAAGCCCAAGTCGAACCTTTTGACTCGGACAAAGCACAACAACTCATTGAACGCGCTTTGGGCCTTAGAGACATTCACCAACAGTTTGACGACTTTGAATCAACGCCTTTGGCTTCAGCTTCGGTGGCCCAGGTCCATGCGGCCAAACTCAAGCTTGAAAACGGCGAGCTTGCCGATGTGGTGGTTAAGGTTATTCGCCCTGATATCGAGAAAGTGATCAAGGCCGACCTTGAGTTGATGTTGTTGCTTGCCCAGCTACTGACCCGCTTTGTGCCCGACGGTAAGCGGCTCAGACCCAAAGAGGTGGTCGATGAGTATCGTAAAACCATCTTAGATGAACTGGATTTGATGCGTGAGGCGGCCAACGCCATTCAGCTCAAGCGTAACTTTGAAGGTTCCGACTCCCTGTATGTCCCAAAGGTTTACAGTGAATATTGCCGTACCAATGTGTTGGTGATGGAACGTATTTACGGTATTCCGGTGGCAGATATTAAGGCCCTTGAGGCGCAAAACACCAATATGAAGCTGCTGGCCGAGCGTGGTGTTGAAGTCTTTTTCACTCAGGTTTTTCGAGACAGCTTCTTTCATGCCGATATGCATCCGGGTAATGTGTTTGTATCCAAAGAGCACCCTCAAGATCCAATGTATATTGGCATCGACTGTGGCATTGTCGGCACTTTGAACCGTGAAGACAAACGTTACCTAGCCGATAATTTTATCGCGTTTTTCAACCGCGATTACCATAAGGTTGCCCAGTTGCATGTCGATTCGGGTTGGGTGCCGGCCGATACCAATGTCGAAGAATTTGAATTTGCCATTCGAACCGTTTGCGAGCCGATTTTTGAAAAGCCGTTGGCGGAGATCTCTTTTGGTCATGTGCTGGTTAACTTATTTAATACTGCACGACGTTTTAATATGGAAGTGCAACCACAGCTGACCTTACTGCAAAAAACGTTATTATACGTCGAGGGATTAGGGCGTCAGCTTTATCCTCAGCTTGACCTTTGGCAAACCGCCAAGCCGTTTTTAGAAGACTGGGTGAAACAGCAGATGGGGCCAAAAGCGGTGGCCAGTAACATTAAAGACAACCTGCCGTTTTGGGGGGAAAAATTGCCGCAAATTCCGGACCTTGTCTATGATTACCTACAATATGGCAAACAGCATCATCGTCAGGCGCAGCAGCAGGCAAAACTGCTGGTGCAAGAGCAGCAAAGCGGTTTTAAAGGCGTCGCGCTATTTGTGATCAGCGGCTTTTTGATCACCTGTGCGACGGTACTGTATGTGAATCATCATCCTGCTTTGAGCGCCACCATGGCGCTTGTGGCTGGAGTCGGCATTATTGCCGGATGGCGTAAATTGAACTTTTAACAATAATCAAAAATAGTGGAGTGAAACATGCCTGTAGTCAGTATTAAACAACCCGATAGTATTAGCACCGAACAAAAGGCCGAAGTGACCAAGCGCATTACCGATGCCATGGTTGAGGTGTACGGCACCAAACCAAGCTCTGTGATGGTGTTTTTTGAAGAATATAACGCTGAAGCTTGGGGCAAAGACGGCGTTTTGGCCAAAGATAGAAAGTAACCTATAAACTAAGGTAGTGTGCCATGATTGATTTACGAAGCGATACGGTCACCAAACCCTGCGCGCAAATGCGCCAAGCGATGTATGACGCCGAGGTTGGCGATGATGTGACTTTTGACGACCCAACTGTCAACCGTTTACAGGACTATGCTGCCGAGCTGACTGGCAAGGAGATGGGGCTGTTTATGCCAAGCGGTACTCAGGCCAATTTGGCGGCGCTGATGGCGCACTGTCAGCGCGGTGATGAGTACATTGTCGGTCAACAGGCCCATTGCTATTTGTTTGAAGGCGGCGGCGCTGCGGTGCTGGGGAGCTTACAGCCTCAGCCGTTGTTGCAAGAGCCTGACGGTAGTTTGGATTTGGCTAAGGTTAAGGGGCTGATCAAAGCCGATAACTATCATTTTGCCCGCACCCGTTTGTTGTGTCAGGAAAATACCACGTGGGGCAAAGTTTTGCCGATGGACTACCTCGCACAAAGTCGAGCCTTTTGTGACACCCATCAATTGGCCCACCATTTAGATGGGGCAAGGTTGTTTAATGCCGCAGTTGCGTTAGATGTCAGCGCAAAAGAGATTGCTCAGTATTTTGATTCAGTGTCGTTTTGTCTATCCAAAGGTCTGGGTGCACCGGTTGGCTCTTTGCTGGTTGGCGATAAGGATTTTATCATTGAAGCTCGGCGCTGGCGTAAGATGCTCGGTGGTGGTTTGCGTCAAGCTGGGGTATTGGCTGGCGCCGGGTTGTATGCTTTAGAGCACAACGTTGAGGGGCTGGCCCTAGATCATCAGCGTGCAGAATATTTAACTCAAGCACTTAAGCGAATCGACGGCCTTGGTGATAAGGTATTGCCAGCGCAGACCAATATGGTATTTATGACGTTACCTGAGGGCAAAGGGGCGGAATTGGCTGACTTTTTGGCGAAGCAGAACATCTGTATTTATCCCGGCGATAGTGTGCGCATGGTGATGCATAGAGATCTGTCAGACGACGATATTGAACGAGTGATTGGGGCTTTTAGCGACTTTTGCTGTTAGTACCTAGGTATTGCATTCAGTCAAATCGTGACAAAAGGGCCATAATTGGCCCTTTTTTGATCGCCTACGAATGTTCCCGACAACGTAGGCATACCGCACATCCTGTACATAAGGTCGGCAGCGCCTAGGTCAATTTTAACGGCGGTTTATTGCAACCAAGCATAGCTCAGCTTCATAAACACGGTTCTTGAGTTGCGGGTTAAATCATCAATGCTGTCGTTGGCGAAGGCATTGTCTGAATAGCCGACAAAGAACAGGGTTTGTGGGTTAAGCTTATAAGAGTACAGCAGTTGGGTTGCTAATGAACGTCGCTTGGTGGCGATATTGCTATTTAAATAGTTATCTGTATTGCGGTCGATATCCGAATAGATAAGTGCCAGACGGACAAAGCTGCGTACAGAGAACTGATAGGTGAAGCGGGTATCGAGTAGCTTGGCGGTAAACACTTCGGCGCCGTCGGCTCTTAAACGCTTGTGAGTGTAGGTGGACTTTATGGTTAGGTGCGTATTGGGGTTGTAGGTGATACCCGGCCTGATAAAGATGGCGTCGCCAAGACGGTTGTTGGCGAAGTCGATTTCATCACCAAAGCCAAAGTCATTGCTGAGGGACAGTTGCGGCGTCAGTTGTGTGCTGACATAGGTATCGAGCATGGTTTCATGAAAGAGGGTGACGTTGCCATCGACGGCCAGATCGTACTCGCGTTCACGTGGACCTGCTCTGTCGCGGTCGGTTATGCCGACGTAGATATAACTGAGGTTACTGGCATCGATGTTGATCCACAATTGAGATTCTTTTTCCAACAACTCGCCATTGTCATTGTGGGTAATGTCCCAGTCGCCACCGAAGCGGATACGTTGCCACCAGTCGTTTTCATCACCTCGCCAAATGCGGTTGCCGCCGATCACGAATTTATTCCAATCGATGATGGTGGTAAAGCCCAGGTCGGCGCGAAAGTCTTCACCATAGTCGTAATAACCGGCGGAGAAGTCCCAGTCGCGTTCTTTATGGCTGTATGACAGGAGATAGGCGAGATCAGAGAATTCATCATCTTTTTTGGTGCGCAGCACCTGCTCGTTGTACGCGCAGTTTTCGCTGTCACACTGTTGGTTGTCTTGCTCTGAATAAAACGACTGATATAACTGCTCCGGGTACTGGGTTTCAGAGCGCAAGAGCTGCGCGCTGAAGTCATCGCTGTCGGTGAGTTTATATTTAAAATCGACGCCACCGACATAGTTGTGATAGTCGTCGTTACTGCGGAAGGTGCCGCTGACACCCAGCGATAATTTGCTGTTGGGATCATAGCGGTATCTCAAGGCCGCATTTTGACTTTCTTCGTCCAAAACGACGGCGGTGGAACCGAGGTTACCGGGAATAAACAAGGTGGTGCCAGTGTCGTTGGCGGCAAATAGGCCAAAGGAGTGTTCGTTTATCCTCCCGGTGAGCCTTGCGCCGTAGTCAGGATCGGCGATGTTACGGGTGTAGACCAGATCATGCGGGGTGGCAAAATAGTCGGCATTGTCGAGGAAAAACGCACGCTTTTCAGGAAAGAACAGTGAAAAGGTATTGTTGATACTGAGCTGGGCAACATCGGCTTCTATTTGTGAAAAGTCGGGATTGATGGTGGCATTGAGTGAAATATCCGGGGTGATCCCCCATTTGATATCGAGGCCGATGTCAGAGTTGCGCTGGCTTTTCCAGTCGCCATTGCCGGCGGCACTGACGCTACGGTTTTCTGAGCCGCCTAGGGTTAGTGACGGCACGACCGCTAGGTTTTTTCCCTGTTTGGCACCGGCAAAGCCGATCAGTGGGCCCATTTGACAGACTTTACAGTCATTATTTGGGTCTATGGTCATGTTGGAGATTCGCTGACGAGTATCTCGGGGATAGAAACGCACCAGCTCCACAGCCCAGTTTTGTTTGTCGAGTCCGTCGTTAAAGTTGAGTATGCGCAGTGGCAGGGCCATCTCGACGACATAACCTTCATCGGTGATGCGACCGGCGGAATCCCAAATGGCATCCCAAGCTGCACTTTCACTGTTGGTGACGGCATTTTCAATGGAATCGACCTGAACACCTAAAGCGTTGACCCAGAACTGATAAGCCAACTTGTGGTCGCCATAGGTGTCGAGCTTGATACCGATGAGGTCATCATTCCAGATATTGTTGGAATCTCTATCGCGTAAAAACGCACGAATAGATTTTGGGTCTGGGTCTTGGGCGATAAAACCAATGTAAAGGGTTTGTCCATCTTCAAACAGGTAGGCTTTGGTTTTGACCGTTGCCGTTTGGTTTTCCTGTGGAAAGGTTATGTTGTTCATATCGACCACTTTGGCCTGTTGCCAGATTGCCTCATCGAGTTTGGCATCGACAGTGATATGGCCTTGGTTTAAGCGAGGAATATGAATGGCTGGCGCATCGGCGAAAACCGTTTGGCTGATGAACAATGACACCGCCAAAATGGGCGAGAGTGATTTCTTGGCAAGCGAAAACATCGAGGATCCTGTTACTGTTCTATGGTCATCATGCCCTAATGGGGTGGGCGTGATTTATGCTTTGTTTTTAAGCGATTAGCTGGGGAAATCGGATTGCTTGACCAGCGTCAACATCGCTGGCGGATCATAGCGCCTTTTGTATGCTAAATACAGCCTATTTACCGGTTTAAACCCAATAAATATTGCATTAGCAATATATAGCGAATGCAGTCATTGGCGATGCCGTTGTGACTGGTTTGAGACTTGGATTTGATGAAAGGTTGACGACAAAGGTAAGAGGATGGTTACAAAAAGAGACAAACGATTACATAACAGGTATATAACAATGGCGCGGGCAGCTTTAATATGTCGTTGTTAGGTAACATTTACTACTTTGCAAATGGCGCCCCCTTCGCCAGCTGGGTCCTAATGGACAGGTAGCTTTTTGAGCTAGACAGGTATGTCTCCCGGCACTTTTATTTTCAGACACCCATGAAATTCAGACACCCATAAATTTCAGACACCCATAAATTTCAGACACCCATGAAATTCAGACGCCCGTAAATTTCAGACACTCATAAAATTACCCTGTCAAAAGCCTGCTACCGGCGGCTCCAAGCGACAGTTTCTATTTTTCGGTGCCCTTGGTTTACCGCTTTTATACATTTAACTTACTGAAAAACTTATACTTATTGATACAGGAACTTAGCTAGGTGTCACAAAATGGTCATATATCACTGGTACCTTTGCCGCAAATTTTAGTGGTGGTAATGGTAGATGAGCGAGACTTTCCGTCGTGAACTGGATGAAGTAATTAAAGATCAGCAAATTACGGTTCTTTTTCAGCCGATCTTTGATATCAAAAAGCGACGCATTCATGGTTATGAAGCGCTCAGCCGTGGCCCCCAATACAATGAACTATGCTCGCCGCTAAAACTCTTTGCCGTGGCTGAACAATATGGCAAGTTATCTGAGCTTGAGCTTATCTGTCGCAAAAAGGCTATCACGGCTTTTGCTCAGCAAAAGTTACCCGGCAAACTGTTTTTAAATGTCAGCCCTCAGGTTTTGCTTGAGCGCGGCCACCCCTATGGTGAAACCTTAAATTTCTTAGAAAGCTGCGGTTTATCCAATCAACAAGTGGTCGTTGAGATCACTGAACAACAAAAGGTTGATGACAGTATGTTAAAGCAAGCGACCAATCATTATCGTCGCTTGGGTTTTGATATTGCGATTGATGATCTTGGTGCCGGGCATTCGGGCTTAAGACAGTGGTCCGAATTGATCCCGGATATCGTCAAGGTCGATCGCTACTTTATCGAAAACTGCCACATGGATATGGTGAAAAAAGCGTTTCTGAAATCGATCGTTACTCTCGCCAAAGCCACTGGTGCGAAGGTGATAGCAGAAGGTATTGAGTTGGAAGCGGAATTAAAGTTGTTGCTACAGTTAGGTATTTCGTTGTGCCAAGGCTTTCACTTGGAGAGGCCGACGCATAAACCTTCTAAGCAATTCCCCGACCACTTAAATTCGCCGCTGTTTACAAGCACGAAACTTATGTCACCAAAACGTCTTAATAGTCATCCGTCAGCTGCCTTGATACGTTGATCGCAATTGATCGGATCCCGATCTTTTGGGGTAACCCTCCGGTCGATTGATAAATAGACTGAAAATGGTCTTAAACTGTATGTTGTGGCGTATATTTCGCCTGTTTTTTTACCTTTTATTAACTAGATAACGCAAAAAAGATACATTTAGTGACATAAAATTACGATCAAGGGGTGGCAATCTGAGTCAGAATCTATATACTTCTGTCTTGTAGATAGCTTTGGCCGCGTTTACACACTACCTGGCGCGGCTTTTTGGGATAGGATGGAGCTTGTTAACGTTTTGTACTCGTCGGTATGGAAACCGCCCAAATTTTTATTTCAGTCGATTGTGACTTTAAGGTAGTAAAAGCAAAAAATTCATGTCAATTAATCACCGCCTTTAGCTAATGTAGCTAGGCTCTGGTCGCTTGTTGCTACTAAAGCAGCCGACTGACTATTCAGTCAAATTTTTTACGTCTTTATCAATTTCTTGACTATCTAGTCAAATCTAGTTTTGTCATTGCTTTAGCAGTGCGCTATAAAACTTCCTTGTCTTAACGCTCTATTTATTTGTTTTTCTTTTCAATCAGTTCAATGGCGTAACCGTCGGGATCTTCAATAAATGCGATCACCGTGGTGCCGCCTTTCACAGGCCCTGGCGGGCGCTTGATCTTGATCCCTTGCGCTTTAATGACATCACAAACTTGGTAAATATCATCCACTTCAATCGCTAAGTGACCAAAGGCATTGCCGTGGTCATACTCACTGGTATCCCAGTTATAGGTGAGTTCTAGCACGGTATTTTCCGACTCATCGCCGTAGCCTAAAAAGGCGAGGGTATATTCATAGGCTGTATTGTCAGATTGGCGCAATAGCTTCATGCCGAGTATCTCGGTATAAAATTTAATGGCACGCTCTAAGTTGCCCACTCTTAACATGGTATGCAGTAATCTCATGATCAATCTTCCGTCTTTTCTATCAGTTTTTTCGGCGCTACCTTAATACCATATTCGAGGATGTCCACAGTCATGGTTGGCCAGCTCTAAGGTTACAAGAGTATAAAAGAATCGTACTTATAAGCAACTTTGTACTGTGATCTCTAAGCTCAGCCCAAAACATAATATATTGTCAATTTGCGTGATTAACTTCGTAACGGCAAAGAGGCGATAATGTTACAAGTTTTTTCTATTGCCAGTACCTATATTCTTATTAATATTCGTAATGTATTACGCCGCTACAAAGAAAATCTTTTGTTCAATGATTTTCTGAAAATCAACAATAAATTACCACTAATAGCGCAAAGTAAGCCTAGCATGAACGCTAACAGAGAAAGTTACATCATCATCGCCTTTACTATGGCTTTTTATGTCCTTGGATTTTGGTTTCTATTCCTTCTTGGCTTTGATAGTTAAATAGGTAATAAAGTAAACCATATTGCGGATTAATGTATAACTGCTCGGTATACGTCACCTTGTATTTCTTGCAGGTGACTTATCATCAGACCCGACGCAGTGACGTCATAGTTGTAATATCCGTCTAGACTTTGTTGTGCGTCAGTGTGATCCTCATTTATTGATACCTGATTGAGCTTAAACCTCTTGTTTTCTGCCGTCATGAAATAGATCTTTTTGCCGGTTATTTGCGGATCAAAGTAAGACGGTGGCATTTTCCCTTTAAGTTTATCAACTTCATGTGCGGCAAAAGCTTTACCTTTCAACAGCGTATTTGACTGAGTGCTGTATATGCGCCCTGTTGCTTTTTCCACGAGATAAATACTGTCTAAATGGCTGTGGTCAATGAAAGCATATTTCCACTTCGAGGAAAGTGTTAAATGAGTGGGTTTATCTTTATCAAAAATCACATGAGGTGTTTTATTGTGCTTTGTCGAAACAACAAAGTGGTCGTTGCTGAGCCAATTGACATTGTCGATTGGTAAGTCGCTGTCAAAAACTCTAAACAGTGACAAGCTATCAAGCAGCGTATCGGCTTGGTTCAACGTCTTAAGAGGCACTCTCCATACGGCGTTTTGGTCAGCCAGCAAGACGTTGTTGTCATCTGGTGACATTTGCATAGAGAGAAACACCCTATGTTCAGGTAAAGTTGACAGGACGAAAGCGTCACCTGTCAGTAAATCGCCTTTGTATAGCTGATTTCTACCGGTGCGATTAGATATAAACAAATAGCTGTGTTGATGATGAAATAAAGCCGGAATAGTGTCATAGACAATCGAATTATTTGGCTTCATTGCCATTGGGGTGTCAGAAAATATCATTTCATTGACGAAATTAACCTGTCTCGTGGCATACAGTAGCTGATTATCCATGAACAAAGTTAAATCATTTGATAGGTAATTCGAAACATTTACAACTCTTGATTCATGGTGTGAGTCAGGTTTACTGCGAAGAAGCTCATGCGAAGGCGGTCTGGCTGAATAAAAGATGTGCTGCGAATCATGGGCCCAAATTGCTTCTGTGATTAAATAGTCAACCGTTTTGTGTTTTGTTAATTTATTCGTCGGTATTTCCAATATGTAAAACGTGGTGTTCCTCTTATAATCTGCGCTCATGATTAACAGCTTTTGCTCATCAGGTGATATATCTAAGTTGAGATGATTGCTACCGAGCACAGAAGGTTGCTGTATAAGTTCATGTGAGTTTTTACTTACTTGAAATTGATATATTTGTGCAGACTGGTTTCCATTTTTCAAAGCACTATAGTAAAAAGCGTCTTCATTTTTGCTGTATACAATGTCATATAATTGAAACGACTGACACTCAAACAATGGCTCAAAGCCAGAAAGGGCATCTGTAACGCGAAAACTCGCTCTATATATATTGCATTGCTCTGTCGGACCTTTAGCTTGAAAATAAACAATAGCCATGCCGTTGTGACTTGCTATATCTATTAATTTGAACAACTCATACGCTTTTATATTCACTTTACGCTCAATGTTGGTACTTAAGCTTTTGTACCAAAGTTGATTTTTGTTCTGTTTACCATTTTGCCGCAAAAATAGGATTTCATTCCTATTTGGTATTGCTCTAGGGGAAAACTCAATACCAACGGCTCGAGTCACTTCGAAACTATCAACACGCATATTGTCTTTAGATTCAATCGTTGTTGCAGTGAAAATAGCCAGTAAAGTGAGAAGGGCGAATATGATAACTGCCATGATGGCGGCGATATGACGTTTGCGGGATATTGAACTAACAAAGCGATTTGAACCATTGATATCTACAGGACATACTAAGCGGTAGCCTCTTTTTGAAACGGTTTCTATGTACTTGGGGTGTCTTGGATTATCGTTTAATACTTTACGCAAGTTCCCAATATGCTTGTTTATCGTATTCTCTGATACTACTCGTCCGGCCCATAGTGTGTTAATTAATGAGTCTCTATCAATAATCACTTGGGGGTTATCGACAAAATGCAGCAGCAATTTATATGTTTGAGGCTCAATCTCAAGCAAGGTTTTTCCTCGATAAACTTTTGCTCTTTCAATATCAATTTTGTATTCGCCAAGTAAAATCATCTGCTACTTTGTTAAATTCTATAGAGTTGAATAAGATATTGTGATGTCCATTTTGCTTGAAGGGGAAGCCGTTTATTGAACAAGATAGCCGCTAATGAACAAATTCACTATTTATTCACGTTTTTTTCCTGATTTTCCCCTTACCTAATGAATTATTTAGCGAATAATGAAAGTCTATTAAGCTGCAAGCATTAGGGCTTATCTTGCCGTTCTTCTGTGGCCCGGCCTTGGAAAGCACATGCTAAAACATCACTTTGTTTAAAGGTATTATCTCAATGAGAAGCGTAAAATCAATCATTTTACTATTGCTAATGACGATAGTTTCAACAGCAGATTCACTTGCTGATAATATTCCTTCACTGGCGACTATAACCAAAAAATCTGAAGAAATTGTTCAACAATATGAAAAACTCGGTTGGTTTTCTGGTTCGTTATTGCTAGCGAACAATGGCACTGTCTTTTACAGCCAAAGTTATGGAATGCAAGATGCCGAAGCTGCAAAGCAGAACTCGGAAAAAACGCGCTACAACATTGGTTCAATTATCAAAAATTTTACGGGTGTATTGATTTTACAACAAGTTGAGCAGGGTAAGTTGCACTTGAGCGACACTTTAGCCAAATTTGACTTAGGGTTTTCAAATCCGCAAACGGATAAGATAACGATTGAACAGCTCTTAAACCACCGCTCGGGATTACCAGATATTTTTACAGCACAATATCGAGAGAACCCATTGGCTTTTGACACAATAAATAAGCGACTCGGTTTGCTACTGAATACCAACTTGTTGTTTGAGCCAGGCGCAAAAGAGAAATATTCCAATTATGGCTATGTGGTACTTGGTGCCATCTTAGAGAAGGTCACAAACAAGACATTCGAAAAATTGCTTCATGAGAGGATATTTAGCCCTGCACAGATGAATAACACCAGTTTTAAAGTCGATACCAATTATCAGTATCAATCTAAGAGGTATAGCTACTCATATGATAACTCACTAAAAGAAGTTGGGGTAACAGAGCACCCAGGACCAGATGGGGGAATAGAATCCAGTATCGACGATATCCATCGTTTTTATCGAGCGCTTTTTTATAGCGATAAATTGCTAAGTCGTCGCAACAAAGACAATAGGCGTTTTTTTAAAATGGATGGTGAGAGGTGGCGTTCATATGGTGGTGGACTTGGCGTAAGTGCTGCCGCTGAGATAGATTTAAAAAATGCATTTGAAGTTATCGTTCTTGCCAATTCTGACAGCCTAGTCGCAGAGTTTATTTCACAAAGAATTATAGATTTTATTGAAACTGGACAATATGAAGCGGTTAAAGCGAAAGAAGTTAATTTTGCTTATCAGCATTACCTAAAGACAAAGTCATTTAATGACTTAAATCACCAATACAAAATTGCCGGTTATCGTCTTTTTATTGGCAGAACTTTAAACGAGCTTGGAATGCAGCTGATTCGAGAAGGTAAGTGGCCTGAAGCATTTGATGCGTTTAACTACCTCAAAAGTCTATATCCTAACGCGCCTCAGGTTTATGACAGTTTGGCATTTGCCTATTATAAGCAGGGGAATAAAGAGAAAGCGAAGGCAACTTTTAAAATGGCAATTGCCTTAGACGCATATTTCAATAGTGAATATGCAAGTAATAACTACGAGAATTAGTTGAAGTTATTATGGCAGGTATAAGGCGCTGTTTGATTACTCATCTGTCTTATCTTTAAACTCACATAAGTCTTCAATAATGCAGGAGTTGCATCTCGGCTTTCTGGCCACACAGGTGTAGCGTCCGTGTAGTATCAACCAATGATGGACATCCACCTTAAATTCTTTTGGTACAACCTTAAGGAGCTTCTGTTCGACTTCATCGACATTTTTGCCCGGCGCAAATTTGGTGCGATTAGACACACGATAAATGTGGGTGTCCACAGCGATAGTCGGCCAGCCGAAGGCGGTGTTTAGCACAACATTGGCGGTTTTACGACCAACGCCGGGCAGTGCTTCGAGGGCTTTTCTATCTTCTGGCACTTCACCACCGTGTTTATCGACCAGTATTTGACAGGTTTTGATGGTGTTTTCGGCCTTTGTATTAAATAGGCCAATGGTTTTAATGTATGACTTTAGTTTATCCAACCCCAAATCGAGTATTTGCTGGGGCGTATTGGCCACCGCGTATAGTTTGCGGGTGGCTTTGTTGACCGAGACATCGGTGGCTTGGGCGGAGAGTAAGACTGCTATTAACAATTCAAATGGTGAATTAAACTCAAGCTCGGTGGTTGGATTGGGATTATCATCACGCAATCGGGTCAGTATTTGTAATCGTTTGTCTTTGTTCATGGCGTATATTAACTGTCGGCTGTGACTTTGGTTATCCTGGCGCGTTCTATGGTCTTAACGCCCTCGGAAGCTCTGCGTTGTTTTTCCAGTTTTTCATCGATGATGTTTTTGATGGCAATAAACAGCCCCATAGTGAAAAAGGCACCCGGCGGTAAAATGGCCAACAAAAAATGGGTGTCACTTTGAAACAATGTGATCTTCAAACCGCTGGCCCAATCGCCGAGCAATAATTCGGCCCCATCAAATAAGGTGCCTTGGCCCAAGGCCTCCCGTACGGCGCCTAACAGCACCAATACTAGCATAAAGCCGCTCCCCATCATAAACCCATCTAACGCTGCCATTTTAACGTTGTTGCGCGATGCGAACGCCTCGGCGCGACCGATGATGGCGCAGTTGGTTACAATCAATGGAATAAAGATCCCCAAGGATAAATACAAGTTGTAGGTATAGGCATTCATCAACAACTCAATGGCTGTCACAAATGAGGCGATAACCATGACAAAAACTGGAATACGGATCTCTTTGGCAACCCAGTTGCGAATAATCGATACGGTGACATTTGATGCCACTAAGACAACTAAGGTGGCGATGCTCAGCCCCAGTGCGTTGGTTACCGTTGATGTTACGGCAAGCAGTGGACACAGCCCCAATAGTTGTACCAAAGCCGGGTTGTTTTTCCACAGACCGTCATAAATAACCTTCTTTATATCACTCATTATCACCTCCGCTGGTTGTGTTACATGAAGGCTTTTGGGCGAAAAGCGTTGTCTGATTTTGCTTGAGATACAGTGCGGCTTTTTTAACGGCTTGGACGACGGCTCTTGGGGTGATGGTGGCACCGGTAAATTGGTCGAACATGCCGTTGTCCTTTTTCACCGCCCAACGTTTATCATCGACACCTTTGACGTACTTGCCGACAAAGCCCGCGAGCCAGTCGCTCTTACGGGCTTCTATTTTATCGCCTAGACCGGGGGTTTCTTTATGCTTGATGACATTGACGCCGGTGATCTCACCACTGAGGCTCACGCCAACCATCAATTGAATGCTGCCGGAGTATCCATCAGGCGCGGTAGCTTCGACGATTGCGCCTTGGGGTTGACCATTTTTAAAGGCCAAAAACAGCTGATGTGGATTGTCATTGCCGAGGTATTCTTTGTCCGTTACCAATAGGCAGTGCTCGGTCAGGGCGCTGTCATACCTGTCAGCAGGCATCACTGAGCTTAGGGTTTGTAACAGCAGTTGTTGTTGCTGGTGTGCAATTTTATCTTCGGTTAAATGATCGATCAAAGCCACCAACAAAGTGCAGATCGCAGCGTAACCTGCCAGCGCCAATCCGTTATTCTTTATCGACTGCTTCATGATTTGCCTTTTGAATTTGCTGGGTGTCCATAAACTTTGGGTTGGGTCAGTTGGTCAATCAACGGCACCATCATATTGGCTAATAAAACCGCAAAGGCAAAAGCATCCGGATAACCGCCATAACTGCGGATCACAAACACCAAAATGCCGATGGTGATGCCGAAGATGATACGACCTTTGTTTGTCGTTGAGGCCGATACCGGGTCGGTTGCAATAAAAAATGCCCCGAGCATGGTCGCCCCACTAAACAAATGAAAAACCGGGCCGCCGGTTTGATCTGGCGCTATCATAAAGGCAACAAAAGCCATGGTGGCAAGGGCGCCTAAAATGCTTAAGGGGATATGCCATTTGATTGCCTTGGCCTGCAACAAATATAAGCCGCCGAGCAAAAAGGCGAGGTTGACCCATTCCCAGCCAAGCCCGCTGAGTTGGCTAAAGACGGGTTTACTCATCGACTCAAGTGCGGTAAGCCCCAGCCCTAAGTCTACCTTTAAGGTGTCCAGTGGCGTAGCCATGGTAATGCCGTCAATATTGCTGCGCAACTGGGCGATGCTGTAACCTTCAAGGCTAAAACCGGTAAAGATGATATTGAGTGAGTCTAAGAAGCTTAGGTCAATGGTTAAAAGAGGTTTGGCCGGTAGCCACATGGTCATTTGCAGCGGAAACGAAACCAACAGCATGACATAACCGGCCATTGCCGGATTAAACGGATTTGAGCCAAGGCCGCCATAAAGCTGTTTGACGATAATAATGGCAAAGGCGGTGCCAAGTACGGTTATCCACCAAGGGGCCAAAGGCGGTAGGCTGATCCCCAACAAGATGGCGGTGAGCAAGGCACTGTAATCACCTAGGTGTTTGCGAATCGACTTTTCGCGCAGTGATAACACCAACGCTTCGCAAAGTAGTGCCGTGAGACAGGCTAGAAAAATATGAATGAGGTTCCCGGCGCCAAAAAAGTAATACTGGGCAATTATCCCCGGGATACAGGCATAGATCACGGTACGCATCAACACAGGCGTTTTTTTCATGCTGTGATGGTGGGGTGAACTGGCTATTTTAAAACTCATGTTTTGGTTTCTTAATCTTGATTGTCTGGTTCATCATTGGCCTGCTCGGCCGCTTTTGCCAACTTTCTTGCCTTTGCTTTGGCGACCGCCGCTGCAATCGCTGCTTTTTTGGCATCGGCGGCACTAAGCGGCGATTGTTCTTCTATTTCGGGGGCATCAGCTTCTATATTGTGGGTGTCTGATAATTCACTTCGTTGTGGTTTGTCTTCATCCGTCAATTCTTGTGTGTCTGAAATTGAGCTAGCAAAAGTGGCTGTCTGCTCTTGCGCTGCCTTGCGAGCTTTGGCTTTGGCTACCGCTTTTGCGATGGCGGCTTTTTTATCAGTAGATGAAGTGAGTGCCCCTTGAGTTTTGTGGGTGTCTGACAAATCACGCTGTTGTGATGGGTCTTCATCGGACAATACTTGGCTGTCTGAAACTGCTGTTTGCTCGGTCTGTTGCGCTGCCTTGCGAGCTTTGGCTTTGGCAACTGCGGCGGCAATGGCTGCTTTTTTGTCTGACTGGATCTCAGGACCTTTAGCTTCATCCGTTTGCGCCGTTGGCTTGTGAGTCTGTTCAGCCCCTTGCGCGGCCTTACGGGCTTTGGCTTTAGCGACCGCTGCTGCAATTGCCGCTTTTTTATCGTCGGCTGGCGCTTCTTGCGGTGCTTTTGACGGCTCTTTGCCTGTCACCTCGTCGCTGGTCGTTTGCTCTGTCACTTGATCTGTTGTTTGTTGAGCCGCCTGCGCTGCTTTGCGCGCTTTTGCTTTCGCTACGGCTGCGGCAGCGCCGGTTAATGGTTTGGCTTCTTCCTTGGTTGCTTGAGCACTTGGCTCCATTGCCGTATTTGCTTGTTCTGCCGCTTGCTGGGCTTTTTTCGCTTTAACTCGGGCTAGGGCGTCGGCAACTGCATTTGAGGCGCCAGACGACGCCATGGCTTTTTTCCGTTTTTCAGCGGCAATTCTTTGCTTTTCTGCACGTTGTTCGGCTTCACGAGCAAGGCGCGCCTGCCTTGCCTCAAAGCGTTGTTTGGCGTGCTCGGCTTGGCGTTTTTCCTGCTCTTGAGTGCGGATCTCCGCTTTGGCTACACGGTAGTATTGTACTAAGGGGATCTCCGAAGGGCACACATAAGCGCAAGCGCCGCACTCGATACAGTCTTTAATGTTGTATTCTTGCGTCTTAGCCAAGTCTTTGGCTTTGGCATACCACAGCATCTGTTGTGGCAATAAGCTTACCGGACAGGCATCGGCACAGGCTCCACAGCGAATACAGTCCATTTCATCTTGTGGCTCGGGGAGCTCCCCTTTGGCTGGAGCCAAAACGCAGTTGGTGATCTTCACGACGGGTATCTGTGTGTGGGGGAGGGTAAAGCCCATCATCGGCCCGCCCATGATCACGCGCTGCTCTTTGCCCGGGTTAAACCCACAGTGCGACAAAATGGCTTCAACCGGTGTACCAAGTAACACTTCGAGGTTTTGAGGGTGCTCTATTGCTTCGCCGGTCACAGTAACAATTCTGGAGATCAGCGGTTCATCTTCGACAACGGCTTTGTAAACCGCATATAAAGTTCCGACATTATGCACCAAAATGCCAACATCAACGGGATAGCCACCACTGGGCACTTCTTCACCGGTTAAGATCTTAATGAGTTGTTTTTCACCACCTGAGGGGTATTTTGCCGGAAACACTCTCAGATGAATATCATGACGGTGTTCAAGGGCTTGTTCCAACGCTTTTATTGCTTCGGGCTTATCGTCTTCTATCCCGATGAGGATCATGTTGGGATTGACGATATTGGCGATCACATCAATGCCTTGAATGATATTTTCAGCACTGCGACGGATCAGGCTTTCGTCGGCAGTTATATAGGATTCGCACTCGGTGGCGTTGACAATCAAGTAGTTGATATTACGCAATGAAGAGGATTTGATGTAAGCCGGGAAGCCGGCCCCGCCAAGACCCGAAATTCCAGCCTGTTTGATTTTACTGACTAAATATTCCGGCGTTTCGGCGCAAAAATGCGCCATCGGCTTGCGTTCAACCCATTGCTCTTGACCGTCCGGTGCAAGGAAAAGACAAGGCTCTGAAAGTGCCGATGGGTGAGCTACCGGATGGGCTTCGATTTTGATCACAGTGCCAGAGGTCGGCGCATGTATTGGCAGTGACAAGCCTTTGACCGGCTCAGTCAGCGGTTGCCCTTTTAATACCTTATCGCCCGCACTGACCAATAGCTTTCCGCCTTCGCCGATATGTTGCTTCAGTGGTAGCACCAACACTTCAGGTAACGGCATAGGAATGATCGGTAAGCCTGAGGTATTTTCTTTACAGGCAGGCGGGTGTACACCACCTTGAAGGGGCCAAATTCGACCTTGTGCTACTTGTTCAAATAAACTTTCCACCGGCTTCTACTATTGAATTTGTTTAACAGGGATTTGCTTGAGGTCCCACTGCCAGTTTTTGGTTGTTGTGGCAACTGGGATCATGTCGATGCAATCGACCGGGCATGGTTCGACGCATAGGTCGCAACCGGTGCACTCGCTTGCTATCACGGTATGCATCAACTTTGAAGCGCCTAAAATGGCATCGACTGGGCAAGCTTGAATACATTTGGTGCAGCCAATACATTCATCTTCGCGAATGTAGGCGACCTTTTTTTGTTTGTCTTTTTCCTGATGGGCGTCGTCGAGGGGAATGGCTTCAACACCCATCAATTGTGCCAGCTCGGCGACAGTTGACTCGCCACCGGGCGGGCATTTGTTGATCATATCGCCATTGGCAATTGCCTCAGCGTAGGGACGACACCCGGGGTAGCCGCATTGTCCACATTGGGTTTGCGGTAAAAGGGCGTCTATCTGATCGACTATTGGGTCGCCTTCAACCTTAAAGCGAATGGCGGCAAAACCTAAAACGGCGCCAAAGATGAGGCCCAATAGGCAGAGCAATATAACGGCAGTGACTAAACTCATGGTTTACACCTTGACCAAACCAGTAAAGCCCATAAAGGCCAAGGACATTAATCCGGCGGTGATCATCGCAATAGAAGCGCCTTTAAATGGCGCTGGAATATTGGCAAGCGCCATACGCTCACGCATGGCTGAGAACATGATCAAAACAAATGAAAAGCCCACTGCTGCACCAAAGCCGTATATGGCTGATCCCAGTAAGTTAGATTCTGCTTGTACATTCAGCAGCGCCACGCCAAGAACAGCACAATTGGTGGTGATCAGCGGCAAGAAAATGCCGAGTAAACGATATAGTGTCGGGCTGGTTTTATGTACCACCATTTCAGTAAACTGCACCACGACGGCAATCACTAGGATAAACGAAAGGGTTCGAAGATATTCCAGTTCAAATGGCTGGAGCAAGAAATAGTTGACCAAATAGCTGCAAATACTGGCGAGCGTGAGCACAAAGGTTGTGGCCAAAGACATACCCACTGCGGTTTCTAGCTTACCGGAAACGCCCATGAACGGGCATAAGCCAAGAAACTTCACCAAAACAAAATTATTTACCAGAATTGTACTTACCAGCAGCAACAAATATTCTGTCATTAAAAGACCTAGTGTTTGTGTATTATCGGTTAGTTGAAGAAGATGAGGGTCTAAGACCCAAACGGCGCTTATTATCCGACTTTACCCGGCAATTAACAACCTGTGATCTATAAGGTTTCTGCGAAAATATCCGAATCTTTTGCCTAAATGCCGCTGTTTTTGCGTTAATCGCCTTGGGTGGTCACAAAGGGTTGTGGGTTGCCGATAAAATATCCCTGTACGCCGTCAATATCCAGCTGTTCAAGAGTCAGCTTTTCTGCCTCGGTTTCTATACCCTCGGCAAATACGCCGATATCGATGCGGTGGGCAAGATCAATCATCAAACGCATAAAATACTGATTGTTTTGATCTTCGTCGATACCTCTGGTGTATGAACCATCCATTTTTATATTGTCGGGCTTTAGATCGCGAAAGAATTTAAAGGAGGTTAGGCCAACCCCAAAGCGCTCAACGGTAATTTTGGCTTTGCAATTATGTAGCATGTCGATAAAACGTTTACTGGCTTTGATGTTTTGTTGTAATCCTTGCTCAGACACCTCGAAAACCAGCTGGCTGCTCAAGCTAGGTTGTTGTTTGAGTTGTCGTTCGAGAAAGTTGACAAATTTTTCATCGTGCGCACTTTTGGCGGCGATATTGATACCGTAACACTGCTCTGATGGCGGTAACTGGGCAAGCATATTTATCGAATATTCGATGATCATCTTATCAACATCGACGATTTTATCGAGTTTTTCTGCCATGGCGAGAAAAGAGGCGGTTGGGAGAATTTGCCCTTGGGCGGTTTTAAATCGCGTGAGTATTTCGGCATAACCCGGCTTGCTACCGCAGCTTTGCAAGGTTTGATGGAGCAAAGCGACACGCTTGTGGTTCAGCACTTCATCAATGACTTGGCGCCAATTTTGGGTGCCATATGAAGCGCCTACCTGTTCGCTTAGGTCGGTTTCCTGTTGAGCGTGCCATGCATTGGGGTGACGCGTTTGAGCGATTGAAATGGCGGTATCTGCCATCGCCAAATATTCTCCAAGGGGTTTACCAGGTTTGTAGTAGACAATGCCGGTGTAGGCTACCGAGTCGATTTCACTGAGCTGCTGGTATTCGTTGAATTTGGTTTGCAGGTTTTGGCCAAATCGTTCTCCTTCTTTGAGCGATTGGCTTGGCAGCACTAACGCGAGATCGCTGCCGTTTAACCGATAGAGTTTGCGGCTATAGTAGTTGCTTGAGCACTTGTTGATGATATCGACGATCTCGATGACATATTTATCTCCTTCATGATAGCCGCGGGTGTGATTGATCTCTTGTAGCTCAGTACAGCGGATGATGGCTAAGCAGCCGCTACTTGGACTCTTACCTTCAATTAGGTGTTCTTCGAAATACTGGACGAAACGGTTGCGGCTTGGGAGCCCGGTGAGTTCGTCTTGTTTGGCGTTTACGGCTGAGCTGGTGATGTTGTCGTTAAGCTCGCCTGCACCATTTTGTTCATCGGCATCAAGGGTTTTGAGGGCTTGTGCTACTTCTGAAAATTGTGCTGGAATGAGATTCAAGTCGGGATTGTCACTGCTGCTTTGACTGGCGGCGAAACCGGCAATGGCATGGGCGATTTTCGTTGAGGCCTTTTTGCAGATATGGCGAACGTAGAGCCTGACGATGAGGTAGTTGAGCGCGAGAAGACCAAAAGAAACCGACCAGATAAGCAACAGCAATCGGTCTACAAAACCCGACTCCATATTAAGATCAAACGCAAAGCGCAATTTGAGGTTAAGATCGCCATTGGTGATTTCTCCGTAAATAGGTAATGCATCATAAGACTTTAGTAAGGCCGTGCTGAGGTGAGTGTCGTCATTGGATTCGACGTTGGCAAAGACTTTATCGCCATCTAAGGTATTGATGGCGAGGGATTGAAACTCGAAAGCGTTACGTAATTGTCTTGCCAAGAGTTTGGGGTCGTTGCTGACCGGATGCGCCACCAATTCTTCAAGCACTTGTGCTTTTTGTTGATGGCTGGCTTCGATAAAGTGGATGAAAAGTTGCAAGGTCAGCACGGATAACATTAGAGATTGAAGCAGGGTGAGCAACAGTTGCTTGGCAAGGAGATTGCTTGATATTTTCATGATTCCTTTGTGTCCGGCAAGGGCGTTGGCTGGCCAACTGCAAGCTTTATAACTTATTGGATTTATTCAAATATAAGGCATAGGTGGGAGGTTGGTCAAACGGCTTGGTAATTTGAGACACCCACAGATTGAACGCCTCAGTCTTGCGTCAATTCAAAAAAGGTCAATTCAAGACACCCATAAATTTGGCTATGAGCGTCGTGGTGCTGATCCTTCATGCATTTAGCTTTGAATATTCTATTTTTAGACACCCAAGTTTTTACCAAAAACAATTCACAAGGGATTCATTAGAAATCAATGTAATCTGTGGGTGTCTGAAATATACAAAGTAAATGTGATCAACACAGGGCCGCTTATGCATAACAAAGTAGAATTAGGTAGATAAAAGCATGCGGATATAGCTATGGGAGAATAACGCAGAAGGGATTTTGCAAAGTGGCTCCCCAGGTAAGATTTGAACTTACGACCTGCGGATTAACAGTCCGTCGCTCTAACCAACTGAGCTACTGGGGAGTGGCTGTTTCAACGGTGGCGAATGTTAATATCAGGAAGATTAGCTGTCAACACTAATTGTCATATTTCTTCAATTTTTATTTTATCCGTTTAATGTTTATTCAGTTTTATTGTAAATATGAAGTGTTAGCCAGTTAATTAGATAAAAGCCGCTATTGAACTGGCTTTTTCTTGCATGACAAAGCCCTCTGAATGCGTGAAATAAAGTTGTCAAAAACACTTGAAATTTTTCATTCAAAATGCCCCTACTGGGATTTAACTTACCATAGTTACGGGAACGCCCTTACAGGACAACCGCTGTAGGGGGTTATCCACTAAATCTGTGGATAACTCTGTGTGTGAAAGTTTGATGGATGGTTACAAGCCAAGAAAAACGGCTGTCAACATGATCTTAGCAAATTTGGCGTTCTTTTTTTTATGTATTTAATATCAATGGTTTACTTTCGAATAGTTGGTTATGGAAAATTTTGAGTATAATTTTTGCTCAGTACAAATTTGAACGGTTTAGCTGTGTACAGCTTTTTCCTAAAAGCACAGCAACAGTAAAAGTAAAGGGGTTTTAAAATAAATTTTGTGCTTGACTTGAGCACATTATTAAGGTTGTCACTCATTTGTCATGAATACCCGTAAAATAAGGTTGACCTCTCTAGTCGTGGTAAAAATAAGGGCTTAAGAACAAATGGAGCTCAAAGGGGATAAAAATATTGCTCATTATTATCCAAAGCGTCTATTTTGGTCATGAAAGCTAGGCTTTTTGCTTGCTCCAAAACGCGAAAATGGACAAGATGTCGCTTCACAAATATCCACTGTAAATGTTCCTACTGCTAATGTTTTATCCGTTGTTGTGAGGAAACAAAGTTATCCCCAAGTGTGAACAATTATGGTGAATACTACGACTGGTCATTTTTATGACTAGATTGTTAGCCATACTATTTCTGTAGGTGTCTTAGATTGTAATTTCTGTGGGTGTCTTAGATTGTATCAAGCATTTGCCGTTAAGCGACTGAGCAATTGCAGGTGATATATTTTGTGGGTGTCTAGAAACTGTGTCTTTGAACGCTATGAATAATCTTACCGCAAACCCATGCAATTTGTTGTCAGAACGTTTAAACTGCGCACACGAAACATGCGCAACTGCCAGGCAATCATTTCAATTCATGTCTAAATCTAAAAAAGCCGTTGATTTAATTAACGATCCTATTGGGCCTACTCTTAAACGAATGACCATTCCTGTGATTTTTGGCATGATCACGTTAATGACTTTCAATCTTGTCGATACCCTGTTTGTCAGTTTCCTTGGTACGGAACCTCTAGCTGCAATCAGTTTTACCTTTCCAATCTCTTTTACGGTCATCAGTCTAGCGATTGGGCTTGGGATTGGCACGTCAGCTATTATCGGTAAGGTTGCTGGTTCCGGCAATGTTGAAGAAGCAAGACAAGACGGTACTGGCGCCATTGTTATGTCGTTCTTAATGGTTTGCGTGTTATCCGCGATTGGTTATCTGACCATTGATCCCATGTTTACTTTGCTTGGTGCAAAGCCTAGTTTGTTGCCGCTAATTCACGAGTATATGGATGTCTGGTTTTTAGGCAGTGTGTTTTTAGTGTGTCCGATGGTGGGTAATAGTGTTATGCGGGGCTTTGGTGATACCAAGACCCCAAGCCTAGTAATGGCCATTGGGGCCTTAATTAACGCCATACTTGATCCTTTGTTGATCTTTGGATTGGGACCGTTTCCTGAGTTGGGGTTGCGTGGCGCGGCCATTTCTACTTTGGTTTCGTGGTCTTTTGGTTTTTTGGTCGTCATTTACATTTTGGTATATAAGAAACGATTTATATTGCCTCACCTAGATTCATTTGCGGGGTTTATTGCGACATCCCGTAAAATATTAAAAATTGGTTTGCCAGCGGCAGGAGCAAATATGCTCACGCCTATTGCCGCAGCCATTATGACGGCCATTATCGCTAAATTTGGCAACAGCGCAGTTGGCGCGTTTGGGGTGGGGAGTCGAATTGAGTCAATTGCCAGTCTAGTGGTTTTGGCTTTGTCGATGACGCTGCCACCTTTTATTAGTCAGAATCTTGGCGCCGGTAAAATGGAGAGGGTAATTGATGCATATAAAAGCACGCTACGTTTTGTCCTAGCTTGGCAGTTTGCTGTATATCTCTTGCTATGTTTATTGGCGGGGCTTATTGCCAAAGGCTTTTCTGATGACGCTGAGGTGATAGCGTTGATACAACTCTTTATTTATATCTTGCCTTTAGGTTACGGTTTGCAGGGGATCATCATCCTAACAAACTCTTCTTTCAATGCATTGCATCTTCCGATGAATGCGTTGATTTTAAGCGTGATCCGCTTGTTTATTTTTTATGTGCCTTTTGCTTACATTGGCAGCCATATCGCCGGGATCTCTGGCATGTTGGTGGGGGCTTTAATTGGTAATGTATTTACGTCATTTATTGCCTATCGATGGTTTGTAAAACAATTTAATGCTTTGTCCGGCAAAGAGGAGGTTATCAGTGGAGCGTGAGTTTAAGCTGGTTGCACCATTTGAGCCATGTGGCGATCAGCCTCAGGCAATAGCTCAGTTGGTAAATGGCTTGTCAGACGGTCTTGCCTGTCAGACATTGTTAGGTGCTACCGGCACTGGCAAAACGTTTACTATGGCTAGCGTCATTAATGAAGTGAATCGCCCTGCGTTGATTATGGCGCACAATAAAACTTTGGCTGCGCAATTATATGGTGAGATGAAGGAGTTTTTCCCTCACAACGCCGTCGAGTATTTTGTTTCCTACTACGATTATTATCAGCCAGAGGCCTATGTTGCAGCAACGGATACTTTTATTGAGAAAGATGCCTCGATAAACGAGCATATTGAACAGATGCGTTTGTCGGCGACCAAAGCACTGATGGAAAGGCGCGATGTCGTCATTGTGGCTTCTGTCTCAGCCATATATGGTTTGGGTGACCCAGAATCCTACATGAAGATGCTGCTGCATTTGCGCGTAGGCGATATTATGGACCAGCGGGTTATTTTACGGCGCTTGTCGGAATTGCAATATAAGCGCAATGACTTGGATTTTCAGCGCGGTTCGTTCCGTGTTCGTGGTGATGTCATTGATATTTTTCCGGCTGATTCAGAGCGAAATGCAATCCGAGTTGAGTTGTTTGATGAAGAAATTGAAAAGCTCTATGCTTTTGATCCGCTTACGGGCGCGGTAGAAAAGAACTTAACACGCACGACCATCTTCCCGAAAACCCATTATGTGACACCCAGAGAAAAAATCTTGGCTGCGGTTGAGCGTATTAAAGAAGAGCTCAATGAACGTAAAAAGCAGTTGATCAGTAACAATAAGTTGGTTGAAGAACAAAGGTTGAGTCAACGCACTCAGTTTGACTTAGAAATGATGGTTGAATTGGGTTATTGCTCAGGTATTGAAAACTACTCCAGGTACCTATCAAGTCGGGCTCCGGGTGAGCCGCCACCGACGTTGTTGGACTATTTTCCATCTGACGGCTTATTGATCATTGATGAGTCTCACGTCACTGTCTCTCAGGTTGGCGCGATGTATCGTGGGGACCGCTCACGTAAGGAAAACTTGGTGGAATATGGTTTCAGGTTGCCTTCGGCGTTAGACAATAGACCATTGAAATTTGAGGAGTTTGAGTCTTTATCACCGCAAACCATATATGTATCGGCGACGCCGGGCGATTTTGAGTTGGATAAGTGCAATGGAGAAGTGGCTGAGCAAGTGATCAGGCCAACCGGGCTGCTTGATCCAGAAGTTGAAGTGAGATCGGTTGTCACTCAAGTAGATGATTTACTCTCAGAAGTTTATGAGCGAACCAAGCTACAACAGCGCATTTTAGTGACTACTTTAACCAAGCGGATGGCTGAGGATTTAACTGATTACTTGAACGAACACGGCGTTAAGGTGAGATATTTACACTCAGATATTGATGCTGTTGAGCGGATTGAAATCATACGCGACCTTAGAATTGGCAAGTTTGATGTATTGGTTGGTATTAATCTGCTAAGAGAAGGCTTGGATATTCCTGAGGTTTCATTGGTGGCTATTCTTGATGCCGATAAAGAAGGCTTTTTGCGCTCAGAGCGTTCGCTTATTCAGACAATCGGCCGCGCGGCGAGAAACTTAGAAGGCAAGGCCATTTTGTATGCCGACAAGATTACCCGCTCAATGAAAAAAGCGATAGATGAAACCTATCGTCGTCGAGAGATACAGCAGGCTCATAACGAAAAACACGGTATTGTTCCACAGGGTCTAAATAAGAAGATCACCGATGTGATGGATATTGGTGGTGACGGCAAAGACTCACCGCAGCAGAAAACGGCCAATAAGCTTTCGCTTTATAAGGTTAAATCGCCTGAAGCGCTGGCTGAGCAGATTAAGGTGTTGGAGGCAAAAATGCTGGAACATGCACGTAATCTTGAATTTGAAGAAGCGGCTGCGTGTCGTGATCAATCTCAGCAGCTCAAACTACAGCTGGACAAATTGTAGGATTATTGTATTTATGGCAGAAATTACCCCCATTACTGCGGCTGTACAAAACTCTATTTTGGAGGCGCGTCATATTCAGAGGCTGTTTCATGGGCGCGGTCAAACTTTCCCGGGACTTGAGCAGATCACTGTTGATTGGTATCCACCTGCGATATTTATTTGTCTGTTTCGGCCGGTGGAGGAGGCGTGGCTTGAATCATTGGTTGACGCGCTTTGGCGGCAGAAAGCTGATGGGGTAAAGTCAATTGTGGTGCAACATCGACAAGGACCAAGGACTTGTGCGAGTTTGGTGCGGGGTGACGACTTGCCTTCGCCACATATTGTTGCAGAGTTGGACACCCAAGAATTGTTGAGACTGGATGAAAAGGTAGACACCCACAAAACACACCTACATGTGCAGGACATTGTAGACACCCATACATTGGGTGAGAGATATGATGATATTGCGTTTTATGTCAACCTCCTTAATGCCCAAAATGTTGGTATCTTTCCTGATATGGTAAATGGTCGAGCTTGGGTTAGGCACAATAGCTTCGGCAAGAATGTCTTGAATTTGTTTTCCTATACCTGTCTGTTTTCTGTTGCGGCAATTGCTGGTGGGGCAGAGCAGGTGATTAACGTGGATATGAACAAATCGGTGATGTCCCAAGGACGTTTAAACCACAAAATCAATAATTTGAGTGAACAAAAAGCTAAGTTCTTTTGCCACAATATATTTAATTCGTGGGGAAAAATTAGACGACACGGGCCTTATGACTTGATCATTATAGACCCTCCAAGCTTTCAAAAAGGAAGCTTTGCGTTGACTAAGGATTACCAAAAACTCATCAAAAAGCTGCCCGAGTTGGCCGGAGGTAACGCCCGAGTGATGCTGTGTTTGAACGCTCCAGACATAGATAGTCGCTACCTACTTGACCTAGTCGCTGAGCATTGTCCTGAACTTCAATATATTGGTCGATTATCAAATTGCGACAAATTTCCTGAGCTTGACCAAGAAAAGAGCTTAAAAGTCCAGCTGTTTCAGTTTTGATATAAATTAATAGACACCCACAGTAGATATATGTTCCAGCTAAACTGTGGGTGTCTAGCATTGTCCAATTCAGTTTAGTTGGTATTTTTCAAGGCGATATAAAAATGCTTTGTAAGGTAGTTGCAACAATTTGGCCGCCTTAGTTCTATTCCCACTGCACTTGTGTAAAGCTTGGGCCAAGCATTGTTTTTCAAAGCTTTCCCAGTTGAGTCCTTCTTCCGGTAGCTCAAATATCGAATTTGATGAGTTTTGGTGTGGGCTACTGGCGAAAGGGGAAATTCCTTTGAGCAATTCGTCAGTATCTTCAAGAAGCACAAAGCGCTCAATTCTATTGGATAGCTCTCTAACATTACCTGGCCATGAATAGCTGATAAGTTGCTTTAGCAAAGGCTTGCTCAACGTGAGTGCGGGACAATTATAGCGGCGACAATTAAGTTCGACGAAATGGTTGATGAGCTTTGGTATATCTTCTTGTCTTTGCCTTAACGGTGGCATTTCTATCGGCACTACATTAAGCCGGTAAAATAGGTCCTCACGAAATTCCCCCTGTTCAATACGCTGGGGCAAATTTCTGTGGGTGGCCGCAATTACACGGACGTCCAAATCTATTTCGTTATTGGAGCCTAGACGCGTTACTTTTCCTTCTTGTAGTAGACGAAGTATTTTAGCCTGTATTGCCAACGAGAGTTCGCCTATTTCGTCAAGAAAGATTGTACCGCCATTAGCAGCTTCAAATTTGCCTATCTTGGTGGAGGATGCGCCGGTAAAAGCGCCTTTTTCAGCGCCAAACAGTTCTGCTTCTGCGATGGATTCTGGGATTGCACCACAGTTGACGCTAATAAATGCATTGCTTTTTCGAGTCGATAGTTGCTGAAGTGCTCTTGCGGCAAGCTCTTTACCTGTGCCGCTTTCCCCTGTGATCAAGACTGTCGCATCCGTATTAGCGATGCGCTTGATCCGATCAAACACCTTTTGCATACAAGGAGCGTGACCTATCAAATCGACTAAACTCTGTTGCTCCCCAAGTTGTTGAGCAAGGTTGTTGTTTTGTTGCCTTAGCTTCTTGGATCTTAGCGCCTTTTCAATGGTTAATAAGAGTTCCTGTCGTTGAAATGGCTTTGCTAAATAGTCATCTGCACCTGATTTCATTGCCGAGACAGCGTGATTGATTGAGCCATAAGCAGTGGCCACGACAAACCCTAAATCCGGTGACTGTTTGCGAACGTAATCAAGTAAGTCCAGCCCGGATAGTGCGCCTAGGTTCCAATCCGAGAAGACAACGTCAATCGCATTAGATTTTAGTTCTCTAATGGCCGACTCTACGCTATCTGATTGAATAACTTGATAGTTTTCTGCTGTTAGCAAGTCGCAGATGATCTCCCGCTGGTCTGTTTCGTCTTCAACAACCAAAACGGTAGTTGGGATTTCGCTCATGAGTTTTCCTTTTGTAGAGTGACAGTAGCGCAACAGCCACCAGAAGTATTGTTTTCAAGCACAATATCTCCACCATAATATAGTTTGGCCAACCGTCTAGAGATATATAAACCCATGCCTGCACCTTCTGATTTCGTGCTAACATGGGGTTCAAATAGTTTATCTGCAATGTTGCTATCTATGCCTTTACCTTGGTCTTTTACTATGACTTCAATAGTCTTACCTTTATCAACTAATTCTATTGAGATCTCTTTGCCTTGCGTATTTGCCTCAACTGCGTTGACAACTAGCGTGTGAATAATCGCTCTAACTTCAGATTCCGCAGCCCTAATGCTGAGCGTTTCAGGAGGGCCATTGAGCGTGAGCTTAATGTGGGGACCACTAGACTTCATTTCTAATATAACATCTTGGATTACTGATTTTATTGGTACGGAGTCGTTTCTTTGTATCTCACCTGAGGTAAGTGTAAGAAGGGCTTTAATGGTCTTATCAATATGTTTGATTTTACTCTCTATTTTTTCTTGCAGTTTGAGTCTTTGTTCGAGGGGGAGTTTATCATCTTTTAACTGTTCGACAGATAATCCTATGGTGTGCATTGGATTTCGCAGTGCATGTGCAAGCCCTCGACTGACTTCTCCTAGTTCAGCTAAATGACTTTGCTGTTGCAAAGTTTTTTCATTTTCAGCAAGTTGAGCTAGTTTTTGACTCATTAGGTTGAATGATGCCATAGTCTTTCGATAGTCGTTTATCCCAGCTTCTTCTATTTGGACACCCAAATTTCCACTCTGTAGTGCAGAAAAACCACTAGATAGGGTTCTCAGTGGCTTTGTGAAATGGTGACTGAGCCATAGTGCGAGCAATAATGCCACTATCGATGAGCCGATGATGAGATACATCATGTAATTGACTAACGTATCAATAGTATCTGACTGGCTAAATGAACTATCTAGGGTGAGCTGGGTTTTCAACTGACCGTTTTGGGGTGGGGCTTTGGCGATGAAAGAAAACGACTGTTGTGGTGTCTTATTTTTGTGGGTGTCTTCTATTATTTTATGGAGCTGTTGCGTCCACTTTAGCTTTTCCTTCTGTAGTTGTTCTGGCGTGATGACTCTCATTTGTAGCTTATTTTCATCGTCGTCGGTCAAGATCTCGAAATGCTGGACATCCACAAGTTCGTCACAATCAACTTGAACACTGGTATACGATTTTTCAATATTCTCTTGGCTACCAACCCGCTCTTTGACGGTCTTTGAAATGACACAATTGTTTTGTGTCGTTGTTTCTGAAGCTAGTGGATGCGACCCGAAGTTGTGGGTGTCTAATTTATCGTGGGCTTCGTTTTGAGATTCGTTACCTTCTAACGTGACATGTTCAACCGCAAAGTCGATGATTTGTGTCGAAAGTTGCTGGCTTTTGGTAATGACTTCTTGGTTTAAGTGTTGTTGAAAATATGAGATCAGTAAGAGTTGGACTGCCGCAATGACGATGACGAGTCCGCCAATGAGAGTGAATAAATAGCGTTTTATGGTCATTAGGTTCTACTTTAATACAGATAAATCGATAGATTGAGGCTATTCAATATGATTCAAGCTGGTGGCCTCTGCGCTATTTGTATAGTGCAATTCTTATTCCAAATCATTTGTTATGCCAAATGACGCCCGATATCTCAAAGTACGAGAATTCAACTCATTTGTGGCTGTCTCAGAATGCTGATATCGGGATGTAAATATCCTTAAATCGGCAATAGTATTGCAGACATCCATTGATTTTTCAGCAATGTCTGCAAAGGTTGTGCTTGAGACTTTGATTGAAATCTATTTATCTGGCTAAAAAACACTCGCAAAATGTGGATTCTGTGCCATACTTAGTGTTGCTAGACAAACAGGAATTTTTTAACAAGGAAGATAGATGATGGCAACGCCTCGTAATCGATTGATCAATCTAAATATTACCTCATATTATCACTGTACTGCCCGTTGTGTTAGACGTGCCTTTCTAATGGGGCTAGACAAATATTCTGGTCGCAACTTTGACCATCGCCGTAAGTGGCTAGAAGACTTACTTGGACGAGTCGAAAAGGCATATTCCATTGATATTCTGGCCTACAGCATCATGGAGAATCACTATCATGTTGTACTTCGGGTCGATAAATCCACTCCGATTAATTGGTCATTTCGAGAGATATTTCAGCGCTGGTTGAGTTTGCATAAAGGTGAGCCTCTGGTGTTACGGTATTTAAGTGGCGAAACGCTTGAAGATGGGCAGCAGCTAGAGCTTGCGACTCTCGCTGCTGAATATCGTAGGCGCTTGATGAGCATTAGTTGGTTCATGCGTGAGCTCAATGAGAGAATTGCTCGAAAAGCTAACCTTGAAGACGAGCGTAGTGGGCGATTTTGGGAGTCAAGGTATACTAGCCAAGCATTACTTGACGAAGCTGCAATTTTATCTTGTATGGCTTATGTAGATTTGAATCCAGTGAGGGCTGGCCTCACCAAAGTACTTGAAAACTCGGACTTTACCTCAATAAAACAAAGAGTTAAAAGAGCACAAGACAGGGAAGGTCGTGGGCCGGTCAAATTATTATCATTTGGCCAAGCTCCAAAAGAAGGTAAAGGTGACCCATTGCAATTATTAACCGAAGCACAGTACTTGTCTTTAGTTGATTGGAGTGGCCGATTTGCTCGCAATGGTAAATCAGGTGTGATTCCTGAACAAATAGAACCTATTTTGGCACGACTAAACATTGAAGAGTCGGAATGGCTAATTAGAACTCGAGATTTTCGTCAACGATTTAAGTGTGTTGCTGGCTTTTGGCATTCCCTTGTGGCTGCAGCAAAGGGGTTTAAAAGGAAATGGTTTCAAGGCAAAGCGCCCACAAAGCAGCAGGTCTGAACTGAGTTTTGCATATCATATTTGGACAATTGAAACAGAAGTTTCAAATTAGTTTGGTCAAACTG
>JBFHGJ010000003.1:0-140751 GCA_041583135.1 Alteromonadaceae bacterium | reverse complement strand
GGCATCCTGCGTCGCTCTACCTCCTTCGTCCATGAAGTCGCCGACTACGCAGGCATGACCTCCACGGAAGGAGGAAATACTGAGTTTTGCCGGGAGCAAAACTAGTGCACCGTACATCCTGTACATCGCCTGCGAATGTTCCCGGCTTTGGCATCCTGCGTCGCTCTACCTCCTTCGTCCATGAAGTCGCCGACTACCCAGGCATCCTGTACATAAAATTCAACAGTTTAAGTTAGCATAAAGCCACAAGTTTGAGCGGGTTTATCTCATCACCCTTATGGTGTAGAATGACGCGTACGCGCAGGTAAAAGTGGGTTTAAAATGGTCGCTGATGTGGCTCGATAAGGCCAAAAGCCATCGCCAGAATAATGACCAATAGAGCCAACGCCGTAAATTTAAGCCGCTTGCCGATAAACTCCGACATATTTGGCCCGTCAGGATCATTTTTCAGCATCGCAATCAAGGCGCGAAACAAATTAAAAACAACGAATAATAATAGCCCTATGATCAAAACTTTAATCGCAAATGACACTGCTAGGCACTCCTTCTTGGTGAGAGGTTGTTGATGGGCATGTCTTTTCGATTATACCGGTTTGATTTCAAAGCGATACCCGTTGTCTTAACTTTGATTGTCGTGGCTGTATGCCTCCGTCTCGGAATGTGGCAACTCTCAAGAGCCGCCGACAAAGACGCCCGTTTTGCCCAAATTGCCCAGTACGAAAAGATGGGCACACTGTCAATCAATGAACTCCTCCAATTTCAAGCCGAACAAGACCCCACAGGCGTATCGATTCGCCTCAGTGGTCAAGTCGTAACACCAGCAGCTTGGCTTTTAGATAACCGCACATGGCAAGGCCAACCGGGCTATGATGTGGTCTTGGCCATAAAGCCCGTAGGTTATGACAAAGCCGCCTTAGTCAATATGGGCTGGGTGAAAGGGGACTATGCCAACAGAGACCGCTTGCCTCAAATCGACATGCCACAAGGCGAGATCACCATCAACGCTTTTGTCAAAAGCGGCATTCTTGATGCCTATGTTCTCTCTGATGAACCCGAAACCGGCGACAGTTGGCCCCGTAGAGTGCAACAAATCGACCTAGAGCAATTTGCCCGGCAAAGTCAAATTCCCCTTTACGACTTTATACTCTACGCCCAAGGCGAAAATAATTTTGGCTTCACACCTCATTATCAACCTGTAGTGATGCCGGCGGAAAAACACCGAGCTTATGCCGTACAGTGGTTTTTATTGGCCTTGGCGGCAGTAGTCATCTTCTTATTTGCCGCTAGGCAAAAGCCATCAACCCCCTCATCGAAGGAGCAACACCATGACCGGACGTAATGGTATTTTGACCGTATTCGGCGCTTTTGTCGCCCCGTTTTTACTCGCCTTTATTGTGCTGAAAATGGGCTGGTTTAATGCCGGTCAAACCAACAAAGGTGAATTTATGGACCGTGAGTTAACCTTAAGCTGGCTACTGCCTGATCAGGCAGCTGAAACCGAATGGATCATCTTCTATCCGATGCCTCAGCACTGCGAACAGACCTGCAACAACGTGTTATACAGTCTTAATCAAGGCTATCAGGCGCTAGGTAAGTTGCAGAAAAAAGCCCATCCGGTGGTGGTTCTCAACGACAGCACAGGCGTTGAAGATGAAATGCTTGGTAAAACCTATCCGTTTGTCAAATTGATGGCTCATACGCCCTCGCAGCAGGCAACATTAAGTCAGCTCTCCAGTGATTTTATGTATTTGGTCGATCCCTTCGGCAAAGTGGTTTTGCGCTATAGTGCCAAAGCCCAAAAAGAAGAAATGATCATGGTCACCAAAGATTGGATGGAAGACTTAAAACGTTTATTAAAGTATGCTAGAACAAGCTAAAAAGCTTAAATGACAAGAGATTGGGAGATCCAGTTAGCAAAACATCGCCGACAACAATTACAAAACAGATAACAATAGATAACAATTGAGGCCTATGTGAATAATCAAAAAATCCGAAAAGTCGCCATTGTCGCCGTCTTTATCTCCATTGTCGTCGTCATGCTCGGTGCCTACACCAGATTGACGGACGCCGGCCTTGGCTGCCCCGATTGGCCCACCTGTTATGGTCACATTGGTGTTCCCAGCAGCGACGAGCACGTCGCCAAAGCCAATGAAGCCTACCCTCACCGTCCAGTTGAAGCGCACAAAGCTTGGAACGAAATGATCCACCGCTATTTCGCCAGCACCTTAGGGCTGTTTATTGTGATCATCTTCGTGATGTCACTACTTAATAAAACGCCGGGACGTCCATTAAAGCATCCTTTTGCGCTGTTGCTGTTGGTCTGTTTCCAAGGTGCCCTTGGCATGTGGACAGTCACAATGAACCTCAACCCAATCATTGTCATGTCTCACCTGCTCGGCGGCTTCACCACCTTGAGCTTACTTTATCTGTTGGTCTTACGCCTCACCCCTTATCGCGTGCCCGGCGGTGATGTCAATGTCCGCAGTCTGTTGGGTATCGGCGCCATCGGCCTAGTCATCTTAATTAGCCAAATTGCCCTTGGTGGCTGGACCGCAGCAAACTACGCAGCCACAGCCTGTACCCAGCTGCCGATTTGTGAAGCCGATTGGACCACCAACCTCAATTTCAAAGATGCCTTTTCACTACAAACCGGCTTTGCCAACTATGAATTTGGGGTTTTGGATTACACTGCGCGTATGACCATACATGTCATGCATCGCATCGGCGCCATCATTACATTGCTTTACCTTTTATGGTTTGCAGTCAAATTGTACAAAAGTGCCATTTCGTCGTATTTTCGCACCTTGGCGAATTTATTGATGGCAGTGCTGTTTATTCAATTTACCCTAGGCGTCAGCAATATTTACTTCCAATTACCGATTGGTGTCGCCGTCGCTCACAATATCGTCGGCGTCGGATTGGTGTTGGTCATGTTGACCATCTTATATAGTATTTCTAGAAAAGCGTGAGAGGAAAAGCCATATGACCACGCAAACAATGACCTTAGAACGTCGTCCATTTAAACTGCTGTTTAACGACTATCTTGAGCTGACCAAGCCCAAAGTGGTTGCTTTATTGATCTTAACCGCCGTCGTCGGCATGGTTTTGGCTACCCCAAAACAGCCTAGTGTCGCCTTGGTATTTTGGTCGATGGTCGGTATCGGCTTTTTATCCGCCGCCGCCGCCGCCATCAATCATATTGTCGATTTTCGTATCGACGCCAAAATGGCACGAACCCACAACCGCCCGGTCGCCAAAGGTCGGGTTTCAATGAAAAACGCTGCTTGGTTCGCAGGCACGCTGGCATTGATTGGTTTTGCCGCCCTTGCCATTATGGTCAACTGGCTGACCGCGTGGCTCACATTGGCAAGCCTGTTCGGCTATGCCGTGTTTTACACCATGTATTTGAAACGGGCAACGCCGCAAAATATCGTCATTGGTGGTTTGGCTGGCGCCATGCCGCCTCTGTTAGGCTGGACATCGATGACCGGTGAACTACACGGCAATGCATTGCTTTTAGTGATGATAGTCTTTATCTGGACACCACCTCACTTTTGGGCCTTGGCCATTCATCGTAAAAACGATTACGAAAAGGTCAATATGCCGATGTTGCCGGTCACTCACGGTATTGAATTCACCAAAAATGCCATTTTCCTCTACACCGTTCTGTTGATGGCGATTTGTGTCCTGCCCTACCTTGTCGGCATGTCAGGTGTTATCTATCTGCTCACCAGCTTTGGCTTAAATGCCTGGTTCTTGTGGCACGCTTGGAAATTAAAATTTGCCGCCAAGCAAGAGACCGCCTTCAACATGTTCAAATTCTCGATTTGGCATCTGATGGTGCTGTTTGTTGCACTTATCATCGACCACTTTTGGATGATCCGCCCATGAAGTCAAAAAACCTCCTTGTTGCTTTGGTGGCAATTGCCGCCTTAGCTGGCGGTATTGCCATACAACTGCTCAATAAAGCCCCTTTGCCGCAATTCAACGCCAGAGTATTTGACCCGGTACGGATCATCAAACCATTTGAATTGACCGATCAATACGGTAATACCATCAACAATGACATCTTCAGCAATAAGTGGACCTTGCTGTTTTTAGGCTATACCCACTGCCCCGATGTCTGTCCTACCACCTTGGCCAAACTGGCAGGCAGCTATAAGAATTTGAGCCAAGCGGGCATAGACAATCTGCAAGTGATGTTTGTCTCGGTTGACCCACAACGCGACGACAGTGCCAGACTCAAAGAATACACCGATTACTTTAACCCCAAATTCGTGGCAGCCTCCGGTCCGCACAAAGCATTATTCCCCTTTGTGAGAAATTTAGGGCTGATGTATTCGATGACACAAGACACCTCTTTAGCAGAGTATGCTGTCGATCACTCAGCAGGTATTGCGCTCATCAATCCACATGGACAATTGCAGGCAATGTTCAAACCGGTAGAAGCTTTAGGGCAGATCCCAACCGTCGATATGAGCCTAATGGAAAGTGATTTGAAACTGATGGTCAAGCACCTTTAGCGCTGCCTGATACATCAAGCTGGTGCGATAAAAGTGGCAAAAAAGTCTTAATAATCACGAAATTATGATTTGCATTAGCACAAATATAAATTCTATGTTTGGATAATTTTCAATACTTGACTACTATTGATTTACCAGTAAAGCTTTTTAAGCCCATGAATAAGTTAGGGTTATTCCTAATGCGTGCGAAAAACGATAAAAAGCCAATTTTGAAGGTTCACTGAGTGTCTGACGTTTTTAAATTACCTGAGCAACTGATCATCAACCAAGCCGAAGAACTGTATGCCAAACTGTCTCAGTTAATGGAATCAGGCGATGAGGTAAAGTTGGATATCAGTGATGTCGGCAAAGCCGATACCGCCTGTTTACAGCTACTTTGTGTGGTACAAAAAAGCTTAAGTGAAATTGGCCATAAAATTAAGTGGCAAGGCGACAGTGAAGCGTTAAAATCTACCGCCAATATCGTTGGCGTTGCCAACTTTTTACAACTGTAGCCAAATTAGGTTTTATAGAGGATACGAGCAAAAATGAAGAAAATTCTGGCAGTGGACGATTCAGCCTCAATGCGTCAGATGGTGGTTTTTACCCTAAAAAAAGCCGGTTATGACGTGATCGATGCCAAAGACGGAGTAGAAGCTTTAGAGCTTGCCAAAAAAAGCTCATTTGATGCTGTTATTTCCGACGTCAACATGCCCAATATGGACGGTATCACCCTAATCAGACACTTAAGAACATTGCCGGCATACAAATTCACGCCACTATTGATGCTCACCACAGAGTCCGGCACCGACAAAAAACATGAAGGCAAAGCCGCCGGGGCGACAGGCTGGATAGTTAAGCCGTTCAATCCTGATCAATTGTTGGCCGTGATTCAAAAAGTCATACGCTAAGTTAAGCCAATAAGAATGGGCGTGTTATGAGTATTGATCTGAGTCAGTTCTATGAGGTGTTCTTTGAAGAGAGTTTTGAAGGCCTGGATATTATGGAGCACGAGCTCCTTGCACTTAAACCCGGCAGCAAAGACTCTGAAACCCTAAACACCATATTCCGTGCAGCGCACTCTATCAAAGGGGGTAGTGGCACCTTTGGCTTTAACGTGGTTGCCGATTTTACCCATGACCTAGAGACCTTACTCGACCAAATTCGCGAAGGCACTCGTACCATTGAGTCAGAGCACATCGATCTGTTTTTAAAAACCGTCGATTGCCTGCGCGATATGTTGACCGCCCTAAAGAACTCAGAAGAACCTGACACCACCGTAGCCAACGACATCAGTAGGCAGATTTTGGCCATTCTCAACGATGAAGGCACTCCAAGCTCAAACAACACCGCCCAGAGCGGCCCTGTCGAACCGCCAAGCCAGTCGCAGGACCATTCCAACGGCGGCAG
Organism: Alteromonadaceae bacterium; assembly: GCA_041583135.1. Classification (GTDB taxonomy): domain Bacteria; phylum Pseudomonadota; class Gammaproteobacteria; order Enterobacterales; family Alteromonadaceae; genus JABSOG01. The sequence continues at coordinate 134,839 of JBFHGJ010000003.1, read as the reverse complement.
CAAACGTTGGCATATCTCCTTTAAACCGCAATCTCATCTGTTTAAAACCGGCAACGAACCTATTTTCATGTTCCAAGAGCTGGCCGACTTAGGCCAAATGAGTATTGAAGCCGATTTTTCCCACCTTCCCCCCTTTCATGATCTACAACCAGATGACAGCTATTTGTATTGGCAAATAGAGCTGATAGCAGATTGTGAGAAGGAAAAAATCGAAGAGATTTTTGAATGGGTGCTCGATGATTGTGAGCTGGAGATCCGTTGCGACGACGCAGACTTGCCAGACAGCCAAGCCGATGACATCACAGATGAACAACCAGTTGAAGTCGAGGCTGCGCCGGAACCACTAATACCGGAGCCGATAATTGAAGTCGCCCCGCCGGTGGCAGAGCGTTTGGCCGATACCAATGCCGTAAGTGAAAGTGGTGCAGCGCAGAGCAAAAAAGCCGAATCGACCTCGATTCGCGTCAGTATTGAAAAAGTCGATTCACTGATCAACATGGTCGGTGAACTGGTGATCACCCAAGCGATGCTCAGCCAATATAGTGAAGGCGAATTTACCGAAAACCGTAGAATGTTGATGCTTGAAGGCTTATCTCAGCTTGCCCACAATACCCGGGAGCTACAAGAGAGCGTCATGCAAATTCGTATGTTGCCGATTAGTCACGTATTTAACCGTTTTCCACGCTTAGTGCGTGATATCTCGCAAAAGCTCGGTAAGAAAGTCGAATTGAAGCTCCTCGGTGAAACCACTGAATTGGATAAAACCGTGATGGAGAAGATCTCCGACCCCATGGTGCATTTGATCCGAAACTCACTCGACCACGGCTTGGAAAAGCCCGACGAACGCCTTGCCGCCGGTAAAGAAGAAACCGGCACCGTTACCCTCAACGCCTATCACCAAGGCGGCAACATAGTGATCAAAATCATTGACGACGGTAAAGGCATCAACCCCGAGGTAGTCAAACAAAAAGCCTTAGATAAGGGCTTGATTCAATCCAGTGATGAGTTGACCGAGCAAGAGATCATCGACCTTATCTTTTTGCCCGGCTTTTCTACCGCAACCGAGGTGTCAGACCTATCTGGCCGTGGCGTCGGTATGGATGTAGTCAGACGGAATATTCAAGAACTCAACGGCACCGTCGAGGTATCCTCAGAGCGTGATGTCGGTTCAACCTTTACCATTCGCCTGCCGTTGACCCTTGCCATTTTAGATGGTCAGCTCGTCACCGTCGGCAAAAACACCTACATCATTCCGTTGGTGAACATTATCGAATCGATTCAAATGACCCCCGACCAGCTCAACAACGTCGGCGGCGATATGGAGCTGTTTCGCCAACGTGACGAATATATTCCAATCCTTAGGCTCTATCAAATATTCAACCACGATGGTGCGGTAGAAAACCTCACCCAAGGCATTTTGGTGATCGTCGATAGCGAGTACGGTCATGTCGGCTTGCTGGTCGATGACCTACTGGCCCAACAGCAGGTCGTGATCAAATCCCTTGAAGCCAACTATCAGCGGGTTGAAGGGATCTCCGGTGCCACGATTTTGGGTGACGGTACCATCTCACTCATCATCGATATCGGTGGCGTCATCAGCCTAGCGGGATTGAAAAAGCACCAACGAAAACAAACTCGACATATGGCGGTATCCTAACCATGGTAACTGAGCAGTTGGACCAGTTGCAAAAGCAACTCGACAAACAACAACAAGAGCATAGCGTCTCTCAAGATCAGTACCTCACCTTTTTTATGGCGGGCGAAGAATACGGAATCGATATCCTGTCGATTCAAGAGATCCGTGGCTTTGATGCCACGACCAGCATACCTAACGCCCCGGACTTTATTCAGGGCGTGATGAATCTGCGCGGCACCATAGTGCCGATTGTCGATTTGCGTCTACGCTTTGGCTTAGAACAAATTCCTTATGGTGATATCACCGTTGTGATCGTCGTAAAGGTCAAGCTCGACGAAGGCGAAAAGATCATCGGCATGGTCGTCGATTCAGTCTCTGATGTGTACTCGGTCAACCAAAGCGCCAGCACCAAAGCACCGGATGTCGGCGAAGCGGATAATCGCGAATTTGTAAAAGGTCTGGTCAGCGTCGGCGATAAGATGGTGGTGCTGCTGGATTTGAAAAAAATACTCACTTTTAATTAAGTCTGTGGCGTGCGCCTGTCAAAAATATTACGACAGGCATTTTGCGGGATAATCAATCCCTGAGCCACCCAAGACGCTTAACCGCTAGCGGCGGTTTGCTTACCAGGGCGACTGTGGCTTAGGCTGATAAAAAGAACTGTTGACGACGGACAAACCGTTAGACGTAAGGGGAACAACACAATGAAAATCAACCTTGCTGGTGTTCAAATAAGTAGCGACTACAAAGCGCAAGAGCGCGAGTTGCTGGAACTAAGAGCGAAGCTAGAGGCGATTGATAAATCTCAGGCGGTCATCGAGTTCAATCTCGACGGCACCATCATCACCGCCAATCAGAATTTCTTGAACACCATGGGTTACACCCTTGATGAGGTGGTCGGTCAACATCACAGCATGTTTATCGAACCGCAGCAGCGCTCAAGTGCACAATACCTTGAGTTTTGGGAAAACCTCAACCGTGGTCAATTTCAGCACGGCGAGTTTAAGCGACTCGGCAAAGGCAATAAGGAGGTATGGATACAAGCCTCTTATAACCCGGTCATCGACAACAGCGGTAAGCCATTTAAAGTGGTTAAGTTTGCCTCAGACATAACACCTCAAAAAGCCCAAGAAGCACAAAACGGTCGCTTGGCCGATCTCTCAAGTGCACTGAAACTGTGCAATGCCAACGTGATGCTGGCGGATAACGACTTGAACATCTGCTATATGAACAATGGTATGGAAGCCATGCTCAGAGAGAATCAAACGCAGATCCGCCAAGCACTACCAGAATTTAACGTCGATACGCTGATCGGTTCCTGTGCCGATATTTTCCATAAAAACGTACAGCATCAACGCGCAGTCGTCAGTAGTTTAACTGAAACCCAGGCCTCCGACATCAAAGTGGCAGGCTTGACATTCCGCCTGACGTTATCGCCTTGGACCAATCAAAGCGGCGAACGCTTAGGTACCGTCATCGAATGGTTTGATTTAACCGAGCAGTTGGCCGCGCAGGAAAAAGAACATGCCGTATCCAGCGCCAACGCCCGTATCAAACGAGCATTAGATATGTGTCAGGCCAATGTCATGCTGGCCGACAACGACCTCAACATTATCTACATGAACGATTCTGTACAGACCATGCTTAAAGGCAATGAGCAAAAGCTACGCAGCGCGCTGCCTAAGTTCGATGCCGACAAGCTTGTTGGCACCTGTGTCGATGACTTCCATTCAAACCCAGCCCATCAACGTGCTTTGTTGGCAGGTTTGACCCAACCGTATCAGACCAAGCTGAAAATCGCCGGATTGTCTTTCGAACTGATCGCGACGCCGATTTTTGATGACAACGATAATCGCTTAGGTACAGTGGTTGAGTGGAACGACATTACCGCTTCCCTTGAAGCCAGACAAAAAGAACGCCGTGTTGCCAATGAGAATGCCCGTATCAAGCGAGCCCTTGATTGCGTCTCGACCAACACCATGATAGCCGATGCCGACAACACCATTATCTATATGAACGAAGCAATTCAACAGATGATGCAATCGGCCGAAGAAGACATTAAAGTGGTGCTGCCAAACTTTAACGCCAGCCAGCTCGTTGGCACCAATATGGACAGCTTCCATAAAAATCCGGCTCACCAAAAAGGCGTGATTGAACGCCTTGAAAGCACCTATCAGACCGAGATCAAGGTCGGCGTTAGAACTTTCTCTCTGACTGCCAACCCAATCCTCAGTGAAGATGAAGAACGGATCGGCTCCGTGGTTGAATGGAACGACCGCACCGAAGAAGTGGCAATTGAAAAAGAAATTGCCGATTTGATCAATGCAGCCGGTCAGGGCAATCTGACCAACCGCATCTCTGAAGAAGGCAAAAGTGGCTTCTTCCTCAATTTGGCCGGCGGTCTGAATCAACTGGTAGGCATCGCCGCCGGGGTTATCGACGAAACCGCACAAATGCTCGACGCTATGGCCCACGGTAACCTCACCAAACGCATAGAGTCAGAGTATCAAGGAGCCTTCGACAAACTCAAAGTCGATGCCAACAGTACCGCGGAAAAACTGACAGAGGTGATTAACCGCATCAGCAATGCGGCCTCGGCAGTAGCCTCTGGCGCAGAAGAAATCGCCCAAGGCAATACCGACTTAAGTCAACGCACCGAAGAACAGGCATCGTCGCTTGAAGAAACCGCCTCCAGCATGGAGCAGATGACCAGTACCGTCAGACAAAATGCCGACAACGCCAAAGTTGCCAACGACTTAGCCGCAGACGCCACCAGCAAAGCGCAAAAAGGCGGTGAGGTGGTCAAGCGTGCCGTCAACTCAATGAACGAGATCAATGATTCGAGTAAGAAAATTGCCGACATCATTGGCGTTATCGACGAGATAGCCTTCCAAACCAACCTACTCGCACTCAATGCTGCCGTTGAGGCAGCCAGAGCCGGTGAACAAGGTCGTGGTTTTGCGGTCGTCGCCGGTGAAGTCCGTAACCTTGCCCAGCGCTCAGCCGCAGCAGCCAAAGAAATTAAAGACCTGATCCGTGACAGCGTCACCAAGGTGCAAGACGGCAGCCAATTGGTCAATGAGTCAGGCGCCACCTTAAATGACATCGTCGATGCTATCTCTAGGGTAACAGCGATGATAGCCGACATCTCCAATGCATCGAGCGAGCAAAGCGAAGGGATTGAGCAGGTCAATAAAGCCGTTACCCAAATGGATGAAATGACCCAGCAAAATGCCGCATTGGTTGAAGAAGCGTCGGCCGCCGGTGAAGCGATGGCGGACCAAGCCAGAAGTATGCGTCAGATTCTCGGCTTCTTCACCACTGCCGCAGGTGGCGATGGCGGCGAATCAGCAATGCTGATGGCGCCGCCAGCTCAAGCAGCAGAGCCGGTCAGCAAATCTTCAGCGCCGGTTACCTCTACGGTAGCCCATTCGATGGACTTTGCTGATGACGATGAAGAATGGGAAGAATTCTAAGCCCAATCTAAACACACAGACCGGCACACTCAAACCCGTGCCGGTCACGTTGACCTCTAACCCAAATTATCGGTAGCGATCGGTAACCTAGAGCGGCACTTATGGCACCAGTCAAAGAGTTTTTGATGACCCCGGAAGATTTCCAGCACATTCGAGAGCTGGTATACGATACTTGTGGCATCGTGCTGGGGGATCATAAAAAAGAAATGGTCTATTCTCGCATCGCGAGGCGAATTCGCGCCTTAGGAATGACCGATTGCCGTAGCTACATCAATTACATGGAAGCCAATAGAGAACAAGAGTTCTCTAATTTCATTAACGCTTTAACCACCAACCTCACATCATTTTTCCGCGAACAACATCACTTTGACTTTCTACTCGACACTATGGTTGACCAACTCAAGCAATGGCACCAGAAAGACCGTCGAGTCCGTGTTTGGTCGGCCGGCTGTTCAACCGGTGAAGAACCTTACTCCATCGCCATGACTTTGGCCGAACACTTTAAGCGGCCGATGTGGGACTTCAAAATTCTCGCCACCGACCTCGACTCCAATGTGCTTGATACAGCCATCAAAGGGATTTACAAGCGAGATACCATCACCGGCTTAAAGCGACAGTCGGCCAAAGACTGGTTTTTGCACGATAAAACTTTGCAACAATGCAAAGTAAATGAGGATTTACGATCGTATATTTCATTTAAACGACTAAACTTATTAGCAAAGTGGCCAATGAAAGGTCCATTTGACATTATCTTCTGTCGCAACGTCGTCATCTATTTTGATCAGCCGACCAAGGACACGCTGTTCAAACGCTATGCCGAGCTATTGCGTCCTGGAGGCTACCTAATCCTGGGTCATTCAGAGAGTATGAACCTCAAAGTACAAACCCAGTTTAAAGCATTAGGCAAAACCATTTATCAGCGGATCGCTTAAGATATGACAGATAACGCGCATTTCACACCGCCGTTGCCGGGCTTCGAGACCATCAAGCGCTTTTGGGATAAGCGTCGCGGCATTATTATTGCCAAGATACTCCCGGGCGAATTCTATGTGTCGAAAAGTGATGAGGCCATCTCTACCGTATTAGGCTCTTGTATATCTGCCTGTATTTGGGATGAAGTCAATCAGGTCGGCGGCATGAACCACTTTTTGTTGCCGATTCAAAAAACGCAAGGTAAAACTTGGGGCGATCCGGCCAGTTATACCACTCGCTACGGCAACTGGGCCATGGAATATCTAGTCAACGAGGTGATCAAACACGGCGCCACCCGCAACAACATGAAAGCCAAGGTCTTCGGCGGCGGTAAAATCATCAATGCCATGACCACCGACGTCGGCAACGGCAATGTCGAATTTGTGCTTGAATATCTAAAACTTGAAAACATTCCCATCATCGCTCAAGATACCGGTGGCCCTTGGCCGAGGAAAGTCATGTTCGACCCTTTGACCGGCCGGGCGCAGGTCAAAAAACTGCGTAGTATGCACAACGATACCGTACAGCGACGCGAGCGTCAGTACGCCAATGACGTGGTGCAGCATGAAACTGAAAGCAACATAGAGCTGTTTTGATGAAAAAGAAGATCAAGGTATTAATCATCGATGATTCGGCCCTTATCCGCAGCCTGATCGCCGAAATGCTTAGTCCTTATGAGGACATCCTGATTGTTGGCGCTGCCGAAGACCCCTACGATGCGCGCGATCAGATTAAGCGCTTAAACCCTGATGTGCTCACCCTTGATATTGAAATGCCGCGTATGAACGGCATCACATTTTTGAAAAACCTGATGCGCTTAAGACCCATGCCGGTGATCATGGTTTCTACCCTCACCGAAGAAGGGGCACCGGCTACTTTAGAAGCATTGGAAATAGGCGCGGTAGACTTTATGGCCAAGCCCAAAGTCAACGTGGCGCAAGAAATGAGCAAATACGCCGACGAACTCTATGAAAAAGTCGTCACCGCTGCCGCCTCGGTGCCAAGACCGCTGCCGGATCCGGCCATCTCAGCGCAATCTCATGTTAGAGTCACCCGCCCTGAAACCATCAACTTCAATCCCAACTGCGTGTTGGCCATCGGCGCGTCAACCGGCGGCACCGAAGCCATCAAAGAAGTGATCACCCGTTTTCCCGAAAAGTTTCCACCGATATTGATAGCTCAGCACATTCCTCCTATTTTCAGCTCGTCCTATGCCATGCGCATGGATAACGCCTGCAAAATGAAGGTGTATGAGGCAGAGCACGATCAGCCGGTAGAACCCGGCTGCATCTATATTGCCCCCGGCAACGACCATTTGACCATTAAGAAAAAAGGCAATCGCCTGTATTGTCAGCTTGCCCGCAGCGCACCGGTTAACCGCCATCGCCCTTCGGTTGAGATCTTATTCAATTCAGTGGCACAGGAGATCGGCAAAAACGCCATCGGTATCTTGCTCACCGGTATGGGCAGCGACGGCGCTCAAGGATTGTTAAACATGCGCAATGCCGGTTGTCATACCATTGCACAAGATCAACAAACCTCCGTCGTCTGGGGCATGCCTAAGGCGGCTATCGACATCGAGGCGGCGGAAAAAATCTTACCACTATTTAACATTGCCGATGTCGCCATGCGCATGGTGATGAAAAAAACCTAAACCCGGTGTATTGGCATAGCAACCTTGGCTTTTCAACTCATCAGACCAGTATTTTCTAGACGACAGTTTATGCACCCGACAAAAAAACAAAATATCAACAACTGGCGCTAGCTTTAGCGTCAAGTCCCTGTGGCAGAAACCCCATTCCCCTCATCTTGGGTATAGATGCTTTTTTGTTGCATAACTAAGTTAATATTTTGTTTTTATGAAATTTTACATTTGGAACATTTCTGCTACATTTTGTTACGTTAGCAGATGCAGTCTTCCCGGCTGCGCTGTGTACATCGATAACAATAACCTTTGGGTCATAACCCCATTGCCAAAAATGATAACAATAATGGAGCAAAGCATGTCTAAAATTGCAAAGCTATCGTCACTGGCCGCCGTTGCGGCTACCTTGTTAAGTACCTCAGCCTTGGCTGATATCAAAGCCACCCTAACCATTGAAAACGCCCATCGTCTGGTCGGCACCCAAGATGTCGTCGCCAAAGTTGCCTTCACCAATACCGACGCCGAGCCGGTTCGCGTATTGAACTACATGATCAAACCCAACAGCAACGGCGAGCTGGAAGAAAGCCTGTTCACCATCACCCGCGACGGTGTTGAAGTGCCTTATGAAGGGATGCATGTAAAGCGCCCAGCCCCAACCTTCAAAGACTATATCAACATCAAACCTGGTGCGACTGTCTCATATCGTTTTGAACTGTCAAAAGCCTACAACTTAAAAGAGCAAGGTAACTATACCTTTCAGTACAACGCCAAAAGCATGAACCTGTTCTCCGCGCAGCCTGCGGCCGACGCCAGAGCCGCCATCATGGGCATGGACGGGGTTTACTCGAACATCTCTGCGGCATTTATGGCCGAAAGTGGCAACCGCTTTGAATCTAGCTTTGCCAGCGCCAAGCCATGTAATCCAAATAAAGAAGACTGCGGCGGCGGCGGAAGCGGCAGTGGTAGCATTGAATTTACCGGTGCCTGCTCATCTACCGAACAGTCGGCACTGATCAGCGCATTGGGCGCAGCCAGCACGATCGCCAACGATTCTGTCGCCTATTTAAATAGCGGCAACATCGGTCCTCGTTATACCACTTGGTTCGGCGCCTATAGCTCAAAACGCTTCAATGCCGTCAGCGCAAACTTCGACGCCATCAAAAACGCCATCGATACCAAGCCGATGACCTTTGACTGTAGCTGTAACCAAAGCTATTTTGCCTACGTCTATCCAAGTCAACCGTACAAAGTCTACTTCTGTAACGCCTTCTGGCGCGCCAGAGAGACCGGCACCGATTCACGCTCAGGCACCATCATTCACGAGTTGAGCCACTTCAACGTTGTTGCCGGTACCGACGATATCGTTTATGGCCAATCAGGTGCGAAGTCTTTGGCCATTTCAAGCCCGGACAAAGCCGTGAAAAATGCAGACTCGCACGAGTATTTTGCAGAAAACTCACCGCGACTGGACTAACGGACTTTGAATGCCCTTGGCAACAAAGTCAGACCGTACATCAAGCGCTCGTCATGAGCCCTTGATGTACTACCACTGATACAAAAGACTACAAAGTTTTTATAAACATTTGTTTACATTTGTAAATAAAGTGCTACATTTTTACTTAACAACCCAAAGAGGTTGTCTACAAGTTGGAGGAAACTCCACAATCATAATAATCATGAACATTTGGAGATAATCTAAAAATGTCTTTTAAATCAAAGCTACTAACCTTTTCAACGGTTGCTGCGGCGCTGTTTACCGGCCAAGCCTTAGCGAAAGTGACTGCCAACATTGAAATCGAAAACGCCGATACCCTTAACGGTAGTAAAGATGTTGTCGCCAAGCTGACCTTCACCAATACTGAACAAAGCCCGGTCAAGATCTTAAACTACATGATGAAAGCCAATCAAAATGGCGATCTGGAAGAAAACCTGTTCACCATCACTCGTGATGGCCAGCCGGTTGCCTACGAAGGTATGCACGTTAAGCGCCCTGCACCTACCATGCGTGACTACATGACCTTGCGCCCTGGTGCCAGCAAAACCTTTAACGTTGAATTGTCTGCCGATTACGACATGACCGTACCGGGCAACTACTCAATCCAATACAACGTTGCTCATTTGAACATGTTCAGCCACCAGCCTATGACCGACGCCAAAGCGGCTAAAATGGGCATGGAAGGCGTAACTTCAAACAAGACTTCTGTTTTTGTTGCCGAAGGTATGCACAAATATGTTGATATCAGCAATGCCAAAGGCTGTAACCCACGCAAAGAAGATTGCGGCGGTGGCGGCACTGGTGGTTCTGTCAGCTTCAGCGGTCGCTGTTCATCTGGTCAGCAGTCTGACCTGTTGGTTGCTTTAGATGCAGCTAAAGGCATGGCGAACGATTCGATTTCATCTTTGGCTGGCCCAAGTGGCGCACGCTTTAGCACTTGGTTTGGTTCATACGATGCAGGCCGTCATGCCACGGTTAGCGGCAACTTTGACGCCATCAAAGATGCGTTGGACAACAAGCCGTTGACTTTCGACTGTGGTTGTAACCAAAGCTACTATGCTTACGTTTATCCAAACCAACCGTACAAAGTCTACTTCTGCCGCGCTTTCTGGAACGCGCCAGTTACTGGTACTGACTCACGCGGTGGTACTATCATTCATGAAATGAGCCACTTCAACGCCGTTGCCGGTACCGATGATATCGTTTACGGTCAATCAGGTGCCAAATCTTTGGCCATCAGCAATCCTAACGATGCTATTCGTAACGCCGATAGCCACGAATACTTTGCTGAAAACAATCCACATCAGAACTAATTCTGTTGTACTGGCATAGGGCTTCGGCCCTATGCTGTCACAGCGAAAATCCGCGCCATCCCTTCGTTCATTCTGTCCTCGTCCATCGCCGCAAATCCCAATCGAATATAACGATTCTGACTGTCTTGCCGTTGTAGATGAAATTCATTTTCGGTTTGAATAAACACCGAATTTTGCCACGCCTTTTCTGCCAACAACGCCGCATCTTGCGCCGTCTTTATCCACAACGCCATGCCGCCGTCGGGCACAGCAAACTGTAACGCCATCCCTTGCGCCTGATAGTCTCTAAGCACAGCCACCATATGGTCGCGACGCTTTTCGTAACTGCGGGTCAATTTGCGCAGATGACGCTCAAAATCACCATCGGCCATCCATCTGGCAATGGCATCTTGCATCAGCACATTAGGCTTATGATTGGCAATGAGGCGATAGCGAAGTAAGGCATCAATCAGCGCATCATCAGCCGCGATAAAACCAATGCGTATGCCCGGAAACATGATCTTGGAAAAGGTCGAAAGGTAAATCACCAAACCTTGCGGATCGGATGCCGCCATCGGCGCCAGCGGCTGGCAACGATAATGAAATTCATGGTCATAGTCATCTTCAACAATCGCCACCGAATACTTAGCCGCAATGTCATATATCTGCATACGTCTGGCAATCGGCAAAGTGACCGTGGTGGGATACTGATGCAGTGGCGTAAGGTAAATCAATTTGAGTTTTTGGCGTTTGGCCATCTGTTCCAAGTGTTCAGGGTCAATTCCCTGCTCATCTTGATTGATGCCAATCAATTGCGCACCGGCGCTACGAAACGCCGACCAAGCGGGCTGATACCCCAACTTCTCCACGGCAACCTTATCGCCGGGGTTAAGCAGCACACCAGCAAGTAGGAACAACGCCTCTTGCGAGCCGTTTACCGCGATAATGCGCTTACCCGTCAAAGAACGCACGCGGCGCAAATAGCGCTCGACTTGTGCTAAAAACGGCGCATAACCTGCACTATTACCGTAATTGAGTGCTCGCCTGTCGGCACGCAAGGTAGCCTGCTGTAAGTAACCGGCAAACACCTTTGCCGGAAACAAGCCGATATCGGGGCAACCACCGGAGAAGTTAAATTGGCATTCTGCCGCCGTGCGCTCAGGTAGCGGCTTGAATTGTTTTGCCAACTGCCAACGAAACCGTTGTTGCTGTGGGCCGTCGTCGTTTTGGCTTAAACTGGTTAAACTCGGCAAGCTCGGCATCACAAAATAGCCTTTGCGAGGTTTGGCATCTACCCAACCTTCAGCAACCAATTCGTTGATGGCAGCCATCACCGTGTGGCGGTTGACATTCAGGCGCTCACACAACATTCGAGCCGAGGGCAACTGTTCATCACCTTGCAATTGACCACTCTTAATGGCCTCCCGAATTGCACTGGCAATACGCAAGTACATCGGCTCTTTGGTACGGGCGGTGTCGATATTGAGGGTCAGCTGTTTCATCTGGTCTAGGGAAAATATCAATTCTGGTTGTTAATCAATATACCAGATACGGCCATAATGACGCCATACCACGACAAAGGAGTACACCATGAACCATCCAACCCCAATCACTCTGGCAACCGACCGTATTGAACTTCGACCTTTAACCATGGCGTATTTGCACGCTTTTCATCAGGCGGCCAATGTAGACAGTCAATGGCAATGGGTGCGTGATAACCCTTGTGCCACAGTGGAACAGACTCGGCAATGGATACAAACCGCATTGGACGGCCAAAAAGCCAACAACGAAGTCCCTTTTGTCATTTTTGACAAAGCCAGTGAACAATTGATCGGCAGTACCCGCTATCTCTCAATACGCCACGCCGACAAAGGGCTCGAAATCGGACATACCTGGCTCAATGAGCGCTTTCATCGCAGTTACGCCAACGCCAGCGCCAAGTATTTACTGCTTGAACATGCCTTTGAAGCGCTCGGGGCGATGCGGGTCGAATTCAAGACCCATGAAAAGAATCAGCGCTCACGCAATGCCATTGCCCGCATTGGCGCTCAGTTTGAAGGGATTATGCGTAAACACCGTATACTACCCGATGGCAGCGTGCGCAATACAGCCATTTTTGCCATGACCGACGAAGATTGGCCTCAGGCCAAAGTCAAGTTACTGCAAAGTGTCACAAGGTACTAAAAGATGCAGCCGTTAACTCAATCTAGTGTCGAATACGACATCGCCGAGGCGATTTTTGCCGCCTTTCCTTTTGTCACCCTCATCGCCCACGCGCCCCAGCACTCGCCGCAAGTCTGTCATTTGCCGGTGCATTACAACAGACCAGACAACAGCTTTGACTGTCATGTGGCCAATGCAAACCCGATTGCCACACTGCTCGACGACAAAAGCGCTCAGGTGCAACTGATTTTTCAAGCTGAGCATGGCTATGTCTCGCCGACTTGGAGTGAAGATATTCGGGTGCCGACTTGGGACTATTGCGCCGTACATGTCTACGCTAAAGCGCAAGTGATCACCGATAGCACAGCAAAAAAAGCCTCAATGGCACGTCAGGTAGGTGCATTTGAGTCACACTGGCATATCGACCAGTTGAACCAAGCAAGCCAAGAGCGGCTATTTTCAGCCATTACGCTGCTAAAGCTCGATATTTGCCGCTGCGAGTATCGCTACAAGCTTAGCCAAGCCAAGTCTGAAAAAGCAAAAGCGGCGCTGCTTGAGCACTTTAACCGCTCAGACAACACCGCTTTGGTTAAACGTTACCGCCAACTCTGGCAGGCGTGAAATCTACTTTTGAGATTGCGCCGCCTGTTGGGTACTGAGCTCAAATATGGCCTCACTGCGTTGAATAAACTGATCGACGCTAACCGGTTCAACCAACACAAACTCAGGCGCCAACAAAGTGTAGTTATACACAGGTTTAGGATTGAAGTCGCCAACGCGTGAAAGGCTATAGAGGTAACTCAGTGCCATCAAGCCGAAGGTCATTGAGCCGACCACAACCAAGCGCCGCAATGGCGATTGATGCAATGCAATATAAAATGCCGTCCACAACAGGCTGAAAATCAGAACCACCTCGCTCAGATAGACAAAGCCTTTGCTGAGCTGATTATTGGCGCTGTTGAAGCTTATTAGCGCTGCAATGTGATCGGTAAAGGCAAACAAGGTGAAAAAACAAAACCACAATGCCACCTGAGTCAAAACCCGAGCATCGTGCTTAAACAGCCGTGCTACCAATGAAAACAGCAGCGGTAACGACGACAACATCGCCATTTTCATAAAGACGCTGGAGAACATTTGTGACGTCTTAACTTCAGTTGAGCCGATATAATAGCCCATCAACTGCAAACCAAGATAAAACAACAACACCGCCATGACCACCAAAGGGCTGCTCAACCAATTGAACAACCCCTCAAGGCCGCTCAAACGGATGGTGCCAGACACCGGGTGGTCGGGATAGATAAAGCGTAGGTAACTCTTACCGACGTTGATCACCTCGCCTGAGCGAATAGGTCGTTGGTGTTTGAGCTTCGCTTCGTTTTCAAAAAAGCTGCCGTTGGTGCTATCGTGATCTTGAATCGACCACTGGCCTTGCTGGTTGACGCTCAACTGCAAATGCTCGGCATCGACATAAGGGTCGTTTAAAATAATGTCATTGTTGTATCCCCTGCCGATAGAGGCGTGAGGACCATTCACCTTGTAGCGATTCAACAATTTTTTCGAGCGGCTCACCTGTTCAATAATCAATTCCATGTCGCCGACTCCATAAATTTACGGGCAAATTGTAGTGCCAGCGTCTTCTCCACCCCTGACAGGGTAAAATGGCTGATCAGCCCCTGCGTGGCCTTATCGTATGAAGCAGCAATAAACGCGACATCAAACAAGCCGGGATATTCTTTATAGGCTCGTGAGCACATCACCATTTTGGCATTGGTTTGACCGCTGACGACCGCAACCAAGTCATGGGCACAATTGAACTCGGTCACATCGTCTTTGGCCGCGAGGTTATCTGGCGCCATACCGGCCAATGCTCGCTCATATAAGTTATAAAACTGATAACGGTTGAGTTTATCGCTTTTATACCACTCATACTGCATACCGATATTGCCGCTGCGAAAGCGCTGCGACAGATATACCTGCTCTCCCATTGCACAGTGGCTAGACGCGCTCAAATAGGCAGCATCGGCCTTATCGGCGTTGGATTGACCCCAACAACGAATAAACGGCGCGATCTCCGCAGGCACTTTGGCATTGCCTAAACTTTTGAGTTGCCATTCGGCGGCGAGCACTTGTGCGAGCAGTTTATTTTGATTGGCAAACAGTTGCTGACCGATAAGCCCTTTGACGTCTTTGACTGGCTCACCTCTGTCGCTGTAGCGCCGATACAATGCGCTGAGTTTATCGAGCGGCACCAAAAAGCCAATTTGATTGCCGGCAGTGGCAACGTTGACCCCAACCACTTCGCCATCGGCATTGACCGCAGGGCCGCCACTCATCCCCGGATTGACCGACCCGGTAAAATGGATGCGGTCGTAAAAACTGCTGTCTTTAAGGCCATTGTATGTCCCCGGCACCACAATCATACCGAGATCGTGTGGATTACCCAGTGAGTAGATCTGTTCACCTTGTGCCAAAGGTTGCTTGGCCAACAACAACGACATGCCGCCGGGTTGGCGCTTAACCAAGGCCAAATCATTAATGACATCGACATCCAGTACCTTAAGCGGCGTTTTGTCACCTTTGTCATCAAGTAACTCCAGCAGATACTTATTCGGATGCTGAACATAGTCTGAGATCACATGATAGTTGGTCGCTATCACCCCATGCTCATCAATTTGAAAGCCTGAGCCGATTGACGATTTATTGCCGGAAGCCTTTTCCAGCAGTCGAATTTGATAGAGCGCGCTTTTATGCTCTTGAAACAACATCCCAGCTTCATTGGCAAAGCCCGCCACACTGAGCGACAAAAGCCACAAGCCAAACAACACTTTGTACACGGATTTACCTTTACGCTTCGAACTTCGATGTCGTCATCATAAGAAATTTTGACGCCGCTGACAGCTTTTGTTTGTAAAAGATTATCAACCGACTCAATATGGGGCGTGCAAGCGCAAAGCTATTCCAGCAAGAACTCAGGTTTATAAAAATAAAAACCCTGACCGATTTGCACGCCATGATCTCTTAAAAGCGCCGCCGTTTGCTGATCTTCAATCCCTTCGGCGACCACTTCAAGCTCAAGCGCCAAGCTCATCGACACAATACTGATCACCATAGATAAACTGCGCTCGGATTTGAGTATCGGCAAAATGAAACTGCGGTCTATTTTTAACGTATCAACCGGCAATTCATGTAAGTAGGACAATGACGAATACCCGGTTCCAAAGTCATCCAACGCCAAACGACACCCCAGATCTTTAATCTGCTGCAATATCGGCCCTACCCGCTCCAAATCATCTAGAAATGAGGTTTCAGTGATCTCAAGCTCGATAAAACCAGCCATGTCCTGTTCGCGCCGACCGATCAATGCTTTCAACAACGCGATAAAACTCTCATCGAGCTGCGGCGCTGCCACATTGAGTGCCACATGGCGTATATCGGGGTAGGTCATCTTCAGCTTGTCGATGTCATCAAACACCTGCTTGAGTACCCAAGCCCCAATTTCATTGATAAGCCCGCAACTTTCAGCGATTGGAATAAACACATTGGGACCTATCATACCCAGTTCACGGTGGGGCCAACGGATCAAGGCTTCGGCACTGACAACCTTACCGGTTGTTAAATCCACCTTCGGCTGATACGCCAACTTAAAGCTTTGATCACCTATCGCTTGGAGCAACTCTTTTTCAATCATATTGCGATAGGCGATTTTTTGTTGCAGTTCTTCATCGTATACAATCAAATGCCTGGCAACTCTGGCGCCCTCAAAGGTCGCCTGCAACGCGCAGTGAATATTGGTCAGCAACTTGGTTTCGTCATTCGAGCTGGCGGCATCGGCAGTATATACCCCCACGGTAGGACGAGAATATACGCCACGCTCTTTCAAATCGCCGATTTGAATCGGCCTTTCAAACCGGTCGATAATATGGCCGAGCAACTTGGCGGCATCTTTAGATTCTTCGACAATTAAAAAATCGTTGTCGCCCCAGTGCACCAACACCGCATCGGTCTGCGCCGCTATCTCAACCAACGCCAGCGCGATATTGAGCAACAAATATTCCAAGCGGTCGTACCCATACAATGCGGCGACACGGTTGTTGTCAAAATAAGAGATAAAAATAAAACTTAACCGCTCACCCTCATCCAGGGCGTCTATTTTGGCTTCGGTCAAGTTTTGCGTCTGGTTTCTATTGGGCAGGTGGGTAATATAGTGGGTTTCGGCTAAATATTTGAGGTTTATCTCATCTTCTTTTCGGTGAGTAATATCTTTAAAAACAAAAACATAGTTAGAAAAACGGTTAAGCACCACCTTAGAGTAACTCACCTCAACAATGATCCGCTTATTATGCTGATCATGGAGCGTCAACTCCGGCTTTTCGGCACCAAGCAATTGCTCGTCCATCTTAAAGCGTTCAAACAGGTTAATATTGCTCGAAGCATGGATCCCAAAGCGTTGCGACGCCATCTTATTGCAATCGCTAACTACTCCTTTGTCATTGGTTACAAACACATATTCCGATGAATTATCGAAAATACTATTGAGGGTGAGTATCACATCACTGAGGTCTTTTGTGGTTTTGTGCAAGCGCCCACCTAAGTCTTTGCTTAAGTGTTGAAAAGTGCTTTTGCGTTGTTGTAGATGTAATACGTTGCGGATACGTTGGAGCGTTTCAATGATATTGAGCGGTTTTTCGATAAAATCTTGCGCTCCCAGCTCCAGCGCCTGCATTCGCTGCTCGGTATCATAGCTGGCAGTCAAAATGATCACCGCAACATCGGCATTTTGTATCGCCTGATGAATGCGGCGCAAAAACTCGATACCGTCGATTTTCGGCATCAACAGGTCCAATAGCACCAGCTGTGGCTTCACCACATCAAATGCCTCAAGTGCCTGTTGCGGATCATTAAAAACATGCACCGCTTCAAAGTCTTCCGCTTCGATAACCTGACGTAACATCAACGTGTTGGCGGGGTTATCATCAACGATAAACACAGTCGTCTTGCTGATAGCAGCAACTTCAGTATTAACCATATTCATAATCAGTTAACTTCACCCAGTAAGTGGTCGAATGGACGAATGTCACTGTCATCACCAAAATGCCGTTCAAAGCTTTGCTCTATGATGTCTACACTGACAATTTTGAAGGTAGTTCAACTCATCGCTTTTGTACAGTTGAACGCGGTGGGTTGATACACCTTAAGATAATTTGCAAATAACACACCAAATGGGTTGGTTGTGAGATAAAATGACAAATAAGTCAGTAAGCCCAATAGCCGTGCTTAAACCGAACAAAGAACTTGGACGAAACTCGTGATGAAACCGTTAGTAATTGATTTTAAGACCCTTGATGTCGAGACCTTTTTGCAGCAATACTGGCAACAAAAGCCAGTGCTGTTGCGAGGTGCCCTAGCCCCCTTTGAAGATTTGCTCAGCCCCGATGAACTGGCAGGACTGGCCAGTGAACCTATGGTTGAGTCTAGACTCATCGCAAAACAACAAGACAAGTGGCAGGCGCAATCCGGGCCGTTTGAAAGTTACGAGCACCTAGGTAATAAGGACTGGACATTGGTCGTTCAAGCCGCCGACAACTGGTCAGATGAAGTCGCTCAGTTAGCCAATGCGTTTGACTTTCTGCCCGACTGGCGCCGTGATGACGTGATGATCAGCTTCGCCACCGAAGGCGGCAGCGTTGGCCCCCACATCGATAACTACGACACCTTTATCTGTCAAGGCTCCGGCGCCCGTCACTGGCGTGTCGGCGACAAAGGCGACCACCAGCAGTTCAGTGCCCATGAGCTACTGTTGCACGTGCAGTCGTTTGACGCCATTATCGATGCCGAACTCGCCCCTGGCGACGTGCTGTACATTCCACCGGGCTACCCTCATGAGGGGATTTCACTGTGCCCATCGATGAGTTTTTCGGTCGGCTATCGCACCGAATCGGCCAAAGATATGCTAAGCGCCTTGGCTGACTTTTTGATCGACCACGACCTTTCCAATCAATTGTTGAGCGATCCTAAACGTGCCAAAAGCCAACACCCTGGCTTGGTTAGCGCTGATGATCTCGCCGCCATTAAGGCCCATCTGCAAAGTGTCCTCGACGACGACGCCTTACTCGCCCGCTTCGCCGGTAGCCACCTATCAGCCCCCAAACACGCATTAGATGCACCAGAAGAACCGTTCGTCTACGACGAGCAGGAAATCAAAGGCTTGTTGTTGGAGCAGCCGCTGATCCGCCTTGGCGGGCTAAGATGTCATTACTTAGAATCCAGCGTCGAGGCCGGTTATTTCTACGTCAATGGTGAGGAATGCCGCTTAGAGCCGCACTTGAGCGACGTCATCAAACAGCTCTGCAATTGCCAGCAACTGACTGCCGAATTGCTTGATTCGGCATTGGAAGATGAAGGCTTTATGGCCTTTTTGACCACCTTGGTCAATCAGGGCTGTTGGTACTTTGAGCAGGCTTAACCGCCCGCTCAAATAGCCTGAACTCGATTAAGCCCCTAGTGTCTGTTGGATAAACCCACGAATATGCGCCAGCTGCTCGATACACAAAGTGTGTCCCATCGGATATTCATGCCAATAGACCTCAAAGCCATTTTGCGCCAGCGTCTGTTTGGCTTTGAGACCCGCACTTAGGGGCACCACCTCATCTTGAGTACCGTGGGCCATGAAGATAGGCGTCGTGAGGTTAACGTCCAGTTTTTCAGCGCCAAGCTTTTCGCCTTTACTCATATAGGTAGACATTGCCATCACACCGGCCAGCTTATAGGGTAAACGCCCAGCCAAATGCAGCGCAATCACCCCACCTTGGGAAAAACCGGCCAATATAATGCGCTCCGGCTTAATGCCTTTGGCAATTTCATCGTCAAGTAACTGACTCACCAACTGCGCCGATGCCAATACACCTTGCTCATCGGCACGGTTGTCCAAATCCATGGTTTTAATGTCATACCAAGCATTCATTTGCATGCCACCGTTGATGGTCACCGGCCTGACAGGCGCATGAGGAAAGACAAAACGCAGCGCCAACGAGTCCGGCAATTGCAGCTCAGGCACAATAGGTGCAAACCCATGGCCACTATCGCCCAGACCATGAAGCCAAACGATCAACGCCTTAGGCGTCTGTGTAGGATTTACCTCGACAAATGACAATTTCATATACTTTCTCTTTAAGGCGCAGTAAAACTTAGCGGCTTACCCGCCTGTTTGCTGGCGGCTTCTGACAACAGCGCCCAAAACTCTTTGCCGCTGCGGTTGTCTATCCAGATTTCACCATGCAAGTCAAAATGGTGACCGTCGAACTTGGTGGCAACCCAGATCTGCTGATTTGGTGGCTGTTTGTTGATGATGATTTTGGTCTGATTGGGAAAATCAATGGTCAAAATGCCGCTGGCATATTCGTAATCTAAATCGACGCTGGTTACCTCATCTAGCAACTCTTCTAGATGGAGTAGCAGCGCATCGACTCTTTGATGATACTCGTTGTCGGTCATTATGCTGTTTATTCCTAAAATTTACTGGCTTTTCTGCCAAGGATACCGGAATATAGCATGACAAATTTCCAGTGAAATGAAAACCATGAAAAGATTAGGTTATTTCTTACTTATTTCGGCCGTCGCGAGCATCAGTTTGACGCTTTCAGGCTGTGGTCAGAAAGGCCCATTGGAACTGCCAGAAGAAAAACCGGCAAATCAAACAGATCAAGATAAACAAAGCTGACTATTGAGTCAGTTTTTGCGTTACAATAACCCGATAGACGTTGAAAATATCCGTTAGATGCAAATCAATTTTTCCAAAATGCACGGCCTAGGGAATGACTTTATGGTGATCGATAATGTCACCGATAGTGTCTACATTACCCCTGAGCAGATCCGCAAGCTCTCTGATCGCAATTTTGGCATCGGATTCGACCAGCTATTGATGGTTGAGCCACCCTATGATCCCGACCTAGACTTCCATTATCGCATCTTCAACGCCGATGGCGGCGAGGTCAGCCAATGTGGCAATGGCGCCCGTTGCTTTGCCCGCTTTGTCAAAATGAAGGGATTGATCAACAAAACCAAAATTCGTGTCAGCACCAAAAACGGCAAAATGACGTTGTATATCGAGCGCGACGGCAACATTACAGTCAACATGGGCAGCCCCAAGTTTGAACCCAAGCAGGTGCCGTTTAAGGCCAATAAAGCCGAAGCGACCTATATCCTGCGAGTTGAAGAACAAACCATTTTATGTGGCGTTGTTTCTGTCGGTAATCCACATTGCGTTATACTGTGTGAAGACATCAATGACATCGACATTGATAATTTAGGCCCACAAATCGCCGTTCATGAACGTTTTCCTGAGCAGGCCAATGTCGGTTTTATGCAGATAGTCTCTGAAAATCGCGTTAAGCTCAGAGTATGGGAGCGCGGTGTCGGCGAAACCCTTGCCTGCGGCTCAGGAGCCTGCGCCGCTGTGGTCATAGGCCAGATGCAGAAAAAGCTCGGCAGCGAAGTCACCGTTGAACTGCCCGGCGGCGAGTTAAAGATCCGCTACAAAGGACCGGGAGACAATATCAAGATGAGCGGTCCGGCAACCCATATTTTCGACGGCAACATCAATTTGTGAATGTATATTCACAACGTAATTTTTACCTAAGTACAAACAGTTAAGCAGCTATCATGACAGAAGTTTCCGCTATCAAAGATGAGTTAATTCTCGACGAGCAATTGGTCAAAGACTACCTTTTGGCCAATCCGCAATTCTTTTTAAACCACCCAGATCTCATGGCCTCGGTGCGTTTACCCCATCAAGAACGCGGTGCGGTATCTTTGGTTGAACGACAGCAAGAAGTCTTGCGCGCCAAAGTTCAGGTGCTCGAAGAAGAGATCACCTTACTGATGACGGTCGCCAGACAAAATGAAGGCATTTTTCTGACCTTTAGCGAGCTGTATCTGCAACTGATCGAATGCTCCGATGAAAAAGCCTTGTATGACGCCATGCTTGAGATCATCTCAAGCAAACTCAACCTCCCCGGTGTTTACTTGAAATGTTTCAACGACGACGGCGGAGAATTTCATATCAGTCGTAGCGTATTGAAGCCGTTGATAGATCATCGTTTGGCAAGAAAAGACTATTATTTTGGGCGGCTCAATGCCGAAGAACAGCTGATGCTGTTCGACCCTGAGTTGAATATTCAATCGGCAGCGCTGATGCTGCTCGGTGAAAACGGCCAGACCGGTATCGTCGCTTTCGGCAGTGTCGATGAAAACCATTTTTATCCGGGTATGGACATTTTATTTTTAAGCGAGCTGGCCAAAATCCTCGCCAAAATGATTGAAAAGATCCAATAAACCAACGCTTAAGCCCCGGCATCACTGCCGGGCGATAAAAAAGGAGTGGCGTATGAGTGAGCAAACCGAGATCCCTCTAGCGCTGAGCAGCTGGATTGAAGACTTTTTGCGTCACTTGCACGACGAAAGACAATACGCCACCCACACCATCACCAACTACCGCCGCCACATCGAAGCGCTGGCGCAATTTATCGCCGAACGCCAAGTGACACAATGGTCGCAACTGACCTCTGAGCACATCAAAAACTATCTGCTGGCTTGTCGTGCACGGCAAATCAAACCTCGCTCCATTGCTTTGATGCTCTCAAGTATGCGCAGTTTCTACAAATATTTGCTGGCCAATGACGGTGCCCGTCACGACCCACTGGTCGGTATCAAGGCCCCTAAGTTCGACAAGGCGCTGCCAAAGAACTTAGACGTAGATCAGGTCAATCAACTGCTCGAAATCAACGAAGACGACGACCTCGCCGTCCGCGACCGCGCGATGATGGAACTGATGTACAGTTCGGGGCTGCGTTTGGATGAGCTGGTCAACTGCGATTTAGACGACGTAGACCTCATCAATCAAGAGATCACAGTGATCGGTAAAGGCAGCAAAGAGCGTATTTTACCACTGGGTCGTCAAGCCTTGTTATGGCTTGAACGTTGGCTTGAGGTGAGGGGTAACTACGTCAAAGACGACAGCAAAGCGATGTTTTTGAGTAAATTCAAACGCCGCATTTCCCACCGTCAAGTCAGAACCAGAATGCAGCAGTGGGGATTGAAGCAAAATATCGATACTAGGATCCATCCTCACAAATTACGTCATTCCTTTGCCAGTCATATACTTGAGTCGAGCCAAGACCTAAGGGCGGTGCAAGAGCTACTCGGCCACGCCAACTTAAGCACGACACAAGTCTATACCCATCTAGATTTCCAACATCTGGCCAAGGTCTATGATGCCGCCCACCCTAGGGCCAAGTTAAAGAGAGAAGAATAATATGCAGTGTTACAAAAGAATAGACTCAATAGCAGCAATCAGCTTCGATTTGGACGATACTCTGTATGACAACGGGCCGATTATACAGGCCTCAGAAGGGGCTCAGTTAGATTATCTACACCGCGCCGTTGAACGAACTCAAAATACAGATGTTGCGTTTTGGCAGCAAAACCAACGCGAATACGCGAAACAACACCCAAATGCCATTCATGATATGGCCAATTTTCGCCTGCAGTCGATTTATTACGGTCTACTGAAGCTCGCGCTGCCGGACAAAGACGCCCATGTGCACGCCAGCGGTGCCTACGAAGCCTTTTATAAAAGACGCATCAAAGTCTCGTTAGATGGCCCAACCCTCGACCTGTTGGCCAAACTGAAAGCGCGTTATCGTCTCATCGCCCTGACCAACGGCACCGCCAATATCGATAAAATGGGCTTGGGTGAAGTATTTGAGTTTGCCATTCACGGCGGACAAGAAGGGATGAGACAAAAACCCGCCAAGGATATGTATCACGCTGCGTGTGAACGTCTTGGCATCCAATCGAAGAATTTACTGCACGTAGGCGATTCATTGTCTCACGACGTTAAAGGTGCGCTGGCCTCAGGCTGCACGGCCGCTTGGCTTAACCTGACCGGTTTTCCCATGGGTAAGCACAGCGCTTTGCCACATATTGAACTGAGCAGTATTCACCAGCTGGAAAAGCTGTTGTAACGCTCAAAGTTTACCGAGGCGGTTTACTAAAAATTGAGCAAGCCAGCCGCCCTTTTGCGCCTTATTCAGCTTAGCAAGCTCTGCTGAAGTCTTGTCGTAGCTAATCAGCCCTTCAATCAAATCGCTGTAGATCCTGTCTGCTGTTTTGCGTCGTTTAACAGCATCTCCGGCGTCCAAAAACGCTTCTATGGCACTCAATATAACGTGCCAATAACTTGATTTATTTTGCCCAGAAGCCCTTAAAGACCACTCAACCTGCGCCAATTGTTTCTCTAGACGCTGCTCTATCAGCCTAAGTTCCCCCTGCAACAGCTCCTTTTGAGCCAAAGCTCTGTCTTTTGCGACAGCCAACGTCTCAACAACCATTTCTTTGTCAAGTAAACCAAAATCTTCCCAAGTCGTTAATGCTTTCACTGCACCTTGAAAAGCTTGCTCATCCTCACTGTGATTTAGTATTTTACAATGTCGATGTACTTCATCCCAAGCCTGCCAGCGATAAACGAAATCAAGCCCTGTACCTTTTATATTCTGAACACCAATAATTTTGGCATGTAACCCCGGTGGTATATGCTCAACCATTGTATTGATTGTTTGGTTACCGCTGGAATAGTAATTATCAATAACCACCCACTTGGATCGAAACACCTCAAACAACCAATCAAGTGCTTTACTTGCATGGCTCTTGCAATCAGCGCTTAAATCGGCGAAGTGCTGTTGGTATTCTTTGAGCAATCGTGCATCTGTTTGAAAGCACATGGATATTGCTTGACTGTCTAGGCCATCTATAGGAGCGAGCTGCCAATCAAGCTCATTTGGTTCTGGTAAAGATCCGATATCATCAACGTATTCAGATAAACATCCCCTCAACCGGCCAAGCACCTGGCGCTCATTAATCGGTATCCTAAAGCGACGACACAACTTCGTAAAATTTTCGCAATTCAGTTGATAGTTTTCACAAAATCCTTGCCATGCTTGTTCTATATAAGCCTGTAAGCCTTTCAAATTATTACCGATAAAAAAGTAGACGTCAGCCTGCATATCGTTCACCAGCATCGCCGCAAAAACCTTTGAACGAGCAATTCTATCTGCGCGGTTATTTACGACAATCCCAAGCCAAGTATCTGGATCCTCATCCAAACTGAATCCGCCAAGGCCTGTACGCTGCCAATTACCAATAGCTCCGAGCCGCTCATTGGCAGACATTCCGTTGATAAAGCTTAGACGGCGACCTCTCACCACCGCTGTCGGATATACCTTGAGCACACCAAGGTCGGCGACCACATTGTCCGCCATTTCTTTAAGCGCGAAATCACTCTTAACGCCAAGAGTTTCGGCAAGCTTGGCAACTAAAGCGATATTATTAGGGTGTTCTTCATAGGGAAATCTCTTAATCACATCCTCGCAAAGTAGTCCGACGTCAAGCCAATTTACGGCCGTAAGCGCCGTGTTTTTCCTCCGCGCTGCGTCTTGCAATAACGGCAACATACTCTCTTCAGATGTAAGCAAAAAACCCTTTTTGGGAATGAACTTTTGCATTACGATTGGAACCTCTATTCCCGCAGGCCCATGTAAATCCTCATGGTCAGGGTAGCAATTGGTAATTGTAGAGAGATCATCATTCATCCACTGGTTTTGAATAATATCAACATACCGGGGATTCAATCCCATACACTCCCATAAGAAAACATCCGCGCCAAGTTTGCTCGACAACTCCGTCACAAACACCTGCTCCCAGATACTTGCTTTGTCGTAGGGTCTAAATAGAAACATTTCTTTCATCGGTCTGTTGGAGGGGCCATATAGAAACATCGCTTCACAACCGGTTGTCTTTGATACCACACTAAACCCCATTGCGTTAAATAAAGCGGCTTTTAGTCGCTCGGTTCCCGATTTACCTCGGGTTCCCCAGCCACCGATAACTAACGGTATGCTCTTGCGATATCTACGCAACTTGAGCAGTTTAATGATGTGCGCAGACAAGAAGCTAGTCGTAGCAACGCAACTAAAAACAATCAACTGAGTAATTGAATTTTGATACACCGAATAGAAATAGTTTTGTAATTCACTAAAGCTCGGCAATGCAAGTGGCGCGGGAATAACCGAAAAAAACTGAGCGACTTGACTGTCTGCTTTGCCCTGCTTGTTACCATTGAACTCTTTCTTATTACTCAAGTAACCCTCAAGCCAGATTTTGAATCCCAACCCTCGCAATCTTTCAATGTATAAATTGGGTTTATGTGAATCTCCCTGTTTGTAGTTTCTAAGTTCAGCGAGTTTGGCAAAATGAAGTTGAATATAACTGCGAGCGTAGAGCCTTTTAAAGAAATTACTTGGTGGCAAAATATAAGTGATACCATGTGTAGAATATATCTTGAGCGCTTGTGTAGGCCATCCTTGATCAAGACTTGAAAGCACTTGATCAAGCAGGGGTAAATAGTCTCTCCAAGAACCTTCAGTGTCGATCATCAAAGGCTCCCCCGGCACTTTGGTAACACTTAACTCAGCCATCAGCCGCGGCGCAGTTTGCACCAATCCATAATATAGACGACCTTTTAGATGATCATGATTTTGTCTTTTGTCTGTGCCACTATGCCATAGCTCGTACCAAAAGCGCCAAAAACGGAAACCAAACTTAAATCCAGCAGTAACACGAAGCGTCTTGCCTTTATCCTCCACATCAAAGCCATATCGGTCACGACCAATAAAGGCCAGTAGTCGATACAAGCTGTTTCTATTAGCTTTTTCGGGCACTTTGATACGACAGCATTGACCTAATGCTAACTGCTGAAGCTTTTGTTGACTGTCGTTATCAAGTAAATCACCATTGGCAATATACCAAAGGTGTTCACGGCACTGGGCCAGCCAGTGCCTCGTGGCCAAATTTGGATGGTCTTCACGCCGACTGTTAAGCGCTTGATAATACATTTCAATGTACTGCGTACCATGCAATAAAGCACACTGTATCAATGTATATAGCAAGGTTCGTAATGCAAAATCATCTTGCTCACGAGTCAAAGCTTTCAGCTGCCTTGAGCTTATAAATGCAGTATCATTTTCACCATTTGATAACTGCGCAAGCGACAAATAAGCTTGAGCCCTCACCTTGGCACAGTCATCGTGGTCAATTATGTAGTCGAGCAGATCCATTGCCTTTTCAAAGGGCAAGCTAACAACCTTTTTGGCAAATCGCTGCCGGACATAATCACTTGGGTCTTTGAGCACAAAAGCAATGGCATTATCAACTTCTTCAGCCTTATTCGGATATTCACACAGCAATTCAACCACTCTAGCGCGCAGAAATAGATCACTGTGCGGCTCAGATACGAATATCTTGGTTAAAATCGACAAAAACTGATGTGGATCGAGTTCGAATACCAAAGTAATGGCCTCAACTCTTAACCACAGATAATTCTTATCATCTAAGCAGCAACGATAGACATACTGAACAACGTTGGCTGGAACACGATGGGCGACCTGATGTTGTTGAACTCTTAAGGCTTTTAATGAATAACCCAAGCATCTAAAAGCAGCAATCCGAACATGATGGTTGGCATGATAATCCAGCCCCCGTATCAACTTATGATGAAGGGACAAAGCCTGCCATATGTCGCTTATTTTGTCACCATCGACAAAACCGATTAAAAAAGAAACGAGATCGCCTAATCGCTGTAGCGTGACTGTGATATTCTGTTCAATAGCTGATAATGTTTGGATGTGTCTATCATAAATGGCATTTGCATCTAGCCACTTAGCATCATTGTTGGCAATGGCCTTCAACGCTTTACTGCTATAGCCAAGCACTTTGGCTATATCCCACATGTGTCGTCGTACTTGTTCCTTTTTTATCGAGTCTACTACGTTGGTTCGAAACTCATTAAATTGTAGAGTTCTTTGTTCAATTTCATTGAACCACTGCTCGATACGTTCAGTTAAAAACTGTGCCAGTTGCATTAATGGCAGATACTCTTTGTCAATCCCTTCAAGCACGTTGGTATCAAAACGCCTTTTCTCAAATTCTTGTTCTAGCTGACTCAACACGGCTTGATGCAGCCTCGACCATGTCTCATCTAAGTTTAACCGCAATAGTTCACTCGTGGACAGTTCACTCATCGCCTTGCCTCAGCACTTGATTGGATTTAATACGACGATGAGTTTGCCGTTTACGTAATGCCCCAAAAACCAAATTCCGTGGTGCAAAATCCTCATAACCTTTGCCAGAGGTAATAAACCAGTGAAACTCAATGCCAAAAGACGTTTCACCGCTATCAAAATCATGATTTGAAAATAACTCCAGCTGTGCTAAGTCACCCAACGGCCGCCAATGTTCAAATAACACGCCAAAGCGCAACGTATCACGACTTGTCCTGTCGTATTGGCCTTGCTCATTTTCTCTTCTAAATACGGTGTGACCAAAATCCACTCGCATAACAAACGGCTCATAGTATTGGCGCAATCCCAAGCCAAAGCGCATACGCGTAGGTGAAAAAAGATCAAATTGCTCGTTAGAAAACAGGCTGGCAGAGACCCTGATTCGAATATCTCGGTATGGACTATACTGCCACACATCAGATAGTTCCACGCCTTGGCGGTGATTATATTTATAAAGAGAAAACACATCATCATCCACTGCAAGAGTTCGTCCATTTTCAACGGTATTCAACGGAGATAAACTGAGGTAGCGCCCAACAAAATCTAAGCTCATTCGATTTTCACTGTTGAAGGAAACATCCCGCCTATAGTTAACTCCAACTTTACTCACTAGCCCAACACTATTTCTAATTAGTGGCGAATGCGCTTGATATTGATAGAAAAAATCCAAATCAGCTTCGAATGACCAGCTATCATTAATCTCCCAGAAGTAATCATTTTTCAATGCTAGGGTTTGTAATTGTGTATCGTAGTGGCGACGCAATGCTAAGTCTGAAGAAAAATAGCTTTGCCAATCAGGCAGTTGCTGGCGATAATGCCAGCCCAACTGATAAAAACGTTCATTTTGAATATTTTCCGCCTCATCAAAATTGCGTCTAGATTGCACGCCAGCAAAAAAGCCTTGACTAGATGCTGAGTGTTGCCCACCGTCACCTACACCTTGCATTTCAAAAGCATCGTCAGCCGGGGCCGGCCACACCATAGAATCACTAAACGAGAGCGGTGGCGTCATTGAGCTAACGGTCTTATCTTGTGCTTGAGGCTGCTCTTTCTTCTGCCAACGCCATAGTCGATACAAGGTTTCTGCTTGCTCACTTTTTGGGCTCAAGTTAAGTATGGTTTGTTCGCTGAAATAGCGTTTTTCACTTTGCCCATTTGCATCATCGATCCGCACAAGACTTTGCGCCGGGATCAGAACTTGTAGAGGCTTGACTTTACTGGCGACTTCAAAACGACGCTTGGTTGCTGGCAATTGATAACCATCTACCGAAAAAAACGCCCATGCACGGCGATTCAGCGCTGCAGGTTTGCCGAGATGAAAGCCTTCTTTATTGTTTAGCGAAAGGCGAATGAAGTTATTCCCCGGGTTTAAATCAAAAGTTCCTTTATACGGGAGGGAAATAATAGACGTTTTACCTTGAACTTCGAGCAAAACACTTGCCGGAGAGATAGGGGCGCCAAACTGAGCGATTTCTCGCACATTTATATTCATCACCCTTTTTTTATCGACATTGATTTGTAATACTTCAACGCCGTTTTCCGGGATCAAGTATTCGCCAACATTGACCGGCTCAATCAGTAAAGCCTCAAGCCAACGTGCAGCTTGTGAAGTTCCCTGCCAGCGGTTGAACGACATTAATTTACTGCCCCCACTGAACATAATCGATTGTAGTCTTTGCCATTCATAATCGGCGTTATCTTGCGCTGCAAACGCCAGTTCCACTGGCGTCATGGGTACGCTGGGCTGCTGCCTAGTAACCACCTGTTGCGATCCTTTAATTTGCGGCCAATCCAATATGAGGTCTGCAAGCTGCTCAACGACGACATAGGCATCATGAAACTGACTTTTAACAATAAACTCGCGAGTATGCTCAGGCAACTCAATAATCACAGTATTATTCGAGGACAAACACAGCTGAGGCTCCACAGCACTGACCATCGACTTTGAATCTGCCAAGCCGGAAATCTTATAGATAGCTTTTTGCCCATTGATACTAATTGTTAGTTGCTCGTGTGATTGCCATTGCATATTACAATTTTTCACTGAATATAACGTCAATCGCACACGCCCAGCCTCGTTTAATCGAACCAGATGCTTCTGCCCATGAGTTATACGCTGGACAGCTAGATAGCTTTGTAACTTTTTATTGTATAGAAGATCACTGCTACTGACAGAAAAAGTCATGTTGGCGGGCATTTGCCAATATGGCCAAGCAGCAGGTAAAGGTTGTACCTTTAGCCCATCTATAAAAAAATCACTCAGCGCAGATAAACCCGCCGCTTTCGCCGCAATGAAGCCCTCATTGTACGGAATGTCATAACCAGCTTGAGTAGCCAGATAAAACCACTTCGCAGCAAGTTCAAACTTACCTTGCCTCAGCAGTGCTTTTGCAATTTCCACAGAAGCGATCTTCTGGCTGTCATGTAAAAAGCGATATGCCCAATAGCCTTCGATATTGTACCACTGCTCATTCTCCGCCCATCGTGCCAGTACGAAAGCTTCTGCGCGTTGTTGCCATTTTGCCGACCCCGTCATTGACGTTGCAACTAGGAAACGCAGTGCAGTACCACCAAAGCCTTGTTCAGACATTGCTTCAAACCACTGAGCAAGGGTTGTTAATTGTTGATTTTGTAATTGACTTAATCTTGTCATCAATGCTGTTAAATCACCGGCCAGCAATTGTTGTGGGTAACGCTCAACAAAACTTTGATATCGGCCACGAAGTCTCGTCGCCATCAAAGCCAATTCGTTACGATATAAGTACGAAGAGCCGCGTTGGTCATTCTTATCATGCAACCAACCTAAACTTTCTGCCCCCCCATACTCATTTACCGCAGTGATAAAAGTTGCCTCATCAGCGCCAAATGGCCTTAAATGTTTATGGGCGAGATTAACCGAAGTGACATTGCCTCTTAAGTTTTTGACCCATATTTTTCGATACGGTTTCTTAAATTGAACATACTGTTGCGGCATCTGCTCTTGGTCAAACCGACCATTTCGCATCAATTCGATGCGCTCACCCGTATCCGTTATTAATTCGATTAATGAGCTATTGACACCGGGTTCAATCATCACCCTCAGCGGAGGGTTATAGGTGGACAGAGGTAGACCAAAACCAATCCGAGCAAAACCGCTGAGCTGGGTAAATAGCCGCTGCGGAGCATCGACTATTGTGCCGACGCTATGGCTTTCTGATACATGAACAGGAGACTTAACCGTAGCGACTTCTGTGGCGCTTAACGCCCCAAGCGTCCGATAAAAGAACAATTCAGGAGGAGCTAACGCCACCGCTGATTTTTCCCTATATTTTAGCTTTGCATTGTGAGTAAAGAAGTAGCTTTCACTCGCCTCTATTGAACGCCAATAGCCTAGCATAACCCTATCGGCATAGAGCGAAACCTGATGCTTACCCTCTGGCAATTCAATTTCAAAGAGCGCCTGACGAGAGTAGGTACATTCGCACCAAGGTGTTTTGAGTAAATGATCAAGTTGAGGCTGTATTTTGAACACTTCTGTACGTGTATCCCCCCCCTCAATAGCAACCTTCAACTCCATTAAATTCACATTGCCGTATTGAGCAAGCCACTCGGTTGTAAAAACAAATTCATACCTGCCTGGACCACTTAATGTTTGTACAAAAGGCGAGCCTTGACCCAACTCATGGTAGTAGTGCGTGATCGTGCTGGCATTCTCTCCCTCTTTACCCACCCTAGCAACGGCTACAGTTTTATCGTCCTTGAACAAGGGCTGAGAATAAGCTTTAAGAAAAGGCGCACGCTCCTCTACAGACTGAGCAATACGTATAGGATAGGCGTCATCAAAACCTTCAAGCAACACCAGTTGCTCTTTGTTCTGATCTGTTTCAATCAGCCACTGCCTTTCCAGCTCTGTGTATTGTGCTTGTGAAAATAACCCGCCTTTTCCATGGATCCACACTCTGGCACTTTTGGGTGGTGTTTTGTCGAAATAAAGCCTCAAATAACGACCTTGTTGCCATTTGAACGGCCGACCTTGCGACGTCCCTTCCAACGTCAGCCATTTTAGTTTCGGCGGATAAATACGTTCATCGAGACGGGAGGTGAACACTTCTTGTGCATTTGAATTCAACGCATAAATAGTGATAAATATAAACACCATCCTCAACAGAGACTGTTGCCTATTACTCATTGTCCCCCCCACTGATGCAATCATACAATCGCATTGATTGCGCCTTTTCCATTTTAAGGAAAGCCCTGAAGTCAGCGTCAAGCTCTATGTGTATAAAACGATCTTTAAATCCTTGCGCCACAAAGGCTTTAGCAATGATATTTTGAGTGCCGCCAAGCTCCTCAACTTCAATGGGATAAACCAATACGTTGACTTTAAACGTCTTATTGATGCAGTTAGCCATTCGTGTCAACTTTTGAAGTTCTTTTCTCACCGCTTTACGACCATAGCTTAGTACCACATTTGCCACTGCACCTGCGGCAGTTTTACGTTTGTGTCTACTAAACCCGTGTAGTTGGACGACGATACCTTCTGGGCGAGTAGCGATAAAAGCTTCGGCTGCAGCCAAAAATGCGTTGTTTGGCGCAGTCGAAAAATCTCTACTATGGCGCCCTTCACCGTACCGATGAACAGTATTAACCATCAGCGCGGCGAGTGTTTCATGGCTACGCCATTGCTTGGCTATCTGCCAAGTCCCCCGGTCATAAAATCGATGAGGCACTTGAACCAAAAGCTTGGCTTTACTCGAATAAACGACTAGCCGCCCCCACCCAAAGTCGGCACGACTGTCATAGCGCTGGCAATTATTACAGGGCTTGGTGATATAAAATGGCGTCAATAGTGACGCTGTATTAGCACTAAAAGCCTGAGTAAACCCCTGTTTTAACTGCTTAAATTCTCGTTCATCGGCAGCTTTAAAAGACAATTGTTCAGCGCTTTTTGACATAACTGAGTTGCTAATAAATAATAGCAGCAATCCCCAAATCGCTTTAGTTGCCATCTCCGCCCCTCTCAGAAAAGTGCTCAATGAGCACATCAGGAATTTGTTTAACATAGGAGGCTTGAATATAGCCGCTATCTGCTATGTCACTACTGACAGTAATACGATATTTAGCCGCTTGAAGATCCGACTCTAGTGCAAACCCTAAAACAACAGGCCCCCACAGGCGACTATCTCTTTGATGAAGTAGCCAGTTAAGTGGTTTTTCCTGCTGTGGCTCAATATTGAACTGCCTTATCGGAACCGTATGCGCTTCAGTGGTTCCTGCTTTCGCCATGTATTTAATGGTGACAGTCAATCTGTGCGCCTTATCGGTGGCAGGAAAATAATGCAAACTGACCCACTCTTTTGGTTCAGATTTGTCCAGTTGAAACTGAAGATTGTTGCCAAGAGGATAAACCAAACGTAAACGTCGCCCCTTTTGTTCCAATTGATTGTTAGCTTGATGATTCAAAAACCATTGAATATGACCGTTTGATTTAATCGTGACTTCATTCCAACCCGGTTTCACCATCATTAAATTTAATTTACCAATAGAACCAACCAACCAGTACTGAATACTTTCGTCATTGAGTTGGACAGTTATCTGTTGAGGGTCACTATTGCTCCTTTGGTAGATAAGAGAGGGGGTAATAAAACGCCGTCCTGGTTGCCCCTCCAACAGCACTGAACCTCCAGTAAATGGCAAATAGGCACTAGGGGTATATGCCTCGCTGATGTCATGGCTAAACAGCTCGAAACTGGTAATGTTGGGTTCAGGCGTTAAGGTTTGCCATTGGCTGAGAAAGGTCTGATGGTCATTGGGCTCTAAACGTTTTTGCCAATAGATTAGCTTTGAATGGTCCATAAGCTTAAGCCGCTCAAAATCATTTGGCTCTACAGTAAACCATTTCGGTGTCCCGGCAAGCCAAGGCATATGGATACTTCGACTAAATAGCTTGATTAGCATCGTTTGGCTTTCACTATACACCCGAATCTTAGCGGCATTTATGGGCGCATTTATAATGACCTCCGAGCGAGCACTAAGTTGCGCGTCATTCGACGCTAATCGCTCATACCAATCAGGCTTTTTAGTTACCTGTAATCGTCCCTTTAACAGCGCAGCACCATTGTCATCCTCGACTTCCCACAAAACTTCGCCAGAGGAGTCTAAATTGAGCCCTCGAGCCGTGAGCTTCAGTGGTTGAACCGAATTTTCGCCAGGCGTCAAAACAAACTCCAATGGTTGACCCCGTTGCGTAACGTATGTGCGTTGCACTTGACGTTCTAATTCAACTGCCTGCCCGTTGCTATCGAACAATGATAGCTGACATTTAGCGCTACTACGAAGACGATACAGTCTAGGCTGTGCCGGAATTGACAGTTCAGCGCCATCAAAATGTTGAACACTGATACGATCATCCTCCACCCAAGCTAACTCCATCCAATCCTGCGGTTGAGCACAGCTAGCACCACTGATAGGGTTGGTAGCCCTTTGCATGAGAGTAACCACTTTTGATTTGGAAATCACATCGGCGCTATCAAGTTCCCCTAATTGAACAGGCGGCAGCTGCTCATCTTCATTTTTGACAAATAAAGTCGTCACTTGATACGCTTCCCCCTCAAGCCCTTCCGGACCTAGAGATAACCACTGATATTGCAATGCCGCCCGGCGATGCTCCTCCTTCACCAAATCACTGGGATAGATATGTCCTTCCAGCAGTTTAGACCTTTTTTCCCTGCGCATCCGCTGCCAATTAATTGCGAGTTCACTATCACTTTTTCGCTCCAACACCGCGACTCTCAATGCAACCTTTACGTCATCACCCGATATTTTCCACAACTTCAGTTGTGATAAAGGGTTGGCTTTGTTGCCATCAAGATAAAACTCTCGAGTATAGTGGGCAGGTTGGCCTTGTATCATTCCTAAAAACCGTTCTCCCTCAGGCGGTAAAGACAAATTATCGTATTGCCTTTGCCCCTGAGCCAGCACCTGACTATCTTGCCCTCTGGCACTAAAGCCGAGTCTAAAGTCGCTACTATCTTGGCTGACTGTAGAAGTTAACATCACTCGTACTTGCTCTGTATTCGCCGGGAGCTTAAATATCAAACTGTCATCAAGCCAGTAGACACGATAGCTATCGAACCCCAGCTCATCATCGGCACTTTGAGGTTTTTGCCAGCCCTGCCAGCTATCTACACGCTGATACACTTGAAAGAGAAACAGTAGTAACATTAACACTAAGATGCTTCTACCAATCAATCTCATTGTTCAGCCTCCAAGTGCCAAAAATGTTTTCGATTGGCAACAAACTCGCGTACATTGCTGGAATAACTATTGGCACTTAAAGGCATCAAATTTGCCAAAAAGGTTATGTTGTTGAATGCATCGACAAAACGCACATAATACTGACCACTATTGTTGTCCACCAAAATATCAGTTTTAGCATTTAAAGCCTTAAGAGCGTTCAATTGGGTAACATTGTGCGACGCTGCAAACGCCTTTAGTAATGTTTTTGCCTGAAGAAGTTTAGCCTCTGCTTCAACCGCCTTTGCTTGCATCGCGACAACCTGATCTATATCGACAAGCAGCGTTTTCAAACCGGTAGCCGCTATCTTTACAGCAAGCGCGTCATCAGGCCCTAGACGTTCAAACCGGCTACGCACCAAGCTCGGTAACCAAACTTCAGCATATTGAGCATCGGAAACAAATCGAGTGAAACGAGATTGAGCATTGAGTTTGGCTTCAAAACGCTGAGCAATCTGGCGCTCATCAAAGTCTTTTAGAGCCACTCCTGTATCTCCTATGGTTTCCTTCAATCTCTGAAGTCCTAGATGTCTCCTCGCCCCGGGTTTTTGATACTCAAAATGTGCCACTACTACCGTAGCTTTCATTTCATCAAACTCAGGTTCAAACCCCCGAATAGAGACTGAAAAAGGTTCAGCTCCGGCATAATGGCTTAGTAACGACTGATGAAACAAATTGAATAGGCTATCAGAGTTGCGCACGCGGGTAACTTCGGCACTTCCATCACTATTAGCCAACGGGTGAGCCCCACTAATCAACAATGCTCGGGCGTCGAGCTTTTCAAACAGCATAGTACCAAACTCATACGTATTGCGTTCATATATGGGTCTTGGCACTTCAACAATATAATTGCTGGAATGACCCACTTTAAGTACATAAGTTCCCCAATGTCTTGTCGGCTCAAGTGCTTTGTTCGGTTCGATAATCAGATAATATGCATTGTTGGGTACGTGACGATACAAACGTACATTGTAATTAAAACGACTGGCGGCAAAGGCCACCTGCCGCAATTGCTGGTGTTGCTTTGGCAACCATTTGCCATCTTTGGCGCTATCGATAAGGGTGAACGCGTTTTGTAAAACCGTTTGATCGAAGTATAACAACTCATAATTGTAAGGGGTGATATATGCGTCAGAACCTCTAGCAGCAAAATCCAATTGACCATCAAGCAAATAGCTTTGTAGATACCCATCAATGCTTTGTGTTTTAGCAAGCGCCTCATAATCTTGTTGCGCGTAAGCCTTTGAGAAAATATTCAACAAACTATCTTCATTAAGGTAAACCTCCACGAAACCATTAATCGCGGTATCACGCTGGCGATTTTGCGTCTTTGGTGAGTGCCAGTAAATAGCAAAGCCACCAAGCAATGTTTCGAGCCGTTTTAAAGGTAATCCATTGGGCAAGGTTCGCTTTACATAAACCGAACTTTGTGCGATATCTAGATCAAGTGCCGATTTATCTTGCCTCACTCCCAACAATTGTCTTGCAGTGCTCCGGGTATAACTACGCAATTGCAAAGCATTGTTATTGGCCACAGCCTGATGAAACATTTGCATTGGCAGCTGTGCATTTAGTAACACGTTGTCATTGCCATCATCGCTGCGAGAAGCCCTTGCGCCAGCGTAACTCAAATAGCGGGCGTTCAGCGCTTGAAATACAGGTAGGGCAACAGCAGCAGCTTTTGGTTCATCTAACGCTTTGGGCACCTCGATGGCCATTTGCGACTTAGCCTGAGCATCAACAAGATAACTCCCCCACCCTCGTGTCGGCGTAACATCATCCAGCGCAATATAACGCTGCTCGATAAGGCTAACCCGATAACCTACCTGTTTGGCCAGCTGAGCCAAGCCGCTTAGTTGCGCAGGCTCTACAGGATAGCGCAACTGCCGCATTGCCATAAATAGCTTTTTGAAGTCACTTAGAGTTGTACCTAGCGGTATAATTGGCAGTTCCGCATTATCTGATTGATAACTCTGTAGACGAATTTTATCAACAAATTGGCCGAGGCTGTGATCAGACACATCGTACTGCACATCGCCCAGCGGACTTTCGACGGCAACTAAGGCAGTTGTCGGACTCAGTGTCAGTGCATACCCAAACAAGCTCGCAAATATGACCGCGACAAGTGAAGTTTGCAAAGTAGTACGGGTAAAACGAATTGCAATGCCATTTTGATACATTTTAAGCGCCATCAGAGTAGCCAAGACATAGCCGAATCCATAAAAATCCGTCACCTTCTGTTCAGGCATCCAATAAACAATGGCGAAGCCGAGCAAAACCTTATATCCAAAGCCGACATTGAAGAATAAAATCATCTGCCTTGCGCCTTCAAAATTGATGGCTTTAAGGACAGGTAGCTTCATGACAACCTGTGCGCACATCAAAACCACTATTGCCTCGACAAAAGTAGCCAATATCTTGAATGGATCATACCATTGCAAAGCCAATAACGATGGAATAAGGATACCGTTGAAATCCCAGCCGTAACGCAGATTCATGCGTGAGGATATAAAAGCAGCA
Organism: Alteromonadaceae bacterium; assembly: GCA_041583135.1. Taxonomy (GTDB): domain Bacteria; phylum Pseudomonadota; class Gammaproteobacteria; order Enterobacterales; family Alteromonadaceae; genus JABSOG01. The sequence goes on along the minus strand of JBFHGJ010000003.1, from coordinate 97,195 downwards.
GTGATCAGAATGATATATGCTTTAGGACTCGCCAAGATACTTGATGCAATATCTTCATACATATAACCTAAAGTACTGATATTGAAGTTGGTAAACGGCATTAATACATACTCGACCAAAAAGTAAGTACAGCCGATATAGAGAGCGAGTGAAATGCAGCCCACTTTGATTCCACCGTTCCACATCAAATTGGCGCACAGCGCGATAATGATGAGACCAAAGCTGTGCAAGGCACTTCGCATTTCATATGGGGCGCCTAATTGTGCCAACTGCTCCGACAGCAATGGCAAGACAAACCCATCAGTCACGATCCGAACTAAGACGCTGATAAGTATCAGCATAAAAAAGCGGTCTCGCCCGAACATTTCCCCTAGCCCTAGACGAACCAAACCTCGATCTGCGATAACGCGCGCGATAAGGTAAGTCAACAGGCTTTCAATTATGACAACCCAAGCACTAACCGGATGAACAATGAACAATGGCACCAGATAACCTGGCACCACTAGACCAGACAAAGTCGTACCAAAGCGAAGATTAAAAAATGCCACCACCATAACGCCAACCCACACAGTAGTGATTACTGAGCTTGAAAGGCCGCCAGGCGGCAAAAAGTTGATGGCAAAATCCATAAGGCGCTAAAGGGCCTCAATCAAATGGTTAAGTAGTGATATTTTGTCGGCAGTAATGGGCTTATCAATAAAATGGGGGACTCCAAGCACGGTCAACTGTTCTTTGACATCATGATGACGGGAGGCTGAAAGAACAATAATAGGTAATTCTGGATGACTTTTCTTAACCACCTCAATGAGTTCAATCCCCCCCATTTCCGGCATAAATAAATCAGTTACAATAACATCAAACGATTGCTGTTCAAGCTGTTCAAGCGCTTCTAGACCATTATCGGCAGCAACAACTCGGTGTCCCATATCAGTCAATTCAAACAACATTAACTGTTGTAGAGCCTGTTGATCTTCAACGAATAATACCTTTTTAGAATCACTCACAGTCTGCAATTACCTCTGTGCTAACACCTAGCCAATAGAAAATGTTGGTATTGTTAGGGTAATATGAAACCCATCCCCCAGCTTACTCTTAATATCGACATCAAGTCCCCAATAGTTTGCATGATGACATTCGTTTAGTAATCTTTCAAGCAGCTCGGCATGTTCTGACAGCGTCTGAGGGGTATCACGGTATGCCGTCATCAACTTATCAATATCCTCTTGCGGTATCCCATAACCTTCATTGACAAAGTCAATCACAATACGCCTCTCACCTTCAGCGGTTTCGATATCTTTCAAGTGGATACTTATCCAGCCAGCGCCAGCCGGACAATCTGCCACTAGGATGTCCAGGATATGACGGTAGAGGCGTTCAAGCTGATTGGGTTCAGCTAAAGTTAAGCTCATTATGGCCGGAGCCTTTAATTCAATCTTTCCCCCCTTGACTTCAAAATCCATAGCAACCACTGCAAGGGTTTCTTTAAGCGTAGCCAGTGGATTGAGTGGAACTACGGACAATTGTTGCTTACGCTGCTCCGCCAGCTGGTCTTCAATGACAACATTGACTCTAGTACATTCGTCAAGAGTCTGTTCAAGCATTGCTACCAACGGCTTATTCTCCTCGGCAATATTTTTGGATATTTGACGCGACAGTAGGTTTAGCGTGCTAAGGTTATTGCGCATTTGGTGAAAGTATTGGCTATATAGCTCTTTTTTCATATTGATGACCTTTAAAGCCTCACTGATATCAATAAACTCAAATAACAGCCCAAGGACCATTAGCCCCTGCTCCCGCTTATCGTCTGCAACATCTATTGCTTTAATCTGTAACACATATTCATCACCGTGCTCAGCAAGGTTCACTCGCAAACTGACCTGTGCCTTATGTAGCGAAACTTGCAATAATCGTTGCTTAATATCATCCGAAGATAACCCAGTAAGTTGCAACAAAAAATCATGCGCAGTTAACCTATATATCGGTAAGCGCCACTTTTTCACCAATTGGTCCATTTTATTATTAGCGTGCAGAATTTGCCCAAACAGATTATACAGCGCACTGGCAGTACTCATCCCGTCAAATACAAATTGTAAAGTGCTATAACGTCTCTCCAACATTGAAACAGACTGATTCAGTAGTCGATATTCCGATTCCATCAGCCTCAATCCCAAAAACCGCCTAAATAAATTGTTTTCTTTACGACTACTACTTTGGTAATTTTGTCGGTGTACTAAAAGCTCAGTCAACTCCCTACTGAACAGGCGTAAGTGATTATCAAATTGTGTCAGGTTAAACTCCTCAGTAGGCACGATCGTCAGTGCCCAAAACCCTAATACGTCATTTCCAACGACCAAAGGACACATAAATTCTATTTCATTTTCTTGCAGTGACGTAAAATACTGTCGCTGCAGTTGAAGCGGCTTGTTTTGCGCAATAACCTCGCTATAAGGCGTCCGTTGGTAATCTCGGCGCATTTCCTTTATGTCATCAATGGAACAATTCAGCGCGTGAATTGCTTTAACTCGATGGTCTTTTGGAACCTTGGCCAAAAAGATCGAACGATGCAAGTTAAGCTGTTGATTTATTAGGGTGTGGAGGCTGTCCCAAGGGTTTCTCGATTGATAAAATGATGGTGGCTGTACTTTTTTGCTTAGCCTTGCATTTAGAGAGGATGAAATGTTTACCACCGTCAATTCCTCTCGTAATCGGAAGGCCACTGAAAGGTATACAAGCGCGCCAAACTGCAACAACAGCAATTCAAATATCGGTAATAATAAGTGCCCAGCAGCAAGCATAAAGACGCTCCCCATCAAAGTGAGAGCAAGCATGACAACAGTAAAGATAACCAAACCTTGGGGCCGAGCTAACTGCAAAATCAAAAAATACAGTGTAAACACAAGTACCAATAAAAAAAATGAAATCCACTCTGGCAGCACAATAAGACGACTTTGGGTTAACTGAGTCTCAACAGCCAAGGCTTGCAACTGCGCGTAAGAGGCGTCGCCCAAAGGCGTATAAAACCGCTCATGTGGTTGAACATAGTCCAAATCGACCAGCACAACTTTTCCCGTCACCAACGAGGAGATCAGGTTATCAGCCAAGGCCTGAGTAAGCGTAAGATTACTAAACTCATGAAAATCAATAAAATAGTTGAGATAGTCGGCACTACTTTGTACTTTGGCTATCGTCGGATAGTAATCATTCAGCTGAGGAGTAAAATGAGCAGAGGTAAAAAGTCGATAAACGCCTTGTTCCGCCATTAGCTGATATGTCGCAACAATCTGTCCCTCCGTTCTGGGAAAATTACTGTAGACCCGCTCATTAGGTCGCAGTAAGAGCTGTCTTGGCCATATGGATTGGCTCAATAACACCACTTTGTCAGCTTTAAGTGCTGTGAGTTGTTGGATCAGCAACTCCAACTCAGTTCCAACAGCATTAGGTGTAATATCGTTGTGAATGAGCAAAGTATGGCTACCAGGAGACTTCTTGATTGGTAACTCTAAGTATAAATCATATATTTTGAGATTAAGCCCAAAAAAACTACCTGCTGCAGAAAACAGACTACAGCATATAGTAAGCAAAATACCGATGAAAAATACCTTTAAGGATACGAAAAATCTCGCCATTTTGCCGCCTACGCTCAAAAATCTGGTCTATGCGCAAGACCTTGTTATCAATTAGGCTACAATACTACATTATCTTCTTGTGCATTTACTAGGGTGATGAGATGAACACCTCTTGTTGAAACGGCGTCATAGTGCGCCAATATTGAGTTTGCGAATTCAATTAACAAACAAAAGGTGTTCAGAATGAAGGTTACATTAATTGGTATTGACTTGGCAAAAAATATTTTTCAAGTTTGTGGTGTAAATCAGGCTGGTAAAACAGTGTTTAACAAATCGATTAAACGAACTAACTTGATGATATTCCTTGCACAATATCCTGGTGTTGCTATTGCTATGGAAGCATGTGCTGGCTCCAATTACTTCGGTAGAGAACTCAAAGAGCGCGGCCACGAGGTGAGAATTATACCAACTATCCATGTTAAACCGTTTGTCAAAGGCAACAAGACCGACCGGAATGATGCATTTGCGATAACAGAAGCAGCCAATCGTCCAAATATTCAATTTGTTCAACCAAAAACATTGGCACAGACAGACCAGATTCAAGTGCATAGGCTATTAGATAGGCGTATCGAACATAGAACGGCTCTGATAAACCAACTCAGGGGCCTCCTAAGTGAATACGGGATAGTATTACCTCAAGGAAAAACTAACTTGTTTGCAGCCGTACCTACACTGTGCGATGAGCCTGATAATGGTTTAACAGAGGATGCAAGAAGTCTTTTTAGGGATATATATCGAGAATGGCGCTTGCTGAATAAGGCCATCAAAGAACTGGAGTTACGAATCAAAAAACAAGCAACCGCGAACGAGACAACTAAGTTGCTAATGACGCTTAAAGGGGTGTCCTATAAGACTGCTACCGCGTTCTTTTCTGCAATAGGAGATGGTTCTTCATTTAGGAATGGAAGACATCGTTCCGCTTTTATTGGTCTTGTTCCCAATGAGTATTCATCAGGTGGTAAACAGAGATTTGGAGGTATAACTCGCCGGGGTAACAGATATCTGAGATGGTTGCTGACTCAGGGAGCTTGGTCAATAGTGCGTTACGCTCATAAAGGGCAAGACTATTTATCAAGATGGGCAGACCAACTAATCATACGCCGAGGCAAGCATAAGGCTGCCATGGCCGTTGCAAATAAAATGGCACGCATACTTTGGGCAATGTCTTTCAATCAGACAGCGTATAAAGTAAAAGAAGTATAAAGTTAATAAGAAAAATCATTAACCAAACAGACTTTACAGAGAGAATGACCCGTCCTTAAAACACGAGAATAAGTTATGAAGTAACAGGTTAAACCGACCTATGTGATGCCGAGTAACACGCAGGAACATTGATTCCGGTAGGGCGATAGTGCAGCATAGGTGCGGTTCTCATAAAGGCCAGAGTAATACTAAGAGACTCAAAAAACAGGCCGGATATACGTATGCTGTTTAACTCTTGTTGCTAAAAACGTTTTCGCAAAAGGCAAAGTAAAAACTCTCAACTACAGAAAGACAAGGCAAAAGCCCCCTCCTTGCTAATGCCAAGGAGGGGGCTTTTCGTCCGAAAAAGCTTGCAAAAGGTGAGGTGTACATATACGCACTACACTTTAAATTTGTGTACGGCTTTAACCAAGATCCCCGACTGTTTTGCTACCCCATGACTGACTTCGACAATCGACAAGGCATTTTGGTTTGATTGGTCGGCAATATCGCGAATGCGCACCACATTCTCGTTAACCTCTGAGGCCACTTTGCTTTGCTGCTCGATGGCGGTCGCAATTTGGGCGCTCATATCGGAGATCTGCGTGACATCGTGAGTGATCTGCAACAACAGATCGCCGGTTTTTTTCGCCTGCATTGAGCTGTTGTCGCCCTGCGTACGACATTGCTGCATTAGGTCCACAACATTGACCGTGCGCGACTGCAAAGTTTGAATAATGTTCTCAATCTCTCTGGTAGAGTCTTGGGTGCGCATCGCCAAGTTGCGAACTTCATCGGCCACCACCGCGAAACCGCGACCCTGCTCACCAGCCCTCGCCGCCTCAATGGCGGCATTAAGCGCCAGCAGGTTGGTTTGCTCAGCAATATTGCGAATAACATCCAATACCGAGCCAATGTTTTTGGCATCTTGCTCCAATTCAACCACCACATTCCCCGCTTGCGTCAGTTGCTCAGACAAAGCGGTGATACTATCGGCGGTTTGCATCACTTCACGGTAGCCCTCACTGGCATTGTCATTGGCAATGGTCGATTTACCAGCGGCCTGCTCGGTATTTTTGGCGATTTCATCAATGGTGGCACGCATCTGCGTCACGGCAGCGGCCACCATATCGGTTTCATGCAACTGATGGTCGATTTCATGCTGGGTAACATCCGCGGTTTTGCGCAAACCTTTGACGGCGCCATTTAGTGTGGTCAGCGTGCCATCGACATCGCCGACCAACTGCTGAAAATCATCGACCAGTGAATTAAAATGCACCACCAATTCGGCTATCTCATCGCGGCCATGGGGTCTGACCCTGATGGTTAAATCATCGTTGTTGCGGATCTGGCCGATACGGCGACTGACTTTTAAAATAGGATGCAAAATACTGCTAGAGCTAAAGAAAATAAAGGCACATACCAAAGTTGCCAGCACCACGGCGAAGATCATGGCAAAGGTGCGAGTAGCGGTAATGGTGCTGTCGATTTCACTTTGATTGGCCGCCACCAGCTTATCTAAGATACTTTCGGTTTGATGTACCGAATGACGCAGCTCACCGAGCTTACCCGTCGTCGGCGTCAAACCCAAAGCCTTCATACCGGCCACCAAAGCGTAAAATTTCTCTTGGTAGTTGTCTAAATTGGAAGAAATGGCCCGTTTGGTGTCCGCATTGATAGCTGATTGCGTCAACGCATCATTGAACAGTTTTAGATCTTGTTCGAACTTATCGACATACTTCGGATCTAAACGCAGCATAAAATCCTTCTCACGGCGACGTAGCTGCAACGTAATACTTAACAAGCGATAATCATTTTGCGCCTTGACGACATCTTCAATTTGATGAACCGCCGCTCTTAACGCGCCGTAGTGACCGTCTTTGGGATTTAGACCAATGGTTTTTTGCACTTCAATGAGTTGGGCAAACTTTTCGTTATAGCTACCGATATGGCGCGCAAAAGTTTCGATATCGGCATTGTCCTGCTCAAGCAGTTGGTACTGAGCGAGGTTTTTCAACAAAGCCTGATAATTGTTGCTGAATTTTTCCACATACTTTAAATCCAGCCTCGCTAGGAAATCTTTTTCGTTGCGTCTTAAGGTCAGCATACCGGAATTGAGCTTCTCCGCAAGCCTCGCTTTGGTCGATAGTTCATTTAAGTCCGAGGACTGTGAAAAAACCAAGGCCAGCATCCCCAGCATACCCGCCAGAGTAACCAGCATGTTGATGATCATTCGTTGGTTGATGGTCAGTAGTTGAAAAAGCCTATCGATCTTTTTACGCATGGTGCAATGTACTTCCAAAAAAAATTCACGGTGCCGAAAATTTCGGCGATTTCAAGAGGTATTGTAGTGAGCAAAAATGAATAAGTTGTGACATGACACAAAAATTCTAATTTTGCCAACTATTGAAAAACTATACAAGTCAGTAAGTTAGCCCTTGTAACGCAAACGAAACAGAGGAATGAGGCAAGATTTAGTAATGAAGCTGCGCAACATGCAATTGCTCAGAAGTGTTCATGGCGGCATTTGAAAAGAGAGGGGGGAAGCTGCCAGCAGGTGTGTTTCATTCATTTATATCACAGGTAAAACCTGTAGCTTTGAGAAACCCGACAATGCTCGCTAACTGTCTTGGATCCCCTTGGGGCTAAATCAATGACTGCGGCAGCCTGTTCTTAACTATAGGAGGTAAAAAGCGTTTATGCCAAGGCAACTGTCGCTAAAACTTATCAGCTCATCGTGCGACCAAATACATCAATGAGTTACGTCTTGTAACATTTCGTTCACACCTTACATCAATCCAATCGCTATGATTGACCACAACAATCCAACAGAAAAATAATCGCAATGAACAGACTCCTATTCGCCGCCACTTTAGTCACCAGCTTGAGCGCCACCAGCGTCAGCGCGAAAACCCAAGGCGTAGATAGCGTAAAAATTGACAACCACCTCTACCTACTGCGCCTTAACAGCAATATGGGCAATACGACGTCGGTGGTCTTTACCGGCAAGGAAGGGACTTTGTTGGTCGATCCGAATTTCGATGGCAGTGACGTTTTTATCCGTCAGCATTTGAACCGCTGGGGTGCCGATAAAGTCGATTTTGTCACCAGCACCCACGCCCACCGCGACCATACCGAACAATACCCAGCCTTTTTGTCCCACGCCATTGGCATCATTCCCGAAGCTCAAAGAGCCGAATTGGCTGGCGCCGAGTTTATGCAGCAACAACTGCCACAGCTGAGCTTTTCCGGCAAGACAACGCTGCATTTGAACGGTGAGACCATTGAGCTGGCCACCTTACCAACCCAATCGGGTCACACCAACGGCGATCTGACTGTCTACTTTAAAAATGCCGGAGTATTGTATGTCGGGGATTATCTATTCATCGACGGCTATCCCATCATTGACCGCCACAGCGGTGATCTGAACGGGTACCTCAGCAATATAGAGTACATTTTAAGTCACTACCCCGCCACTACCAAGGTGCTGGCCGGTCACACCACCTTCGGCGATAAGCCCTTTGGCGCCATCGATATGTCCACTTATACCGCCTATTATCAGGATTTGAAAGACAGCATTGAGTACATTCGTGGGCAATTAGGAAAAGGTCAATCTATTGATGAGCTTATCAAAGCAGGTTTACCGAAACGCTTCGCCAAATACAATCCGAAGTTGACCTTCGTTAAAGAAAAGCGCTGGATACGCTTTGTCGCCGACTATTATCAGCTAGGAAAATAGTCGATAACCGAGGGGCCGACAGCATGTTCGCCCCTCTTTCATTGTAAGTTGCGGCTGCTTACTGAGTGAAGGTGAGCACAAAACTGACCGGCACAGACTGAGTAATACTGGGTAGTTTTGCCACAGCCTGTAACTGCATGATGCCTTTATCAAGCCCGAAATCTGCAGGAGAGATCACAACAGGCTTAAAGCTAGTGACCAAAAGCTTATTGTCGCTGACTTTGGTGATCATCACCTCAACATCAAGCAACTTGTTGACCCCATGAAGGCCCAAATCCGCCTGCACAGTGACCACCTTCGAAGCATTGTCTTTTAAATTGAAATACTCCGCTGGCACCTTGGCAGTTAAATGCGCACTGGGAAACAGCTTAGTATTGAACAGCATCTTTTGCATGCGCTCGTTGCGAATGGGGATCATAGTTTCAACCGAGCTCAACGGGATCTCGATATTCAACTGACCGCTGTCGCTCAAGCTGCCTTTGAGTTGTTTAAACTTGTGTACTTCGCCGATAACGTCTTTTTTCACCGAAACAAAGCTTAAGCGCGAATGTTCATTATCAATTTGCCACTGTGCCAATGCCGATGAGCTTAACACCAAAGCCAAACCGGCAAATAACCCTTTAACCATTGCAGCCACCCTATTATTGTCATTAAAATTCATTTCAAGAGCGCCTTGTCGGCACCATGCCGCGCCAAGGCGAACCTCACTATACGATACTAAGCAGGCAAAATGAAGATAACATTGCTGACCCACGCCAAGGAATTAAACCGCACAGATAATACGGGAATTTTGTGTCGCGACCTGCCAGACGTGAGCCTCGAAGTAGTTGTTTGGCAAAGAAAAAGCCCTGATGAACAGCTTTTGCAAGCACTTGCCAGCGGCGCGTTGCTGATCACGCCAAAAGGCGACGGTGAGCAACAGTTAGATGTAAATAACTGTTCACATTTTGTTTTGCTCGATGCGACATGGCAAGAGGCGCAAAAAATGTATAACCGCAGCGACTATTTAAAAGCGGCTCGGTGGTACGCTTTTGACGACCCAGCACCTTCGAAGTATCACCTTAGGCGCAATCAAATACCCGGTGGCCTGTGTACTGCCGAATGCGTCCTGACCTTGCTGCAACAAAAGGCGATGCACCATAGCGCAGCGCAGTTGCAACAACGTTTTGAGCACTATTTGGCCGATTGACTTAAATAGGGGATTCCACTACCATGGCGTTTTTGCTCGCCTCATTGTACGCAATATCATATCAAGGTTCCCTGTGACACAACATTTGCCCAAAACCCTACTATTGGCGGTTTTTACCGTGCTGCTGATGAGCTTGGTGCCTGTTCTGGTCAAAGCCATCGCTGCCAATGAGGTGACTATCGGCATCGTCAGGTTGGCCATAGGTGCGGTAGGTATTGCGCTGCTTGCCAAATTCAAGCGACAAAAACTGTGGCAAAAAGCCGACCTTAAATGGTTGTTTCTACTCGGTCTGGTATTTTCAAGTCACTGGTATACCTACTTTACCAGTCTAAAGCTCTCCACAGCTTCACTTGGCGCCATTGGCGTATGTACTTTTGGCGTTCATCTTTTGTTTTTAAATCGTCTGTTCTTCAAACAAGCCATCACAGCGGCGGATGTGCTTGCCATCGCACTGGCCATTCTCGGCGTATTTTTGGTTACGCCCGACAGTCAACTATCGCCCGATCAATTTATTGGCTTTATGATTGCCGTCCTCAGTGGATTTTTATACGCCTGTTTACCCATCATCAATCGTAAGGCCACCCATTTAAGCACCAGCCAAAAAGCATTTGGCCAATTTGGCTTTGGCTTGTTGTTTTTCGCCGGTTTCGCCCCTTTTGGCAACTGGCAGCTCAGTAGTCTCGATTGGGGCGGTTTGGTGATCTTGGGAGTCGTCTGCACATTAATTGCCCATACGCTGTGGATCAAAGTATCTACCGAATTACCAAACAGCATTACCGCCACGGTTTATTACTTTTACGTACCGGTGGCGATGCTGCAAAGCTGGTGGTTTTTAGATGAGGTTTTGGGCTGGGAAAAGCTCGTTGGCGCCGCGTTGATCATCAGTGCCAACATTATTGTCGTTTTAGCCCATAACCGCTCAGTTCGCGCCGCTAAAACATGAGCAATCGCTTATCTGCTGATTTTTAAAACATTTTCAGTGACTGTCTACGCTCAAATATATGTCGGCCAATGACCTAGCGATTAGCTTGGCAACCGCCGTAAACCGCGCCCCAAGCCAAACTGAAATCTGCCCAATAGCAAATACTTAGCGCAAAAGCCCACCAAATTATGAATGGACAGTCGAATCTAATCGTGTAGAATATCGCGCAATCAGTCTTTTCCAATAAAAACAGCCGCCAACCATGTGTGGCGTTCGGTTATAGAGAAATCGTCATGAAAAAACTTGTACTTTCACTGTCGCTTATTCTGGGTTTGGTCAGTCATGCCAATGCATTGGACGGTAACGCCGAAGCCGGTAAAGCCAAATCAGCAACCTGTGCTGCCTGTCACGGCGCAGATGGTAACGCGCCTGCAGACATGTATCCTAAATTGGCCGGTCAACACGCAGGTTATCTCTACCAGCAGCTTAAAGATTTTAAATTGGGTATGACCTCAGGTGGTAAAGAAGGCCGTAACGATCCTGTAATGGGCGGTATGTCGGCACCACTGAGCGATCAAGACATGAAAGATTTGGCCGCTTATTTCGCTGGCAACAAAATGAGCGCAGGCACTACGCCGCCTAGCGTCATGAAAGCAGGTGAAAAACTCTATCGCTTCGGTGACGAAAAACGCGGCATTCCGGCTTGTACTGCATGTCATGGTCCTAGTGGCACCGGTATGGAACTGGCTGGCTTCCCACAGATCTCGTCACAACACGCAGCCTATATCAAAACCTCTTTGGAAAAATTCCGTTCAGGCGTTCGTAGCAACGACAAAAACGGTATGATGCGCGACATTGCCCGTAAGTTGACAGATCAAGAGATTGAAACCTTGTCGAAATATGTAGGCGGCCTACACTAAGCCCCTAAATAAATTGCAGTTTATCCGAATATTGCACCCGCAATATTCGGATAACGTGAGCCAAAAGCCCCTCGCCATTGCAGGCATCAACTCACAGTATCCCCTCAACCGCAAGTTTAAGCGCGCTCAGCACTCAGCATCCATGTAGCCACTCTCACAAACAACTTTCGCCCAAGACAGCAAATATCCTTAGCTATAAAGCGATTATTTTGCCTATAATCAATGATAATCAGCAATTTGCAAACACAATAAGAAGCAACGACAGATTATGGCCATTCGTATAAAAGTGGCGCAAAGCGCCAAAGAGCGCCAGCAGGTCTATCAATTACGCTATAAAGTCTATTCTGCCATCGGGCACTTCAAAGGGGCCCATGGCGATATGGTTATGGACAGCTTCGATGCCCTGCCCAGCGTCGCCAGCATTATCGCTTATGATGGCGATACCCCAGTAGGCACTTTGAGAGTCAACCGTGACAGTGCGGTGCAGTTACCGGCCGATAAAGCCTTCGACTTTAGTGAATATCGTGCGTCGGTGTGCGCCAAAGCCGAGCAACAAGGACATTCTGCGCCGCTTTTCGTCAGCTCTGGTATGCTTGCCATCGATGACAAATGGCGCAACCGCCGCGACGTCTTTCGGGCGTTGTTTAAAGTCGGTTGTGACGTTGCTCACGCTTGGGGCGCGACCCACATTATTGCCACGGTCAATCAAACCACCGTCGCCATCTATCGCCGCTTAGGCTTTGATATTCTTGCCCAAGATCAATGGCATGAAGAAGCACAGGATTATTTTTGCGCGGTCGGCTGCGAACTAGAAAAACTCTATCAATGGGCCTTCTCATCACTGACGGATCAACGGGAGTTGGTCGAAAGTTTCTCCGGCTGCTTTGAATATCGCTTAGTCAGTGTCGGCACCATTTTGTTTGAAGAAGGCGACTCGGGCAACGAGGCGTATCTGATCAATAGCGGTATGGTCAAAGTCATCAGACGCAAACAAGACAGTGATGAACTGTTGAAGCTGGCGACACTAGGCCCGGGTGAGATGTTCGGCGATATGACCTTAATCGATGATGCCGGACGCTCGGCTACGGTCATCGTCGCGGCCAACGCCGAACTGTTGGTGCTGGACCGTCAAACCTTTTGGCAAAAAGCGCAGCAAGATCCGGTTTACCTCAAGTCGCTGCTGAAGATTTTATCCAATCGTTTGCGCGAGACAGACAGGCGCACCTTGGTATACGCCTACGGTGAGCACCAGCAAAAACTACATTTTTTCCTTGGCCGAATTTTCCGTGAGGCGACACCTTCACTGAAAAACCCCCAAACCAAAATCGCCCGCATTACGGTAGAAGAGTTTGCCTTTACTGCGGGCACCAGCGTTGCACAAGCTGATGAATATCTCGCTCAACTCGAACAACAGGGCAAACTGACCCGAGGTAACAAAGGCATTACATTTATAGGTGATTTCACATAATGAAAGACGATCAAGCAAGTTCCACGGCATACACCGTATTACAGGGTATTTTATATGTTGCCCAATCCACCCCATACGCCTATTTGGTAGACGAAGAAGTGGTCAAAGTTGGCAAACAGATCCTACAGGGCAGTGAAGAAGGTCGCAATCGCCTACAACAACTGAACGGCACGGCGTTTCGCTGGGGCGTGAAGCTACGAGAAGCCATTATGCTGCCGGGCATTACCCTGCACTATATTTTGCGTAAAAACCACGTCGAGTCCATCACTCGCCAAGCAATCGAACAAGGCATTACACAAGTGATCATGCTCGGTGCTGGTTTTGATACCTTGCCATGGCGACTCCACAAGGCCCACAACGACATCAATTTCATTGAAATCGATCATCCGGCCACTCAAAAAGCCAAGCTCGGCGCGCTCGATAAAAATCATGAAAAAGGCGACAACCTTCACTTCTTGAGTGTCGATTTTGCCAAACAAACGTTAAAAACAGCACTGAGTGAGTTCGATAAATTCGACCCCAGTCGCAAGACCCTTTTCATTTGTGAAGGGGTGATGATGTACTTATCGCCGAAAGACGTCGATATCCTACTCGACTCGGTAAAGGAATTGACCGGCCCGGGCACCGAGTTTGTCTTCTCCGCGTTAGAGCCTCAAGGCACAGCCAAAAATACCATTCCCAAGCTGTTGTACTTCTATTTAAAGATGATAAACGAGCCCATTACTTGGGATCTTGAATCAAAAGACATGGCAAATTTCCTACAGCAGCGCCATTTTGAACTGTTGGGGCTAGCCGGACGAGATGAACTATTATCCGCCTATGTGAAAGACAGCCAGAATGTTAAGCTTCACAGCGGTGAATATTTCTGCCACTGTCGTTTTTCCGGTTAATTTTTAAGCAGATAAGCGTTTGTTTTTAAGTCTTTTTGGATATACCGGTTAATTTGTTTATTCCATTAGTTTATATACAATTTGTTAACTTCCTCTTAAAAAGATTTCGGCAAAATTCACGCCATATTTAATGTGAGAGATATCTCACAAAGCTCGTAAGATAACACCTAGGCTTAAATATGGGTGTTATCTCAAAATGTCAAATTGGAGTAATTTATCTAGCTGTATTTGTAAGTTTTTTTACTTTCCCTAATTTTACTCATGACGTTTTTTGCAATTAATTGCTTGCAAGTACAACGGTAGTCAGTAAATTATCCGCAGTCGTTTGAAGCAAACAAGCAAAGCGGAAAGACTAAGCGGCAACCAGGGATAGAGAAAAATGAACGACCGCGTTTGATCATAAAAATAAGCAATAAATGAAAACGTGATTTACTGCAAAGCTGAGACCTAGGGATGTCGATAAGAATGCGTCTGGACGACCAACAAAAACAAACAAATGGAAAATGGCAAAAACAACACGGATAACTGAAGACAACTCGACAGGGAGCGTTAACTAAAAGGCAGGATGGCCAAGTCGATTGGAATTGATGTCACAAACAAACAAAAGAAAGACACGTCCGGGCAATAGGCGGTAGAGTACACTCTACCGCCTTTTTTATTTGCTCATAGCCAGCCAAACCCATACAATATGGCCATTCACTTTAACTGCAATTACGCCATGACCCGTCAGAAAAAATCCCGCAAACCCGGCTCGTTTGAAGCCAAGTCCGACAAAAAGAAGCAAAAAGCTAAAGGTGCCAATGAGTTAGATAAACGCCCGAAGAAGCATAAAGGACTCAGTGCCGGCACTCGAAACAACCCGCTGACGGCAAAAAAGCCCGACTCAGGTGACCATAACAAGGCCAATAAGGACCCACGCCACGGCAGTAAAAAGCCGATTGCCTTAACTCAAGCATCAGAACCGGCACAAGAGACGGTCGAGTTACGTGAATTTACGCCTCAAGCTAAGCTGGTTAAAGCCAAACAACCAGAGTTGACTGCCGAACAAGAATTGGCGCAGATTGAAAACGATGCGCGCTTGCTTGAATTGCTTGAACGCAAAGAAAATGGCGAACTGGTGACTGGTAAAGATGCCAAGTATTTCAATACCAAAATGGCCAGACATCAACAGCTGTGCGAAATCTTAGGGATTGATGAAGAAGATGACGACGAAGACGATGATGAGCTCGCCGCTTACGACTCTCGCAGCCTTGCCGAACAATGGGAAGACGATGATTGGCCACAAGACGACAAGGACAAAGGTTAATCGATGAGTACCGCCTGGATTGTAGCCTATATTCTCGGCGCTCTAGTCATTGCCGCATTGTCATTTTATCTCGGCCGTCTGTTGATGCAGATCAAGCAGGCGGAAGCTGACAAACGTCAAGCCATCGATAAGCGCAATGCCAAGCTCTCAAGCGATATTCATACTATCGCTTGGGCGATGCGTGAAGGTCAATGTGACTTCTCAGAAGGCGCCATTCGCATCTGTGTCCTGCTTGATCACTTGATAGAGGCAGCCCCACAAGACCACCAAAGCATCTACAGCGGTATTTTTGCCTTGTATGACAACATCAAGCACATGCCGACCCATCAGGCCAGGGCCGAGCAGAGCAAACTCGAACGACTGAAAATGGACGCCCAAAGGTTGTCGTTTGAAGAACAGTTTGAAACACAGATCAAACAAGACATCGATAAACTCATTGCCCGGTTTGGTCCAAACAGCTGATCTGTATTGCCGTTGACAGGTTGGATTACTACTATTAGTCTTTGAAAACTTAAGTTTTTGTGGAGCATTCATGATTGTTTTAGGCGTCGCCGGTATTTCAATACTGATAATCATCTACCTGTATATCAGAACCGAAGGCCTGCGCAGAGAACTCAGCAGCGCCAAAAGGCAATTGGGGGTTACCCAAGGTGAAGTGAAGCACATGGAAGAAGCCGCCGAGCATTTGGCATTCGAACAACAGGCAATGTTGCGTAAAGGATTGACCCGAGTAAAGAATTTCGGCAGCCCCGATTCACAGGGGATCAAATACACCGAAGCGTTGGTCGAAGGCTTGGTCAATGTCACCGTAGAAGCGGCCAGAGGCCACAAAAACACACAAGAGGCGTTTAAAAAGCACCTTTCTCGTCATACCGACATCAGCCAGCAGGACTTTAACGATTTTATCTCGGCGCAAGAAGACCGCATTAAAATTGAGTGGCATAAAAAATCCGTACTTGGCTATCTCACCGTTTGTCGCTTGATGATTGATGTGCTGGCTGGGATCAGCACCGAGGACAGTAACTGATCATGTACACCATCAGGCAGGTCATTCAGGCGATAAAACGCCACGTTGTTCAAGTCAGTTGGCCGGCGCTGATCGCGATGTTGCTACTGCACGCAGTATCGACTGCGGTTTTGCTGACGCTGGCAGGCGAGAGTGCCCTTACCGAGCGCGAAACTTTTTTTTACTATTATGTCGTCACCACCAGTACCGTAGGCTATGGCGACTTCAGCCCCGCCAGTGAGGCGGGTAAACTCATCGTTGCAACATTTCAAATTCCCTTTGGCTTGGCACTATTTGGTGCCTTCTTAGGTAAGACAGGACAAACCATTACTCAGCTATTGAGGCGAAATATGACCGGCGCAAATAATTTCAAAAGGCTGCAAAACCACATCATTATTTTCGGTTGGCATGAGCAAAGAACCGGCAAGATCATCGACCATATTCTCGGCGATGTAAAAAGACAAAAACGCACCATTTTGCTGTGCGTCAAAGATGACATCGAACACCCCTTCCCCGACAATCCAGATGTTAAGTTTGTTCGCGTGACCTCCTTTACCGACGTCAATGAACTGACAAGAGCCAGCATTGCCAGCGCCGACAAAGTGATCATTGACGGCAGCAATGACGACCAAACCTTTGCCACCACCTTAAGGGTATCGAAGCTGGTCAAGCCCGACTGTTACATCAGCTGTTATTTTAGCGATGAAAACAAGGTCGATATGGTCAAAGAACACTGCCCCAACGTCGAATGCTCAGTCGCTTGGACCGCGCAAATGCTGGTGCGCTCGATACAAGACCCAGGCGCCTCAAGAATTCAAGAAGAAATGCTCTCAACGTTAAGCGGAGATACCCAATTTAGCATGGCAGTACCAAAGGATTTGGCCAATCCAGTCTCATTTTTGGCGTTGTTCATGTCATTTAAGCAAAAATACAACGCCACAATTTTAGGTATCGCCAAAGACAGAGCCGGTCTGGCAATGGACTTAAACCCGGATAATAACGCCTTGATCCACGCTGGAGATTTTATCCACTATATTGCACGTCAGCGCCTGCTTTGCGAAGATATCAATTGGCAAGAGTTAACCGGTAAATAACGAGGTGGGTAAAGGTGAGCCTGGATTCAATCATCACCCTAGTGATCATTTTGTGTGTCTACATGTGGCCGCTGGCAATCATCGCCAACAGTAATCGTACCCGCGGCAATGAAAAAACCTACTGGATGTTGGTGACCGTATTTTTATCTTGGGTCGGGCTGTTTATTTATCGCATTACCACCTTAAGTGAAGAAGAACGACGTCAGCGCCAGCGTGATAAACTGATTTACGAGCGTAAAAAAGCCAACGCTGAGCGCAAGAAGAAGCTCAAAGAGCAGCAACACCAAGCAGCACAACCTGAGCCAATCGAGCCGCAAGAAATGCCTCAGGAGCCGCCTTTCGACCCAGCCAAACCTGACGAACCACCAAGATAGATCCGTTAAAGCTCACCGCCAACAAAAACCCATTTCAGGTAATAAAGAAGAAAAACTGTGACCTAGTTCTCAGAATTGAACATTGCCAATTGCATAATTTTTATTCCATCTTACACTGAGGCTACGAGCTAAATTTTGGTGCTTGTTTAATCAGCAAGCCTGGTGTACCAAAGAGGTGATAGCAATGATTATTCTAGTTGGCGGCGAAAAAGGCGGCAGTGGCAAAAGCTGCTTAGCACAAAACATCGCTGTACATTTGTCGAAAGAGCAAGAACATTCGGTATTGATGGTCGATTGCGATCCGCAACGGACCACATCAGACTGGATCCAAGAGCGCAACGCAAATAATGATTTAAGCAAAATCAACTGCGTTCAACTTTATGGCAAGATCCGCAACGATCTGCTGAGTTTGGAAAATCACTACGATTACATTATTGTCGATTGTGGTGGGCAAGATAACTTGGCACTGCGCGCCGCAATGTCGGTGGCAGCCCATGTATTGGTTCCGCTGCGTCCCAAGCGCCGCGACCTCAAAACCGTGGCCCATATGGAAGACATTATATCAACCTGTCAAATGGTCAACCCTAAGCTGCACGCCGCCTTTGTTATGACACAATGTCCGGCGCTGCCAAACATGGCCAACCGTATCCTTGAAGCCAAAGAAGTCTGCCGCACCTATGATATCGAAGTGCTCGACGCTATCACCTACAGCCGTAATATTTACGATGACAGTGAAGAAAGAGGCTTATCGGTCATAGAAAACGAACCACATGGCAAGGCTGCCGCTGAAATTCGTGCCATCGTCCAGGAATTGTTTAACCCAAAGACGGAGTACAATGCTTATGAGCCTGTCGGATTTACGCAGAAAGCCTGCGCCGTCTAAAAAAGTTGATTGCAATGTCGATGAATTTATAGAAAGCGCGAGAAATTACGCCCGAGGTGTCGATAATATTGTCAGACTCAGACCGGTAGACCCGCCTCCCCCGGCGAAGACACCGCTACGAAAGGCAACCTTTACCTTAAGCGAGTCCTGTATAGAAGCTTTAAACCAATTGGCAGAAGAGACAGGCTTGTCAAAGTCGCACCTAGTGCGAACCTTGATTAAGCAGATGGAACAGTCACATACCTTAGAAAGACAACTGACTGTCTGCCGTTATAAGTAGTTCCCCAGCCGACAGTGACCTGTCTGCGGAAGACATTGAATGACCAGTGAGCCCGCAGACAGGAAAACTGTCACAAATCCAAGCCATCGTGTTATCATAGCCACCACAGCAGCCTAACAACCGAAAATGATGAACAAAAAGCTCGGCAACCTTTTTATTCTTTCAGCCCCCAGTGGCGCAGGCAAATCCAGCCTGCTCAAAGCCTTGACCAATAACCACTCAGACATGCAGGTGTCCGTTTCACACACCACCCGCAGTGTCAGGCCAGGCGAAGAAAATGCAGTACACTACCATTTTGTCACCGTCGATGAGTTTCAACAGCACATCGAGCAGGGCCATTTTTTAGAATGGGCCGAAGTGTTCGGTAATTTTTACGGCACTTCGAAAATAGCGATAGAACAAATGCTTAACGATGGTATCGATGTATTTTTGGATATTGACTGGCAAGGTGCGCAGCAAATTCGCGAGTTGTTTCCCGAGGTCATTACCATCTTTATCGCACCGCCATCGAGAAGCGAGCTTGAAAGCCGCCTGCTTAAGCGCGGCCAAGACGATAAAAGCGTCATCGACCAGCGAATGGCCCAAGCCATCGCCGAGATCAGTCATTATCCGGAGTTCGACTATCTGTTGGTCAACGACAATTTTGAGCAATGTCTCAACGACTTGACCACTTTAGTGCTGTCACAACGGTTAAAATTGACCAATCAGGCAATTAAATATGATCAATTGTTAAAAGATCTGTTGGCGAATGATTAGTCATCTAGTAAAATACGTGTCCTTTTTTTGTAATCATACTTGGAGTAGCTAAATATGGCCCGAGTTACTGTTGAAGATGCAGTCGAGCAAGTAGGTAATCGCTTTGATTTGATCTTGGTAGCCGCAAGACGTGCCCGTCAATTAGCCACTGGTGGCCGTGATGCCTTAGTGGAAGAAGAAAACGACAAGCCTACCGTGATCGCCCTGCGCGAAATCGAAAAAGGTTTGGTCAGCACCGCCTCAATGGATGCCGAAGACCAAGTCAGACAACAGCAGCACGAAGCTGCCGAGTTTGATGCCGTTGCCGCTATCGTGGGTGACGACAACCGCATGTAAGCATCCACCTTGGATATGATGTCAAGCGGGTGAGTTCTCACTCGCTGACCCTCCTCACTTTCCCCTTTATTTAATCTTTCTCAACACTTAGACATTGGTTACAATTATCCGTATAGTGGTTTGTGTACGGTCACGCTAAGCAGGAGTATCAATGTACTTATTCGAAGGGCTTAAGCTGAAAATTGAACAATATTTGCCGCCGGAGCAATGTGCTTTGGTGCAAGAAGCTTATGTCGTTGCCAAAAGAGCCCATGAGGGGCAAACACGTTCAAGTGGTGAACCTTATGTCACCCATCCCGTGGCCGTGGCTTCCATTCTTGCCGACATCAATCTCGACCATGAAACACTGATGGCCGCCTTGTTGCATGATGTCATAGAAGATACCGAATATTCCAAAGACGACCTGGCAGAGTTGTTTGGCGCGACCGTGGCCGATTTGGTTGAAGGGGTCAGCAAACTCGAAAAGATTAAGTTTAAAGATAAAAAGCGACTACAAGTCGAGAACTACCGCAAAATGATCATGGCAATGACCCAAGACATTCGGGTGATCTTGATCAAACTGGCCGACCGTACCCACAACATGCGCACCTTAGGCGCCTTACGCGCCGATAAGCGTCGTCGAATTGCCCGAGAAACCTTAGAAATTTACGCACCTATCGCGCACCGTTTGGGTATTCACGACACCAAAAACGAGCTTGAGAACTTAGGCTTTCAGGCGCTTTATCCGATGCGTTACCGCGCTTTGGGCAGTGCGGTCAAACAAGCCCGCGGCAACCGCAAAGAGATCATTGCCAACATCAAAGATGAAATTGAAGCGCGCATTTCAGAATCCGGCATCAAAGGCCGAATTGAAGGCCGTCAAAAGCATCTCTATAGCATCTACCGCAAAATGCTCAACAAAGAGTTGATGTTCAATGAAGTCATGGACATCTATGCCTTTCGTGTCATCGTAGACAGCTATGATACCTGTTATCGTATCCTCGGTGTCGTTCACAACCTCTACAAGCCGATTGAAACCCGCTTTAAAGACTACATTGCCATACCCAAGAGCAACGGCTATCAGTCGCTACATACTTCTTTGGTCGGCCCACACGGCATTCCCATTGAAATACAAATTCGTACAGAAGAAATGAACCTCATGGCCGACAAAGGGGTTGCCGCCCATTGGTCATACAAACAAGGCACCGACTCGGGCACAACTGCGCAACAAAGAGCCCATCAATGGATGCAGAGCCTGCTGGAATTACAGCAAAGTGCCGGCAGTTCCTTCGAGTTTATCGAAAATGTGAAGACCGAACTGTTTCCCGAGGAGATCTACGTCTTTACCCCCAATGGCCGCATTATAGAACTGCCGATGGGGGCAACGCCGGTTGATTTTGCCTACGCCGTGCATACCGATGTCGGGCGCTCTTGTGTCGGCGCCAAAGTCGATAGAAAACCCCATCCACTGAGCCGACCGCTCGATACCGGACAAACGGTAGAGATCATCACCAGCCCGGGTGGTAAGCCCAATGCAACATGGCTTAACTTTGTCGTGACCGGTAAAGCCAGACAAGGCATTCGCAACCACTTGAAAAGCCAGCAAAGAGAAGAAGCGCTGTCGTTGGGCCGTCGCCTGTTGACTTCAGCATTAGGTGACAACAGTTTAGACGAGTTTCCGCCAGAGGTGCTCCAACATGTGGTAACCGAATTCAAAAAAGACAACTTAGAAGCCTTATTGGTGGATATCGGCCTTGGCAACATCATGAGCTTTGCCATCGCCAGACGCATATTGACCGACAATAGCGAAACCCCAGACACCTCTCCTGAGCCGACACCAAAGGCCAAACAGCCCATCATCGGCACCGAAGGTATGCTGGTCAATTTTGCCAAGTGTTGTCGCCCTATCCCCGGTGATGAAGTCGTCGCTTATTTGAGTCAAGGCAAAGGCTTGACTGTCCACCGTATGGAGTGTCGCAACATCAAAGGGTGGGAAAACGACCCGGCGGTATACTTCCAAGTCGATTGGGAAAACACCGGCGATAAACTGTTTGTCAGTGAAGTCAGAGTCGAGATCGTCAATAAGCAAGGTGTACTTGCCAAGCTAACCAGTCAGATTGCCTCTACCGGTGCCAATATCCAGCACCTGAGCACTGAAGAAAAAGAAAGTAATTTGTATATCATCAACGTTGAGCTGTTGGCCACCAACCGTATCCACCTTGCCAATATTATGCGCAAAATTCGGGTAATGGACGACGTTCAAAAAGTTTACAGAAGAAAGTAGGAGCATCATGTCCAAAGTCATTATCAATACCGACAAGGCGCCAGCCGCCATCGGTACATACAGCCAAGCAGTCAAGATCCGCAACACCGTTTACCTTTCAGGCCAAATTCCGTTGGATCCTGAAACCATGGAAATGCAGCAGCAAGACTTTAAAACCGAAGCCCGTCGCGTATTCGATAACGTACAAGCGGTATGTGAAGCAGCCGGAGGTTCGATTCAAGACATGGTGAAGGTCAACATCTTTTTGACCGACCTGAGCAACTTCGCCCAAGTCAATGAAGTCATGGCCGAGTATTTTGTTCAGCCTTACCCTGCCCGCGCCGCTATCGGTGTTGCTCAGTTGCCAAAAGGCGCCAATATTGAAATCGACGGCATAATGGAAGTACCTTCTGTCAGCTAAATTCGATTGTTTGATGCAGGCTTTTTGCCTGCATCCTGCCCCTAAAGCTCGGTTACGCCGCTTGACGAGGCAAAGTGAGCCGAAATAACGCCCCACCTAACTCAGAATCATCGACCTCAACCTCACCCTTATGCTGCTCTAGAATGCTTTGCACAATGGCAAGACCTAAGCCAGTGCCGCCGGAATCGCGCGAACGGGAGGGATCTAATCGGGTGAAAGGTTCGAAAATACGTTCTCGTTTACCCGGTGGAATACCGTGACCGTCATCTTCGATATTGATGGTGAGCTTATCCGCTGATACTTTGACTGTCACCTGACACAAGGTTTTAGAAAAGCGACCAGCGTTTCGCAAAATATTGGCCAAAGCCCTTTGGATCAATTTATCGTCTACCATCACCTCACCGGCGTCATTGTCCTGATACTCAAAGCGGATATCAGGGTAAAACGAGGCTACTTTGGCGATACTTTCTTCGATGATTTGGCGTACCGCAACCGACTCATATTGTAGCTGATTATTCAAATGCTTGATGCGTGAATAGCTTAACAGTTCTTTGACCAGATCATCCAACTCAACAATACCGTCGCTGAGTTTTTGCACCATCAATTCACGCTCTTTCTCATCACCCTGACCTATCATTTCCAGGGCAAACTGCATTCGCGCCATGGGGCTACGAAACTCATGGGCTACGCCATGAAGCAAATCACGCTGAGATTGAATATGCATTTGGTTGGAGTGGTGTAATTGCTGTTGTTCTGATTTGATTTGCTCTATCAGCTCATATATGTGCTCTAGCGTGCCCTCATCGGTATCTTCCGTTGTCACCTCGGCATCACAGGTTTTCATCTTCCACAGCGCATTATAGATGCGTTTGGTGTGCTTATTGAACGCGCCGTAGTAGAACACCACAATAAAAGTAGAAGCCAGTACCGAGGCGAACAGAGTAACCCATTCAATTAGATAGAGCTGCCACTGAGCCAGCGAAAGTGGGCCCATGATAAAAACATGAGTCTTGCCAAGAGGATAGTAGACATAAGGCTTAATAGGATCAACCACCCCATCGCCGGCGGTTTTGTCTGAGATGAGTTCGAGCACCCTTGAGGGCAATTCTTTCGAATCTAACGTATGCAGCTCTGAGCCGGTGGTATATTTAACGCCAAGCTCATCGACCAAAGGGCGCCATTGCTCGGGATTGGCATCTTGTAATGTCTCGCGACTGTCCACCATGGCGCGCTGAAGCAACAACTCATTTTGCTCATAGGTGTATTTATCCAGCGCGTTGTAAACCCATCCATGTAAGATGCCGGCGGTCAATAGATTGACCCCGACGATCAGCAAAATCAGATAGGGTAGACGGATCATGATCACTTAGCCAGCAGATAGCCGACGTTACGTACCGTTTTAATAATGGAAGGATCTTTAGGGTCGTCGCCGAGCTTTTTACGCAATCTCGATACACGCAAATCGATTGAGCGGTCCACCCCGTCATATTCTAGACGGAAAATCTGCATGTGCAGATCGTCACGACTGACAATAGAGCCGGCATTTTGCGCGAGTAACCACAGCAGATCATACTCGGCAGAGGTCAGGTTAACCTCATTGCCATCAATCAACACCCGGCGTTTATCTGCCTCGATGCACATACGGCCTTCATTATAAAGGCTGGTAGAAGTATCTTCTCTTTGCGACAACATGCTTTGACGGCGTAACTGCGCACGAATATGCGCCAGCAACACCCGAGGTTTAATCGGTTTGGCAAGGTAGTCATCGGCGCCGACTTCCAGTCCCGTAACCTCATCGATATCATCGTCCAAAGCGGTCAACATAATGATTGGGCCAAGAAATGAATCTCGCACCTCTTTACAGATAGTCAGGCCATCTTTGCCCGGTAGCATGAGATCCAGCACCACCAGTGCGGGTTTTTCTTGCTCGATACGATTAATCGCTTCATCGCCGCTGTGTTCGATTCCAACCGTAAAGCCGTTGTTGCGCAAGAACTTAGCAATGAGATCGGTCAACTCGACATCATCATCAATCAATAGAATTTTATCTTGTACCGCCATAGCATCTTCTACATTGTCAATCATATTTACATCAACTTACCTTATTATAATGATTTATCAAAGAATTTGATCGGATTTATCGATTTTAACCGGCCTTAGCAGCTGCATGACAAACGCCGAATGCATCCGCACCATCAAATAAATCCACCTTATCTTGTAATAAGACTATATTTTACCCATAAAAAACACAAAACACGCATCTATGGAATATGTATTAGACAACAAAACCACCGCGCCTTGTAGCAACGTTATGTACTGGGATTGTAGGCATATATGACCAAAGTGTATCTGCGCGTACAGCTATGGATCACAGTGGCTGTCTCGTGGTTCAGCGGCTACCCCCTAGTGACTGTCCAACAACCGACGCGAAATAACCACTTGAAAACCTTCAATAATAAAGTGACTGTCTAGCGCTACTGTCGAAATCAATATCCTGCTTTGCAATACCGCCAGCCTGATGTATCCTGAGCACACATTCAGCCTACAAACAAAAGAGACTATGCTGCGTCTAAACCCAAAAACCGTTGGCAACATCTTCTGCGTTGGCCGCAACTACGCCAAACACGCCAAAGAACTGAATAACCCCATTCCACAAGAGCCGGTCATCTTCACCAAAGCCAGTACAACCATTTGTGCGCTCTCAGGCGATATTCACCTGCCACAGCACTTAGGTCGGGTCGATCATGAATTGGAAATCGTCGTCAGGCTCGGACAAGATCTCTATCAAGCAAGCCCGGAGCAGGCTCGTGATGCCATTAGCCACATCGGTCTAGGTCTTGATTTAACCTTACGAGAAAAGCAGAGCGAACTCAAAGCACAAAGCTATCCGTGGGATCTGGCCAAGAGCTTTGTAAACGCCTGCCCGCTGACAGAAATGCTGCCACTTGATGCATCTAACCAGCTGAATAACATCGATTTTTCGATGACTGTCCAAGATAAGGTGCAACAACAAGGCAACAGCCAAGATATGCTGTTTGATATCGTTTCCCTTTTGGTTTTTATCAGCAGCAAGATCCCAATGCAAGCTAGCGACCTAGTCATGACCGGAACCCCCGAGGGCGTTGGCCCGCTCAACCATGATGATAAAGTTGCCGTTTTCTTGGCGCAGCAATGCCTTGGTGAAGCTCATATTAGCCGCAATGGATGAACCGTCACAATCTTGGTTTGTCTACATGCTACGTTGTGCCGACAACTCTTTATATACCGGCATAACCACCGACATACAAAGGCGCATCAAAGAGCACAATAGCAATGGTAAACTGGCCGCCAAGTACACCAGAGTCAGGCAGCCGGTTTACTTGGTCTATCATGAACAAGCCAGCTCCAGGGCCTGTGCATCGAAACGCGAAGCGGCATTAAAAAAGCTCAGCAAACACAAAAAAGAGCTGTTGGTAGCCACTTATACGGGCTAAATCAAACCTAGGGGAAATTGCATGTTGTTGCTTAGCTTACTGGCATTGTTGGCCGTTACCTTTTACCTCGCAAAATTCAGCCAAATGCCACGCAATATCTGGCTGTTGTTTTTGGCACAACCGCTGGCACTTTCGGCGTATCCGGTAATGGTGTTTATCGGCGGTTTATTGGCAACCAGAATTGCACCCGATCCGAGCTTAGCCACAGTTCCGCTGACCATCGTAATTCTCACCACCGGCATTTTCGCTTGGCCTGCCGCCTTTATTGCACGCAAGCTTGGCAGGCGTAATGCCACACTACTGGGCCTTGGTATTTTGTTTAGCGGTGCACTACTTTGCGCCAAAGCAGCAGCCGACAGTCAGTTTTATTGGCTACTGGCAGGCAGTGTCTGTTTTGGCATGAGCATGGCCTTCATCCAACAATTGCGTTTTGCTGCAATTGAGAGCGTTACAGACAATATTGATACCGCCAAAGTCTTATCGACACTCTTGTTTGCCGGCATATTCGCAGCTCTCATCGGCCCCGAGGTCGTTCTTAAAGCTCGCCATTGGATAGTAGACTCGCCTCAAGGCTATGCCGGTTCATTTGTCGCCATCGCGATTTTGGTGTTTTGCTCAGCAGTAATTTTGTGGTTTTTTCAAAACCCCGTGATCTCTCATCACAATATGGCGGAAGCCCCACGACCGCTTGGAGTTATCGTCAAACAGCCGATATTTGTTATCGCGGTGATCAGCGGCGCTGTCGGCTACGGCCTGATGAGCTACATCATGACGGCCACACCACTGAGTATGCACCAAGTCAATGGCCACTCTCTTGAGCATACCAAGTGGGTCATACAAAGCCATATTGCCGCCATGTATTTACCATCTCTGATCACCCCTTATTTAACCCGCAAGCTCGGTCTAAAGGTCTTAATGCTCAGTGGCGCTTTGATCTATCTAGTGGTCGCCATGATTGCATTGAGCGGACAAGCATTGATGCATTATTGGTGGGCGCTGGTCTTATTGGGGCTGGGTTGGAACTTTCTGTTTCTCACCGGCACCGCCTTATTACCACACAGCTATAACAGCGCCGAAAGCCATAAGGTTCAGGCACTTAACGACTCTTTGGTCTTTTTCTCACAAGGATTATTTTCGCTATTGGCAGGTTGGTTGCTGTTTAAGGCCAGTTGGGCGGTCGTGATTTATGTCAGTATGCCATTGACGCTAGTGGTACTGATCGCCGCCATTTACCATTTCAAAATGACCATACCTATCAAACAAGAAACCCTTAAGGCGCACAGTTCCACATCGCGCGCTTGATCTCAGTGCAGGCTTGGGCGCTGTATTTGATGAAAGTGCCTAAGCCGTCAAAGCTGTTTTCACTATAACCACGCCACTGAGCGGAAAAATCAACCTCATCATGCACATCGGTATCAGGTGTTGCGACCATGGCCATACGACGTAAAGTACGATTACGCGAACTTAAGTCACCACTCCCCCAAAAGGCCCCAGGGGTAATACCCACCTGACCAAAACTATCGATAATATCGTCATTGTGACGCAACACAATCACATCATCACCATTGAACCATAGGCTGTCGTGGGTTTGGTCGGTAACAATTAAAATTTCGGAAGACGCCAGAGAATTGGCGACCACAAAAGTCGTATGAGGAGTAAGATAACCGTAGAGTTTAACGGTCACGCTCGGGGCAACGGCGCCATTGAGATATAAAGACAATTGATACTCGGACAAATCAATGGTGTGGCCCTTGCCGTTAAACAGCTCTATTGCTTTATTGTAACCACTACCTTCTACATATTCTGAGATAAATAGATTATTTATCGTTGCAGCGGCACCATGACACACCAAAAGTAAAATAACTCCGAATGCCCCCCCAAGTAGCTTGTTCATTATTATATCCACGACGAAAAACACAACCGAATGTCAGCGGCAGTCACGACACCTGAGCGGCATCTACTGGCGAGCGCTTAACTTTTCTGGGACGCATTCTAGCAGAAAAATCTAGAAATGTGACTCAAATGTTAATTATTTTCACAAACAATTCATCATGAGTTGCTAATCATCTGATTAATATAGCTTTTATTCTCAAAGCTGCTCAGATTACGCCGAGTTTTCTGTCAAAAACAAGGTAATTGAAGTGGACCACTGGGTAGTTCTTGAAAAAGTAACAGCCTTATATGGTCTAGTCTAAAACAGAGAATGGTTATATTTGGCATGAGTTTAGGCCCTTTCCCTAGAGCCTAAAATGTAAATAAGTTGTAAATTATCGCGTTAATTTAAGCTCAATGATCACCGGATCATGATCGGATGAGCGAAAGGCATTGGGCTTATACAGTAACTGCTGCTGTTTTGGCGTTTTGAATTCCATATTGTAATCGGTCAGTGGCATTTCGTCGGCATTGATATGCCAATCGGCGGCATCCACAACCTGCTTGCTCAACGTCTTAGAGCCTAGCGCGTGGTCCAAATAGCCTGAAAGACCCTTATATACATAAGAGTAGGCTTGAGCACCTTGGAACTTTTCCAGCAAGTTAATATAGCCCGCCTGCTCGATAGTAGTGACCGGCTGCTCTTTGGCATAAGCATTAAGGTCACCGATAATTAAAATATCATCATCTTTGATCCCTGTTGGATGACCCATAAGCCAATCAGTCAACAGTGTCGCCGACTCAACTCGGGCTTGGTTCCAACACCCCTGACCATCACCTTTATCATTATTCGGATCCGTTTTATCTTTTGGACAACGACCTTTAGACTTAAAGTGATTGACGACTAAGGTAAACACCTCACCGTTATCTTTTTGTTGAAATGACTGCGCCATAGGCAAGCGACTTTTGGCGCCAAAAGGCAATTGAGTGAGTGTGACTGTCTTACCAAGTGGTGTGACCTTATCGGCGTTATAAATCATCCCAACAGTAATGGCATCGTCGCCAAAGCGAGCGCTATCGGGCTTGATAAAGCGATAACTGACACCACTGGCGGCGGCGAGGTTGTGGGTCAACTCATAGATGGCACTGTGCTCATCAAAACCATCGTTTTCCACCTCCATCAAACCAAAAACATCTGCTTTGATGGCTTTCATTGCGGCAATGGTTTTGGCATTTTGTCGTTTGAACTCCGCCAACGAGCTGGCACCACGTTGGGTTGGAAAGGTTTTTTGCTCACCGTTGCCATTGAAATAATTTAACACGTTAAAGCTTGCGACTCTCAGCGTACCGTGCTTGTTTACTTGGGGCTTATCTAGGCGAGGGTTGCTTGGCAAATATTGCAACTGAGCGGTTGGTTCAAGCATGTAGTTGCCATAGGAAAAATGTACTACGCCTTTGATCCCTTTGACTTGGTTACCGACGCGATAAAGATGATCAGCATCCAGTTCAAGCGGTGGATTTTTTTGATTGGAACCATCATCGAGCACCAATTGATTAAGTTGATTAGACTTAGCCAGCTTTTGCGCGGCCTCACCCGGGTTGACCACATTCGATGGTTGGAACAAACGGCCATTTGACAACAGCAACTGACCATAACGCGCCAAGTTGTAGTTCTCGGAGATGGTCAAAGGCTGGTCAAACTCAACCACCATCCCTTCGTAATTTTCAAGCATAAGATGATGTTTAAGCGGCAACGAGAGCTTGACTGTCTTAATGTCTTGTCCATTGTCACACTGGGCAAATGCACTTACCTTATGCAACTGAGTCAGCCCTTTGAACTCATTTACCTGAGCGGTCAGTGAAACCAAATCACCCACTTGCGGCTTATTGTGTTTGTCAAAAACAAACACCCCTTCAGAGGTTCTATCGCTGCCATCCCAGTCACTGGCTTCTTCTAGCAAAAAGTAACCGTCAAGACCCGGCATCACCGCACTGACAACCGCTTTGACCGAAACACTTTTGCCTTGCAGCAAAGACGCTGAGCCTTTACCTTGAATGTCAGAGATGAGCGTAGGTTGCACATCACATTGGGTCACAGATGCCAGTGTATCGGCTGTAACAAACAGCAGCCCGGCGGCTGCGAGAAAACCGCAAAAATAGTGTTTCATCAAATCCCCTTAAATCGCCATAATTGACCAGTTGGTCAAGTTTATTCTCCACCAGCGGCTTTGGCAATGCTCAGCACAGAATTGACGCTGGACAGTCACCCCCGCCAAAATAGCAATACCATCTAGACAGTCACTTAAAACACAATACTTATCAAATACTAAACTTATTCGGGATATCCGGTTATCGCCTTAATCTGACGATAAATAGGCTTAAGCCGCGCATACATTTTACGATAGACCTGCTGATACAAGCGCTCATACAAAGCCACATTTTTCGCCTCAGGCACAAAGGTTTTGACTGTCCGCGTCATCGCCTGACAGGCTTGTTCGTAATCCTCATACAAGCCCATACCGACCGCCGCATTGATTGCCGCACCCAACCCCGAAGTTTCATAGGTGTGAGGACGTTCCGCCGGAAGATTAAAAATATCGGCAGTCAGTTGCATTGCCGCGTCAGACTGCGAGCCACCGCCAGATACGATAAGTCGGGTGATCTTTTGGCCTTGGCGCCGTTCTAATCTTTCTTTCCCTTCCCGCAAAGCATAAGCCAAGCCTTCTAAAATCGAACGATAAATATGGGCACGGGTATGTACATCGCCAAAGCCCAAAATTGCGCCTTTGGCTTCTAAGTTTTGAATGCCGGGTGACCAATAGGGTTGCAACATCAGCCCCATTGATCCCGGCGGCACTTCGTTGACCAGCTCATCAAACAAACTCTCAGGCGCGACCCCCAAACTTTTGGCCCGCACCATTTCACGCTGACCAAATTCTTTTTTGAACCAACTCACCATCCAAAATCCTCGATAAATCATGACCTCACAGTTGTGCTGGTGTGGTATGGCCGAAGGATAAGGAGGAATAAACGGCATCGGCTCAATATAACGTGCGTTATTGGTGTTGACTGTCGCGGTGGTACCGTAACTCAAACTTGCGACATCAGGTGAGATACAACCAGACCCAAGCACTTCACACGCCTTGTCAGATGCTGCGGCAATAAGCGGTAAGCCTTGTGGTATTCCTGTCAGCTTTGATGCCTGTTCGGTGATATTGCCCAGCATTTCCCCCGGTTCAACCAGATCTGGCAGCATCTCCCGGGTGATCGGAGTTGTCCGCCACTTCCAATCCATGGCAGATGCCCAGTTCAACTTGCGATAGCTAAACGGTAAATATCCGACGGTACAGCCAACCGAGTCTTTGAATTGTCCGGTCAGATGGTAAGTATAGTAACCCGACAACAATAAGAATTTGTGGGTTTTTTGCCAAATTTCTGGCTGATTTTGCGCTATCCAGTTGGCTTTGGCTTTACGGCGAAAGTATTCAATCGCCTTGCTTTGTCCCACCACTTTAAACAGCGCACGCCAATACCAGGGCATTGGCTTGGTTATCTCCGCTAGCCTTTGATCAAGCCAGATTATCGCAGGGCGCAGCGCTTTTCCTTGTTTATCGACATTAATCACCGTATCACGCTGGGTGGTTAGAGCCACCGCCTTAATATCGTTTTTATTGACCTCAGATGTCGCCCACAACTGCTGACACGCTTTAGCCAGTTGCTGATAAAAATAGTCGGGTTCTTGCTCCGCCCAGCCGGGGTTGAGTGAAAAATAAGGCTCTAGTTCCACCTTGCTTTTGGCCACCAGCTGACCTTGTAAATCAAATATTAAAGCTCTTACGCTTTGTGTGCCGTTGTCGATGGCGAGAATGTAATCTTGTTTCATTGCGGTAGGCTGTAGTGTTGCGTCCAAATCTGTTGGTAGCGTTCAATTTCTTGCTGCCACTGCTGCTCAGACCAAGGTAAATGTTCAGCACAAAGCGCCTGAATACGAGGCAGTTCGGCAACGCCACCTTGCGGCAAAACGTTGCCTAGGCGCGTTCTTCGTAGCATCAAATCATCCAAATGCTGAACTTGTTCATATCGCACTGCGTACACCAGTTCAGCCCATAAAGTGTTGCTATAGCGGATCGGTTGCATCAGTTTGGGCTGCGCTGCAAATTCACCAACAAACGCTTCAACAAAGCGACCAAAACGCCCGGCGAGGTAGTCGCCATAGTATTTCTGATGGGATGCTTGAGCATTTTCAAACAAGGCAAATGGTACCAAAGGTTTTTGTAATCCAAGCCCGCTTGCCGCCTCGTTCATAACATGGTGGGCGATGATCCTAAAGGTTGTTAGCTTACCGCCGGTGACGGTAATAAAGCCAGGTTGGGCAAATAGGCTGTGTTCACGTTTCTCATGAGAGGCACTCACAGATTTGTCAATCGGATGGTCAAGCACAATGGGCCTCACCCCGGCATAGCTCGACAACAAATCTTTATCGGTCAATTTAGTGTTGGGGAATTGCGACTCGACAGCCTCAAATATGTAGTCCAACTCTTCACGCGTCATAGTTGGCTCTATATCCAAGTCTTGTTCGTGGTCAAGGTCTGTAGTGCCAATGAGCGTCGCATTTTGCCAAGGATAGATCATCACTGGTCGCCGGTCTTTGGGATGCAACAGCGTCAAGACGCTAGCAACTGGCAATCGCCAGTTGGGCACTAGGATATGACTGCCGCGAAGCGGCCTGATGATCACTTGACTGTCTAACTTGTTTGCCCATGCGCCAGTAGCATTGATAACTAGCTTAGCCTTAAGCTCAATGCCTTGCTCAAGTTCCTCCGGAACTGCGGTAACCCCAGTGACTGTCCCACTACTATCGCGCAATAACGATGACACTTTGACATAATTCAGCGCCACCGCGCCATGGGACCTAGCCTCTTGGATTAAACGAAACACCAACCGGGCGTCATCTGTCAAAGCATCGACGTACTGAGTGCCCCCAAGTAGCTTGTCCTGCTTGATGCCCGGCATCAGCATCGCATAGTCGTTAGGTGATAACGAGCGATATTGTTTACGCCCAGAAAACTGACTGTACAGCCACATTAAGGTATTAAAGGCAAAACGTCCGGGAAATTGATTGCGATGATGGCTAAAAACATAGCTGGTTGATGCCACCAGCCCTTGAGCTTTTTCAATCAAGAGTTCGCGCTCTTGCACCGACTCTTTGGTCAGTCTGATCTGCCCCTCAGCGATATATCTCAGGCCGCCATGAACCATTTTTGACGAACGACTTGAACTACCCCAAGCGAAGTCCTTTTGCTCCAGCAGCAGCGCCTTCAAACCCAGTTGATTGGCATATTTGAAAACGCCGGCGCCAACCACCCCACCTCCGATGACGATAACGTCCCAGTCGGGCTCCGACGTCAGCCTCGCAAGGCTCTGTTGGCGCGTATCCGCTTTAATCATCGAGCAAGGTTCCAGGATTAAGCTGTTGTTTTTCATCAAAATGATCGCATAACTTGCGTAGGACAATCATCGCCTTTTCACCTTTCTCAACAACAAGGTATGGCGCATGATCTTTGCCCACTCCGTGTTGGTGACTGATGGTGCCATGATTGTTGACAATGGTTTCGCTAGCAGCATGTTTTAGTTTCTGCCAGCGTGCATAAGTGTGTTGATAATCCTCAGCACACTTATAAAGATAAGTGGTATACAAACTACAGCCTTGAGAATAAACGTGAGACAAATGCGTAAACACATGCACCGGCTCATTTTCGTCTTTAAGACCCTCTCGCAAGACAGCCTCGACCTTATCTTGCAAACAATTGACGTTTTGCCAATCAGTTGCCGTTTCTAAGGTATCGATAGCGTAGCCCTTAAGCCATAAAGCTTCACGTAAATACGGCAAGCGAAAACGGTTACCTTGCCACTTTTTCCCCAAGGCAGTCCCCGTACCAACCCCTTTGAAACGACGAGTCAGCTTATTAACCTGCTTGGCTGTCGCGCGGTTTTGCACGCTACTGCCGGTAATTCCGTATGTCAGCATACATTTTTGTTCACCACAGCCACGCCACTTCAGATAGCGCTCAAGCCATGCGATCAACGACTCATGACCTGCCAGTTTTAACTGTGTTTGCGTTTCGACCGCGTTGCTAACCCTCAGCATAGACAAGCCGATACGCTGCTGCGCCGCCTCTTGGCAAAAAGACTTGGCTGCCTCCCAGTTGGGAAAGAAAGTCACATAGAACTGCTCTTTTTCAGCCAAGCGCGTCACCCTGACTTTCACCTCGGTCAAGATCCCAAAGCGCCCCTCACTGCCCATGATCAGTTCGCGCATATCAGGCCCTGCCGAACTGGCAGGGAATGTCGGAATATCCATTGTGCCATCAAAAGTTTCGAGCTGACCGCCCGCAAACATTTGTTCGATACGGCCATAACGCAATGACTGTTGGCCACTTGAGCGACTTACAACCCAACCGCCAATGGTCGAAAGTTCAAAAGACTGGGGAAAATGGCCGAGGGTATAACCTTTGGCTCGGAGTTGAGATTCAACCATCGGGCCGGGCGTGCCGGCACCAAAGGTGGCAATCTGGCTTTGCTCATCTAATGCCAACAGACGGTTCATTCGCGCCATCGAGACAGTCAAAATCGGCCTTTTGGATGCTTTAGGTGTAATGTGTCCGGCAACCGAGGTGCCGCCGCCATAAGGGATCAGCTCAATATCGTTGGCTTTGGCGTAGGCCAGTAGCGCTCTGACATCTTGATTGTTTTCAGGAAAGGCAACGCCATCGGGAAAAACATCAAACTCGCCACTGCGCATCGCCAACCAATCAGGCAGTGACTGTCCACGTGCATGTCGGACACGTTGCTGCGCATCGGTTAAGACCAATTCATGTTGCGGTAAACGACTTGGAGGTACTTTGGCACACACCTCATCAAAACTGGCATCCGTTAAGGGATGTCCATCGCCAAGTAACTCAGCTAAAAAAGTGTCAGCACTACTGGGCAAAGCCATTGAGTTCGACTCGTCACCCCAACCATTCCAACGACGCATAAAACAAGATCCTGAAATAAATATGAAAAATAGCTCGATTCAATCTAAGCTCGAATGATAATACTATAGAGCAAGTCCTTAGAATTCACTTTCTATTTACATCTTTTTGCTTAACTTTGCCAATGCTGTACAGTGCTATGAGAACTACAGGTGGAATATTTATGACATTTGACATCATCATCGTCGGCTCGGGATTGGCAGGATACACGCTGGCTAGAGAACTTCGCCGCTTAGACAGCCAAAGCAGTATATTGATGATCACTAGTGACGATGGCAGCTATTACTCCAAGCCTTTGCTTTCGACCGGGTTTGCCAAACACAAATCGGCTGCGGCACTGGTGACTAAAACAGCCCACCAAATGGCGCAAGAGCTCAATATGCAGATTTATGCCTCAACCGAAGTGCTTGGCATCGACAAAACGCTCAAGACAGTCACAGTGGAAAATACCTTGGCAGCGATAAATTACAGTAAGGCGCTCGTACTCGCTTTAGGCGCTGAACCGATTCAGATCCCCTTGCCTAAAGCATTGGATGGACGAGTATTGGCAATAAACGATCTGGCGGATTACGCACAGTTCAATGAACAGCTAGGTGGTCAAAAAAACATTGCGATCATCGGCTCAGGCTTGGTGGGCACTGAGTATGCCAACGATATGAAAGCTGCAGGGCTCAATGTTGACGTCATAGCATTAGACGATGGTCCTTTACAAACTTTGCTTCCTCCTGAACTGTCTAAGGCCGTTGAGGTTGAACTGAGCAAGCTTGGGATCAACTGGCATTTCAACACCACGATAGAAAACGCTAAAGTCAATGAACAAGGACAGTTGGAACTGCTGCTAAGCTCAGGCAAACAGCTCTGCTGTGATTTGGTTTTGTCTGCCGTTGGCTTAAAGCCTAGAGTTGAATTGGCGAAATCCGCCAAACTCAACATCGCACAAGGCATTGTTGTTGATCATTTTTTGCAAACCGATGAGCCAAACATCTTTGCACTGGGTGATTGTGCTCAAATAAATGGTCAGGTGCTAATGTACGTCGCACCATTAACGCTTTGTGCCAAAGCGCTGGCAAAAACACTGGCTGGACAGTCAACAGCAGTTTCAATCCCTGCCAGCCCGGTGATAGTGAAAACCCCAGGCTGCCCAGTGGTTGCCAACCCGCCACCTCTAGACAGTCAAGGCAGTTGGCACATAGAAGGTGACAGCCCTGATTTAAAAGCAATGTTTATTGAGGACAACGGCAAGCTCAGCGGATTTGCTTTAACTGGCAAAAAAGTCATAGAAAGAATGAAATTAGCGAAACAATTGCCAGCAATATTGTAACAATAGTATATTATTAAATTGAGCCAACCAGAGCGTGAGCCTACAATTGGTGACTTAAACTCTGAACAGGTTAAAGTAAAATCCCAGTTAATTTGCCTATCTAAGGCAAATGTTGGTAGAATTTCCGACCTGATTGGCTGTCAACACAACAAATGACAATAACGGAACATCGAATGCGTAAACTGATTGCTTTAGTCTTATCAAGCATGCTGTTATTCAGCTCAACCGGAGCTGTATCACAAAGCAAATATGCATATTACGGCTTCGAACCCGATATTGTGACTAATTACATCAACAACCGCCCCAAGCTTGGCTATATACGCTTGACGGTGGACTTGATGATCAAGAACGTCAACAATTTAGAAGTGGTTGAACACCACGCCCCGCTATTAAGAGACGCCATTATTTCAGTGCTTGGTAGAGAGCCGGAAGAAAAAATCCGCTCGTTGACTGGTCGTGAAGAAGTCAGACTAAAATGTGTTCGAGAAATAAAACGTTTACTGAAAAAAGAAACTGGCGACGAGATCATAAAAGACGTGCTTTTTACAAAGTATCTCTACAACTAAAAACTAAACTTGCTATCACCATATTGCAGATGAGTCTGACTGTCTGACTGTCTGACTGTCTGACTGTCTGACTGTCTGCAAGATTATCTGTTTGTTACTGAGCACAACAAGAATATGCGCCAATTAGTGACTGTCTAGCAATACTCGCTAAATAACCCTTTATTTTTCAAAGTATAAGCTCAGTTGGATTGACGACGACCAAATCCCCAAGCAAATGCCAAGCCGCACAATAAACCGGATAAATGAGCTTGGTTTGCCACGTTCATCCACAGCACATCCATATAACCCATAATCAGCCAAATAACGGCAAAGCCAAAGAGACTGTCGCTCAGTTGTACTGACTGTCTAGGTTGTTGCTTGCCATACAGCCAACAGAAGCCGATCAGCGCATAAACCACCCCAGACAACCCCCCAAAGTTGTTGGCCTGGTGACTGATAAACTGAGCAAAATTACTAATTAGCGCAGTAAACAGCAAAAACAGCAATAAGAACGAGCTGCCAAATTGTTTTTCCAACTTGCCGCCCAGTAATTGCCACCAAACCAAGTTAAACAGAATATGGAGCGCAGAAAAATGCATAAATGCAGGGGTGAACCAACGCCAATACTCGCCCCCTTGCGGCCAAAATGCACTTGGGTAGGCGAGATAGTCATATAGTGGGGAAAAGTGTGCAAGCGCAAATATAAGCAAATTCAGCAACAAAACAGTATTACTAAGCCAGCCGCCAGCAGTGATAATGTTTTTAAATGCAGTATTGCCGCTTGATGAATAGCTCAGAGGATTCTCATCGTGACCTCTATGCCATGAGGCTTCCAAATACTTACTGTCATTGGGGTTTTGTAAAAATGCTTCAAGTTCTACCTTCGCCAAGTCAACGCCCGACGGCTCAACTAAAAGTGCGAACTGGTCGCCTTCAACCGCTTTGACTTGTGTCTTGATCCCCTGCAAAGACAAATAATCCACGAACGCTTGAAGCATTCGTGGATTATTGAAGACAGCTAACTGAATCATCTAGTCGCACTAACATATGGCTGGGAAAGCGCCCATTGTTCAAACCCACCATCCATGCTGTAAACTTCTTCAAAGCCTTGATGGCAAAGATATTGCGCAGCCGACTGGCTAGAGTGACCATGGTAGCAGACCACAATAATCGGACGGTCGTAGTCTAACGTTTGTAGCAGCTCAACCATTGATTGATTGGTTAGATGAAAAGCGCCTTCAATGTGGCGCTGATTGAATGACGCAGGATCGCGAATATCGCATATGGTTGCACTACCATTAGCAACATGCTCTGCCGTTTGCGCAACCGAAATATGTTTAAATTCAGACATCTGTCTAATCCCAGTTAAGGATCACTTTGCCGGATTGACCAGAAAGCATTTTATCGAAACCTTGCTGAAAGTCGTCAATTCCGTAGTGGTGAGTGATAATAGGCGACAGATCTAAACCTGATTGGATAAGGCTTGCCATCTTATACCATGTTTCAAACATTTCACGGCCATAGATGCCTTTGATCACCAGGCCCTTAAAGATAACCTGGTTCCAGTCAATTGCCATATCCGACGGCGGAATGCCCAAAAGCGCAATTTTACCACCATGATTCATGTTATTAAGCATGTCTCGAAACGCCACAGGCACACCTGACATTTCTAAGCCGATATCAAACCCTTCTGTCATCCCCAGCTCGGCCATCACCTCTTTGATGTTTTCCTTAGCGACATTCACAGCACGGGTTGCTCCCATTTTCATCGCCAAATCCAAACGATAGTCG
Source organism: Alteromonadaceae bacterium (assembly GCA_041583135.1). Lineage (GTDB taxonomy): Bacteria > Pseudomonadota > Gammaproteobacteria > Enterobacterales > Alteromonadaceae > JABSOG01. The sequence continues at coordinate 58,525 of JBFHGJ010000003.1, read as the reverse complement.
TTAAGGTCGGTGATCACGACATGACGGGCACCAACGTGCTTGGCAACGGCGGCAGCCATAATGCCGATAGGACCCGCACCTGTGATAAGCACATCTTCACCAACTAAATCAAATGACAAAGCCGTATGCACTGCGTTACCAAAAGGGTCGAATATTGCTGCGAGGTCATCGCAAATGTCCGCAGGAATTTTAAAGGAGTTATAGGCTGGGATCACCAAATACTCGGCAAAAGCGCCCTCACGGTTAACACCAACTCCAACAGTATTTCGACACAAATGCACCCGACCAGCACGACAGTTACGACAGTGACCACAGGTGATATGACCTTCGCCAGAAACCCTATCACCAACGGCAAAACCACGCACGCCTTGCCCTATTTCAACCACTTCACCGACATACTCATGACCGACAACCATACCGACTGGAATGGTGTTTTGTGACCACTCATCCCAGTTGTAAATGTGCACGTCAGTACCGCAGATCGCAGTTTTTCTGATCTTAATTTTGATGTCGTTATAACCGGTTTCAGGCACCGGCGTATCTGCCATCCAAATGCCTTTTTCAGGCTTAAGTTTCGCCAAAGATTTCATAAACAAAAACAGCTCAATTAAATGATATTCATGTCTTTACCGATACGGGTAAAGGCAGCAACGGCACGTTCCAACTGCTCAGGAGTATGGGCCGCAGAAATTTGCGTGCGGATACGAGCCTGCCCTTTTGGTACCACAGGATATGAAAAACCGATAACATAAATGCCTTCAGCCAACAATCTCTCTGCCATTTCGGCTGCCACTTTGGCATCACCAAGCATAACAGGAATAATGGCGTGGTCTTTTCCGCCACAGGTAAAGCCAGCAGCTTCCATATTGGTGCGGAAATAGTTGGCATTTTCCCATAGACGCGTACGTAATTGATGGCCGTCACTGAGCATTTCAAGCACTTTAACCGAGGCATTGGCAATGGCAGGACAAAGCGAATTAGAAAAGAGATATGGACGAGAGCGCTGGCGCAGCCACTCGACAACTTTCTTGCTGGCAGAAGTGTAACCGCCCGATGCGCCACCTAGCGCCTTACCAAGCGTACCGGTAATAATATCAACACGGCCCATAACTTCGCAATATTCATGGCTGCCACGGCCATTTTCTCCGACAAAGCCAACCGCGTGAGAGTCATCGACCATCACAATCGCATTGTATTTATCCGCTAGATCACAAATCCCCTTAAGGTTGGCAATTATACCGTCCATTGAAAAGACACCATCAGTTGCGATCATTTTGAAACGAGCACCATCGGCATCGGCTTGTTTCAGGCAAGCTTCTAGCGCTTCCATATCATTGTTGTCGTAACGATAGCGCTTAGCCTTACACAGCCTCACACCATCGATAATACTAGCGTGATTGAGGGCATCTGAAATAATTGCATCTTCAGGCGTAAGCAAAGTCTCAAACAAACCAGCGTTGGCATCGAAGCAAGAAGAATACAAAATGGTATCTTCCATACCTAAAAACTCACTGATTTTGCTTTCTAGGGTTTTGTGGATGTCTTGGGTGCCACAAATAAAACGGACAGAAGCCACACCAAAACCATATTTATCAAGCCCTTGTTGCCCGGCTTTGATTAGCTCAGGGTTATTGGCCAATCCAAGATAGTTGTTGGCACAAAAGTTAATGACAGAATCACCGCTGCTAACCTCGATTTCAGCTTGTTGCTGAGAGGTTATGACACGCTCGGCTTTGTATAGCCCCTCGGCTTTGACCTGCTCAATTTGCTCACCTAGATGGTTTAAAAAAGCATCTGCTCTCATTTAAAATAGCCTTTATTTATCCATGTTCTCTTATTAGCTGACATTGTAGGCTTTCGCCCCATACTGCGCAACCAGTAGCGATACGTAAAGTCGCCGACCCCTCCCGCCACCTCTAACTTAGACAGTCACCGAGAAAGCCTATAAAATCAAATGGTTAATAAATTCCTCTTGACTACGTCAGTTAACTCTATACAAGCTCAGTGTTTTTCTCTCTTGCGCAAGTACCTAGTGGTACAGACAACCAACAAACTAAGACAGTCACTGTCTTTTCGATACAATTCATACACTTGACACCAATAGACATTATGCACCCATTGCCAACCTCGCGAGACAGTCAAACAAGCGCTCCCCGACATAATCTTCATCGTAGCTGGTATTAGCTGGTGTTTTTTGGCAGAATTGCTCAGTTTTTTATCCGACGAGAACTCTAATGACAACTGCCAACGTTATCTGCATGAAATGGGGCACCAAATACGGTCCTGAATATGTCAATACGCTTTATTCAATGGTTAAACGCCATATGAAGCGTCCTTTTAGATTTGTTTGTTTGACAGATAACAATGATGGACTGGCCGAAGGGATCGAATCTTTTCCAATTCCCAAGCTAGACATACCTGATGGCCCCGAGCGCGGTTGGGATAAACTCGTCACTTTCTCAAGCCCGTTGTATGATCTTCAAGGCCAAGCATTATTTTTAGATTTAGACGTCGTCATCGTTGATGATATCGATTGCTTTTTCGATCACGAAGCAGAGTTTCCGATCATCAATGACTGGGTAAAGAAAGACGTCACGGGCAACTCTTCGGTTTACCGCTTCACTGTCAATCAACATGCCGATATATTGGATAACTTTCGCCAGAATCATGCCGCCATTCGAAAGCAGGTTAGAAACGAGCAAGAGTATTTATCGCAATACGTTCATGACCAAGGAAAATTAAGTTATTGGCCTGAGAGTTGGTGTAAAAGCTTTAAATATAACTGCATTCATAAGGGTCTGAAGGCGTGGTTCAAGGCACCAGAAAAGCCTCAAGGCGCTAAGATTATTATTTTCCACGGCAATCCGAACCCACCAGATGCCGTTGTGGGGCGCAGTGGAAAATGGTATCGCAAAGTATTACCAACCCCATGGGTAGCGGAGCACTGGCGTTAATCGCTACTAACACAAAATCATGAGTCGATTGTTATACTCGGCAGTTTTCTTTGCATTACTGCCCTTGTTGTTTTTAAGACTGTGGTTAAAAGGACGAAAATCACCAAATTACCGTAAACGCTGGGCAGAACGTTTAGGCTTTTTTGACGTGCCTGAAAAACACTCTGGTGGTATTTGCTTTCATTGTGTTTCTGTCGGCGAATCAATTGCTGCGATTAAGCTTATTAAAAGCATTAAGTCTCAGTATCCAACACACCCCGTGACAGTCACAACCACAACACCAACCGGCTCGGCGCAAATTCAGTCAGCCTTTGGGAATGAAGTGTTTCATGTTTATTTGCCTTTTGATACTCCAGGGGCAATCAAGCGATTTTTCAACAAAATACAGCCAAAAGTCTTGGTTATAATAGAAACAGAACTCTGGCCTAATTTGTTGTATTACGCAAAAAAAACACAGTGTAAGACCATTTTGGCCAATGCCCGACTGTCACAACGTTCTGCAAAAGGCTACCAAAAAGTAGCGAGCTTAACGGAGCAAATGCTGACGAACCTAGATATTGTTGCCGCCCATAATATTGAAGATGGCCAACGGTTTGTGGAGCTGGGTCTGGTGCCAACAAAGCTTGCCGTCACCGGTAGCATAAAGTTCGACATATCCTCCAATCCGGCACTTGTCGAACAAAGTATTGCTCTTAAAGAACAATGGGCGCCAAACCGCCCTATCTGGGTTGTAGGTAGCACACATCAAGGAGAGGACGAGGCAGTATTACAAGCCTTTGCACAAATACTGAAACAGCACCCTGATACCTTGCTCATTTTAGTCCCCCGTCACCCCGAAAGATTTAAACAGGTTGAGCAACTGCTCATAGCACAGCAGATTAGCTATACTAAACGAAGTACTGGACAGTCACCAACGCCATCGACTCAAGTCATACTTGGCGACACCATGGGTGAACTGAACTTGTTTTGGGCAATGGCGGATATCTGTTTTGTCGGTGGCAGTTTAGTGGAACACGGCGGACATAACCCACTGGAACCGGCCTTGTTTGCCAAAGCCATTTTGACCGGTCCTCACACATATAACTTCAAGCAGATATACGAATTGATGGAAGCTCAAGGTGCCGTGATTTTAACACCTGATTGGCAGATGCTCGGCAACTCTGTTATTGACTTGCTTAATGACACACAGCGACGCCAACTGCTGGGTATGAATGCAAAACAAGTTTTAGATCGCAATAGAGGCGCTCTAGAGCGCTTGAAGTCTCTTATAAAACCTTTGCTAATAGTTTGACTAATATGAAAAAAATCGTATTTATAGCCAATTCGACCAAACGCTTTCGCTACTATCGTTTGATAGCAAAGCAGCTCAAAGACAAAGCAAAGGTAATTTTTCCTGTTTACCCGACATTGGCATTGATCATAGGCGCATTTAAAAAAGCCCCAGTCAATGAAGATGAGTTGCTCGGCAGTCATTTAAGAAGACAAAAAATTAATTATCCAAGTCTTGCAAAGTCTCGGCTGCTTTGGAGTATTTATTGTTTTTTTGCCTATGTGACGGAAAGAGCACGGTTTAACCATTATTATCAGATATTTATCAAGCTTGATTGCGAAGCTGTTGCCATTTGGAATGGTCAAAAGCAACCATATCTGACAATGGTTAAGGCGGCAGAGTTTGCAAGAAAGCGCATCCTTTACTTTGAAAATGGCTTACTTCCAAACACAACCACTGCCGATTATGCCGGCGTTAATGCATGGAATAGCTTACCACGCGATCCAGAGTTTTATTTACAGCTTGAGCACTTAGACAGTCAAAATTGCTTACCGACTCAACTGGTTACTCGTAATCCTCATAAAAAGCGCGAGAACACTGGCCAAAAGTTAAATGAATTGCCAGAGAGATACATTTTTATTCCATTCCAAGTACCGGCAGACAGTCAAATCGTCATTCACTCGCCTTGGATCCACTCCATGGAACAAATGTTTCACCTTGTTAGCGACACTCAAAGAGAGCTAAGAAAGCAAGGTCGCACAGATATTCCTCATTTAGTATTTAAAGAACACCCTTCTTGGCCTGGTAGTTTTGAGAAACTTTATGATGTTGACCAATACTGCCTATTTGCCAACGAAAACAATACTCAGGAACTTATTGAAAATGCTGAGGCGGTTATTACGATAAACTCAACAGTGGGTTTAGAGTCATTATTGTTGGGTAAGAAAGTGATCACCCTAGGTAACGCTTGCTACAATATCGACAAGCTTGTATTGCATGCTACTGATAAACAAAGTTTTTATGAGTGCCTGTCTAGCCTATCTCAATGGCAGTTCAACGAACAATTGAGATTGAATTTTTTGAACTTTATTGCTTCATCTTATTGCATTCCTGGGAGCTGGGAAGACATGCTAAAAGCAGCTGATGTGCATCACTTTGAAGCGATGGCAGAAAGAGTATTTGAGCACGATGATCTGGCAAGTAGACTTACTACACTCGCTAGACAGTCACAGCCTTTGTGAATTTCGAGTTCTGCAAAGCAGTCAATTTAAGTAGGTGAAAAATCAAACCAGAAAAACTGGACACGAGAAGACTTGTTGGCTAGTGTTTAGGTGAGACAACAATCAAACACGGACCGTTTACTATGCCAAGAGCAAGGAAAGAAATCGTCGATCCATCAAGCACCCCATACTATCATTGCACCTCCACCTGCGTCAGGCAGATGTATCTGTGTGGATATGATCAAGCCAGCAAAAAGAGCTTTGAGCATAGAAGACAATGGATTGTCGATCGAATAGAACATTTAGCGAAGCATTTTTCAATTGGCGTATGTGCATACGCCATCATGCACAATCACTATCACATCGTTTTGAAGTTAGGTGAAGCCAAGAGTTTAACAAATGCAGAAGTAATACAGCGCTGGACAAGTGTCTATAGAGGTAGTCACCCAATAATCAAACGCTTGATTGCCGGCACCGCCTCAGCATCCGATAAACTAATGGCAAGAAAGATAATTGCCAAATGGAGAGAGCGCCTCAGCAGTATTAGTTGGTTTATGAGAGCACTCAATGAACCAATTGCGAAAAGAGCCAATAAAGAATCGGGCCATAGAGGACACTTTTGGGAATCTCGATTCCATTCTCAAGCGCTACTGGATGATTTTGCAATGCTTGGCTGCATGGTATATGTTGATTTAAACCCTATTCGCGCAAAAATGGCCAATTCCTTGAACGAAAGTGACTATACGTCCATCCAACAGCGCATTCATTTAAACAATCCAACTGTCCAACGTAAAATTGCTCACTTTAAAAGTGACATCACGAACTTAAATACAACCTCTTCAGCTGAACAGCGTAGTTTCCTGTTGCCGTTACGCAATATACATGATGATAAAGTGATCACATTTTCTCTTGCCGAATATATCGAATTGGTAAAATGGTCGGGTCAACTACTCCACCCGAGAAAGCGAGGCCACCTTGCAAAAGACAACCCCACGCTATTAAGGCAGTTAAAGATAGCCCCTAAACTGTGGCAGCGATTAACGCTTTATTTTGAAAAAGGCTATTTTGGTCAGGGAGGCAAGGCAAATAGAGACTCATTTTCTATCGCCACACACTAAATACAAAGGTATGTGAAACTAGGGCCAATTCAAGTCTAGCAAATAAGCTCGCATCATCAGCAATATTGAAGATTATTGAAATGCTTGATTCAAGATAATTACTCGTTTATTCAAAAACGAGCGACATTATGATGCATTAGATAAATTGTGACTGTCTAGCGTTCAGAGTTGTGACAATCTTGTTGTGACAACTTCATATAATGCTGCTGCAAAGCTTTTATCCTACCTTTATCACTTGTATTGAGGTAAGGCTTTAATAAGGATAAGACAGTCAACACTCCCTGATAGATCATGCCCTTTTTAACTTTTGCGTTTGGATGCTGAATCTTTAAATAACTAATCCAAAAAATAACGTTTATTTTCAAAGAATTAGAAAAGTCAGAAATATCCTCATCTTCAATATTCAAGACCCCTTTTGACTTAAGCTCGATAATTGCCTTTTTCATTCGGTCAAGCTGGGCTGCCTGAACCTGATGATAGGCGGACTGCAATTTTTCATCACGTGACAAAATATCGGGTAAGTTAGCGTAGAAAAAACTAAATCGCCACATAAGTTCGAAAACTGCGTCTAAAGAATGCCGCAATAGAGCAATCGCATCCTGATCAGCATCAACCGGACCAAATGAACTTTCTAACTGCTGCCGGTAAAGCTCAAATATATGGCTAATAATGTCTTCTTTATTTCTAAAATGATAATAAAGATTACCAGGACTGATCCCTAAATGAGAGGCGATATGATTGGTTGTAATATTACGCTCACCGTGCTCGTTAAAAAGCTCGATACTTGCATGAATGATTCGTTCTCGCGTTCTCACATTAATCCTTAAAAATCAAAAAAATACGATTTATCATAGCAGTGACTGTCTAGCATAAATACCATTTAAACCAAGAAATATTATTCCCCCTCACCCCACCGGTCAAGCCTCTCCCTTCTCCTGACAAGGCATTTTGCCCGATCCAGTAGTAAAGTTGTTCACAGCCAGTTACACTACCGGGCATATTAACCAACCTGTATTTAATATGACCATCAAAGCGATATATCCGGGCACCTTTGATCCTATCACCAACGGCCATATTGATCTGGCCAAGCGTGCAGCACTGATGTTTGACGAAGTGATCATAGCCGTAGCCTCAAATCCTAGTAAGTCACCTCTTTTTACTTTGGAAGAAAGAGTTCAATTGGCGAAACAAGCAGTCCAAGACGTGAAAAATATCTCAGTTGTCGGCTTTTCCGGACTACTTGCCGAGCTGGCTAAAACTTATCACGCCAAGGTGCTCCTGCGTGGCTTAAGAGCAGTGTCAGACTTCGAGTATGAGTTTCAATTGGCCAATATGAATCGACGACTAAATCCAGAGTTGGAAAGCGTATTCCTCACACCTGCGGAACAAAACTCCTTTATCTCTTCAACCATAGTTAAAGAAGTATCCATGCACAAAGGCAACGTATCTCAATTTGTGCCAGATTTTATTGTTAGCGCCCTGGAAGAAAAGTTCGACCAATGAATAAGACGTTCAAACTCAACCTAATTACCTTTTCAATCGGCCTTTTAGGCTCTAGCGCGGCCTGCGCAGCACCTTGGCTTGATACCAACGATCAATATCTAAAGGCCAGTATTACAGCTCTTGCCAATGCCGGTATAATTAAAGCCCCGGTCAATACTTATCCCCTTATGTACAAAAGTATTGCGGACGATATAAAGAAGGTACACAAAGACCAAGTCCCCGCACACCTTGTGTATGCCATGAAGCACGTCGAGCACGCTTTAGAATACGCGCAAAAAGAGCGAACAACAGGTGTAAAACTCAAAGCAGCGTCAAGCAATAAAGACTTTCAATCTTTCGGTGAACGCCATAATGCTAAAGGCGAGATTAGCTTGTTCAACGAAGTTATCGGAAATAGTTGGGCGCTAAAAACCAGTGTACAATTTACCCAAGATGCCCAAAACAATAAGAAACGCAATTATGAAGGCAGTTATTTTGCGGGTATGTTCGACAACTGGGTTGTTAGTGCCGATCAACTCTCACAGTGGTGGGGACCAGGTAACGACACAACTCTAGCATTATCAAATAATGCCATCGCCTTTCCTGCTGTGAGACTTACAAGACACAACAGCACCTCCATCGATTTACCAGTATTGAACTGGCTTGGCCCTATGAGCTTTACCACTTATTTTGGCTTCCAAGAACATAGTAATACACTAAAACACATACGTTTATGGGGCGCACGAGTAAACTTCAAACCACTAGAATCGCTAGAAATAGGGTTAACTAGAGCAGCCCAGTGGGCCGGAGACAATCGTCCGAGTGGGTTTTCAACATTTACCGACCTGCTAATTGGTAAAGACAATGCTGGCGTCGGCAATGAAACGACAGTGGAAAAAGAACCCGGTAATCAATTGGCAGGTATCGACCTTCATTATGCGACAAACTGGCTTGGACAGTCATGGGGTATCTACAGCGAGATCATAGGTGAAGATGAGTCGGGTGGTATGCCTTCTCACCTAATGTATCAGCTTGGTGCAGAAACCTCATTCGGTAATAGCTATGGGCTTTACCACGCATTCGTTGAGTACACCAATACCTTTGTCGATTGCGGCGGTGATACCAGCATTGGAAACTGCGCTTATGAACACCACATATACCCGGAGGGCTACAGGCGCTATCACCGTTCGATGGGCAGTACCTACGACAGTGATGCTAATGTATTGACCTTTGGTCTTAGTCGAGCACAGGTAGGCGGGATAAGCTGGTTTACCAAACTGAAATGGATGAAATTGAATAAGGATAACAGTAACCATTGGTCTGGCGACCATCCAATCACTGCAGTGGCAGAAGATAGAATTCAACTAGAAGGCGGCTATCGCTTTCCATTGTTAAAAGGCTTGGTAAGCCTTGAAGCAAGCTTATATCACAGCACACAAGACGCTACAGGCGCTTCAGATACCGATGGCAGTGTACATGCCAGCTGGGAATATCGCTTTTAACCCGGGAAACCAAACTAATTCTAAGTAAAATGGCCGTATATTAATACGGCCATTTTTTTGGCCTTTGAAAACCTAATGGCCAAAAATTCGATGATATGACCCTCTGTGCTCTACGCTTGAGCTAGGCACAGTGAGCCATATTGAAGTCAATATCACTGATACAGTGAGTCCACCTTTTTAATACTGATATTGTTACCATCAATGTTTAGTTTAAGGTCTTGAATAACTTTATCTTCTTTCAACAACTCAGCTGGTTTTTCACTATTATATTGCAACGGTGAAGTTTGCTCGCTGATCAGGCGCTTTTGCATATCTTTGCCATCACCTGTAATAAAGACAAATTGAATATTGTCAGTTTGCAGATATTTACGAATGACGCGATTTACATCTTGGACAGTCAACTTATCCAATCCTTCCCGCACCAGTTTGACAAATTCATCAGTGCCATAGAAGTGACTGTCTAGCTTATACCCCAGTTGTCTATCTTGACTGTCTACTAACTGGGGCACAAAGTTGTATACAAAATTCTTAGTCGCCTCAAAGTCGTCTTGGCTCATACCGTTTTTGATCAACCTATCAAGTTCATACATCGCCACTCGAGTAGCAAAATGTGCATCATTATTGCTCCTGAGTGGACGTAGCCATACTTGGAAGATCTGCGAAGAACGGCCTAAATTGGCGTCAGGCTTAGTTTGGAACATACCTCTAGGATAATATTCGATATAGGCGTAATCACCGTAGTTCATACCACGAGTCGAACGAATTCTATTGTACAAATAACTATTGGAGCTTCTGTGCTCGCCGAAATAAGAACGAACTAACCATAACGCAACCCAATCTTTATCGTTGCGAGTAACATCAATCGGGAATCCAAAAGACACAGCTGTCGATTTGGCATTCTTCTCGACAATAGTAACATGGCGACCTTCAAGTACAGGGGCAGCTGGCACGCTTAACTTCGCTTCCTTACCTTGCGGCAACTTTGCAAGCGCGTTAACCATTTTAGTTTTCACCTCTTTTGGCATCGCTCCGCTAATACCAACAGTTAGCTTAGCCTGAGTGAACTGTTGGCGATAAAATGCCTTAATATCGTCAAGACGAATACTCTCGATATCAGAGATATCACCATAGTTGTAACTCTCGTATGGGTGACCTCCATATAGTTCGCTATATAGAACCTCTTTACCTAACTCTTCGTCATTGCTCGACTTAAGCTCGCTATTGATGGCATTGATAAGTGACGTTTTCAAACGCTTAAGGTCATCTTCACGCCAACCTGGGTTGGTTAATTGATCCATAACCAGAGCAAGCCATTTATCGGCATTGTCTTTGTGGATACGTCCACGCAAAGAGATCATTTCTTTATCTAGCTGCGCACCGAATGACCCCGCCAGAGGATACATTGCCAGCTGTATGTCTTTATAGCTACGGCTTTGAGAGCCACCTTCCGCCAACATTCTAGCAGTCAAAGCAGCCAAACCTTTTTTGCCATCAGGATCGGCTGCAGCACCAGTATTAAATACAAAGTTAACATCAATAACCGGAGAGTTACCTGCCAAATCAATGATTTCGAAGTTTGGTTTTGCCGGTTTAACGCCTGCGGTCAAAAATGAACTAATATTCACTTCTTTATCAAAGGCGCCAATCTTGGCCAAATCAGACATAGATATTGTAGTACGCCCACTATCGACAAAATATCGATTCGCGGCTTTTTTGACGTCACTGGCTGTGATCTTATCAAACGTGGCATATAACTTGTTCACAGCCTCTGGGTCACGATCAAAGTGAGTGTATCCAGCTAGGGTTCGCGCAATAGCAGAGGAACTAGTCAAGCCATTAGCAAAGCTATATTTAAGATTCGATTTAAGCTTGTTTAGCTTGTCTTCATCTACCAATTCAGTGCGGGCTTTGGCCAACGTTTTGACAATTTCTGTACGAACAAAATCAACGTCTTCAAGCGCTTCAACCTTGGCAAAAACGTATAGCAGGTGAGGATCCTTACTATCGGGGAAGTAAGTAAAAAAATCACTGACTTTTTGTGTTTCAACCACTAGTTTTTGATAGATATCGGAGGTACTGGAGAAATACAGCTCTCCTAAGAGATCAACTGCGGGTTTATCTTTGTGTTCAGGATTAAAGGCAGGGCCGCGATATGCTTGCACAACCCAGTGACCGGGCATCCCATCAAATTTGACGTGGCGATACTTAGCTTCAGTTTGCTTAGGCTCCTTCGGAATGTCAGCAACATAATCGCCGCGCTGCCAATCACCCCAATATTGCTTAACCCAGCTTAGAGTTTGCTGCGGGTCAACATCACCAGAAACGATGATAGTGGTATATTCAGGCTTATAGAAACGATTGAAAAAGACACCTGAATATTCCATTTGATTAGGCATATTTTCAATGTCTTCAAAAAAACCCATCGTGGTGTGGCGATAGGTGTGCTTGCTGTAGGCTTCTTCACGCGCAGCGGCAAGCAGTTTGCGAATGGGATTGGCGTTGTTCTTTAAATACTCGCCTTTGACAGTCAAAGCTTCCGTTTTGAATTGAGCTTCGGTATAAGTCAAATTTTGGAACCTGTCGGCTTCAATCATCAGCATTTTCTCTAAGTGTTCTTTAGAAAAAACTGTACGATAGTGGGTAAAATCATTTGATGTTGACGCTCGGTTATCGACGCCAGCGTTTTTCAAGGTGCTGGCATACTTCTGTTGCGGATAATTTGGCGTGCCTTTAAACATCATGTGTTCAAAAAAATGAGCAAAACCGGTTTTTCCCGGTTCAACTTCATTTCGTGAACCTGTTGAAACGGGAATACTGATAGCAACGACATCAGGAAAGTCAGTTTTAACCACAACAACACGTAAACCGTTGTCTAACTCTTCATAAAGATAGGGAGTTGGGAAGACTTTTTTTGCCGCTTTGGAATAAGTAGCTCTTTTTTCAGAGCCGACAGAGTGACTGTCTCGTTGATGTTCGGCATTTCTAGGTCTGTCGGAATGAACAGCTACAACGCAGCCTGTAAGCGCCATTGCAGCAGCGACTACCGTTAGCAAGGGTTTGAATTTCATGATTTCCCCGGAATATTTCTTATCAATTTGCATTATGTGAAGGCTGAATTTATAGCATGAATACCCCCAACCTGCCAGCGACAGCACAACCGGCAGGAAATTAGCTAGAGCAAAATCCAGTATGAACAAACCCGCTAGACAGTCACAGCCACTCAGCTAGACAGTCACAGCCACTCAGCTAGACAGTCACAGCCACTCAGCTAGACAGTCACGGCCACTCCGCTAGACAGTCACAGCACTAACCGAATGTCAGACCAAGGCCCGCGAGTTTTGAGGTTTTGTTTTGAATGTCATCAGCTTCACTTTCTACCAAAGTGGCCTGATGCAAGTTTTCTTGAGAGGCTTCATTGATGTTGGTGATATTTCGACTGATCTCGGCAGACACCATGCTCTGTTCTTCCGATGCCGCTGAAATCTGCGTCGCCAAATCGGCAATTTCATTAAGCTCATCATTGACCAAATTCACAATATCTTGCGTACGACGGGTCTCATCAAGGCAAGACTGAGCAGCCTGATTGCCCTTTTCCATCACATTTGACCAATTGAGCAAGGTCGATTGGATCTCAGAAATAGATGACTGAATTTGTTCTGTGGCACTGTGCGTGCGACTAGATAGCGCTCTCACTTCGTCTGCAACAACAGAAAATCCCCTACCATGCTCTCCAGCCCTTGCTGCTTCGATTGCAGCATTAAGCGCCAATAAGTTGGTTTGATCGGCAATCCCTTGGATCTCCTGCATAATATTGCCAATACGCTCTGCCTCTACCGCCAACTCGTTGGCTGAATCCGCCGACTTCTTCACTTCGTCAGCTAAAGTCGTAACCTGGTCCATTGTAAAGTTCATGGCATTTGTCGCTTGAGCACAGTTGTCGAAAGCCTGTTTCACCTGACCTGCAGTTTGGCTGGTGTTATTGGCAACCTCATTGATGGTTACCGACATTTCTTCAACGGCGGTCGCCACTTGCTCAAGCTCCCGAGATTCTTTTTCAACACCATCTTTGGCCTGATGCGCCGCCCCTCTTAAGGCATCTGAACAGCTATCCAATTCCACCGTACTGTCTAGCACACGCCCCAAAATAGTGCGCACTTTGCCTTCATACATCCGGTCTCTGAACTGTAAGACACTCACGCCGTCATTGCCGCAATAGACAAGACGAGAAACGCTATCAAAGCTTTGCTTTAACGAATCGACATAGCCGGGCGTTTTCACAAGCTCCTCGTAAAACAGCACAAACGGTAACACCAAAGTCAAAAAAGCCAACCAAGGGGAAACAAAAACAGATAGCAATGCCACCAAGACAGTCAACAACGCAAAACTGAACAAACGGGCGTTGCGCTGCAAATATATGGGTCTGTCTACATTTTTACCACGGTTGATGGCCTGATAGGCCGCCGAGGCATTGGCTCTAATTTGCGGTTCCAGTCTACGTCTTACCGATTGATACCCTACCAGTTGACCATTTTCAAATAGCGGCGTAACAAAAGCATCCACCCAATAGTAGCGTCCATCTTTGCACAAATTTTTGACTGCACCGCGCCATGGGTGGCCAGCCTGAAGGTTACTCCATAAATCTTTGAATGCCGCTTTAGGCATATCTGGATGACGGACAATATTGTGATTTTTACCCAGCAACTCCTGTGACTCGTAACCTGCAACTTGACAAAAGTGGCGATTAGCATAGGTGATCCGCCCCTTTACGTCTGTCGTCGATACAAGCTCATCGTCTTCACCGAAGGTGACTTCTTCGTCAATGATTTTTTGATCTCTTCTGGCCATTCTTTCCTTCCAAAAACGCCTGTAGCGCAAGTTCAGGCCACACCGTCAAGGGTTACGTATAGGGTATATTGTTGAAATACTAGAACAATCCTTGATCTATGGCAATATCAAGGGCCAGACAATTTGCTAGCGCTGACACTGTGGACAAAAAACTGTGGAACGCTGACCGAGACGGATCTCTTTCAGTACCGACTGGCAATTAACGCATGCCTCGCCCTTACGACCATACACCAACAGCTCTTGAGCAAAATAGCCCGGTTTACCATCAGATTGTGCAAAATCTTTAAGAGTAGTGCCACCTTGTGCAATTGCCCGCTTTAATGTGTCAATGATAATTGGTGTCAGCGCCTCATAGCGCTTTTTACTCACCTTCCCCGCTGCCAATTTGGGATGAATACCAGCTTTAAATAGCGATTCGTTGGCATAAATATTACCTACGCCAACCACGACTTTGTTGTCCATAATAAACTGCTTAATGGCACTTTGCTTGCCTCGTGAGAGCTGATAGAGATAATCTGCACTAAACGCGTCATCGAACGGCTCAGGACCTAAGTGAGACAACACGCTATGCACGCCATCCCCCTCATGCCACAACATGGCACCAAAGCGCCTAGGGTCGTTAAATCGCATAACAATATCGTTGTCGAACACAATATCAATATGATCATGTTTTTGCAGTGGCGTATCTTTGCCGATACAGCGTAACTTGCCCGACATGCCTAAATGCAATATCGCAGTTCCGACAGCCGTATTGATCAATAAATATTTGGCTCGACGCTCGACACTAAGCACCTGCTGCCCAACCAACAGCTGAACCTGTTCAGGCACAGGCCAGCGTAGCCGACCATTTCTAACATCCACTTGAACGACTTTGCGGCCTTTAATGTGGGGCTCAATCCCCATACGGGTGACTTCAACTTCAGGTAACTCAGGCATGACTGTCCAGCAATAATTAAGGTCTAAATGGTTTGGGAATAAGCAGTTCGAGCTGTGCTTTGGAAATTTCCAACCAACGCTGTTGATATTGGTCACGTACCCACACTCGTTCAAGTTGGGGATAAAAAGTATAAACGGCGCCATCGCTTTTGCCGGCCAAGGTGACAATAACAAAGTGCTCCGGCTCAGTGCCTTCGGTCATCAACTTAGCTTCTTCATCCTGCTGATGCCACTGTGCTCGCTGCCCTTTCCATCGAAACATTAACTTTGCCAACTGCTCGGCATCAACATCGACGTTAGGATTGGTTCGCCAGCTTTGACCAATACGTTCAATGGCGATATCACCTAATCGCATTGTTAACACCAGCTCCCCTTCAGGTAGCAGAGGTACATCAGTTGGCGATACATCACCAAATTCAATGCGCTTGTGCAAGCCATTAAACACCATGATCATAATGAACATGGAAAATATCAGTATGTTATTCCAGCCTTTTCTGCTCAGTCGCAACATTTTCCGGCGAGAGTCCAACTCAAACTATCACAAAGAGCTGTATCATAACCTGAGATGGTCAATAGTGCATCTATATTACTTGAACTGCTGGACAGTCACTTAGGCAAAGTAAGTTAGACAGTCACAACACTTAAGCTAGACAGTCACTAATCCTGTTAAACAAATTTACGACAATAACGAAAATACAAGGCCTTTGCACAGGCATAAAAAAACCCGACAATTGCCGGGTTTTTAATTCAGTGCTTTAAAGCGCCAATTACTTGATTTTGGCTTCTTTAAATACAACATGCTTGCGTACTTTAGGATCGTATTTTTTGATCTCCATTTTAGCAGGCATGGTGCGCTTGTTTTTGTCAGTGGTATAGAAATAACCTGTACCAGCAGTTGAAACCAAACGGATTTTATCACGCATTTTTCAGTTCCTTATACTTTTTCACCGCGAGCGCGGATCTCAGCCAAAACAGTATCGATACCTTTCTTATCGATAATACGCATACCTTTGGTGGTTAAACGTAATTTCACGAAACGTTTTTCGCTCTCAACCCAAAAGCGGTGAGTTTGAAGGTTTGGCAGGAAGCGACGCTTGGTAGCATTCATGGCGTGTGAGCGGTTATTGCCAACCACCGGGCGCTTACCTGTCACTTGGCATACTCTAGACATTGTTACTGGTCTCCAAATAACTTAAGTTCGAAGCAACCCCTCACTTGGCATTGCTCTAATATTCATAAAGGGCGCATTTTATACAAGATTTAACAGTAAAGATCAAACGCTTATTTATTGCTTTTTAAGCACTTGATTGCAACTTCGATATAATCTTCTTTATTTTCATGAACTTAATAAAGAGTTGTAAAATAAAGTTTTTTTCTGCATTCGCTCACTCTGTGCCGCTAAATTAGCCCTCTTTCAGAAAACGATACGACATCTGCACCGACGACATAATGATCAAGCACCCTCACATCGATAAGATCCAATGCCTTTTTTAAACGATCGGTGATCGCAATATCGGCTTTGCTCGGATCACAGGCGCCTGAAGGGTGATTGTGTGCAAAGATCACCGCCGTCGCTTTATGTTCCAATACCTTTTTGATCACTACGCGGGGATAAACCATCGCACCATCGATAGTGCCTCTAAAAAGCGCCTCATAATGCAATATACCGTGACCACTGTCGAGGTATAAAATCGCAAACACTTCATCTTCTTGATCTTGTAGTTTCTGCCGTAAAAACTCTTTCACCACATGGGGCGAAGCCAAAATATCCACACTTCGAGCATGCTCGCCGAAATAGCGCCGGGACATTTCCAAAACGGCCTGTAGCTGAACATATTTTGCCTGCCCTAACCCTTTTTGACTGCAAAATTCGTCAAATGAAGCGCCTAATAAGGCTCTTAGCGTACCAAAGTGTCCGAGTAGATGCCGAGAGAGGTCAACTGCGTTCATACCGGCAACCCCAGTACGTAAAAAAATGGCCAGTAACTCAGCGTCAGAAAGGTTTTCACTGCCCTGCATCATCAGTTTTTCACGAGGACGCTCTTCGTCAGGCCATAGCTTGAGATTCATAAGACACACTCCTTGTTGTTGTGACATGAAAAAAAACCGTAATAAAAACCGGTTAAATTTGATATTCTTTGACTTCCGTTAAACTAAGCCTAGCAGCTGAGTGTCATTTTGCTAACCGATAAAAATATATTGTTGGCCATTAGCGGTGGTATCGCCGCCTACAAATGCGCCGAACTAACCCGACGTCTAAAAGAACGTGGCGCCAATGTCCGAGTTATCATGACCGAAGGGGCCAAAGCCTTTATTACACCACTCACTTTACAGGCCGTCAGCGGTCACCCTGTCAGCGACGATTTGCTAGACCCTGCTGCCGAAGCGGCAATGGGTCATATCGAATTGGCCAAGTGGGCAGACCTAATGTTGGTGGCACCCGCCAGTGCTGATGTCATTGCTCGTATCAATGCCGGACTCGCCAATGACTTGTTGACAGCGGTGGTATTGGCCACAGCCGCCCCGTTGGCCGTCGCTCCGGCGATGAACCGGCAAATGTATGCCAACCCGGCAACACAAAGCAATATAGCGAACTTATCCAAACGCGGAGCACTCATCTGGGGACCTGCCAGTGGAGAGCAAGCCTGTGGTGACATAGGACCCGGACGAATGCTAGAGCCAATGGCACTGGTGACTTTGCTAGAACAACACTTCAGCACCAAGCAAATACTAACTGGCGTGACAGTCACTATCACAGCAGGACCGACCCGTGAAGCACTTGACCCAGTTCGCTACATCAGCAACCACAGTTCAGGCAAAATGGGATATGCCATTGCCAAAGCGGCTCTGGCACTAGGTGCGACAGTCAAGTTAATCAGTGGCAAAGTAGCCATCGACGTGCCTCAAGGGGCAGAAGTCATCGACATTGAAAGTGCGCTAGATATGCATCAAGCGGCAATGACGTTGGCACCACAATCTGATATTTTCATCGCCTGCGCTGCGGTCGCCGATTATCGTTGTGCTGACATCGCCACGCAAAAAATTAAGAAAGCTGGCGATAGCATGACAGTCACCTTAGTTAAAAATCCCGATATCGTGGCAGACGTTGCTCAGTTAAAAGAAAACCGCCCTTTCACTGTCGGCTTTGCTGCCGAAACCCAAGATGTTGAACAATACGCTCGAGAAAAAATGCAGCGTAAATCACTGGACATGATCTGCGCCAATAACGTCGCCACACCCGGACAAGGCTTTAACACCGAACACAATGCTCTAGACGTGTTCTGGCACGGCGGCCAGCACAGCCTGCCATTATCAGATAAAACTCAACTAGGCAAAGACTTACTAGAGTTAATCGTTCAACATTATTCTAAGCGCGAAGACAAATAACCCATGGCCGCGAAAAATCGAAGTAACCGCAAAGATCAAATTTTACAATGCTTAGCACTGATGTTGGAAAACAACCCAGGTCAGCGCATCACCACCGCCAAACTGGCACAACAGGTCGGCGTATCAGAGGCGGCGCTATACCGTCACTTTCCCAGCAAAACCCGAATGTTCGAAGGACTTATCGAATTTATCGAAGATTCGCTGTTAAGCCGGATCAATTTAATTATCGATAAAGAAAAATCGGTGGTGCCACGGGTTGAAACCATTTTGAAGTTACTGTTGGGCTTTGCAGAGCAAAATCCGGGGATAAGTCGCATCTTGACAGGGGATGCCTTGCTAGGTGAACAGGACCGGCTTAGAGAGCGTGTCAGCAACTTTTACGACAAGTTAGAAACCCAACTTAAACAGGTGTTACGAGAAAGTCGCTTAAGAGAAGGCAAAGACTTAAAAATAGATGAGGCATTATTGGCCAATACCTTATTGGCGTTCGTCGAAGGTAAATTTAACCAGTTTGTCCGAAGCGACTTTAAACGCCTGCCGACTATGCACTTTGACAGTCAATGGCATCACATGCAAAGCTCTTGGTTCTAGATAAGAGCAATCAAGGCCCAGACGGGTTTGCCGGCTTCGCCGAGCAAACAAAAAAGCCGCAATAATCAGCGGCTTTTTTAATCGTCATTTTGCTCAGAGCACTTAGCTCATCGCTGCCTGTAATTTTTTCATGGCATTTTTTTCTAGCTGACGAACACGCTCAGCACTGACTTCATATTTTTCAGCCAATTCCTGTAACGTCATCTTCTTATCTTCATCTAACCAGCGAGCCTGAATGATATCTTGAGAACGCTCGTCCAAGGCTTTAATCGCACTGGTTAAACGACTGTTAGCGTGATCTGAATGCTGTTCATCCTCAATCACCATTGCAACGTCGCCGCTTTTATCTTCAAGATATTGAACTGGCGAAAAATTGCTTGTGCCTTGATTGTCGTCGTCGTCGTCATTTAAATCAAAACCGACGTCGATACCGCTCATACGCGATTCCATTTCGAGCACGTCTTTTTCTTTAACCCCTAAGGTTTCAGCAACGTTCTGCACTTCTTCGGCAGAAAACCAGCCTAAACGCTTTTTGCTTTTACGCAGATTAAAGAATAACTTACGCTGTGCTTTGGTGGTCGCAACTTTAACGATACGCCAATTGCGCAATACAAATTCGTGGATCTCAGCTTTGATCCAATGAACGGCAAACGATACCAAACGAACACCCACTTCGGGGTTGAAACGCTTCACCGCCTTCATCAGCCCAAGATTGCCTTCCTGAATCAAGTCTGCTTGAGGTAAGCCATAGCCTGAGTAGCTTTTGGCGATATGCACCACAAAGCGCAAGTGAGACATGATCAGCTTTCTTGCCGCTTCTAAATCACCGTTGTTTTGCAGCTCTTCGGCGCACTGACGTTCTTCGTCGGCACTGAGCATAGGGATGCTATTGACACTCGCAATATAGTTCTCAATGCTACCACCAGCGGCAACGGTTAAAGCCATTGATTGAGACTGTAATTGTGAATTCATAAACTACCTCTTAAGTATAGCGTGGCCCGAGTCTACCACTTAATCCTTCAAATTGCTAATTCAAGCCCTTTGACAATAAGACCCGATTACTCGCTTTTTGCTTTCATCAAAGCTCGTCAGACTCGACTGACTGTCACCTCAGTGCGTTAAAAATGAGCACTCTCAGTGGGCTGTCCTTTTTATCGTATTTTTACATCTTGATCCACCCTTAATTTGTAAATAAGCGTTTTTAACATTTTCTTTTCAGACTTTTGTGATAACTTTAAAGTGTAAAGTATTTATAGGAGAGGTCTATGTACTGTTATGTTGCCCGACAACCGATCCTAGACGCACAAATGGAGCTGTTCGCCTATGAGCTGTTATTTCGAGATGCTAAAAGCAATAGTTTTCCCGGCGTTTGCCCAGATGAAGCGACATCAAAAATATTAGCGCAAAACCACCTGCTGCTTGGACTCAATGAATTAACTGGCGGTAAGCTGGCCTTCATTAATTTTCATGAAGATGCTCTTTTGCATCATTTCCCTACATCACTGCCAAAAGATGAGATTTATGTCGAGATTCTAGAAGACATTCCCATTTCCGATGAATTGGTTTACGCCTGTAAAAAACTCAAGTTCATGGGTTATAAGTTGGCCCTTGATGATCACGACTTCGACATCAAGTGGGATGTACTTTTACCCTATGTCGATATGATCAAAGTAGACATTAAAGAAACCAACATACTGAGAATCAATAAATATCTACGTAGACTCAAAGACATCAATTGCCCCCATATCAAACTACTTGCTGAAAAAGTGGAAAATGCACAAGAGTTTGAGCAACTTAAGATGCTCGGCTTTGAATATTTTCAAGGATACTTTTTCGCCAAGCCTGAGGTGGTTAAACAGCGCGCCTTAACCCCCAACAAAATGGTCTTGATGGAGCTTATCGCCGAGGCCGCCAAAGTTGAACTCAACTTCGATATCATCACAGAACTAATTGAACATGACGTATCGCTGTCATATAAACTACTGCGTTTTATCAATAGTTCAGCGTTTTCGCCGAATCAAAAAATAGGTTCATTGAAACATGCCCTCAACTATATGGGCGAGCTGGAGCTTAAAAAGTTTATCTCACTCATTGCATTGGCAAACTTGGCCGAAGGTAAACCAAATGAATTGGTGAACTTGTCGATTATTCGCGCACGCTTTTGTGCACAAATTGCCGATAGCAGGCAAGATAAGGATAATCCACCCATGGCATTTCTGACCGGACTGTTTTCATTAGTTGATGCCTTGCTGGACCAGCCCCTTAATGTGATCTTAGAAAAGCTCCCCATTTCAGAACAGATACAGGCGGCACTTATCAGCCATGAAGGCTATTTGTCCGATTATCTTGATACCGCGATTTATTATGAAAAGGGTCAGTGGGAACAGGTCGAAGCATGTGCTGAAAAGCTCGGAGTGAGTATGATGGAGTTGGGCAATTTTTATCAAAGTGCAATCCAATGGGCCAATGGCTTTAACGAAGACAATCACTAACCCTTTATTTTTTATATCAATTTCAATGACTGTCCAGCTCAAAACGCTGTGACTGTCCAGCTCAAAACGCTGTGACTGTCCAGCTCAAAACGCTGTGACTGTCCAGCCCAAAATGCTGTGACTGTCCAGCTCAAAACGCTGTGACTGTCCAGACCAAAATGCTGTGACTGTCCAGCCCAAAATGCAGTGACTGTCCAGCCCAAAAAGCTGTGCTTTTCAATAAGGAAAAAAATGGAAGAAGTAAAGTTAGAGCATTTCAGGTTCTATTTGACTGACATAGCGCCGAACAGACAACAATGAGCCAATAAACCCAAGCGATATGGCGATCAGCATCAAATAACCAAACTCGCCAAAGGTCAATCCCTGTAAGATAAATGTGTTGTTATAAGATTCCGCGACCCGGGTGATCGCCCCACCAAGCCACCATAGCATCGCCTCAAGGACCAAAAATGCCAAGAAGCCGCCAAAAAAACCATACCAAATACCGGTGTAAAGAAATGGTCGTTGAATAAAGCCTTCGGTCGCACCAACCAGCTTCATCACCTCAATTTCTTCACGTTTGTTCATAATCGACAGGCGAATGGTATTGCCAATGATTAAAATAACCGAAGATAGCAATAATACAGCCAGCGTATACACACTCTCTTGCAACAGTCTTATAATTGCATTGAGCCTTTGTAGCCACTCAATATCCAGCTTACCAAGAGCCACTTCCCGCTCATCTTGAAGTTTTTTGAGTAAGGCTTGCGCCGCAGTCGGCGATTTGTGGCTTTCAGTCGGTCTGACCAATATCACTCCAGGCAATGGATTGCTATCAAGATAATTTAACGCCTGACCAAAACCTGAAAGGCTTTTAAACTCTGCCATAGCCTGCTGTGGCGAAATATATTCAATGCTGTCCACTTCAGGATAAAGATTAAGCCTAGCCACCATACTTTGAATTTTGGTCTCACTAACCCCTTGGTTTAAAAACAAGGTGATCTCTGAAGCGCTATCAAAACTGGCACTGACCTTTTGTACATTCTTCACCAACACATGCAAAGTTGCGGGCAAGGTCAATGAAAGTCCCAAAACGGCGATGGTCATAAACGAAGCGGCTGGCGTACGCCACATGCCGCCCAGGCTGGCGATCATCTGACGAATATTGCCGATAATGAACACCAATAGTTGTGCTCTGGCGCTTCGCCTTAACTCCTCCGCACCGCTCTGTCGATTGTCAAACAGCAGGCTCATAGCCCACCTCCCATCGACGAGCTTAAGCTGTCACTGATCATCTTGCCATGACTTAGCGACAAGGTGCGATAACGCATTCTGGCAATCAATCCAAGGTCATGGGTCGCAATCAGTACCGAAACGCCCATCTTGTTAAACTCCTCAAACACCCCAAGGATCTCTTTCGACAATTCAGGGTCGAGGTTACCAGTCGGCTCGTCGGCGAGTAATATAGGGGGTTTATTGACCACAGCGCGAGCAATGCCTACCCTTTGTTGTTCTCCGCCCGAGAGCATGTCAGGACGGCATCGCGCTTTGTGCAGCAACCCAACCTTATCGAGTGCCACATCCACCCGCTTGCCAATCTCCTTGCGGGTATAACCTTCAATAATCAACGCAAAGGCAACATTGTCGAATACCGTATAGTCACGCAGCAACAGATGATTTTGGAAAATCATGCCGATATCGCGTCTGACATAGGGAATTTGGCTTTTTTTGATCCGGGTCAGATCATGATTGTTGATCAACACCTGGCCAGCTGAGGGCCGTTCCATAATGCTGATAAGCTTTAACAAGGTACTTTTACCGGCGCCCGAATGGCCGGTGAGAAACGCCATTTCACCTTTTTTTAAGTGAAAACTCACCTTTTCCAAGGCTATCACACCGCCCGGATAGGTCTTGCTGACATCCTTAAAATGGATCATGAAATGGCTACTCTTTTAACTTATTCTGCTGCTTTATCTTGGGCAAACAGTGCTTCGATAAAGTCTGAACTGCTAAAAGCCCTTAGGTCGTCAATGCCTTCGCCCACACCGATGTAACGGATCGGAATGGAAAACTTATCGGCTATAGCAAACAATACACCACCTTTGGCGGTACCATCAAGCTTGCTTAAAGTCAGCCCGGTTAAACCAACCGCCTCACTGAACAACTTCACCTGACTCAAAGCGTTTTGTCCGGTACCGGCATCGAGCGTCAACATCACTTCATGAGGTGCATTGACGTCGAGCTTTTTCATTACCCTGACAATTTTTTTAAGTTCTTCCATCAAGTGGTCTTTATTTTGTAGGCGTCCCGCTGTATCGGCAATGATCACATCAATATTTCGAGATTTAGCCGACTGTATCGCATCAAAAATAACCGAGGCACTATCGGCACCGGTATGCTGAGCCACCACTGGAATATTGTTGCGCTCGCCCCAAACCACCAATTGCTCAACAGCCGCAGCGCGAAAGGTATCACCGGCAGCCAGCATCACTGACTTTCCTTGCTGCTGAAATTGCTTGGCCATTTTGCCGATAGTCGTGGTCTTACCCACGCCGTTGACACCAACCATCAAAATAACAAACGGGCCGTCTTGGTTTTCAATCACCAAAGGTTTATCAACAGACGCCAACAAATCAGCCATTTCCTGCTTAAGCAATTCATATAACGCTTCGGCATCTTTGAGCTGTTTGCGATCGGCATGTTCGGTCAGTTGCTGCACCAGCTTAACCGAGGTTTCAACCCCGACATCAGCCACCAACAGCTGAGTTTCGAGTTCTTCAAACAGTTCATCATCGATTTTCTTACCACGAAACAAGCTGGCAATACCACTGCCTAAGTTAGCTTTGGTCTTAGCAAGACCCTGCTTTAAACGGGCAAAAAAGCCAGCCTTTTTCTCAGGCTCCGAAACTTCTTGTTGCGGTTCATCGGGTTGCGCTGATTCATCCGGCGCCAGATTTTGCGCTTGCTGTTGCACTTCAGGCTCAATCTCAGCGCTGTCCAATGGTGAACTCTGCACTTGGCTATCCACGACAGCTTCTGCTGTAACCTCTGCCTTAGGCTCGGCTGTTTCCTGTTGCTCCGCCTTTTCCGGTTGCGCACTGGCCTGTGTCTTGTCGTCACCAGTGACTGTCTCAACAGGTGTTGTAACAACGGTCTCTACTTCTTTAGCTTCTGCTTGCTCTAACTCTGGGGCAGTCTCAGCTGAGGATTGCAGCTCGTCTTGCTGCGCTTGTGGTGCATCCTGTTCGGCTTCGTCATTCTTCTTGCCTCGACCAAACCAGGAAAAAAATTTGCTTTTATTGGCCATTTAACTAATAACCACCTTATCGAATTTGCTACTATTGCGGATTGTTCTACATCAATTGCGCGCACATAATACCACTAGTTTATCTAAAGCGTTAGCGCGACCTAATTTAAGCACCGAAAAATATGAGAAAAAAGCCTACCAATAGAGGCAAGAGCAGCGCCAATGCCCCTGGGGTCATCCGCATCATCGCAGGTTTATGGCGCGGCAGAAAGCTGCCGGTACATGACATCCAAGGATTACGCCCAACAACAGACAGGGTCAAAGAAACGGTTTTTAATTGGTTGATGGCCGATGTTCGCGGTAGCATCTGCCTCGACTGCTTTGCCGGCAGTGGCGCGCTGGGCTTTGAGGCACTCTCACGTGGCGCGCAAAAGGTCTTAATGGTTGAACAAGACAAATTGGCCGCCAACCAGCTTAAACACAATCTGGCTTTACTCGACACCACTAACGGCCAAGTGCACCAAGGTGACTGTCTAGCCTACTTGGCACAAAAATCACCGGACAGTCACTATGATCTGGTGTTTATCGATCCACCCTTTCGCCAAGGACTCGCCGCCAAAACCATAACCCTGTTAACAGAGCAACAGTGGTTAACGCAAGGCGCGCTGATTTACGTGGAAGTAGAGAGCGAATTGACGGGACTCGATATCCCGCCAAATTGGACGCTGCTAAAAGAAAAATCGGCAGGGCAAGTTCGCTTTAGCCTTTATCGTCACGACTAGGCTCAAGCGCGCTTACATCATATCGATTTCAAACATGTCCTCGAACCGCATCGTTTTAAATACTTTGCGAATTCTGGCATTACAATTGATGATGCGAATATGCTTGACCACTTTCCGATCAAGCCGTTTACGGATATGGATCATCAATCCTAGGGCAGCGCTGTCGATATATTCAGTAGCCGACAAATCAAGCACAATGTTCTTACTGCTGCTGTCAATGTCGTCAAAAACATCGCGAAAGCGATGAAGCAATCCCGCATTGAAGCCGCCGCTAATGGAAATGGTTAACGTACCGTCTTGCTTTTCTGTCTCGAGTGTATCTTGCATAGCTCTATTCAACCAAAAACAATTCCAAAGCCATTACCCAAATCCAATGGCCATCATACGGTCAGTTCCCTCAATATAAATTGAAGGAACAATCCTAAACATAGCACACTTTTACCCCAACTCTGTATGCTAAATCAATGACTCGCAAGTAATAAAGCTCAAATAATACAGATGTATCGCCATTTCATAACGGCTTGAATCAATCAAGCTTGGCGCGGCAGCTGCTTTGGTCCTTGATAGCACCATCACTCAAATATAGGTCTCTAGGGTCAAAACCCACTGTGATGTGAGGATAAAACTGATGCGGTGCAAAGTCCTGATAGTGACCGCCTGAGGCGACATACAGATCACGTATCTGCGCTCTGATCTGTAACAATTCAGGTGCCTCAACGACAATAAAGTAGCTCTGCGCCAGCTTACCGCCGATGGTGCTTTTCGCCGCCCCTAGACATACTACGTTAAACGGCACGTGTTGGATCTGATTACGGATGGCAATATCTTCGATTTGCTCAATACGGATATGTTTGCTGAGAATGAGATCAAACTCAGGCGGAGTAATGACTGTGATGTGCGCTTCACCTCGGTTGCTCAGCGCACCACCAACATCTCGATTGAGCTGTTCATACAGCGCCTTTACCGGAGCATAGGCAATATTCATTGCGAGATAATTGGCAAAGCGCCCTTCACCATGATGGCGAACAAAAGGCACTTGCGCATTTTGGTGAACCTTTGACGAGAGTCGATAACGCTCAGATAGCGCCGAGGCGTTCCCTCCACCAAGCGAATTGCAGCCACCGAGAAACAACAAAAAGCCGAATACGAATAGCGCTCTCATCGTTAGTCTTCGACCACCGTGCCCCACAAATCATATTCATCGGCATGATCGATATGCACCCAGACAAATTCGCCGGGCTTAACACCATACTCACCGTTGAGATACACCACGCCATCGACCTCAGGCGCATCGGCATAGCTACGTCCCAAAGCACCTTCGCTATCCACTTCATCTATCAACACTCGCATTTCGGTGCCGATACGCTGTTGTAGCTTGGCTGCACTTATCTTCTGTTGAACTGCCATAAAGCGCTCATAGCGGATCTGCTTAACATCTTCAGGCACAGGATCTGCCAATTCATTTGCCTTTGCGCCTTCTACCGGCGAATACTTAAAGCAACCGACACGGTCGAGCTGAGCTTGTTCCAGCCAATCGAGCAAGATTTGAAAGTCTTCTTCGGTTTCACCCGGGAAGCCAACAATGAACGTCGAGCGGATCACCAACTCAGGGCAGATCGCACGCCATTTGGCAATACGCTCCAACGTCCTTTCAGCCTGACCCGGGCGTTTCATCATCTTCAGCACTCGTGGGCTGGCATGTTGAAATGGAATATCCAAATAAGGCAGGATCTTACCTTCGGCCATCAGTGGGATCAGGTCATCGACATGTGGATAAGGGTAGACATAATGCAAGCGCACCCAAATCCCCATCTTACCAAGCTCGGTCGCAAGAGACTGTAGGTTGTTTTTTACCGGCACGCCATCGGCAAAACTGGTGGCAAATTTGCTATCGACACCAAAAGCACTGGTATCTTGACTGATCACCAACAGCTCGTTAACACCGGCATTTTTCAGCCTTTGCGCCTCAGATAAGATCTCGGCAACCGGACGGCTCACCAGATCACCGCGCATCGACGGGATAATGCAAAAAGTACAGCGGTGATTACAGCCTTCGGATATCTTCAAATAAGCATAATGCTTTGGCGTCAGCTTAACGCCTTGATCTGGCACCAACGAAGTATAAGGGTCGTGTTGTGGCTTAGGTACATACTGATGTACATGCTCCAGCACATTTTCATAAGCATGTGGACCTGTGATCCCCAGCACGTTCGGGTGCACTTCACGAATTTCATCTTCACGAGCGCCCAAACAGCCGGTAACAATGACTTTGCCGTTTTCCTTCAGTGCCTCGCCGATAGTATCAAGCGACTCCTCTACCGCCGAGTCGATAAAGCCACAGGTGTTGACGATAACCACCTCGGAGTCATGATAGCTGTTGACTATCTCATATCCTTCGGTACGCAGCTGAGTTAAGATGCGCTCCGAATCTACGAGGTTTTTCGGGCAACCCAAAGACACAAACCCGACCTTGCGGCCACTGGCTTGACTGTCTTGAGCCTGACTTTGCTCGCTAATGGCTTTTTCAGCCGTTTCCAAGGTAGTGGTTTGATTTGGCGTATATTGCTGAACTGTCATGACTCTCGATACTATCAGGTTGCGCGGAAATTAAGGCTCGGGCAGAGTTTGCCGAGTAAATTAGCGGCGCATTATACCGAAAGCCATCGGGAAAGACAGCAGTCTGTGGGTGTTTTTTGTGCAAGTCTAATGGGTCACCGACTCTACCGTCCCCATCCAGTCATAAGCGTTGTCACATGCCGATATCAGATTGTTGGCTGGCACATTGTACTCTTTGGCAAAGGCAAATAAGACCATCCAGTTACCTTCAATATACGCAAGCGCTATATTCAGACATTGGGCAAACTTGCCTTCTTTGCTGAGCAGCGCCTCTTTGATTTCTGTCGCCAGTGGCAATGATTCAAGCACCTTTTTCATCGGCCTATCCAAAATCGCATCAATGGTCGAGAAAAGCCCCGTCATAAAAGCGGCATCGGCTTCTTTACGCATACCCATCTGTTTGGCTATCAGTTCACACAGGCGCGCTCTTATTACCGTATCGCGCACCAACACCGCCGGTTTTTGCGGATTCAGCTCTGCGGTAACAATCAAACAGATAAATTTGCGCAACTGATTTTCGCCCAAAAATATCATGGCCTGTTTCAGTGAGGTGATCTCGCGCTTAATATCAAACAAACTGGAATTGACAAATCTCAGTAATTTGTATGACAGCCCCATATCTTTTTCAAAGTAGCCTTCTAAGATCTTATAATCGAAATCATCTTTCATTACCTCGGCATATATCGCCATTAAAAAGTGATGAGAGGCATCGATATCGGAATCTTCCACCACCTCGGGGGTATAAAGAAAATAGCCTTGAAAAAAGTTAAACCCCATTCGTTTTGCCAATTCAAACTGCTCGTAAGTTTCCACTTTTTCAGCCAAGAGCTTAATTTTATATTTGCGAAACAGCTGCAATTGTGCCCCAAGCGTTTCCAACGGCGTTTGTAAAATATCAATTTTGATCAACTTGATGAACGGCAGAAATCGCTCCCATTGCGGGGTGTAAATAAAGTCGTCGAGGGCTAAGACAAAGCGTTTGTGAAATAAGGTTCGCAATAGCTGGTAGGTTTCTTCATTAGGCTCCACCGTTTCAAGCACTTCTACCACAATATTCTTATACGGCACCATGTGAACCAAGTGTTCTGCCAGCAGCTCACGGGGAAAGTTGATAAAGGCCGGTTTACCCTCGGTAATATTATCAAGACCGGTGCTTAAGTAACTGTTGACCAACAATTTTGCCGTGGCAATATCTGCCGCGACATGCGCAGGAAATCGATTGGTCTTACTGTCACGAAACAACAGCTCGTAGGCAACGACTTGTCTTTTGGCATTAACGATGGGCTGTCTTGCTGTGAATACCTTCATGAAACCAGTTTTTTGTTGTTGTCACTTGCTAATAAGCATAGTTAAGAATTTGCAAATGATCTGCTGTTTTTGCAAATTCTTAGGCCATTAGTGCCGATAGCCAATCCACGCCTTAAGCAGTCTTTGACGGCGCTGGCAAAAAGACCTAAATTTCAGTACCATTAACCCTGAATGTGCTTGTCCTTGCGGTTTTACCCACAAGCAAAATTGAAACTTTTTAGGTAACAACAATGCCCTACCAGATATCTGTTTCTCTATTACCGAAAAGTTATCTAAAAATTCTGCGCCTAGGCAGTTTGCTGATACTGCTTAGCCTACTTAGTCCCCAGGTTAAAGCCTTACCACAACAGCCCGAATTTCTGGTCAAATCGGCAATGATCTTCAAAATGTTGCAATACACCACATGGCCCGACGAGAGCCGACTATCGGCCATTCGCTTGGCGTTTGTCGGTGATGAAGACCAGCTTTATGATGAAATGCAGCGAGCGGCCAAAAATATCCGCGTAAAAAACAAACCATTGGTGGTATTTAAAACGGATATCGACTCTATCGATCCGCAAATCAACCAAGTGATCTATCTCGACAGCAAACACAGTCGCCAGCTACACACAATAGCCAACCTCACGCGACGCACCGGAACATTAATTTTGTCGAACCAAGCCAAAGACCGCCATGAGCTGATGATCAACTTTGTCTCATCGAATAGAAACGGTCTGTCGTTTGAGGTCAACCGCAGTAATATTTTGTTTGAAAAGCTCACTATCGCCAAAGATCTGTTGCTGCTCGGCGGCACCGAAATCGACGTCGCCGAACTCTTTAGAGAAACCGAACAAGCGCTACAGCAAATAAAGCAAGAACTGTTCGAGCGTGAAAGTAAACTCAAACAAACCAATGACATATTAGTCAAAGAACAACAAGAAGTGAGCAAACAAAAAGCCCTGATCAAAAGCTTTCGAAACGAAGTCACAGAGCGAGAACGGGCTTTGGCCAAACGCTCAGAGCAACTCGATGAGCTCAACCAAAACATCCAGCAGGTCAATATTCAACTACAGCAAAAGCAAGAAGAATTGGCCGCCAAAGAAAAGCGCTTCAACGAACAGCAAAGCAGGCTCAGAGACCAATCGGTAAAAGTGGCCTTTTTAAACGAGCAAATTGTTGAAAACCAAACCGTACTGGCCCAACAACAAGAAAGGCTTCGCTCCTTAAGTGGCGAGAACAACCAAAAGCAAGGGGCGATTGAATATCAGCAAAAAACACTCAAATGGGTGTATGCCGCCTTAATCGTATTTACCATACTGATCATGGCTAGCCTTTGGAGCAATACCGTGCGCAAACGCACCAATAAAAAGCTCGCCGCGTTTCAGGCCAATATGGTTACACTTGGCGGTATTGGTCGCGATCTGACCGCCAGTTTGGACTTGAACCAAGTCCTCGATAAACTCTATGAAGACCTCAATCAATTGTTCGATGCCCACGTCTTTCTGGTCGGTATTTTAGACAATGACAACAGGGGTATCGATGTTGCCTTAGCTGTTGAACAACGCCGCCGCGTGCCACCTTTTAGGATCGATATCAACGATCATTCTCGCCCAGCGGTACAGTGTATCAAGCGCTGCGAAGAAGTCATCGTCAACAAGTCCAAGCAAGACAGTCAACCGAGTAAACCGCTGTTTGGTCAAAACATGAATACCGTGGTGTATCTGCCGCTGATCATTCAAGACAAAATGGTAGGTTGCGTCAGTATTCAAAGCCCGAAAGAAAACGCCTACTCAAACGAACAGCTCGACATGATGCGTCTGCTGTCGCGATACATTGCCATCGCCGTATCCAACGCCCTGTGTTACACCCAATTACAACGCCAAAAACGCGAAACCCAAGTTCAAAGTGCGCAAATGCAAACCGCGCAAAATCAACTGGCACAATCGGAAAAACTGGCCACATTAGGCACGTTGACACCCAAGGTGGCAGAAAAGCTCAACAATCCGGCTCACGCCATCAACACCGCAGCCCACTTGATGCATAAAGAAATTGCCGCCATCAAAGCGTTTTTGAAGAATCTGGCCGGTGGCGACAATGCCGACAAAGCAGTATTGCAGGCAATTGAAGATAACTTTGGTCAACTCACCTCGCTTTGTTCAGATGCCAAACAAAGTACCGAGCAAATGAAATCGATTATCGACCATGTTCGAACCTACGCCAATCTCAGCTGTGACGAACAACCCCTCCCCTTACCCAAGCTGGTTGATTCGACCTTGGCCCTGCTGCAAACCCACCACAGCAATATCAGCCTCACCGCCAGTGGTTACGAAGCGCTTGAGCGATTACACTATCCGAGCAAACTCGGCCAAGTTTTTATGAACCTGTTGATCAATGCCTGTCAATCGGTCGAAAACCGCCAACAACAAGACAGTCAGCTCAAAGGGGAAGTTTCATTTAAAGTCCAACAAATGAACGGGCAATTGAATATAGAGATCAGCGACAATGGCGTCGGCATGAGCAAGACCACTAGGCAAAAGCTGTTTGATCCCTTTTATACCACGGCCAAAAACGGCACCGGCTTGGGCCTGACCATCTCCAACCAGATCATCGAGGAGCTCGGCGGTTCCATCAAACTCGGTAACTGTAAAGATAACGGCTGTACCATGTCAATAAGTTTGCCGGTAAGCCCCACATGAGCGTGTTTGACCTAAACAACCTTATTACAGAACAACCTATCGCAGCGCCTAAATCGCTGATCTTAGTGGTCGATGACGACCCACTTTGCCTTAAACTGACCTGCGCGTTGCTGAGCGAACACTTTGCAGTCATACAGGCCCCATCGGCCGAAAGAGCGGTGGAACTGATTGAAAACCTGCCTACAGACATGTGGTTGGAAGTGGCAATTTGTGATCAGCAATTACCACCGGCGGGCGGCGCGATGCTCTTGCGTCAATTACAAAGCCTCAACGCCGATACCCTAGGTATTTTACTGTGTAGCACCATAGGCGAAAGCTCACCAGAGCCTGAAAGTCACGCCAGAATCTTTAAGGTACTACACAAACCCGTTGACCCACACCAATTTATTGATGTGCTGAACCAAGCGGTAATGACCTATAAAAAGCGTCGTGAAATGATCAAGCAAAGCGATAGCCTAACCCTTGAAATTCAAGAGATCAGTGAATTGCTGGCAGAAAAAAAACTGACGCTGCAAAGGTTACTCGACGACATCGCCAAACTCGGCAGCGCCTCGCCCGATCAATGACGATGTAAATCGCCGTTGTCGTGACTGTGGGCTCGGGCCGACTTATCTCCTTTCGCCGCTCTAATGCTGTCATAGACAAAGCTGATCCATACCTTTTCAGGAATAAAGCCCTTACCATAGGCGCTGAGCGCTTCCCCTAAACCGGCCGCCTGCAACTGCTCTAAACTCAGACCTTCTGCCATGCCTTTCTTTACCCGCTTGATGCTGGTTTTGAGCATCTTATGGTAGGCCTTGAGTTCTTCTAGATTCGACAAGGCGCCATGCCCGGGAATGATCAGCACATCTTGCGGCATCTGCTTGATCACTTTGCCGATATTCTTGGCCAGTCCGAGCACGGAGCCACCTGTGGTCAAGTCAACAAAAGGATACATACCATTGAAATATTCATCGCCCATGTGCAATACATTGGCCTTGGTAAAATACACCATCGCATCGCCATCGGTATGACCGGACGGGTAATGTTTCAGTGCAATGGTTTCATCGTTGAAGTGCACCGTCATTTGGTCATTGAAGGTCAGCACTGGCCACGCCGACTTTTCAGAAGCCTCTGTCGCACCAAAAAAGTTCTCCTGTGGCGACATCATACGGGTGCGTACATTATCATGAGCGATCACCGGCACCTGATGGCTTAGATGCTTATTGCCACCGGTATGATCACCGTGCCAATGGGTATTTAACAGATACTTAAGTTCACCTTGCGGTTTAAGCTCATTCAAAGCTTTGGTCAGCTTAGGTGTTACCCCGTCTAAAAAGCTATCCACAATCACAATACCGTCGGCACCAACACTGGCGGCAACGTTACCACCGCCTCCTTTTATCATATGCACATTGCCGCGCACATGCAGGGTCGTTAAAGTCGTCTCATCTTCAGCCATCACGGCAAAGCTACCCAATGCAATTAAGGGCAGAAAATATCGAACAAACTGCTTTTTCATGGTTAATTGTCCACAAGTGATAAATTGACGCTGTAACTTTAGCGACAAAATCCTTACAATGAAATGGTTTAAGTAACAAACCCTAATACATCCATTACGAATTGATGCCAAGAATGCTTCGTCAGTATTGTTTTATCCTCTGCCAATGCCTTATCTTAGCGTGCCTTATCAGCATCAACGCCTACGCGACTCCTGCAATTCCCGCTTTGCTCTCCCCCCCTCCCTATGCCAAAAAGATACCTACATTAGGTAGATTTAATATCGGTGAGGTAAGAGATATCTTCCAAGACAGTCAAGGCAACATGTGGTTTGGTATCAGTGAAGGCTTGATCCGCTTCGACGGGTTCTCTGCCGAGAAATTCAGTTACGAACCCAATAATGACAAAGCGTTAGGTCACAACTATGTTTCTTCCATCACCGAAGGACCGAACGGCAACCTCTGGATCTCAACCTATGGCGGTGGCTTATACAAGTACGACCCACGCATCAAAGAATTCAGCCCAATCGACCTGAGGCTGAACCCTAATGATCCACCAGCCACCAACAAACTCTATGATATCAGCTTCGACCAAGACGGTATTTTGTGGATTGGTTGCGACCTAGCGCCAATCAGATATGATGCCATTAATAACAAGCGACTCCCCTTACCAGACGTATTAGCACAGGGCCTGCCAAACAAGCTGGTGCTTCAAATTCGCTTCGACCGTCACGGCGACACTTGGTTTAGCACCATGGAGAACGGCATTTACCGTTTCGATGGCACAAAACTATACAATTACAGCACGCAAAGCCCCAAGACACATCAGCTGCTCAGCAATCTGGTGCGCGACCTCTACGAAGATAGTCAAGGCAATATTTGGATCGGTACCAGTTTGGGGCTACATAAATACGACCGAAAAACAGACACCGTCAAAGGTTATTTGCCCTCTGATCACCCCTCAATGCAGAAAATCGACAACGATATTTTTGCCATCGGTCAAGACGACAAAGGTCATTTTTGGCTAGGCGGGGTATTAAACGGATTGATGAAGTTCAACCCAGACACCGAAGAATTTACATCGCTCTCGGGTAAGGCAGATATTTTCAGTCAATATAAAGCCAGTCGAGTCAACGCCATTTTAAAGGATGTCGAGGGGTCATTATGGCTCGGCACCAAACAAGGGCTGCTTTTCATACCGCACAAGGCGCAGATATTCGACTATCTTAGCAATAGTCGCGGCGACCTCAAAGTCACCGATATTCGCTTAAGTGAAGACAATAAGGCCTATATTGCGGCGAAATGGTCACTTTATGAAGTCAACCTAAGCACTTTACAAAGCGAGCAAATCCTTGGCAACGATCCGCTGATTTATCGCCTCGATAAAACCACCAAAGGAAACTGGCTGATCGGAACAGCAGGCGCAGGCATTAAGGGGCTTGACCGAAAAAACAAAAAACTGGTGCCGTTAAACCACAAGCTGACGCCGGCCAAAATAGGCCCTATCAATGGTATATACGATGTTAGGCCAGATAACAACAACGGTGTGTGGGTGCTACCCTTGGTTGAACCACCTTTATTTGACGGTGGCTTTTTACATTACAGTTTTGATAACAACGAGTTAAAGTGGCAAACATACATGCCCAAGCTGCTGGATATTTGGCCGGTGAGCGATAAGCACCTGCTGCTGGTCAGTGAATTTGACGGACTTTATTCCTACTATCCGCAAACAGACAAGCTGGTTAAAAGGCCATTTATCAAAGCCGCAGGTGACGATGATGTCGTCCGCTTCAACGTTATCTATCAAGACAGCAAAGGTCGTGTGTGGTTAGGCTACAACAACCGTGGCCTAGCACGCTTTGATATCGACACCAACGCTTTTAAACTCTACACCGCAGCCGATGGCCTGTTGTCCAATGTGATTGTCAGCATTACCGAAGACCGTCAAGGTAACTTGTGGCTGGCCAGTGAAACCGGCCTGACACGGTTTAACCCGGAAGATGAAAGCACCTTCAACATCGAGCAGCAAGACGGCTTACTGTTCTCCAGCTTTTACAAGCGCTCGGCATTACAACTGCCTGACGGCCGCTTGGCGTTCGGCACATTCAGCGGCCTGTTGCTTTTTGATCCTCAAGCTTTTGACAATATCAAAGTGCTAACGAAACCACAGCTCAATCAATTTCTTGTGCTCAATCACCCGGTAGCGATCGAAGCGTCAAACGATAACGCCCTATTGAAACAATCGATTGAATTTACAGATGAAATAACCTTATCGGCACAAGATTATTTATTCTCCTTTGATTTCACCACCACCGAATACCAAAGGCCCGATAGAACCGTATTTGCCTATCGCATGAAAGGATTGGATAAAGATTGGATCTATACCGACGCCAGCAACCGCCGCGCAACTTACACCACTTTGCCACCTGACGACTACGTGTTCGAAGTCAAAGCCGCCAATGCGGCCGGACAATGGACTGATCAAGTCGCTTCCATCAAAGTGACTGTCTTACCACCTTGGTATTTGACGATACAAGCCATTATCGCCTATGTCATTACGCTCGTCGTCGCTATCTATCTCTACATCAGGCGCCACACCGCCAAACTTAAACAGCAGGCAAAACTGCTTGAGGACAAAGTGACCGAGCGCACCGAGCAGTTACAAAAAAGCCGTGATGATCTGGCCAAACAAACCCAGACAGTCAGCGAATTACTGGCGCAAAAACAGCGTTTGTTTGCCAGTGTTTCCCATGAATTCAGAACGCCGCTAACCTTGATTTTAAGCCCTGTAGAACAACTACTTAAGCGCCACACCGAAGCGTCACTGACAGAGCCGTTATCATTGGTTAAGCGTAATGGCAGGCGACTTTTACGTATGGTCGATCAATTGTTGGAATTCGCCAAACTTGAACAGCACAACACCAGCAAGCCCGCACTGGTAGAGTTGTCACCGACCATCGACTTACTGCGCGCCTCATTTGACCCACTGGTTGCAAACAAACAGATCCACTTGAGCGTCGAACCCTGTCCCGAAGTCACCCTGTTCATGTTGCCAGACTCGCTCAACAAGATACTGCTGAACATTTTGTCCAACGCCTACAAATACACTCAAGAAGGCGGCACCATCCAGGTCAGCTTTGAGCATCACCGCAACTCGGTCACCATAGCCGTCAAAGACAGTGGTATCGGCATTGCAGAAAAAGACCAACAGGCAATCTTCGAGCGTTTTAACCGTGCAACCGATTCCCACGGCGAAGCAATTGCCGGCGCTGGTATCGGCTTAGCCTTGGTCAAAGAACTGATTGAAGCCAATCACGGTCATATCGAACTGCAAAGTTCGCCAGGCAAAGGTTCGACTTTTATCGTCACATTGCCTTTAGCGACCGAAACCCAGCTAAAAGAAAATGCCAATGCCCAGTTATTCGCCACACAAGAGAGTCTGACCCTTGAGCTAGATAGCGCGGCACAAAGTAGAGCCGAGCATCATCACCTAGAACTGCCGATAAATAACGATGAGTTGAGAAAGACCATACTCATCATCGACGACAATGCCGATATGCGTCAGCTGCTGATCACACAACTCGGTGAGCAATATCACTGTATTGGCGCGCCCAATGGAGAAGAAGGGCTGGCATTGGCAAAACAACATATGCCAGATATGGTCATCTCGGATATCATGATGCCTATCATGGACGGGTATGAATTGGCCGCCAAATTACGCGCCGACTTACTAACTTGCCATATGCCAATCATCTTGTTGACCGCCAAAGGCAGTGTAGAAAGCCGGATCAAAGGGCTTAAGCTGCTGGTCGATGACTACTTACCCAAGCCATTCAACTTAGAAGAATTACAACTTAGGATCCATAACATACTGTCCATTCGCGACATTGTTGCCAAGCGCCAAAACCAGTCCTTTGAACAGGATGACGGACTCAATCAATTGGCCAAGATGGGACTAAACGAAGTTGAGCAATCCTTTGTCACCAGCATAGACGAACAGCTGGAAAGCCACTATCAAGACAGTAATTTCAACACCAGAGCGTTGAGCGAAGCGCTGTCGATGAGTGAACGGCAACTACACCGTAAAATCAAAGCGCTGTTTGACATCAGCATTCCTGAGATAGTACGTAACTATCGCCTGAAAAAGGCCAGAGAGTTGTTGCGTAAAGGCCACCGAGTATCACAAGTTTATTTCAGTGTGGGCTTTGCCTCACACTCCTATTTCAGCAGCTGCTTTAAAGCCAAATACGGCATGACGCCCTCAGAATTGCAAAAAGTCGAAGGATAATGATTTTTCAAGCAAAACCTCTTACAATTTCATTATCAGCCCGATAGATACCAAAGGTGAATAAACGTTGCGCACATTGATTAGTGTCGTCCTTAGCTTGCTCCTGTTGAGCCTTATCACACAGCCCTGTGACGCCACCACGTTACGCAGCCCAGCGCCGTATGCCCGTTCTATCGAGGTTATCGACGGTATCGACCTAGGTGATATCCAGCAAATCAGCCACTCGAAAGACGGCCTAACTTGGCTTGCCACCGACAACGGCTTAGTACAATTTGACGGCTATAATGCCAAACGTTTTGTCCATAATCCCGCCGACAGCACCACCATTGGCTCCAATACCTTGAAGGCCGTCATTGAAGGCCCCAACGGCCAGTTGTGGATAGCCACAGACGGCGCGGGCTTGAACAAATTCGAACGCCTAAGCGAAACCTTCAGCTATGTTCCACTGCCGCAAAGAAGCAGCGGCATTAACCTTACAACCCGGCTCAACTCACTGACCTTAGAGGGCAATTACCTTTGGGTTGCCGGTCATGGCGGCGTTTTAAAGCTCAACACCGAGAACGACGCCCCGGTTCCTTTACCGTTTGACGCCGCAGTGCTCAACGGTCAATCGATTTTGAAAGTCTTTATCGACAGCAACAAGCAGCTATGGTTTATCACCGCACAAAATGGTGTTTATCTATTTGCCCAAAACCAGTTGCGCCATTTGAGTAGCGCCGCAGGTCTTGCCAGTCTTACAGTGCTGGATATCGACGAGGATGACCAAGGCAACATCTGGCTCGGCACCGCCGCCGGATTGCATCGTTTCACCCCTCAAACACAAACCTTCGAGTCGATAAAACCGCAACTGGCATTTGAATTTAAGTTTCCAGACCCGGAGATCACCGCAGTCAAAGCCGACCACCTTGGCCGCTTGTGGCTAGGCAGCCGCACCAATGGCGTGTACATGTATGAGCCCAAAACCGGCCAATTCAGTGAACTATCAGGCGCCACCAACGCAAGACAAGATCTCAAAGCCGAGCGCATCAACAGCATCTATCGCGACGTTAACGACACCATTTGGCTAACGACCGATGATGGCCTGATGCTGGTCAGCAAATCTTCGATGGACATTCGTTATCTTACCAATGAAGACAATACCTTCTTGATCAGTGACATCACCCCACTAGATGACAATAAAGTGGCACTTGTCGGCAGCTACCTCTATTACGAATACAACCCGGACAACAATACAGCCGCCGTGCGTTTTGCAGATGAAAACCGGCTGTATCGCATCACCAAGACCTCACAGGGCAATCTTCTGTTTGCCACCCTAGGTCAAGGATTACAGCTTTACTCGACCCATGACGACAGTCTTTATCAAATGCCTCATGCCAAGCCGCTGTATTCAGATATTCCAGTCACCGGACTATTTGACGTGTTTGTCGATAACAAAGAACAAACTTGGCTGCTGCCCTTTCCCGACCTGCCTCATTTGGCCGGCGGAATAATCCAAATGGATTGGCAAACACAGCAGTATCAAACCTACCTATCGAGTCCATTTATCTCAGACATCATCCAGCTCAATGACGAGCAACTGCTGCTCTCGTCCGACTCCAAAGGTTTAATGACGCTAGACATCAATACCAAGCAAGTTGCCCGCTGGCAGCCCAGCACAACCACGACACCAAGACGTATCATTGCACTTTTTAAAGATTCACAAGACAACTTATGGCTCGGTACCCGAGGTCAGGGATTGGCGAAATTTAATCCCGACGACAACAGCTTTAGCTACTACAGCGAAGAACAGGGTCTGGTTTCCGACAGTGTATACAGCATCATAGAAGACCAACAGCACAACCTATGGCTCGGCACCGATAAAGGCCTGTCTAGGTTAAACCCAGAAACCGCAGAGATCATAAAAATTGAAGCCAAAGACGGTTTGCTCTTTCCGATGTTTTACAAGCGTTCAGCCGCCATTACCGCTGATGGCCGCTTGCTGTTTGGCGCGCAAAACGCGCTGGTCTCGCTCGATCCGAAAGATTTCGCACAGCAGTCAACGCCACCGAAAGTGTTAATCAGCGACTTCAAATTAATGAACAGATCGGTCGAGTGGCGCAGCGATGACGAGCAAAGCCTGCTGACCCAGCCCATTCATTACACCGAGTCACTCCAATTGACTCACAAGCATCATATGTTTTCATTTGAGTTTGCCGCCACAGAATACGACAGACCAGACGCTATCCGCTTTGCCTACATGATGGAAGGTCTCAACAACGACTGGGTCTATACCGATGCCAAAAAGCGCGTCGCCAATTTCAGCACTTTGCCAAAGGGCGACTACGTCTTTAGAGTCAAAGCCAGCAACCGCTATGGTCAATGGAGTGAAGACGAAGCCCGTATCAACATCAGCGTTTCACCCCCTTGGTGGCTGAGCTGGCCGGCCTTTTTTACCTACGCCATCTTGCTGACTTTGGTCATCCTCCTCTACATCAACCTGCGCACCAAGCAATTAGTGCAACGGGCACAGTTATTGGAGAAAAACGTTGCCGAAAGAACGGCGCAATTACAACACTCACGAGATCAGGTAACCGAACTGCTGGCCCAAAAACAGCAGCTGTTTGCCAGTGTCTCGCACGAATTCAGAACGCCGCTGACGCTGATCTTATCGCCGATAGAACAGCTGCTGAACGATCCCAAAGGCAAGCCGTTTCACAAAGAACTGAATCTCGTCAAAAGAAACGGCAGACGGCTTCTACGCATGGTCGATCAACTACTGGAATTTGCCAAGCTCGAACTCAAAGACAACAGCCAAATGGAGCCGGTATCACTGAAACAAACCCTCGACATCATCGTGTCGTCGTTTGAGCCTTTGGTTAAAACCAAGCAGATAGAGCTGCATTTGACGCCCTACGAAGACGCAACTTTGAATATGTTGCCCGACTCGCTCAACAAAATACTGATCAACATACTCTCCAATGCCTTTAAATACTCGCCACCGCAAAGCCATATCTATATCAGCGTCGAACGCTTCGACCAAAATGTCGCCATCGCCATTCGTGACACTGGCATCGGTATTAGTGAGTCGGACATACAAGCGGTTTTTCAGCGCTTCAACCGCGCCACTCAATCTCACGGTGAAGCGATCCCCGGTGCCGGTATCGGCCTAGCTTTAGTCAAAGAGTTGGTCGAGGCCAATTTCGGCTCAATCACATTAGAAAGTGAAGTCAATGTCGGCTCCACCTTTACCGTCACCTTGCCTGTAACCGAGGCCGGTATTCTCAGTGGCACCTTTAGCGAGCCACCGACCCAAGAGCTGCTGCATGAACAGCTGGACTTAGAGATCAACAGCGTCAACACCGCGCAAATGACGGCCATTGACGACAAGCCCAGTGAGCCGGAGGATCAGCAAAAATCGATTCTCATCGTCGATGACAATCCCGATTTACGCGATCTGCTCTATCAGCAACTGAATCAAAAATATCACTGCCTGCTGGCTGAAAATGGTCAAATCGGCTTAGATATGGCACGAGAGCAACTGCCGGATCTTGTGATCAGTGACGTCATGATGCCGATAATGGACGGCTATCAGCTCACCTCGGCGCTAAAAAGCGATGAAATGACCAGCCACATTCCGGTCATTCTACTGACTGCCAAAGGCAGCACAGAAAGCCGTCTCAAAGGCTTACAACTGCTGGTAGACGACTATCTGGCCAAGCCGTTCAATATGGAAGAGTTGTTACTTAGAATTCACAACATCCTCACCATTCGCGACATTATCAAGCAAAAATTTAGACAAGTGCTCGATTCGAACGATCCGTCTACACAAATGAACAAGCTCAGCATCAGTGATCCTGAGCAGGCATTTGTCAATCGCGTCAATGAGCATCTGTCGAAGTTCTATGAAAATCCGGAGTTTACCGCCAAGATACTGAGCAAGGAGCTGGGCGTCAGCGAGC
This sequence comes from Alteromonadaceae bacterium, assembly GCA_041583135.1. Lineage (GTDB taxonomy): Bacteria > Pseudomonadota > Gammaproteobacteria > Enterobacterales > Alteromonadaceae > JABSOG01. The sequence continues at coordinate 16,417 of JBFHGJ010000003.1, read as the reverse complement.
GCCAGCTACAGCGTAAATTGAAATCACAATTCGACTTGAGCTTTCCTGAGCTGGTGAGAAATTACCGCCTCAACAAGGCGATTGAAATGCTCGCAGCCGGTCAACGCGCTTCACAGATATATCACTTGGTCGGCTTCTCTTCCCACTCGTACTTTAGCAGCTGTTTTAAGGCCAAGTTCGGTCAAACGCCAAAAGAATATCAGCAAGAAGCGAGTACGCCCAGCTAAAGCAGCCCGTCGCTTGGGCCTTGCAATCGACCTCGGCTTGGTGCGCACCAAAGCCTAGTTCGCCGCGAATTAGCTCAGTTATACCCCAGCACAAAACACCTTTCTTGGGCAAAGAGCAGCTCAGCCCAACCCATCGGATTGTGCGCCTTAGTGGCGGATGTTTGTTGCGTTGAAGTGGTAAGATAACCGACAGATCGCGGCATTTCACCCTCAGTTGTCTGAGTTATTTGCACTTTTTGTGGTGGCTGCTGCTGCCCGGCAGCAGGCTGGGATAGTTCGGTTGGCATAGCGGCACCCTTAATCAAGTTACATTGAACACAATATAAAATAATTAACGGTGCATTGCGAGCACTATTTGATGAAAAAATCGCCTTTTTAAGTCAAACTGCGTCGAAAGATTAAAACTCTATCGCAATATTGCTGATACCATCGGCCAAAGCACATTCTTTCAATGCCACCAAGGTCGTCTTACTGGGTTTTTCGTGCTCGGCAACCATATCGATCAACGCCGCTAGCATTTCGTTCTCATAAACCATCAGCTCATGCTGTTCGATATCATCATCGTCAAATTCAGGCTTTATCGCCGCCAACTCATGCTCAATCAGGTTAGTTACCGTAGAATTGGAAAGTTTGCAGACATCAACAAAACCAAAGTCATTGCTGCCCGATAAGCCATTACACAAAGAGATCAGCGACATCGCGAAATCCAGTGCCGGATAGACGCCAAACATATCAAAGTCGGCAACATCGGGCACATTCGGCTCAATCTTCTCAAGCAACTTGTCAAAGTTAAGCTTCAATTGTTTAACCTGTTGCTTTTCCCACAGAATATTCAGCGCATCTTGCATTACCTTTACATCGCCAAATTCACACACCTGAGCAAACAAGGCATAGTTCGGCAACATTCTGCTGGTCATGGCAGCGGCGACTGCTGCTTGCTGCTCCATGGTCAAGGTTTTAAAGCGTTTGAAGTTTAAGGCAGTTTGGTTAGTGCCTTGAGAGGTAGGTTTAGCGCTCATCAGATTCCTTTTGGCAATGCCAACAAATTTCAAATTGTCCTTCATTGTATTCGCCACAATGACGGCATAGCCACTGGGGCAACGTTTGTTTTTTGGCACTGAGGTAATGGTGCACCACTTGCTCGGCAGCAGCGCGTTTAATGTTATACACCCATAGATCGACACTCAACTCGGTCGGCGGCAGCTCACCTAAGGCGCCGCCAAGCAATTCTCCACGTAACTCGACATCAATGCCCTCACCTTTGAGTAACCCCTCAAGCAAATGGGCCTCAATGGCATTTTCAGCATGATAAATGCAGATACGTGTCAGTTCAGTCATGATCACCGGGTTTGGGTTTCAAAATTAAAATAAGACATTTCCCCTTGCAGATCATTGGCAACGCTTTGCAGCGCTTGGGCCGAATCTCCGGTTTGCTGAGCGCCTTGGTGGGTATGCTCGGCAATACTATCAATTTCATTGAGCTGCTGGGCAACTTTAACCGTCAATTGCGACTGCTGCGTCGCGGCACTTGAAATGGTGTGGTTCATATCGTTGATAGTGTTGATCATTTCGCTGATCTTGTCGAGAGACTGACTGACAGAATCAGACTCATTAACGCCAATACTCATTTTATCGACACTTTGTAGCATACTTTCTTGTGTCACTTTCGTTGCCGCCTGCAAGTTGCCGATAATGGTGTGAATTTGCGCCGTTTGATTCTGCGTGCGCTGGGCCAACGTTCTGACTTCATCAGCCACCACCGCAAAACCACGCCCTTGTTCACCGGCTCTGGCGGCTTCAATGGCAGCGTTAAGGGCCAGCAAATTGGTTTGCTCGGCAATCTCTTGAATGGCGCTTGACACCATGCCAATGTCTTTACTGTCTTCAACCAACCTCTCAAGCGACTGCTGCGACTCGGTTAAATCCCTTTGCATTTGTTCCATTGTCTGTTGCAGCGACTGGATCAGCCCACGCCCTTCAATGGCTTCGGCCTTTGCCTCCACTGCCGCTTTCTCAGCGGTCACGGCGCTCGACTCAATGCTACCGGCGGAGTCAGTCATTTGCGTCATACTGGAGGTGATCTGCCCGGTCTTATCTTTTTGGCCGGCAACATCGGCAATAGTCTCGCCGGTGATATCCACCATTTGTCCAGAAGAATGATTCAGCGTTTCGATGGCAAGAGTCACCCTGCCAATCAACCCTTTGAGCTTGTCGGTCATATGATTGAGAGATTGGGCAATGTCTTTGAGTTCATCATTGCCGCTTAATACGATTGCCTCACCCAAGTTCCCCTCATCGACCCGAGCCATGGCAAACTTGAGCTTCTTGACATTCGACACGATAGAAAAGTACATCCCCAACAAGGCATAAACCGCCAACGCAACAAAGCCAACCGCCAGCACGCCGGCTACCAGACTCTTAAATCTCGCTTCACTCAGTCGCACTTCAAGCTGTTGTTGCAAAACCGGCATACTGAGCTTCGCCAATCCGGCAAGCTGTTCACTGGTGTCGATACCTTGGTTTTCAACTTGGACGGCAGTGACGGCAATACTATCGGGGTCAAGGATCTGCGATTTGACGAACTGGCGAAACTGTTCAATCGCCTCAGAGCTGGCTCGCCACTTGGCGCTGAGGCTGCGGTCAATCTCATCGTTAAGCGAAAAACTCAACGCCAACGTCTCCTGTACCGACATCTTACGCTCTGGTATCAAACCGAGCGAATTGGACAAACTGGTATAAGACTGCGGCGTAAAACTGCCTTTGGCAACAACACCGGCGGCCTCTTGGGTCACGTCGGCCAACTGCGACAGCAGCAAAGGCCCCTCGGCAATTAAAAAGCGAACCAGCTGCGCCGTATCTAGGCTTAAATCCAATGACAAATTGCTGCTATCTGCCACCGCCTTTTGATACTTGCTCAGCAGCGGCATCAGCTGCGACAGCTGCTCGGCATCTTGTGAAGTGATAGCCGCCCTCAGGGCCAAAAGTTTGTTTCTGGCAGCGAGAAGACGCTCAGTCTGCTCTACCTCAACAGGTAGCTGCAACAAGGCATTAAATGCCCCTTGGGTTTTGCGCTCAAGCGCACTGAGGTCGGCCCCAGCCGAGCCGCCGGCCACCTTAGAGCGCAATTCAGTCAATGGGGCAACGGCCTGCCATACCTGCTCCACGACCTCAAGCCCCGCCAACTCCTTTTGGGTAAAGCGAATAGACTTGGTGAGCTCGACATATAACATCGACAACGACACCAACAGCGGGATCAAGAAAAACAAACTGACAATAACAAACTTTTGCGAGTAACGACGAGCACCCATGATACGGGTTGCAGGAAGACACAACTGAGACAGCGCCGACATTTTGATCCCCTTAGCGGTTATTTTATCCATTGGGGCCGAGCTGACCCCAATCGCAAGTTAACGGCAAAGGCGTAGAGTTGTTGCCGTCAAACTATCCAATAGTGACCGGCGATCCCGATAAAAATGCTCAAACCAACATAATTATTATTGAGAAAAGCCCGAAAACAAAGCGGGCCTTTGCTATCGCGGATCAACCACTGTTGGTAACCAAACAGCACAGCCGCAATCGCCAGTGACAGATAAAATATAGCTGAAAGTTCGACAATTTGTGCAACAACAACCAATAAGATCAACGTGATAAGTTGTAACAGTGCCACCACCGGCCTAACCCAGCGGCCAAATAAAATGGCGGTCGATTTGACACCGACCTTCAAATCATCCTCCCTATCGACCATGGCATACATGGTATCGTAGGCCACCGTCCAAGTAAGGTTGGCCAAATACAGCAACCACATATAACCGGGCAACGACTGCGTGGTCGCCATAAACGCCATCGGCATCGACCAGCTGAACGCCGCGCCAAGCACAAATTGCGGCAGGTAGGTAAAACGCTTCATGAAGGGATAACTGGCGGCCAATAACAAACCGACCAACGACAGCACAATGGTTTGCCAGTTCAGTTGCAACACCAATAAAAAACCGATGCCGATGAGCAACAGAAACAACGCCAGCGCTTCTTTCGGCGCAACCTGACCCGCAACAATCGGCCTCGATTGCGTGCGCTCGACATGTCCATCAAAGTTTCTATCAGCGTAATCGTTGATCACGCAGCCTGCCGAACGCATGACAAACACCCCGGCACAAAATACCAGCAGCAAATGCCAGTGAGGTAAGCCGCTTGATGCCAGCCAAAGCGCCCACATTGTCGGCCACAATAGCAAATAACTGCCAATTGGTTTATCCATACGCATCAACAGCTTGTAATTGGGCCAATTGGCCAGCCTTAATGCCGAATCACTCACAGATAAGCCCTCGCGCCGGGTAAAAAGACTTCACATACCAACAGTTCGTAATCATCCAGTTTAAAACACGACCGTCTGCCCCACAGGCTGTGGTTAACACTCAACCCCATCTGCTGCGCCAACAACGTCACATCAGAACCATCAGCAAAGCGGCATACTTCAATAGCGCTGCGCGTCATGCCCGGCTCACTGAAAATAACCTCTCCAAGGGGCTTCTCACCCAAAGCCGTCAGTTTTTTTGCCGCGCAGGTCTCACCCAAAGGCATCAGCGATTGAGCGTATACCCATGGCTCATCATCACAATAAAGCACCACTTCTCGAACCTGCACCTTTTGCCGCTGCGAGGTAAACAGGCCAAGTTCTTCGCCACCAAGCATCCGCTCACTTTTGGCTAATATTTGAACACGAAATGCATTACAATGGCTTTTTAACTTTTGGGTTAAAGAGCCTGGCTCAAACAGCCATTGAGACAAATGCGGAGATAACGGCACAACAGGCGCATCGCGCCAATCGCCTTGCAGTGATAAAGGCAGTAAATCTTGATACATTCAATAAAACCGATAATGATGCTGCGGGCGATTATATCAGCCTTTGAGCGCCAATTTCACGTCAATTGAGAAAACAGACACTTTTGTCTAAAATTAGCCAATGCAACAGCTTGAATTATTATCAATAGAAAATCCCTGCATCAACGTTTGTCAAAGCGACAAGCGGGGCTATTGTCTGGGCTGTTTTCGCTCACGAGATGAACGTTTTGGCTGGAACCAATTTACCCCACAACAAAAACGTAAAGTGATTGAATTGTGCAAGCAGCGCGCCCAACGTCGCAAAGCCAAAGCCAAAAAGCAGTTGCGAGAAGAAACGCAAATCATCACACTGGAACAACAAACCCAAACACCACAGCAAAAAGACTCCAAAGCTGAAACCAATCAAGACGCCCAATCGATTAAAGATATGGGCCTTGATATGTTTGATCTGTAACACAGCTCAAAGTCACTCAAAGGAACAAAGCAACCATGGCCTCTAAAACTCAACTCTTGTCGGTCTTACTACTCATCGCCTCCATTGCCTTATTGGTGCCGGGCATCACCCAGCCGATGCTGACGATCACCGGCACCATGGACAAAGCCAAACTCAAAGACACCGGCATCGACATTCTGGCCGACTCCATGGTCGGCCAAAGCGGCCAAACCCAAGCAAACGCAGAGCCCTCAGCGGCGAAGGAGCGCGTCAAGAAAATGATCAACGGCGTCACCCGCATGTTCGGTCTATCTGACGTATCCGGTGAAGTTGAAGCCTACCGTAAAACCCGCAGTATTTTAGGCACTGTAGAAGACCTATATACCTCAGGCAATGCCGTCGTGGCATTTTTGGTCATGCTCTTTAGCGTCGTCATTCCCTCGATAAAACTATTGATGACCTTTATCGCCACCTTTTTGCGCAGCCACCTGCGCAGACAAAACCTCGTCGCCATCAATAATTTTCTCAGTAAATGGTCAATGGCCGACGTTTTTGTGGTCGCCACCATCGTCACCTACATGGCTGCCAACGCTTCTAACGACACAGGATTAATGCGGTTTGAGTCGGCTTTTGAAACCGGCTTTTATTACTTTGTCGGCTATTGTATTTTTTCCATCGCAGCCGCGCAGCTGATGCATTACACTATCAACAAAAGAAACCTGCCTCAGCCTGTCACGGCAGAGGTTTAATAGCAAAAGGAAGCAGTAAACAATGACAGTATTAAGCAAACGACAAGAAACCCACTTCAGTAAGCTCTTGAGCTTGGTATTGCGTCATCAGCCCGAGCACATTGGCCTGACGCTCGATGCCAATGGCTGGGCAGAGGTCAACGCCTTACTCGAAGGCATTAATGCCAATGAAACCACGCCTTTGACTTTCGCTACGTTACAGCAAATCGTTGCGAACAACGACAAAAAGCGATTTATGTTATCTGATGACGGTTCACGAATTCGTGCCAACCAAGGGCATTCAGTGGCCGTAGACCTCCAGCTTGAGGTCAAAATACCACCACCGGTGCTGTACCATGGCACCGCCACGCGTTTTTTGGACGGTATTTTACAAACCGGACTAAAACCACAACAGCGCCAGCATGTGCACCTGTCGGACAACTTAGATACTGCCATGTCAGTTGGTCAGCGCTACGGAAAACCGGTGATCTTACTTATAGATACGCAGGCAATGAGCAAGCAGGGATACCAGTTTTACCAAGCGCAAAATAACGTATGGCTATGTAACGACGTGCCTACAGACTTTATTACGCGCCATCAATCATAAGCCTAATGAGCAATAGTCAGGTAAAACAATGGTTTGGTGAAGCATTTAACAAGCTTCACCCAAAACTTCAGCAACTTCACATAAAAGGTGGTGAACTGCAAGGCACGATTAAAGTGCGCAGTGCAAAGGGGCTTGCTGGCTTTATTGCCACGGGTGTGCGTAACAAGCTCAATATCCCCAATGACGGCGAACACCAGCTAGTCGTCACAGTCTTTCACGCCTCTGATGGCCTGCATTGGTATCGTTGTTTTAACCAAGCACAACAAATGCGCTCAATTTTTCGACCAGTCGGGGATATCGACAACGGCTACTGGATAGAAAAAACCGGCCCCATCACGCTGCACCTCAACGTTGATATCAATGATGGCGGTTGGCATTGGTGCTGTTTAAGCATTCGCCTGTTCAACATACCCATGCCCTTATGGCTTTTTCCCAAGTCTTACGCCTATAAACAAATAGAAAAAGACCAACACTATCGCTTTGCGGTCAGTTTTTCCCTACCGCTTATCGGCGAGTTTCTCAGTTACGGTGGCCTGCTTGAATTAAAACCGCTCACTCAAGAATAACTCACAACCCTGGTACCAAACGGTCCAAATGGCTTTAGTCGTCAATCGAACGATTTGGCGCTTGGTCTTGGGACTTCCCATGAACAACCTGCTTAGCCCTCGCATACATATAAAAGATAAATCTAGCGAGCAAAAGCACCACATCGATAAACATAAACAATCCGAGTAACGCAAACTCCATCAACCCATCAACGGCGGGGTGCCAACTTGTTAAAAAAGCAGCCACGACAACAAGGGCTAATCTTTCACATGTGAAAGTCATATCATGGAATATATCCGAAATCCCAAATAACAATCCTTGCAAATCCAAGTCCCTATACTAGCCTTAAATACAGTAACAATAACCAAATCAAAGGGATAAATTATGAGCAATCATACCTATAAGATCATTGAAGTGGTGGGAACTTCACCAGAGAGTATTGATAAGGCAATCGCCAATGGTATCGCGCAAACCGCCAAAACCGTGCGCAATATGCGTTGGTTCGAAGTCACCGATACCCGTGGTCAAATTGTCGATGACGGCGTGGCCCACTGGCAAGTCACCGTAAAGATTGGCTTTACCATCGAAGACTAGCCCCGCAATACTGAGCGCTGGCTTACCTGCTCACAGGAGTATTCATAACCCTCTGAGCAGTCGCTTTGCTTTGTGCCGGGCTTTGATGCACAATGCCACAAACCACCCAACGACTCAGATGGCATGTATCAATCCCTCAATCAACTTAAATTTGATAATCGATTTGTCGCCGAATTACCAGCCGACCCCGAGCGCACCATAACCCCTCGTCAGGTATTTAACGCCTGCTACTCTTTTGTCACACCAACAGCGGTTAAAGCGCCGCAGCTTATTGCGTATTCAAAGGCCTTGTTAGCACAGCTAAACCTAGCCGAAAGCGTCACTCAGTCAGCGGAATTTGCTGCCGTTTTTTCAGGTAACAAGCAGCTCAGTGCAATGCAGCCCTTTGCGATGTGTTATGGCGGTCATCAGTTTGGCCATTGGGCCGGACAGCTTGGCGACGGCCGTGCGATCAACCTTGGTGAGGTAATGGTGGGCTCCAATAAACGCCTGACGTTGCAGCTTAAAGGGGCCGGTATGACGCCTTATTCTCGCAGCGCTGACGGACTTGCGGTACTACGCTCATCTGTTCGAGAGTTTCTATGCTCTGAGGCGATGCATCATTTGGGGATCGCCACAACACGCGCACTGAGCTTAGTCGCCACCGGCGAGCAAGTGGTCCGCGATATGTTTTATGATGGCAACCCAGCCTACGAACCCACCGCCATCGTCTGCCGTGTCGCGCCGTCTTTTGTGCGCTTCGGTAACTTTCAAATCTTTGCCACCCGAGGCGAGTATGAGGTACTCAAACAGCTGGTTGACTACACCATCAGGCACGATTTTCCTGAATTAGGAGAACCGAGCAAAGCCGTTTACCTCAAATGGTTTGAAACCGTCTGTCAGCGCACCGCCGATATGGTGGTTGATTGGATGCGCGTCGGCTTTGTTCACGGCGTGATGAATACAGACAACCTGTCGATATTGGGGTTAACCATCGACTACGGGCCATATGGCTGGTTAGAAGACTACGACCCGACATGGACGCCCAATACCACAGACGCAGGCACTAGACGCTATTGCTACGGCAATCAGCCACAAATTGCGCGCTGGAATCTGTTTCAATTGGCCAATGCCATTGTACCTTTGATAGAAGAAACCGCAGGACTTGAGCAGATCCTCGCCGATTTTGTCCATTATTATCAACAGCGTTGGCTCAATGTCCTTGCCAACAAAGTCGGCTTTAGCGAGTTTAAGCCACAACGAGACGACGAGTTGCTTGAACAGTTGCTGGCCTTGCTGCCCCGTGTTGAAACCGACATGACCTTGTTTTTTAGGCACCTAGCCGATATCGACAGCAGTCAACACTACAGCGGCGAAGCGCTCGAAGCACTTATTGAACCGGCCTATTACAAGCCACTAGAACGCGATGACGAATACCGCCACGCGATGCGCCAATGGTTACTTGATTACCATCAAGCCTTAAAAGAGCAAGGGCTGGCTCACGAACACAAAAAACAACAAATGAACCGTATCAATCCGAAATACGTGCTGCGTAACTATCTGGCCCAACAAGCCATTGATAAAGCCCATGAAGGAGATTACGGCATGATCAACGAATTGCTTGAGGTATTGAAAAGACCTTATGACGAGCAGCCTGAGTTTAACCATTACGCCGCCAAAAGACCGGAATGGGCAAGAGTGAAGGCCGGCTGTTCGATGCTCTCTTGCAGCTCATAAAAACGCAGTTTGGGCAAATTCGCGTGCAACTGAAGTCACGTTTTGACCTCTGAGACCGCATATTTTTGCTCAAGCTTGCCACCAATCTTCGGGATATCTTAGGCGATTGCGCCACAAAACGGCCAATCGCTTGATTTTTTTGGCAACTTTTATGTCCACCCAATATGCCTGCGACAAACAGATAAACCACTTATCAATCAAGCTCTTGAGAACAAAAAACAGACGATACGCGAGTCTGTTGTAGCGGGCGTTTAGCAGAAACCTCGGGATATCTTAGTCTGTCGGGTGTATGTTCGAGGCGCGAATTGTTATAATACTGCGCCATTTTGCAATACAGTGGTCCAAATGAATCAATTCGTTAACATTCAACCTGCGGAAATTTGGCCTCGCAAGTTCCGTGTCTATCAACACCGCCAAATCGACAAAATAGAAGCTCTCAACAGACTACCTGAGACCCTTCGTTTTGAGATGAAAGTGGTGGCTAGCGTGTTACCCTTCAGGGTCAACGATTACGTCTTCAATGAACTGATCGACTGGGACAAAGTGCCAAACGATCCGGTTTTTCAACTGGTCTTTCCCCAGAAGGACATGCTATCTCCCGAGGCATACGAGCGCATGGCGGCTTTGCTTAAGCAAAACCCGACATCAAATCAAGTGCATGAACTGGCAACCGAATTACGCCAGCAAATGAATCCTCACCCTGCCGGTCAAATGCAGATGAACGTGCCACAGCTTGAAGGTGAGCCGTTAGAAGGGATGCAGCACAAATATAAAGAAACCGTGCTGTTTTTCCCATCACAAGGCCAGTATTGCCACGCTTACTGCACATTTTGCTTCCGCTGGGCGCAGTTTGTCGGTAAAGCCATGCGATTTAACTCCAACGACGAGCAAACCCTGCACCAATATCTGCGCGAGCACAAAGAAGTGACGGATTTGTTGGTAACTGGTGGCGATCCGATGGTGATGCGTACAATCAAACTCAAAGCGTACTTGGAAGAACTCACCAAGCCTGAGTATGACCATCTGCAAAACATTCGTATCGGCAGTAAGTCTCTGACTTTCTGGCCCTATCGCTACGTTACCGATGGCGATGCCGAAGAATTGCTCGCGCTGTTTGAGCGTTTGGTTGCTGCCGGTAAACATGTTTCGTTTATGGCGCACTTTAACCATCCGCAAGAAATGCGTACCGAGGTTTGCCGCGAAGCCATTCGCCGTATCCGTGCCACCGGCGTACAGATCCGCACTCAAGCCCCTTTGCTCAACCACATCAATACCAATCCAGACGATTGGGCCAATATGTGGACAGAGCAAGTCCGGTTGGGCATGATCCCCTACTACATGTTTATCGAGCGCGATACAGGTGCCAAGCGTTACTTTGAGTTGCCTTTATATAAAACCTGGCAGATCTTCCGTGATGCTTATAAGCAGGTCTCTGGCCTTGCTCGTACCGTGCGCGGCCCGTCAATGAGTGCAGGTCCGGGTAAAGTGGAGATACAAGGTATCAGCGAAATTCATGGCGAGAAAGTGTTTGTTCTGCGCTTTATTCAGGCTCGAAACCCGGATTGGGTGCAACAGCCGTTTTTTGCCAAATTCGATGACCAAGCAACTTGGCTCCATCAGCTCAAGCCCGCCTTTGGCGAAGAAAAGTTCTTCTGGCAAGAGGAATACGAGCAAATGCTAAAGTAACTGACGATTAAAGGTGTTGATGAAACCATCAACACCTTTTTTACCCACCAAATAAGGCCATTAATTCAAACTTCGGCCAAATTCATAAAATATAAAGCCACAATTTTGGCCTTATCAGTTAGCCCCAGCTATTTGGCCGTCAAATTCAGCCAAACCTAAGCCGTGAGTGGTAAAACCTTTGCGCTTGAACAATACTGTAATGCAAACCCAATAGCTGGAGTCTTTCATGAGTATGACATCACAAACCATTCTCGACTTTTGGTTTGAGGAATTAACCCCAAAACAATGGTGGGCTAAAGATGACGCGCTCGATCGGCTAATCGCCGAGCGCTTTGGCGACATTCATCAAAGCGCCAACCGCTGCGAGCTGGCACCTTGGCGCCACAGTGCCCATGGCCGATTGGCAGAGATCATTATTCTCGACCAGTTCTCACGCAATATCTATCGCAATACGCCACAAGCCTTTGCCAGTGACTCATTGGCTCTGTGTTTAGCACAACATGCCATAAGCCAAGGCTGTCAAAACGAGCTGAGCGATGAGCAACGTCAATTTTTATATATGCCCTTTATGCACAGCGAGTCACCTGTCATTCATAAAGTTGCCGAACGATTGTTCAACGAGCCGCAAGTCAGCGCCAATAAAGCGTTCGAGTTACGTCACAAAGCCATTATCGACCGTTTCGGCCGCTACCCGCACCGCAATGAAATATTGGGTAGAACCTCGACACCAGAAGAAATCGAGTTTTTACAACAGCCCGGCTCATCGTTTTGACTGCCGCAGTGTCAGACACTATTTTTTGAGGGACAAACGGGCGAGAGCAACATTTATCGACATGCAGCGAACGCCCGATTTTCAAGTTTGGTTAAAGTTGATGAATTTCGGCGATCACCCGTTTAAATGCCTCTAACATACGGTCATTACCAAAATTCGAGCGAAAATTGCTGCGTTTATGGATAAACCTTTGCAGATCATAATCATTGAGATCCAGCGCCTTTACCGCTTCAATCAACGAATCATCCAACTTGAGAATTTTCAGTGCGACGAGATTATCAGGGTTATCGATTTGCAGCTGATAATCACCAACCTCAGCCACAAATTCCCTGTCGATATCATGAATTCTCATTGCCAAAGCCTCATTGGCATCGAACTGAGTGACGCCAGCCTGATGTAAGCGGCGCACATAACTTGGCGTTACCTTATGAATACGCAGCGCCAGTACGTCTTGCTCATCGGCCTCATCAAATCCCATTTCTCTCACCTGACGCACAAAACGCTCGGTAATTTTATGAATATTCAATGCAATGGCATCTTGCGGCGAATCAACGGCAAAGCCCATATTACGTAGAGAATCGACATACGCTTGGCTGACCCCGTGAATACGCATCGCCAATAGGTCTTGCGGAGTCACTTCGGCAAATCCCATGGCTGTCACTTTGTCGAGATAGGCCCGATTGACCCCGTGAATTTTAAACGCCAATAGCTCATCGGCATCCAAATGACCAAACGTCGTGTTTATCTCATCGATATAGTTGCCATCGACGCCATGGATTTTGAACGCCAGCAATTCATCATCATCTAAGCTGGTATAGCCTTTATCTGCCAACGCGTTGATGTATGACTGGGTGACACCATGAATTTCAAATGGGGTTTGATTGGCAAAATCACGCTCGTGAGCAAAGCTGCTACCGGCCAAACACAAAGATAACGCCATGGCCGAAAGACTGAATTTGAGTTTTTGCATTGCACTGTCCTTTTTCAGTAGGTTTATCTTTAAGTACGAAAACCAGCACGAAAAGTTGATGACAGTGCAAAATAAAAGTTTTTATCGCGACTATTTCGACGCAATGGCTCTGAGTTGTTTTTGCGCTAATTCAAGCATCACCAAGGTTTCACAGGGCGAATATTGCTCCAGCAACGAGCGAGTACGAAACGATGTCCACTCGGCGATTGGGTCAAAGCTATCTTTACGTTTGAAGTTCAACTTTTTGATGCCTACCAAGCATTCGGCCTGCATTTTCAGCTCAGTTAACTTGGCCTCGCTAAGGGCATGTTTGCCATAGCGCTGAGCAATGTTGCTGTATTGGTAGCTTGGCTCGGCAAATACGCTGGAGGTAAAAAGCGCCAAGCTGGCGATCAGTAGTTTGTGCATGAGATTGCTTCCTAGTAGACAAAATTCAATTGCCATCAGTTTACGCCAACTCAAGCAAAATATCTGCGTTCATCTGTTGAACCTCCACAGCAGTTTACTCAAGGCCGATTGAACAAACGTTTTACAGCATGATGAAGCACAGGGATAAGGCTGAGATTTAACCGCTGGCACCAAAAAATGACGTTATTTTTATTCTATACTTAGGCAAGGGCGTATTTATTCGCGCCTTTGAGGTATCTCCAATGAAGTCTATTGCCCTGTTGTTATTGTTGCTGCTGACGCTACCGAGCAAAGCAACGCCACTGCCCTCATATTGCCCAAAACCAATGACCATCGTGTTTTATGGCGATTGGTACCCCTACATGTTCTATCAGAATGAACAATATAAGGGGATCGATTATGAGTTTTTCGCCGCCATCCTAAATAAAATCGGCTGCCAAATCGTAGTCAATCGACTACCGGAAAAACGTGCCTATCAGGGGCTGGCAAGGGGCGACTCCTTGATCATGTCAGGCGCCACCATCACCAAAGCGCGGCAAAAGTATGCTTATTTCAGCGACACCTACCGCCCCGAAACCATGTCCATTTTCTATCTAAAAGATGAAATCAACGACGATAGCACGGTGGACGCCATCATCAAGCAAAGCACCATGATAGCCATCAACGGCGCTGCCTACTACGGTCCATACATCGAACGTCAACGACACGGCAATTACCGCCAAAAATTTCAGCATGTTCCGTCTTTGAATCGACGGGTAGAAATGCTCAGTCGGAGCCGCGCACAAGCGTTGGTCGAAGATCATATCGCCGGTTGCTATCACCTCTTTACACATGGCGACGGCCTCATCGATAAAATAAAATGGCAACAGGTGAATCAGGTCAATGTCGCCTTTATGTTTAGTAAAGGTGTTGTGCCCTATGAATTTATTGAAATTTTTAACCAGACCATGCAACAATTGATAGCCCAAGGCGTGTACGACAATCTTACCGCCAAATATATTCCCAAAGGTTGCTAACTCAGCGTCATTTGGGGATCCATCAATAATTAAGGACTATCATGCGCGAATTTTACCCCGAGGTAGCACCCTACCAAACCGATCTGTTGGCCGTCGGCCAAGGCCATGAGATTTACGTCGAACAATGTGGCAACCCACAAGGTCAACCGGTTTTGTTTATTCACGGCGGCCCCGGTGGCGGCTGTGGTGAAAGCGACCGTCGCTTTTTCGACCCTGAGCAATACCGCATTGTGCTGTTCGACCAACGTGGCTGCGGTCGCTCTAAGCCTCATGGTTGTTTAGATAATAACGATACGCCTAACTTAGTCGCCGACATTGAAAAGATCCGTGAATTTCTCGATATCGGCAGCTGGCATGTTTTTGGCGGCTCTTGGGGTTCCACCTTATCTTTAGTTTATGCGCAAACCCATCCGCAGTCGGTAAAATCTCTGGTGTTGCGAGGCATTTTCTTGGGCCGCAGCGAAGATACCCTGTGGACCTTCACCAAAAACGGCGGTGCAGCCAGACTGTTTCCCGACTACTGGCATGATTATATCAGCGCCCTCCCCGCCGATGCCGAACCTTCAGTGCAAACCGCGTTGGATATCATGACAGGTGATGACAAAGAAGCAGCCATGCGCGTAGCACGCGCTTGGAGCCGCTGGGAAATAAGCTGCTGTACTTTGGTGCCCGATGAAGCCTTTTTGGCCGATCACTGCGACGACCACTCATGCTGGACCCTCGCCCGTCATGAAGCCCACTTTATGGCCCATGACTGCTTCTTAAGCGACAACCAAATCTTAAACAATTGCGACAAAATCGCGCATATTCCAACAGTGATAGTCCACGGCCGCTATGATATTGTTTGTCCGTTTGACCAAGCTTACCAGCTCAAACAGCGCCTACCGAAAGCCGAGTTGGTCGTTGCCGAGCGCTCGGGTCACGCATCGGTTGAGCCGGAAACCAGGCATCATTTGATTGAAGCCACCGATAAAATGCTTAAGCTTGCAAATTAGTGCCAATCCGACACTAGACTTTGCAAGGCACTAACGGTGCAAGTCATGGATGTATAGAAGCGTTCGACAGTTACACGTTCTGGTCATTATCTTGGATGATAATGGCCGAACAAAAACAAGTGCATTTGGTGATTTAGGAGGCAAACATGTTTTGGCGTCAGGCTGAGAACGTAATACAAAGCGCACTAGCACAACAAGAACTGCTGCCCATTAGCACAGAGCCAACGGTATTGCATGAACAGGGTGTCGATTTTGTGCTGCATTTGAAAAATCAGAATTCGCAGATCAAATTCTCGCCCAAGCCCAAAGACTTCAATCCTTTTTTGCCCTATGAACCACCAATGTATGTCGCTGATGCACTTGAAGAACATGTTTGTCTGCTTAACAAGTTTCCGGTGCTCAGCCCCCATTTGTTGATCTGCGCTAAAACATTTGTCGAACAAACCACGCCACTGACCTTAAGCGACTTTCGCGCATGGCTTATCGGCTTTGACGCCGACGACGTATTGGGATTTTATAACGGTGGTCCGGTTGCAGGTGCCAGTCAGCCGCATCGCCATATGCAATTGGTAAAAACCCAAATACCACTATTACCAGCAATTGTTGATGGCGCGTTGCCTTTTAACCACAGACTTTATCGCTATGATAAGTTAGAACCCTCTGCCCTATATACCGACTATCTCAGCGGCATGAAGGCTTTAGCGCTATACGACCCACAGCAGTGCCAGCCCCACAACTTGCTGCTCGGCAGCGACTGGATGTTAATCGTACCAAGAAGCAGCAATAACTTAGACGGCATTTTTGCCAATGGCATCAACTACGCCGGTCATTTCTTATTGGCCAATCATGCACAAATTGCTTGGCTGCAAGAGTTTGGCAT
>JBFHGJ010000002.1:0-141119 GCA_041583135.1 Alteromonadaceae bacterium | reverse complement strand
GTCATGCTAAATCTCGTAAATTTTTCAGTGGGTTATTATATCGTCGGGGTTGTGCGCCGACAACTTTGTATCGTCTTCAAATACCGTATATCCCTATACATCGTCTATGAATGTTCCCTACAACATAGACATGACCCTCATGGATGAGGGAAATACTGAAATTTGCCTATGCGACAGCATGCTCCCGGCGCTGTCTACTCCCAACATCCTGTAGGGAAATTCAGTGCACTGTATATCCCTATACATCGTCTATGAATGTTCCCTACAACATAGACATACTGTATATCCCTATACATAAAAAGCCGGTAAAAACCGGCTTCTAAATGGGGAGTACAGTGATGAAAATCCTAGGGTATTAGAACTCGTATTTGACCGTTAAGGCCACGGTTCTAGGGTCGTTGTAATAGCCGATGACATTTTCATCTAAGCCTAGCGAGTCACTCGGACATTGGCCGTTGGCAAAACAATATCCGGCAATTCGCACTTGTTTGTCGAACAGGTTTTTCGCTTGCAATGAGCCAGACCAATGACCATCTTTGTGATAGTAGTTGATACCGAGGTTGACCAAGGTATAGCCGCCTTCATCCAGTGGTGATGGCGCTTCAAAGATCTGGGTTGCACCACGGTAAGCGGCGTTGGCCGTTAGAACAAAATCACCGATGTCTGCGCTATAGGTGTAGTTCAAACCGGCGTTGATGCTCCAATCGGGCGTATTGGAAATATCCAGGGTGTCGGAAACGTCTACCAAGGCGCCAGTTTGCGGGTCGGCGGTAATGAACTCGACAAACTCAGCGTCAATATAACCCATGCCTAAAGTCAACGTCAGGTCACTGCTGGCAGCGTAAGTGGTCTCTAGCTCCAAGCCTTGAATTTCTGCCTGTCCGGCATTGAGTATACGGGCAACGAAGTTATCGTCTACTGCACGCTGTACAGTGACCTGCATGTCTGTGTAGTCGGAGAAGAAGTAAGCGGCGTTGATACGCAGATCATCGGTCGGCTCTGACTTAAAACCAATTTCTATGGTATCAACCACTTCCGGGTCAAAAGGTTTGGCCCCCTCAGGGTCGGTATCGAAGTCGGCACGCATGTTATAGCCACCGGACTTAAAGCCGTTGGTATATGAGGCGTAATACATCAGGTCTTTATTGGCTTGATATTCAACCCCAACCCGAGGAGAGAAGCGCGACCAGGTTTGTTCGCCGTCAAATTTGTTGCTGGGGTTCGAAGGCACCGCAGTGCCGGCTTCTAAGTCGCCCGGATAGACGGTGCTGAAGAACTTGTAGCGATAGACATTGGCGGTCTTTGTGTCTTCTGTGAATCGGCCACCTAAGGTCATTGACCATTGCTCGGTCAAATCAAAAGAAGTTTGGCCATAAATAGAATAGCTATCAGTGTCGGTGCAGCCGCCGTTTTCCAAGGTAAAGCCCGGTAAACCCAAGGCGTTACCCAAGACTTCAAGCTGCACGTCAAATGCGCCACACGCATCTCCAGTGTAATAGTAAAGACCACCGACGGCGGTAATGCCGTCGGCCACATAGTTTAGTTGTAATTCTTGAGTGAACTGCTCATCGTCGTAAACCGCAGGTACGTCTAACGATTTGAGCGCGGTATTGTCAAAGTCGATGTTGGTGTACGTGTCGCCTTCGCGCTGGGCTGTCACCGACTTAAAGCTAAAATGCTCGTCGATATTCCAAGTTAGCGTCAGTGATGTGCCTGAGGTTTCAACCTTGTTGTACATCGGTAGACTGATGTCTGAGTCGTAAACACTGTCGTATAACTGCTGTCCGTTCAGTACACTCGGTACTAAGCGAAAACCGCCTTTGGGGTTCGAGTCATCGACGGTTTTGTCATAGGCGAGACGGAAAAATAGGTCGTCAGTGGCGTGATATTCAAGGGTTAAGCGGCCAGCGCTGATGTCTTTGTTATAGTTTTCGTCACCGGTGTTTTTGAAAGTACCAAAGCCATCGCGGCTGATATCGGCAAAAGCGCCACCGATAAACAACTTGTCATCTAGCAAAGACAACTGACCGGCCGCTTTATAGCTGGCCATGCCGTAGTTACCAAAGGAGGCCGAAAAGTCAAAACTGTTGTCGCCACGCATTTCTTTGGTGACGTATTTGAGTGCGCCGCCGATGGTGTTTTTACCATAAAGGGTGCCCTGTGGGCCACGCAGTACTTCAATGCGTTCAACGTCCAATATTTCCATCACAGCGCCTTGGGGACGGGCAATGTAAACATCATCAACATACATACCGACACCGGGTTCAAATCCCCATAGCGGGTCTTGCTGCCCAATACCCCTAACATAGGCGGTCAATGTCGAGCTGGTGCCGCGACTGACCTGCAATGTGGTGTTGGTGGCATAACGCTGTACATCGGTGACGTCGGTCAAACCGTTTTCGGCGATGTCGGTTGCATGGATAGCAGTGACAGATACCGGCACTTCCTGTAGGTTTTCTACTGTCCGTCTTGCGGTCACTTCAATCCTCTGCAGGCCCGTGGGCTCGGCATCTTTGTCGTCTTGGGCGGTTTGCTGCTGAGCAACGGCGTTACCTGCTGCCAATGCGGAGGCGATAGCCAGCGCGAGGTAGCTTTTGGTGCGGTTGTGCTGCTTCATCTTGTCCCCTTAAGTTTTATCTTATCGTTTGTCATTATTTTACTTTTTAAGAACTTTAACCTAAAACCCGAATAGAATAATTACTACGATGGTAGTATTCGAGCGATTCGGTCAATAGTCTTAAAAGCTCGTGTTCTGGTTGTTGCCTTTGGTTAGGCGCCAAAATTGGGTGATGTGTTTTACTGTGCTGATTGACGCATTGAGCAAAAAACCACCCATGTCTTCTCCGGGCGTCACTGGGGTATCAACCATGATCCCGTGTCCAAGATCGTTAAGCTCGACCAGCTCTACCAGCGGCTGTTGCTGGTTCCGCCAGACACTGATGGTAAATTCTGCTCGCTGGGTGATCTCGGCTTTGCCAGAGAGCTTGCGCAGCGCCACCCACGCCAAGGCCAAAGCTTTGGCGTTGCTTGGGTTGACGATTTTGTCTGCGGTGCCTGTCCAAACCGATAGTTGTGGCCATTGCTGG
Organism: Alteromonadaceae bacterium; assembly: GCA_041583135.1. Classification (GTDB taxonomy): domain Bacteria; phylum Pseudomonadota; class Gammaproteobacteria; order Enterobacterales; family Alteromonadaceae; genus JABSOG01. The sequence goes on along the minus strand of JBFHGJ010000002.1, from coordinate 138,033 downwards.
GTGCTTTGGTTGCGGCTTTTCACCAGTGTGGTCAGTTCTTGTATGGTTTGTGAAGGGCCGTTTTTCATACAAGAGATGGCTTTGATCAGGCCATCGGCACAAGGAAATGGGATCCCCGCGATAACCGCACCTGCCCTGAACAGCTCAGGATAGTTGACCATCATGACGCTGGTCATTGCTCCGCCTGCCGAAAGCCCCATGATATAAGTGTCGGTACTCTTAAGACGTTGCTTTAAAGTGACTATCATATTTTTGATAGAGAGGCTTTCGCCGCCATCTTTGTTGTAATCGTCATCGGAGTACCAGTTAAAGCAGCTTTTGACGTTGTTTTGGCCACTTTGCTGAACAACGAGTACGGTAAATCGGTTTTTGGCGAGCGACAACAAACCGCTTTTTTCTGCCAACTCTTGACCATTTTGACTACAGCCGTGCAGCAACACGACCAATGGCTTGTGGTCTTGAGCGGGGGTGTAGTAACTGGCGCTCAGTTGCCCCGGATTATCACCGAATTGTGCCAAGGTATTAAACGCTGCAAAGGCGCTGTGACCGTAGCTGCAAATGAGGATGGCGCTGGCTGTCAACACTCGGCGTGTGATGCTGTTCATATGGGGAGTCAACTCATAGCTTTATAACAATGGGCTGATCATCGCTTTAAAGCAGCGCTTTGGGCAATGGTACTTTCGTTCGTCGGCACTAAAGTGCTAAATCATTTAGCAGAAATTTTGGTTATTGTTTTTGGCAAGACCAACTACTGTGAATACGCTGTTATGAATATTGCAAGCCTACTGGTGCAAGCGGCAAAGGTTTACGACTGGCACTGTGCCGTGGCGCTCGGAAAGAACGGCTTTTTGAATTATCGTGAGCTAGCACAGCGCAGTGCGATATTGGCCAATAGTTTGTTGTCTCGGTTCAATCTTGAAGCGGGTGATCGAGTGGCCATTATCGCGGCGAACTGCCCCGAGTATGTTGAGTTGTATTTTGCTGCCTGGCATGCAGGGCTGGTTGTGGTGCCGGTCAATGCCAAGTTGCACCAAAAAGAATATGATTATATTTTGCGTCATAGCGGCGCAAAGGTGTGCTTTAGCAGCCAAAAGCTGTTTGGTGTGCTGAGTCCTTTGGTCGCACAGTTGGTGTCACCTGAGCGGTGCATTGTCATTGGTTCAGATGATTACAGTCAGTTGTGTGATGGCCGACCGATGGCAATGGCTCAGCGCAATGGAGATGATCCTGCATGGCTGTTTTATACCAGCGGTACGACAGGCAGACCCAAAGGGGCGATGCAAAGCCACAAAAACCTATTCACCATGACGCAATGCTATTTGTCGGATGTTGATTCGATAGCAGTAGGAGATTGCCTCTTTCACGCGGCCCCCATGTCCCACGGCGGCGGTTATTATATGTTGCCTCATGTGGCCAAAGGCGGTGTCAACGTGGTGCCAAGTAGCGGCGGATTCGATGAAAAAGAGCTATTGCAATTGCTTGGCGCACATCGAAATGTATCGATGTTCGCAGCGCCTACGATGGTGAAGCGCTGGATGGCGTATGCCGATAAGACTTGTGCCGACCCCAAGCAAGCGTTTGCCAATTTAAAAACCATTGTTTATGGCGGCGGCCCGATGTATCAGAATGATTTGGCTCATGCGCAACAAATGCTGGGCAACAAGTTGGTGCAAATATATGGTCAGGGCGAATGCCCGATGACAATCACTGTACTGAACAAGTCGCTGCATCAACAAAGTGATCATCCAGAGCATAAGGCCCGTTTGGCATCGGTTGGTGTGGCAATGACGGGCATGGAGGTGATCATTGCCGACGATGATGGCTTTGAGGTTGAATGTGGGCAGGTTGGCGAGATTTTGGTGCGGGGCGATGCGCTTATGCTCGGATATTTCAATGATCCTGTTGCGACCAACAAAACCATAGTCAACGGCTGGCTGAGAACCGGCGATATGGCGACGAAAAACTCAGACGGTTTCATTACGCTGGTTGACCGCTGCAAAGATGTGATCATCAGCGGCGGCAGCAACATCTATCCAAGAGAAGTGGAGGAGGTGCTAAATAACCATCAAGGGGTTTTAGAGTCGTCGGTTATAGGCAAAAAACATGAGCAATGGGGCGAAGTTGTTGTGGCAATCGTGGTGCCCAAGCCAGATAGCCAACTGGATTTTGCCCAGCTCGATAGCTTTTGCATTGAAAATATTGCTCGCTTTAAACGGCCAAAAGATTATATTTTTGTTGATGCCTTGCCAAAGAACAATACCGGCAAGATCCTCAAAACAGCATTGCGTGAACGATACGCATAACAAAAGGTTTTAGATATGAAAAGTCCGACAGTGACAATGATAGGTTGGGGTCACACCAAATTCGGCAAACACAGTGACAAACCCCTTGAGGCATTAATGAATGAAGCCGTAGCACAAGCGATAGAACATGCGGGTATAGACTGTGCTGAGATTGATGAGGTATTTCTTGGCCATTTTAACGCCGGGTTGTATGAGCAAGATTTTACCTCATCGTTGGTGTTGCAATATCCCGATATGCCTCGTTTTACTCCGGTTACCCGAGTAGAGAACGCCTGCGCTACCGGCAGCGCTGCGTTAAAAGCAGGACACAGTGCCATCACCGCAGGTCAAGCCAAAACCGTGCTGGTGGTTGGGGCTGAAAAGATGACCCATTTGTCCAATCAAGATGTGGGGACGGTACTGGGCCGTGCTGGTTTTGTTAGCGAAGAAGCGCACCTAGGCAGCTCGGTTGGTTTATTTGCCGATATCGCGGCGCGTTATTTTGACCGCTATGGCGATGTTAGCCAAGCGCTGGCTCAGATTGCTGTTAAAAATCATGCCAACGGTTTGAACAATCCCTATGCCCATTTACACAAAGCGCTCGATTTTGAGTTTTGCCTAAAGCCATCGGAGAAAAACCCCGTAGTGATACCGCCGTTAAAACGCTCTGACTGCTCATTGGTATCAGACGGCGCAGCTGCAGTGGTGTTGCGTGCCAGCGACAACCTTGGTGGTTGTCAACGTGCCGTTGCGATTAAAGCCATCACACAGGTGAATGACTACTTGCCGATGAGTCGCAGAGATATGACCGAACTGGCCGGCTGTAGACATGCATGGCAGCAAACTTTATCTAAGAGCGGGTTGTCGATATGGGACTTGGATCTCATTGAGTTGCATGACTGCTTTACCATTGCCGAGTTGATGCAATACGAAGCGATGGGGCTAACTGAGCCGGGTCAAGGCGCCAAAGCGTTACAAGAGGGTTGGGTATACCGCGACGGCAAATTGCCAATCAATGTATCGGGTGGTTTGAAGTCAAAAGGCCATCCGATTGGGGCGACCGGGGTGTCGATGCACATTATGGCGGCCAAACAACTGATGGGTGAAGCAGGGGATATGCAACTAGCCAAGGCAAATCTGGCGGGGGTATTCAATATGGGCGGCACCGGTGTAGCCAATTACGCCTCGATACTTGAAAGAGTGAAGTAACTCAGTCACACAAATGAATGACTGGGACCTGTTTATCTTTTAACCGCTAGCGGTCAATGAGATTGGACGGACATCAGCTGTGGCTGCTGTTCGCCCATTACTGCGCGCTTTTTTCAGAAAAAGCAGGGGCAAGTTGGGCACAAATGCCTGAATACAAGTGGAACGTCTTTATGTCGTTTATCAGTTAAAAATTGGAGATTCAAGCAATGTTAAAAGGTAAAACTGCACTTATCACCGGCTCTACCAGTGGTATTGGATTGGCAAGTGCCCATGTGTTGGCAGAGCAGGGGATTAACCTTGTGCTAAATGGTCTGATGGATGAAAGTGAAGGGCAGGCGCTGGCGCAGCAGTTTACCGCCAAATATGACATCAAAGCGATATTTGACAGTGCCAACTTAATGGAGCAACAGGCCATCGAGGCTATGATGGACCGAGCGATTAGTGTGATGGGCGGGGTCGATATTCTGGTCAATAATGCCGGCATTCAACATACCGAAGGGGTGGCGACATTTCCGGCCGAAAAGTGGAATGCCATTATTGCCATTAATCTAACCGCTGCTTTTCACGCCACCCAAAAGGCACTCCCTCATATGCAGGCTAATGGCTGGGGGCGCATTATCAATATCGCCTCGGTTCATGGCTTGGTGGCATCGGTCAATAAATCGGCTTACTGCGCCGCCAAACACGGCATTGTGGGGTTGACCAAAGTGGTTGCGTTAGAACATGCCGAGCATGGGATCACTGCTAACGCCATTTGCCCGGGCTGGGTAGACACCCCGATTTTACAAAAGCAAATTGCGCAATTTGCCGAAAAGCAGCAGATCTCGGCCGAGCAGGCCAAACGCGACATTATCACCACCAAACAGCCTTTACCGCAAATGATGGACCCAAGGCAAATCGGCGAGTTTATTCTATTTTTGTGCAGCGATACCGCACGCACCATTACCGGCGCTTCGCTACCTATCGATGGGGCGTGGACGGCGCAATAACCGACCAAGACAAAACCTAATTGTACGTTTTATAACCTGACTTTCTACAAACAATGATAACAAGAGGCAGATACACATGATAAAAACGATACTTCCATTGACGCTGGCAGCGAGCGCCATTATTTACAGCGGTCACAGTGACGCAGGACAGTGGCGCAACAACGGCAATGAAACCAATATTGGCGGTTTGAGCACCTTTGTTTATGAGCCGACGTCAGCCCCGGCAAGCGGTGATAAACGTGCTTTAATGGTCAGTCTTCACGGCTGCGCTCAGCCCAATGACGACTTTAAGCAAGGTGCAGGCTGGGCGCCGGTAGCCGATGAATACGGCATGGTCATCGCTTTGCCACAGGCATCGGGCGAGGGTAGTTATGGCTGGATGGGCTGTTGGAACTTTCACACCGGCACCAGTGCTTCGCGAACATCAAGCGACCAAAAATATCTGCTGGATATGGTAGCTGCATTGTTGGCCGACACCTCACTTAACATCGACCCTGATCAGGTTTATCTCACCGGCTTGTCATCTGGTGCCGGCATTACCAACCAAATGGGCTGCTTGGCACCGGATATCTTTGCCGGGGTGGGCGTCAATGCTGGCCCTGCACCTGGGTCAACCGGCAGTTCGAGCGACCTCAATTATCCGTCGATTTCTGTCTCCCAAGGCAAAGCGAACTGTGAAAACTATGCCAATAAACAAGGGTACAATAATCAAAGTCACTTGTATGATCAGATTTACAACACTGTGCATGGCACCACCGACGGCACCGTAGCGCCAGAGCACGCCCACAGAAATGCCGACATTGCGGTAGCCGTTTACAATGCCGATACCGGTATTTCGCAATGTGAAACCGGCACTATACCTGGGGCATCTAGCGGCAATCATGGCGATTTGACTGTATGGTGCGATGCGACAGGGCCGCGAGTATCAAAAATTATGGTAAACGGCATGGGTCATGCGTGGCCTGCGGGCAACAACAGCACCGGCGGTGGCAGTTATATTGACCATGCCCACATCAACTACCCGCAATGGATAACGGCGTGGTTTTTTGCCAACAACCGACGCGCAAGTGGCGTTGTGACACCTCCTGTGGGTGAGAATTCGCTGCTACTAACCGGTGATAACCCGTTGACGCTGGCCAATTGCCAGACCTTTGTTGAACCGGGCTACACTGCTACCGATAAAACCAATGGCGATATTACCAATTCAGTTTTGGTCAGCGGCAACAGCTTTGACAGTTGTGTTGCAGGCAACTATAGCATTAGCTACAGCGTTGACTATTCAGATGGCAGCAGCGATAGCAAAACCAGAACCGTAGTGGTTGAAGCTGCCATACCACCAAGCACCTGCCAACAGTTCACATCAAGCAACTACAACCACACCATGGCGGGCCGCGCTTACGTTTCTTTCGGCTATACCTACGCTTTGGGTTCAGGTGACTACTTAGGCCTATGGAATATCTACACCACAACCACGCTCGCAGAAACCTCTGATGGTTATTTTGTGAAGGGGAATTGTCCTTAGTCAATTTAGAGTTACTCTCACTGACTTTTGACCGAAAGGCTGCGGCTTCAAATAGTGCAGCCTTTTTTGTATCTAGGGAGAGCCGTATACTGGCAATGTAGAGAACAGAAGCCAGCGATGTCATTATTCTCACTGTGGTGATAGACGCAATTACACGACAGCATTCGCTTTTTACCCGATATCTCTATAAAATCCCGATTTTATTAGTTGATAGTTTTCAGGCGTGTGGCGATGGATGAACGGTTGTTCTTAATTAGAACCAAAAATAAGAATGAAACAGCATTTAAAGACAACACAGGAAATATTGCCAAGATAAGAGATAAAGGCCGTTACTATGGTATTTGCTTTAATAAAGGATATAGGGAGCTTGATTATCTTAAGGAGAATGTTGAGTATTATGATGCGCCTAAACCGATGGATATCGCTACCTCACTTGTTCAGATTAGAGGCGGCAAGCCCATCGTTTGCGATGCGGCGATTATTTTTGCGGATCATGTGTGCCTGTTCCATCGTAACTTCAAATATCCTGCCGAGAAACTCAGTGATGTGACTTTTATAGACAACATTGCTAAGCAGCCTAACGCGAAGCAACTTATTGAATATTATCATTATATTGTCTCTTTGCTGAAAAAAGACGCGACCGAGCACCTATCTCGTTTTTATCAAGACAAACTTCAGTTCATTCAGCCAAGTGCAATAGCCAATCATTTTATTAACCAAATACCCCCAAAAAAGTATCCCACTGGGAAAACGCCTATCTTTCCCTTTGGTATCAATTTATCTCAGCGCAAGGCCGTGTTTAATGCGCTAGGCAGCCAGGTAAGCCTTATTCAAGGGCCACCCGGCACAGGCAAAACTCAGACAATACTCAATATTATTGCCAATTTAGTGATGATGGGGAAATCATTGGCCATTGTCGCAGGTAATAATTCTGCCGTTGCGAATGTTTATGAGAAGCTTGAAAAAGAAAACATGGCGTTCATTGCAGCCAAGCTGGGTAATGCTACTTTGAGCAAGGCATTTTTTACCTCTGATAACTCAATCCCTGAGCTTGGCGGTTGGCATTTGACAACAGCTCAAACAAACCACTACCAAGCGCAGTTAGAACAGCTCAACGAGCGTATAACAACTTTGTTAGAGAATCGCAATCGTCTGGCACAAGTGACAGAGGCGCTGAACAGGCTGAATGTTGAGAAACAATATTTTGAACGTCATTTCGCTATTGAAGCCATCAATATCAGCCGCTGGTCGGTGTTAAATTCGTGGGCAACACCGAACTTGATCCGCTTTATGGTGGAACTGCAACAGGCCGCAGCTGATGAAAAACTGGGATGGTTGACCAAATTTAGCTGGCTGTTTAAGTTTGGTATCTACAAATTTGACGAGTTTGAACGCTTAGATGATGTTTTATTCAAAGGCGTTGTTAGTGAATATTATCAAACCAAAGCAATAGAGCTTGAAAGCGAACGTCAGCAATTATCGCAAACTTTGAGCAGTGAGAGTTATGAACTGCTTTTAAAGCAACATAGCCATTACTCACTCAAGCTGCTTAAAGGCTATTTGGCGCAGCGATTTGGGCGAATTAATGATGAGGTTTTTCAATACGGAACCTATAGACGGCAACGAGAGTTTGAGCAGTTTCAACAACGCTTTCCGGTTGTTCTGAGTACGACCGATTCAATTATCAATAATAAAAGTGAGGCGAGTTTGTTTGATTATTTAATTGTCGATGAAGCGTCTCAGGTGAACTTACTGACGGCTTTGCTGGCGATGAATTGTGCCAGCAACATCGTGGTAGTGGGTGATGTTAAACAATTACCGCACATATCGGATGAGGATATTTGTGTTAATCACAGCGAAATTGTACAAAGATTCAATGTACAAGCTGGTTTCAACTATGAGCATGACAGTTTGCTTAGCTCATTTGCCTACCTTTTTAAAGATAAGGCGCCAACGGTTTTGTTAAAAGAGCATTATCGCTGTCATCCTAGGATCATTGATTTTTGTAATCAGAAATTTTACAACGGTGAGTTAATCATCATGACCGATGGCAAAGATGACCCGTTCAAAATTGTTAAAACATCGCCGGGCAATCACGCCCGTTCCCCAGACAATAATCAGCGCGGACTTATCAATCAAAGGGAGCTGGATGTGATAGAGCAAGAGGTTTTAGCTGAGGAGTTGATACACACCACCATAGAAAATATTGGCATTGTGACGCCTTATCGCGAGCAAGCCAATAGAGCGGTAAAACATTTTAATTGTGCCGACTTACTGATCAACACTGTGCACAAGTACCAAGGCCGTGAAAGAGACAGTATTGTATTTGGCACTACGGCCAATGAGTTAAAAACGTTTATCGACCAGCCTAAATTGCTTAATGTCGCGGTATCTCGCGCGAAAAAGCGCTTTGTCATGGTAACCTCACAAAATACCTTTAAACAGCAAGGCTCCAATGTGGGGGATTTGATACGGCATATTGAGTATCAATCGATGTTGTCTTGCATTTTTGAAAGTAATGTCATTTCAATATTTGACTGTCTTTATAAAGATTTTTCTCCTAGGTTGCTCCCGTTTTTACGTAAGGTAAAAGAGGTATCTGAATTCCAATCTGAAGATCTGATGGCCACCTTGCTTGATGAATTACTCCAACAAGATAAGTTCAATTCTTTTTCTTATCAGCGAAATTATGTGTTGTCTTTGGCCGTTAAGAATTATGTGGGACTTGATAGCGCAGAGCGAAAATTTGCTGCCAACACGAGTAGCCATTTGGACTTTTACTTGTATAACAAATTGGATATGCAGCCTTTGTTGGCCATTGAAGTGGACGGCTATGAATATCACCAACGCAGCGAGGCGCAAAAGAGAAGAGATGCGCTTAAAAACAGCATCATGGCAAAAAAACATATCCCTTTACTGCGCTTTAGCACGATTGGCAGCGGTGAAAAATTTAAGCTTGAACAAGAGCTAAATGCTTTGATAGAAGCTTTGCCGGATTGACCAGCGGAATTTTTCAGCCTAGAGTGAAAATGGGGTCTGCAAGCTCAAATGAAGCGTTTAGATAATTGTGCTTAGCGGACTCGGTACTAATGACATTGTGTTCTTAAGGGACAAATATGAAGAATCATAAATATCTCGCAATAATCACTTTGCCACTATTGGCATTTTCATCGACAGCATCGACCGTAAGAATGGCTGGCGCTAGCTCTACTATTCAATCAAAATACTATGGCCTGCCAACGTCTGAGCCGAAAAAAAACAAGTTGCCTCATACTGAAAAAGAGTATCTTTACGGCTATACGGCGACTGAGTTAAAAGCTGTTCCCAGGATATCTATCCAAGGACACAAAACGCCAGAAAAAATTACACAACACAGTGCATGGGCTTTGTTATTTAGCAATAACAAGACCTACTATGAACGAGGTGCTGAATTTGCTTGGCAACGTTTAAAGCAAGCTGTACCCTCACTTACACGTCTAGAGTTTAATCGGATAATTGAGGTTGGCACTGCAGCTACCGAACAAGAGCAAGCTGTCTATCAAAATACTAGGGAAGACGAACGTAAGATGTGTTTGGATATTGTTGCCGCAGCAAAAGCAGGCAAGAAGCTCAACAATAAACAACTGAAACAACGTTTGTCCGACCAAGAAAATAAAGTAGCGAAACATTTTCTCGATTCTGTTGCATTACTCAAAGAAGATCTCTCCCAAGTTACTTATTCACAGTTAGAAAACTTCGTTTTAAATACCTTACGTCGTGGTATGTCATACAGTAGCGTCGATGTTGACTCGATGGCTAAGCTAAGAAGCCATCAGTATACATACAGCGATCTTTACGAAGCCGTTTTGTGTGAAAAGCATCTGAATTAAAGCATATATAAATACTAAGAGTATGCATGTTTGTACTAGGGAAAAAGGAAAGCTTAATTATGAAAGTTAAAATACTAACCCGTCTAACGCTGATTGTTTCTATGTTTCTATCGAGTAACGTTTTTTCTGGCCCATGTTCGATACAAGGGGCTTTGGATGTATGGGACGATGCCGTGGCGAATAGCACTTTTGTGAATATTGGTGTTCGAGTCAATGGCGACATTAATTTTTGCGACGAGCTGGATAGTAGCTGGATGGCATGGGAGGATGCTTTTGTCATCAGTCAAATTTATGAAGGTGCCGACCCCTATGTTGATTCTAATCGGATACATATAATAGATGAATCTTGGCGAAACAATCCTAATACGGATCCAAATGTTTTCGCTTTACTATACAATGTAGTCTTGCAGCCCAATACCGGTATAAATGGTCCTTTATATTGTGTACGTGGCATTCATGGCGTATATAACGAATATTTTGATCTTGCTAGGTATGGACTTGAAACCCAGTTTTGTGGAGCATTCGGTAATTACGGCACAACCAGTGGTGGTGGTACCAATGATCCATGCTTAAACGGTGTGAGGGCAATGGTTCCGGTATCTTGTGATGAAATGGACGATCCCTTGCTAATTGATATGGGCAGAGATGGCATTCATCTTGGATCAATAGGTGACAGTGTGATGTTTGATGTCAACGGTAATGGTCGTAAAGTGTCGATGCAATGGGTTGAGGAAAATGGCAATGAAGCATTTTTAGCCAGAGATCTTAACGGCAATGGATTAATTGACAATGGAACAGAGTTGTTCGGCACCGGCACCGTATTACGTATTGGCCTGACTGCAAGCAATGGTTTTGAAGCTTTAGCACAATATGATCATTTTGCTTTAGGAGGCAATAATGATGGTGTTATTTCAAGTGAAGATGAAGTGTTTTCATCTTTGCTTTTATGGCTGGATATTAACGCCGACGGATTGTCTAATCCAGACGAATTAATGCCACTTAGCCACTCCGGTATCAATATATTGAATATTGACGCCAAGCATAATGGACGTATGGATAAGGCGGGCAATCGTCTTCCATTATGGTCATGGGCTAACGACACTGATTCAAATGGAAAATATAAAATGGTAGATGTATTTTTCCGTTTAATGGAGAGTGGGCAGCAAGCTTATTAATTCATAGCTTCAACCATAAACTTAAAGTCGTTTAAATAACCAGCTATCCATAATCAAATTGTAGACAAGTTAGGCGATTCTATGTATTGTACAGTCACTGTGTCGAGACCAAATAGAATCGGTCTAAATCAAAGTTAGGTAGTTTGTAGACACGGTAAACGGTACGTAGGAACGATGTTGAAATAGGAAACCCTTACCATTGATGGCAGGGGTTAATGAGTATAGGTGACCGTATCTCCGACGCTTTTCCACTGTCTTTATCCCTTCCGCGCACCATATTATTTTAGATCATTGCTAGGGCATCTATACATCGTTTGATGTGCTTGAGTCCTTGAGTTTATAAGGTAATTCTATGAACACTGCCAAACATTCGCTTAAATGGCTCTGTCTAATCGGCGCTGCCCCTTTGTGTGCTGCTGCCAATCAACCCCCGGTTGCCAATAACGTCAACTATTTCGGTCAAGAAGATGAAGTCCGTTATTTTCAACCGTTATTTAACGACAGCGATCCCGATGGCGACACGCTTGAAATTATATCGGTTTCCGGGGCAAACAACGCCAGTGTCTCTTTTACATCGTCGGTTATAACCTACATACCAAAGGCCAACCTGTGTACCTCCGGTACCAATGCCAACGCTAGCCTAGACCATGTTCAATATCAGATAAGCGACGGTCATGGAGGCACTGCTTCGGCGACTCTCAATGTCGGTATGCTGTGTTTGAATGACGCACCGGTAGCGGCCAACCTCAACTACGCCAATAAAGAAAACGAAACTCGCTACTTATACCCGATTAACTATGCATCAGACCCAGACACAGGCAACAACAGTGGATTGACCATCAATCAAGTATCCACGCCGATGCACGCAAGTATCAATGTTTACGATAATAGAATACAGGTGATATCTCACCCCAACTACTGTACCGGTGGCGATCCGAGCAAGCGTGATGTATTGACCTATAACGTAAAAGATGCAGACGGCGCCGTCTCTGCCAACGCCCAGATTACCATCGACTACGTCTGCCAACGACCGGTGGGTCAAGGTCTTTTCTATACGCCGGTCGAAGAAGAAGCAAGGGTCTTCACTCCGCTCGATTATGCCTCTGATCCTAATGAGTCCGGCAACGCCAATCTCAGTCTAAACTTCGTCAGCAGTCCGCGCTTCGGTAGTATGTATGTGCAAAACAACAAAATATACTACACACCAATGGCAAACTACTGTTCGACACCGGGTAACAGCAATACCTATGACCTGATGCAATACAACATCGTCGATCCTCAAGGCAATGTGTCAGACACCTATAACATCAATGTTCAGATTGTTTGCGTCAACGATGCACCGGTTGCAAACGCCGATATCCTTTATCTCGACCAGTTCGACAGCAAAGTCGAGTTTTCTGCCACTACACTCACTAGCAATGACACTGATGTCGATAACACCAATCAGCAGCTGAGCCTCGTCGATATTTACACAAAACCTTCTCATGGTACGGCGGTTATCGAAAGTAACACGCTCTATTACACCCCAGACCCAAACTACTGTAACAGTGACGACAACAGCTACGACAATCTCAGTTATCGGGTCACCGATGGCAATGCGATTTCCAATAGCGCGAATGTTGCCCTCAGGGTAAGCTGTGCCAATCGGCCAACAGCGGTTGATGACAGCTACCTGACCGACAGTTCACTGGTTGTGACCCCCGGCGTTACTGCAACTTTGAATGTTTTGTCCAACGACAACGGTGGCAATACTTCTGGTCTGGAGGTAACTGGCGTTTTCCTTCCTCAGTACGGCACCTATAGTAACACCGGCTCGGTCATCAATTATACCGCCAAACCAGGCTACTGCGGAAAGGATGAAATGACCTATCGGGTGAAGGACGCAAACAATCTTGAGTCATCTGTCGCTCAGGTCGATATCATGGTCAAATGTACGAAACACAAAAAAGGCTGGTTACAGTACTTCGACGGACTTTATAACGTCAATCTGAGATCTGAAAATGGCACTTGGGTCCCTAACGAATCATTCCGCGACTTGTCAACAATGACGGTGTCCAATAATGTGCCGACCCGAAATACCAAGGCGTACATCACCTTAACCAATAGTCTCGGTCAATCGTTTAGACCATGTACCTACAAAAACTGTGGCAGTGACACAGCGCCAAGTGAGACCTATGTTATTGAAAACGGTGGTCTGTTGGTGAACGCAATTAAAATGGGTACTGAAAGTAACCCAGAATATCTTATAGCGCGTTTGCAAGAGCAGAAACAATATAGAGTCAACATTATCATGGGGAGTGCAGACGACTCGGTCAATGGAGACATTGCCGACAGCGATATGTCTTATCGCATTGTTGACTATCGCCCCTCGGATATTATCTCTACCGCCGTGGGTTCTACCCTGATTGTCGCCTATAGTTACAATGTTGAAAATTGCTATGGTAGTGGTACAGAATGCCTAATGCTTAAACTTGGTCATGTTACCTTGGGGCAAAACAATTCTGCTTTTGTCAACTTCAAGCTTTATGACCCGCTCAATGGCAAGACTTTCGATGACAAGAGTCAACATTGGCACTGTCCTGGTCAGTATGATCAATATGGTGTCTGCCAGACATCTGTCAATGGCGAGACCAGCAAACTGACGGCCGATTCAGCGTACTGGAACCGGTTTGGTGCCAATCTCAAAGCTGGGGATGGCGACACGATGAAACATCCTTATTTCACTGGCACCATAGACAAGCTGGTCATCGACCGGGCAATCGAACAAGCCTCGCCCCAACCAGGCATCAATCCAATCTTCCATCAATTGAATGCAAAATACGGTAGCAACTTGGCGCATTTCGACAGCAACCAAGATGCAAACGGAGCGCCAATCTTTACCGCAACTCAACAAGGAAACATCACCATTCCTCGCCCTTACCGGGTCGAAACCGGTCAGGGCAACTGGTCAATCACTAACGGTCAACTGGTGGTGAGCTATAGCAGCAACGTTGAATCCAATGGCGTGCTGCAATTGCAAGTCGGAGACCTGAATACCAGTGAACTGTATTTGAACCAATCTGGCAGTAGCGCATCGCCAAACAGCTCTGTTTTTGCCTGCGCCACCAATAACTGCCAAGTCACACGAATGACTGGATTTGGATTTGTGTCCTATAAACAGGTAGGTAACTTCCAGCAATCGCTCCCAGACAACCGCGAACGCTTTGCTAACTGCTATGCTGGTAACGCGCTGGAAAACGATATTCGTAGCGTTAAGCCCGGCGACAACACAGAGTTGAGTCATTTAATGAGACTGAAGCATAACTTCAATGCCTCATACACGATTTGCCCCAATACCTACCAATCAGGAGACAAATTGACGGCTCAGGGCGTTGCGCAAAGCTATAACCACGTAAAAGGCGTACTGGTAGATTGCGGTGATAGAGTACCTTACGGAGAAACGGCGACGCCGCTCGACTTTAACTACTGTTACGAGCATTTGGGGCTACCTAACACTGCTTCAACCAATCTGGTGGATCCATCTAACGGGCAACCGTTGGCTGACCAAGTCACGGGGTCAACGATTTCGTTCGACTATAATTTCCTGCCGTTTCAAGGTGCGCACATTTACGATACCGATTACAATCATGGATATCAGATTGCGCCGAACTACCAGACTTTCTCAGGTGTTTTGACCAAGGCCAACGGCCCTTACGCTGTCGATCATGAAGAAGCGTTTGGCGGACACAAGAATGCCATTTTGGTCGCAACAGACGCCAATGGTGAGGTCAAAGGGATGGTCTATTTGGAGCTCAGTTATGATGCCCGATTTGCTATTAGCGGTATCGGTTATAAAAAGCCCAAAATCTAATCTCCATTGTTTGAGATAAACAATCTGGGGCCTGCTACAAAGCAGGCCCTTTTTTCAATCAGTGGCTGTTCTGTAACTGCCGCTCTTGATTATGCTGCTTTGCAAACAGCAAAACTCGGCTCACTGTAAGTCATCATTTTGCTTAGCGTTTTTAAGTCGTGACTGACGAATTTGTCTGAGTTTTTCTCGGCGAAGATCTTTGCCTTGGACTAACAACCTCGATGTTCTAACCAAGTCTAGGCCGAATGTAAAAAGCAGATATGAGCACAGCAGGATAAAGTAGCCTTTTAGGTCACCTTGTAATGCCAGAGCTAGCCCTCCGAATACGCCTAATATGCCAAAGGGAAACATTAGTACGCACCAAACATAGGAGCCGATTAAACAAATTCGAGCGAGGCGTTTTTTCACTATATTCCTTTTATACTTCTGAGTTGACAGTTGGTTGTTGAGATTGCCTAGTGTCGGCCTGATGCGTCATCTATCACATCGTATACCGGGCGACAGCTGATTTCACTTGGAGTACACATAGGAGGTGTTGTTGTTTTCTTTGATAGATTCTCTAAGCGGGCCAAGGTTTGCGGCAAAAATCCATCGCTGAACAACTGGCCGCAATACGCTGGGGTAAATTTGTTTTGAGCGATACCTTGTTTAACTATGTATTCGCCTTCTTCGAGCATCAATTGCGGCAGAAGATCTACCTCTGGTGCATTTGAATTGAGTGCTAACCATGTTTGTGTCACTTTATCTGACAGTTCAATATGATGTTGTAATGTATTTTTATTGGGTGCTAAATTTTGTTTGGCGCAGTGCATCAGTTCAGCTTTTCTTCTAGCGATGGTTGAACCGGTTTTGATTAGCCACATGCTATCTGTTTTCGCTTTGCGGGCAGAGGCGATGCTTTGCTCTGGGTTTTTCAGCACTTGACGAATATGTTCAGACAGTGGCGCAATGGCGCTTTGTTTTATTAAATCGCTGAAACCACAGCTTGTTATTTTAAACTCTCCTTGATTTAGCACTATCAGGTAAGTCTCGCCAACCCGCATCAAAACACCACAAGACGCTGAACTCGCTCCCGTAGTGAGTGTTACAGTTGATTGGATTGGCTTGCCTTTAAGGATATCGATGTAAGTAAACTCTGCTGCGACACCTTCTAAGGCAGAGCTGGGGGCGGCGTTGTTGTGGAAGCTGGTTAACTTGGCAAAACCAACGGTTTGAGCTTTTACAATAGCGTGTTCGAACAACTATTTTTGCGAGCAAGAGCAAGCCAAGGCATAAGACATACTCTGCAATATGAGCACTATTGCCATGCACAAACTCATTATCATCTTTGCTCCTTTAATTGGTCAGTTGTCAACCGTTTGGAAATTGGTTTCGTTCGCAAAAAAAACACCTTCCGTCACCTTATTGCAGTGTAGCTCAATGCTGTCACTGTTGATATATCAAAGGTTGGGTCTTTGCCGTCTTTGCTGTATTTCACCAGCAACCTGTTTGAAAATGATTGCCACCGCGATCTACAATAACCACTATGCAGTAATAGGTTAGCCTTGCTTGCGTTTTGTCGTTTAAGGACGGGATTACAGTTATTGTCTAACTAGTGCAAAGAGGGGAGTAATTATATGTCTATAAAACTAGATATGTGGTTGTTTTTTAATTAAACGCATGTTAATGTACCTTCGCCTCCAAGAACGGGGGCGAGAGTAAATAAAGTATTTTACGGAGATAGTACAAATGAAGTTAAAATCAATTAGTCAATCAATCGCAGCCGTGTTGTTACTTACAGGTGCGAGTTCCGCCATGGCCAATCTTGATGGCTATCCTTACCTGTTAAATGTTGAAGCCAGTCAGTATAAGTTATCAACCTACCAACTTTACCAAAATCAGTTAAAGTTCGGTTACTACGAGTTTTCGCCAAACAGTAATGCCGTGACCTACCGATATTATCGTTTCTTACCAGATAGCAATCCTCAAGGCTGGTTATTTGGTAATATCACCCACGAGAGTCCGGTGGCTGAACATTTTGGTCAAAGCTGTGCTAGCAGTGCCAGAGGGCAGTTTAAAATGCCTGCTTACAACGGGGAAGTATACGAGTATGGTACTTACAATGTATCGGGTAACACCTTAACGGTCACAATTAACAACGAAAACCGAGTTTGGACGAAAACCTCGGTCAATGGTAAAAATCGCTGGGTGTTGTCGCAAACGACCCAGTCAGATGTTACCAGATTCGAAGGTTATGGCTTGGCATCAGATTCGTTGAATGGGCCTGTGTCAAATATTACCGAAAGCCAAATGAAAACCGAATATTATGGTACGATGCAGTACCTCAATATTGGCGCTACCGCGGATCGTTATAAGCAAAACACTTGGATCCAAGGCAGCAAAACCCATTCGATTTTCCCGGCAACGTCGGAAATTGGCCTCAGACCAGACCCGAGTAACCCGTCAAAATTGATTTCGACGCGTTACACCGAGTTTAAGGATGAAGCGGTAAACATTAAGGTCACCAACGATCTGGTGTCTTACACTAGCCTTTGCGGCGATGACACAGGTAAGCCATACTGCCACAATGCCTGGGGTTACAATTTGTCGTCGAACAATTCGTTGATCTACTACCACGGTGGTCATATTTATGACACTGCCAATGACAACGGCAATGCTTGTTGGGATACTGCCGAGTCGGTCGGCGGTCACTCGCAATTGTTGTGGGGGGCATGGGAGCCGGGACAAAGTCAATTCAGCGGCTTTGTAATGGTTGAAATGTCTTATGAAGGGGATGGTTACCCGTTCTGGGCCATTGGTGTCTACCAATAGAAGTGTTTACGTTGCGCATAGCGCTTCGTTAGACGATGTATAGGGAGTCAATGACTCCCTTATTTATTGGGCGAATATTATTCAACTCGCCCAATACCTGCCGATTGCTGGAGCTCGTTCAGCAGCGCCAACAGCGTTTCATGATGTTTTTCTTCGCTGTCAGATTGTTGCAGCAACTGTCCAACTGATATTGCTTCGCCTTGATTGAGCGTTGTTAACATTTGCTCTATCGCGGCTTTAGGCGCATGGGATAGCGAGGTGACATTGCCTGCTGCTGCTACCAAAGTTTGTGCTGAATTTTCTAAATGACGCCACAACAATTGATGGTTTTCAAAAGCAGCGATGCGGTTGTCGCGTGTTAATGGCGCAAAGTCGCGCTTGGGCGCTTTGGGGTTTAAGCCCCAGCTCGATAAGGTGCGCAACCAATAGCGAGTCAATACCACTTCCAATATGGCAGGGCAGGTGGCCTTGGCGTAAAAATCTCTGATCCGGTTTAATGTCGGCGGCAGCGTTTGGCCACTTTTTGGTAGATCAAAGGGGTCAAATTCACAATTGGTATCTTCTCTAAGCGACAACTTGCGGGTGCCCTGCTTGATGACATGGCGATATCGCCGCGCTCTAACTTTAAGTCGGTCAATGCGGCCGTAGCGCTTGGAATACGATGGTTTATCGTCCATTTCCCATTCAATCATACGGCCGATTAATGACACTTGGTCTTGGCCTATTCTAATGGCTAAAGGGATCGCCAAATTGTTGTTTTGAGCGTTGCCAACGTGATATCTGTCAGAGGGCCAATACATCAAGCCGCCTGCGTCGGCGCTGAGCAGGTGTGACTGCTCATTATAGGTGCTGTGTTCGGTGGCCTTAATCAGCTTTGGATTGGCCTCGGCCACTTTAGGATGCCAAATGCGCATCTGTTTTTGACCTTCAAGGGGGAAATAAAACGCGCCTTCATACTCATAGAGATTGTCGTGATTGTGCACGCCAAATGGCGTGGCGTGGTAATCACCGAAAAAGATGGAGAAAAAGTGGCCACTACAGATGTTGGCGCCTGTATGCTGATAAAGGTCACGTAAAAAACCGTAAGTCCATTGACGGGCCGAGTCGGGTAAATGAAATACGTCAATGGTAAATACGTAATCGGCATCACCGATAATAGAGCGCAATCTTTTGTGAAAACCTGCAAAGTCTTGATCTTGTGCTATCGGGTAATACCCGTTTGCACGACATTGCGCGTCAGGTACGCTTTTGTTATTGATAAAGAATCGAGTGGAGCCACGATGTAACGGTTTGGGCGCACAGTTTTCTACGACAACATCAAACATTTGAGCTGGGGTTAGCGGTGGTTGTAAAACGTCGCTGTCGGTGCAAAAGCTGTCTTGCTGCCAATAGTTGTTGGCAAATTGCTGCCAAAAAGCCGTACTGGGCCTGTTTGGCACCATAGATAATAAATTGCTCATGAGAATAGTGTGTTGAAAATGACTCGAAAGTCGCAGCAGCATATCAATTCGACTACCCAAAGAAAAGGCTCTTGTGGTGGTGTTATTACCAACCGTTCGATAACTGTCCAACTCGGGGACTCGATGCTGTCGTCTATGGCGTTTGCTGCATGTTTATTAATTAAATTGATGAATATTTAACTAATTGAAGCAAAATTGAAAATGTAAACAGTAATTATGTGAATTATGAGCCTCAGCGCATAATTTGTGCGACGCGTCCGTTTGTTATTGACATCGTCAAGGCAGGGGTTATATATTCCGTCTCCCTTTGGCTTTTGGCAAGTTAGGATCAGTCCCTCTTTGGACTCGCCAAAAGGGTCGTTTGTAAAGGAATAGAGTGCCTGATTAAGGCATGGAGTCGTCATTGAAATGAACAAGATTACCGTCAACGATTTCCCCTTACTTTATCGTGTTGTCGGCTGGATTTTATTGCCTTTGATATTGTTAAGCTGCGGCGTATTTTGGTATTTGAACGCGAGTGTCGCACAAACCCAAGGCCATGTTTTGCTCGCCGGTTTAAAGACGCCCGTAAGCCTAGAAAGAGACGCCTCTGGCGTTGTTTACATTCA
Source organism: Alteromonadaceae bacterium (assembly GCA_041583135.1). Lineage (GTDB taxonomy): Bacteria > Pseudomonadota > Gammaproteobacteria > Enterobacterales > Alteromonadaceae > JABSOG01. Next base: position 118,258 of record JBFHGJ010000002.1, on the reverse strand, counting down.
GAGCGAAAAAGACACCGCGAGTTATTTCGGCTTGGGCTTTGCTCACGCTCAAGACCGCTTATGGCAGATGGAAATGAACCGTCGTATTGCCGCCGGTCGCTTGGCGGAAATATTGGGCGCAGAGGCGATACCCTCCGATAGGCTGGTCCGTCGTTTAGGGCTTTATCGTAACGCCCACAAAATGTTGCAAGGCTTAGATGAGACAGCGCAGCAGGCGCTGCAAGCCTATGTGGCCGGGGTAAATGCCGCTATGGCGCAGTCTAAGGTTTTGCCGCCGGAGTTTTTATTGCTTGATGTCACGCCTGAGCCTTGGCAGGCCGTGGATTCGCTGGCCTATATGCAACTGATGTCATGGCAGCTTTCAACCAATATGGCGTTTGAATTGCAGCGCACTTTGCTTATCCAAAGCTTTGGTTTGGAGAAAGCCAATCAACTGATGCCGGCAATTGAATTGAACGATGAGGAGCTGCCAATGCCCGATGCCATGGCAGCCTTGAGCGACGGTATGGCACAGCTGCCCCAAGACGCATTGCTGCCAAAGCGATATGTCGGCAGCAATAGCTGGGTAGTAGGCCCTGCGCATACCGCCAACGGCTATCCGATATTGGCCAACGATCCCCATCTAAGTAATCAGATCCCGTCTTTGTGGTATTTGGCCTCGTTAAAAGGCGATAAGTTGAATGTCACCGGGGCGACGTTTCCCGGGCTACCCTTTGTTGCCGTTGGCCGCAACGCCGATATCGCGTGGGGCACTACAACTTTGATGGCCGATACTCAAGATGTTTTCATTGAAAAAATCAATCCACTCAACCCTTATCAATACGAGTTGGATGGACGAATGGTCGATATGGAAGTCTATCAAGAGGAAATACGGGTGAAGAAGGACCCTTTAATGCCCGAACAAGCGCCACTTAAAATCACCGTCAGGCGTACAGTCAATGGCCCGGTGCTCTCTGATGAGTATAACCCGTTGTCTGACTTTGCCTACAGCGTGCGCTGGACCGGGGATGAACAACGCGGCGGTACGTTTAATAGCTTTATCAAGTTAAACTATGCCCGCGACTGGTTTCAGTTCAAACAGGCATTGTCTTCATTTGTCGCGCCTGCCCATGCGTTTACCTATGCGGATGTTAAAGGCAATATCGGTTTATTGGCGCCGGGTCTAATTCCCTTACGGGGCAAAGGACAGGGCAACGTGCCTGTGGCCGGTTGGCAGCAGCAGAATCACTGGCAGGGGTTTATTGGATTTGAACGCGCCATTGAAAAATACAATCCGCCAAGTGGCATAATTGTCGCCGCCAATCATCGCCTGCACGACGACGCTTACCCTTATCACATCAGCGATGATTGGGCGCCAGGGATACGCGCCGAACGCATCGAAAAGCAATTGGCGCAATTGCTACAAAGCAAAGATGGTAAGCTAACAGCGCAAGATATGGATGGCTTAATCGGCGACCAACATTCGCTGGCGGCCACATCGGCCTTACCACGACTGCTTGCGGTCAAACCCCAAAGCGAAGCTGGCCGAGAAGTGCAACAAGTATTGCACAGCTGGGATGGCTTGATGGACAAAGATAGCGCGGCTGCTGGTGTATATAGCGTGTGGATGGCGCACTTTTATCGCTTGCTGATTGAGGATGATTTACGTGGAAGTACCTTGCGTGGTAGCGCTCGTTATTCGGTGATGTCGCTGCTAGATGAGCCAAACGTGCCGTTTGTCACTCAGGTGTTGCAAGGCAGCGCCGCGCTATGGTGTGATTATCTAACGACCGAATCGAAAGAAAGCTGCGATGAACTGTTGGTTATTGCACTTGAGCACGCGGTGAATGAGCTAAACATCAGCTATGGCAGTTCGCCTGATGATTGGCGTTGGGGTAAGCTACACAAAGCACAGTTTCCTCATTTTCCCTTTAGCGATGCCCATATGGCACCGGCGCAGCCGCCACGTCCCGAGAGTATTTTTGCCGAGCTGTTTCACCGCGAAATCGACACCGGCGGTAGCGGCTATACCGTTAACCTGGCATCTACCAGTTTGGCCAAACAAAGCCGGTTTGCGCACTTTTTTGGCCCTGGTTACCGTCAAGTGGTGTCATTGGCGCCTAACGGGCAGGGCCGGTTCAGTATCAATACCGGCCAGTCGGGCAATGTGTTTAGCCGCCATTATGACGATTTGATTGCCGCCCATGAGGCCATGGCGTGGTTGTCGATGAACCAAGCCGAAAGGCCCGAGCGATTGCTGTTGCAACCAAAAGATAGCGCAGGGGAGTAATGTCGTGGAATTGAAGCGTTTGGCGGATCTTTTTTGGCGGGTATCGCCGAATTTGTTTTTTCTCTCTATTATCTTTGGCGTCGCAACCGGTTTGTGTTATTCGTTGTTGATCCCGTTTGTGATGTATGCGGTTGCCTCACAGCGTTCCGGTTCATCGGGTTTGGAGATTGAAAATTTATCGTTTTTCAATTCACCGACCGCCGAATTGGGGTCGTTTTTTCTGTTGGCGTGTGGTTTGATAGTAGCGGTTAAATCGGTGTCGTTGGTGTTGTCTTTGTACATTGCCAGCAAGGCATCGATGGCCCATCGCTTAAGCTTGTATCAAAGGATCCGTAAGCTGTCTTATCGCGATCTGGAGGTCATCGGCCAAGCGCGGGTGATCAACCTGATCAATATCGATATTCCCTCTATCACCGCTGCCGCCGTGTCGCTGCCGTCGATTTGGGTCTGCTTCGTGACAATCATTGGCACCCTTGGTTATTTGATTTATTTGGATATCAAGGTGTTTTGGTTTGTGCTGGGCGCTTTAAGTGTTGGGGTGTTGACCTATCAATTGCCGGTGTTGTTGGCCGGACGGTTTTTTTCGGCATCGAGAGAGCACTTTGACCAAATTCAAGAAGGGGTGAAGGGACTGATTTACGGCGCCAAAGAGCTCAAACTCAATGATGAGAAGGCGCAAGCCTACTATCAGCAAGACTTGCTGCAACCAGAACGAGGTGCCTTCAAAGGGGTATTTCATGGCTCAACCATTCTGATCGTGGCGGAAAATTATGGTGAGATCATTTCATTTTTGGTCATCGCCGTGGCTATCTTTCATTTGCCCTATGTGTTTGATATCAGCCAACTACAGCTTTTCGGCATTGTTATGGCGCTGTTGTATTTGACCGGCCCGGTCAGTGAGATTTTACATGCCATGTCGGGGATTCAAAAAGGCAAGGTGTCGCTGGCTAAGCTTCAGCAGTTTTATCGTCAGCTTAATGTTGAACAGGGGGACAGCCGTTTAAGCATCCCGAAAGATTTCAAGCAGTATCGGGTTGAGGGCTTGAGCTATCGCTATGGCGAAGACGATGACAGCTTTGCTGTTGAAAACGTAAACTTGACCTTTAAACGCGGCCAGATCAGCTATATTACCGGTGGTAATGGTTCGGGTAAATCGACTTTGAGCAAATGTTTAACGCTGCATTACTGGCCAAGCAGCGGCAATGTTGCCTTTGATGAGTTGGCGATTAACCGTGATTCGATGTTTAGTGCACGCCGTTGTATCAGCGCGATCTATTCCGACTATCACTTATTTGAACGGTTATATCATCAAATTGACGACAAACAGAGCGTCAAAATCGAGCGCTATTTGGGTTACCTTGAGCTGAGCGAAAAGGTGCGTATCGACGGCGATCGTTTCTCGACGGTACATTTGTCCGACGGCCAGCGCAAGCGTTTGGCGCTATTGGTGTTGCTGCTAGAGGACAGGCCGGTATTGTTGTTTGACGAATGGGCGTCGGATCAAGACCCGCGATTTAAAGATATTTTCTACCGCGTGATATTGCCGGATTTACGTGCCGCCGGTAAAGCGGTGATCGTCATTTCCCATGACGACCGCTATTTTGAACTTGCAGATCAGTTGATTGTTATGGAGAACGGCCGAGTCAAATCGGTTTGCGACAACAACATCGTACAACAAACAGGCATCAATGCTACCGAGGAGCCTCTAGCGGCTCTAGTGTGACCATTAAGTGAATTGAACATGATAAGTACCAATGAAACCTTGTTTGATAAGTTGAACAAGTATGGCGAACTGTTGGCTGACAAAAGCGCATTTACGTATATCGAAGATAATGGCCAATCCATCAGTTTGACTTTTTCTGAGCTCAACGCGCGGGTTAGTCAGTTGGCCCACATCATTGCCACCCGAGCCTGTGTGGGGGAGCGGGTCGTTTTGTTATTGCCCCAAGGAATGGATTATGTTGTAACGTTTTTGGCCTGCCTTCGTGCCGGGGTAGTGGCTGTGCCGCTTTATCCACCGCTTAGCCGCAACCAATCGGGCAGGGTGGTTAAAGTCGTCAAAGACTGCGACGCCACTATGGTACTGACCAATCAACGTTTATTTGAGGCCGTAGACGCTGCCCTCGAACACACGCCAGAGATGCCTGAGTTGGTTTGTGTGAACGCACTGTCGGCACAAGTCGAACAACAAACTCAGTTGCCGCAATTGCAATCGGATATGTTGGCATTTTTACAATATACCTCGGGCTCTACCGGTACGCCCAAAGGGGTGATGATCAGTCACAGTAATATTTTGGCCAATACCGCCGCTTTGGTTGATGCCACCGGTTGTGGTCAAGAGGATATCTTTTGTAACTGGTTACCGCTGTTTCATGACCTCGGTTTGGTTAACACCCTGTTGTTGCCCATCTATCTCGGTGCTCACTCGGTATTGATGTCGCCGGCACGTTTTGTCAAACGTCCTGCGTGCTGGTTTGAAGCGATTGCAAGCTATCGGGCCACCATTTGCGGCGCACCAAACTTTGCCTATGACCTGTGTGTCAAACGGCTAAAAACCGATCGCTTGGTTGGGCTCGACCTAAGCTGTTGGCAGCGAGCCTTTACTGCCGCTGAGCCGATTGACAGCGACACTCTTGATAAGTTTGAACGTAAATTTGCCGCCATTGGCTTTAAGCCCGAAGCTTGGCTGGCTGCCTATGGCATGGCCGAGGCGACGGTGTTTATCAGCGCGAATCAAATTCGCAGTGCCAATGGCGTCAAGACGTTCGACCCGCAGTTGCTACAAAACAAGCAGGTCGTCACCACAGATGAAGGTGGCCAGTCCTTGGTGGCGTGTGGTCATGCGACTGAGCATCATGAATTGTTGATTGTCTGCCCACAAACTCGCCAAGTTTTACCCGAATGTCTCACGGGTGAGATCTGGTTTGCAGGCCCAAGTGTCGCCAAAGGGTATTGGCAAGATGAAGAAAAAACCAAAGCAACCTTTGGCTGCGCGTTGGCCACAGATCAAGCCGGGCGATACCTGCGCACAGGCGATGCCGGGTTTATGTGGCAAGGTCAGCTGTTTATCTCAGGTCGGCTTAAAGACATACTGATCATCAACGGCCGAAATTATTATCCGCAAGACTTGGAAAAAACCTGTTTCGACAGTCATGAGGCGTTGGTAGACTTCGCCGCCGTTGCCTTTGAAAGCAAAGGGCAAGTGGTGTTGGTACAGGAAGTGGCACGCAAGTATTTGCAGAATCTGGATTTTGCCAAAGTCGTTAAGACCATTGAACAACATGTGTTTGAACAGTTTGAGTTGGTGGTCGCTGATGTGGTGCTGTTGCGCGCCGGACATTTGTCGCGAACGTCAAGCGGTAAGGTGCAACGCAATCTTACCTCAAAGTTATACGCGCTAGATGAATTGCCTCGATTAAACGCGCAAACGCTAACGGATACATCGATTCGTATTGCGCCACAAACCGCAACTGAAAAGCGACTTGCTGAGATTTGGGGCACTGTGCTGGGGATAGACTCGCCGTCGCTCAACGATAACTTTTTTGCCTTGGGTGGACAATCGGTAACAGCGTTGTATCTCAGTGAGCAGATCTTTGCGGCGTTTGGCGTCAAACTCTCGCCGCGCAGTCTATTTGAATACCCCGAGTTGTCAGAACTGGCGAGCTTTATTGAAACGTTACCTAAAAAGGACTCGTCCGAGCCGAGTGAAGCCGCGCGAAGCCGATACAAGGCTACTGCCGGACAACAGCAAATTTGGCTAGAACAACAGATGGCGCCAAGCAGTACCCGCTACCATCTAAGCGAATGCTTTGTATTGACCGGTAGGATTGATATTGAACGGCTCAAGACTGCCTTCGAGTGCTTGGTTGGCGCACATGACATTTTGCGCACCCGCTATTGTCAGGGAGCAGACGGACTGTATGCCCAAGTCGCCGCAGACATTGAGCAACCGCTGGTTGTAATGCCTGTCACCGAACAAACGATAGCGGCGCAAATCAAGGCATTTGCGGCAAAGCCGTTTGATCTGTCGTGCGATATGCCCTTGCGGGCCTGCTTATTTGTACTGTCCGACAATGAAGCTCAATTAATGGTGACAGGGCATCATATTGCAATGGACGGTGGCAGCTATCAAAGGCTAGTGTCGGATTTAAGCTATGCCTACCAGCATGGCGAGTTGCCACATCAGCCGTCTCACTTTGCCGAATTTGCCGCGAATAGCTGCGACGATAGCGCAATCGCCGAGGCCAAAAGCTACTGGCAACAACAGCTTGAGGGCATAGGCTTAACCCATAATTTGCCATTAGATAATCCACGTTCATCGACGCCAGATTATCATGGCGATCGCTATATTCTGACTATCGATGCGCAGCTAAGCCAAAGGGTTGAAGCTTTCGCACGGCAAAAGCGCTTGAGTTTATTTACCGTGATGCACGGGGCGCTGTGTAGTCTATTGAGAAGACACAGTGGTGATGATGACGTGGTATTGGGCATCACTGTGGCCGAGCGTGACGGTAAAATGCGCGATGCCGTCGGCTACTTCGTTAATACCTTAGTGACCCGTAGCGCGATTGACTTCAAAACCAGCTTTGATGATCTGCTCGATGCCACTTCAGCGCAGTTAAGCTTGGCATATCGTCATGCCGGTTTGTCATTTAACCATTTGGTCGAAACCATCAACCCGCCGCGGGTCGCCGGTCTCAATCCCTTGTTTCAGGTGCTGTTTGGCTTTGACGACAGCGAGCAAACGCCGTTGCAACTCGGTGGACTGGAGTGTCGTCGCATCGCTATGCCGACCGAGCAAGTCATGACTGACTTGGCGGTGCACTTGGCGCGCCGTGACCATGCGATCGAATTGCGTTTTGACTATGCCACTGCCTTGTTTGAGCGCGAAACCATTGTCAATATGGCCAACCGATTGCCGGTTATATTGCAGGCCATGATTGCTGCGTCAAACGGCATGATAGACCAATGTCCGTTACTTAGTGAAGCCGATAAGCAGTCAATGGACGCTCACAATGAACTTGAGCAAAGTATTGACGATGTGGCGTTGCTGTTACCGCGTTTCGACGCTCAAGCCCAACAAAATCCGCAGGCGATCGCGTTAACCTGTGAAGGGCAACAGTACAGTTACCAAACATTGCAAGCCAAAGCCAATCGATTGGCCCACTTCTTAGTCGAAAAAGGCGTGAAGTCGCAAGAATGTGTCGGTGTTTGCCTGAATCGTCAGGTCGAGTTGGTGGTTGCATTGTTGGCGGTGATGAAGGCCGGGGCGGCTTACTTGCCGCTAGATGGCAATTATCCGGCGCAGCGGCTGAGCTATATGACCGAACACGCTAAGGTTAAACTGGTGCTGACGGAAACTGAGCTGCAACATTGTCTAAGTGGCGCTGCCGAGTTGCTATTGCTAGATCAGTTAACCGCGCTGTCGCAATACTCCGAGCAAAGTGACGGATTGCCGACAATAACCCCCGAAGATCTGGCTTATGTCATCTTTACCTCCGGCTCTACCGGCAATCCTAAAGGGGTGATGATTGAACACCGTAACATCGCCGCGCGTATAGAGTGGGCGGGTGATGTCTATGATGCACAAGAGTTATCGGCGGTGCTGGCGGTCAGCTCCGTGTGCTTTGACTTGTCGGCATTTGAACTGTTTGTGCCTTTGTGCTACGGCGGCCAAGTTGTTTTGGTCAAAGATGCCTTAGCGGTCGAATCTGGCTTAGCGGTGAGCTTGGTCAACACTGTACCATCGGTTATCAAAACATGGCTTACCACCAATGCGCTGCCCAAAAGTGCCAAAACGGTCAATATCGCCGGTGAGTTTCTCGATCAGTCAGTGGTGGATAAACTGTACGCCCAAGGTGTTGACAAGGTTTACGACCTTTATGGGCCATCTGAAGATACCACGTATTCAACTTTTGTCCTACGTCAGCCCAATGGCCGCAATTCCATCGGCAAGGCGCTGCGCGGTACTACTACCTACTTACTCAACAGCCAGCAGCAAAGCGTGCCCAAAGGCGTCGTCGGTGAGTTGTATCTGGCCGGTAAGGGTTTGGCGCGGGGCTATCTCAATCAACCTGAATTGACCAAAGCGCGTTTCTTAGAAGGGCAAAATGTCCCCGGCGGTAGACTCTATCGTACTGGCGATTTGATGCGGGTCGATAGTGAAGGGCTGTTGCAATATATTGGTCGTAACGAACATATGGTCAAGGTGCGCGGCTTTCGTGTTGAGCTGGGAGAGGTTGAGAGTTGGATCCGTCGTTTTGACGGTGTGGCCGATGCGACAGTGTTGGCTGATAGCCAAGCCCAGCAGTTGGTCGCGTATGTGATAGGCGATATCGACAACGCCCAACTACTTGCGTTTTTAAGCGATAACTTACCGCCATATATGGTGCCTGGGGACATTATCCCGTTGGCACGTTGGCCGTTGACGCCAAATGGCAAGTTGGATCGTAAAGCATTACCCAAAGCCAATTTTCAACCACTGGGCGCGCGTCAGTATCAACTGCCAAGAACCGAGCTTGAGGCTAAGTTGTTGACGATTTGGCAAGGCTTGCTCAATCGTGAAGATATCGGTATTGACGATAACTTTTTCGTATTGGGCGGGCATTCGTTATTGGCCGCTAGGTTGGTTTGGCAGATCGAACAACAACTCAATATCGCCATTGGTCTTGATGATGTGATGCGTCATCAAACCGTTGCCGAATTGGCCGCTCTTGCGGCAACACGGCCGGGTTTGGCTGGTACTACATCATGGCAAAGACCGGCCGATGCGCCGTTAACCTTGTCGTCTGCGCAGCGCCGTTTGTGGTTAATCGACCAAATCGAACCGGGTAAAGCTCAGTACAATATGCCCTTGGCCTTGTCTATCACAGGTCACTTGGATGTTGCGGCGCTGGGCAAAGCGTTAAACGCACTGCTTGAGCGTTATGGTGTTCTGCGCAGTATCATTACCAGCTCTGACAACGGCCAGCCTGTGGTTGCTTATCATCCCACTGCAACCATATCCCTTGAAGTGGATGAAAATGTCGATATGCAGCAGTGGTTGGTTAACCAAGCAACGGCGCCGTTTGACTTGAGTCGTGACTTACTGTTGCGCGCGGCTTTGCTGCGAGTTGAACCAACCCGTCATGTGTTGGCCCTGACGGTACATCATATCGCGGCCGATGGTCACAGTATGACGGTATTGAGCGCAGAGTTGGCGGCGCTGTATGAAGCCGAAGTTAAAGGGCAAGGGGCGAATCTGCCTGCGGTAGTGAGTGATTATCAGGATTATGCGTGGTGGCAAAACGCACAGCCTCAGCCAGATCTTGATAAGGCGCAGACCTATTGGCGTGAACAATTGGCCGAGCTACCTCAAGTACACAATTTACCGCTGGACCATGCCCGCCCAGTACAAGCACAACACCAAGGACGATACCACTATCAACGTATTGACACAGCGTTGGCACAACAGCTGAACGACCGGGCAAAAGCCATGGGTGGTACGTTGTTTGTGTTACTGCAAAGTGCTTTTGCCTGCCTTTTAGGTCGTCACAGTGGACAAAACGATATCGTGATGGGCACGCCGGTGATCAACCGCGACCAATCGCAATGGGCAGATACCGTGGGCTTTTTTGCCGATACGCAAATGCTGCGCAGCAACTTGCAAGACAATCCGGGTTTTGCCGATTTGGTTCGCCGCAACGGGCAATGGCTGCAAAACTGCCTAGGCAGCAATAGGCTCTGTTACGACGCGCTGGTTGACCTGCTGGCGCCACAGCGCAGCCTAGCCTACAACCCGCTGTTCCAAATACTCATTGTGATGCAGCCATCGCTTGCGCTTAGGTTACCGGGGCTTGAAGTACAAACCCTAGAACCGACGCGCGGCATCAGCAAGTATGACTTAACGCTGACCATTGCCGAGGCGCCCGAAGGCTTGCAGCTCAGTTGGGAATACGACAGTGCGTTGTTTAAACCGGCCACTATCGAACGTATGGCACAACACTTTGCGGTGATTTTGGCGGCGGTTGGCGAACAGCCGGATACCAAGGTTAAGCAGTTACCGTTATTCTCAGCCAATGAGCAGCAGCAAATCAGCCAGTGGTTAAGCGGCAAAGCGCTTACCCAACCTGCGCAGTTGCTACACCGTGGATTTGAGCAGCAGGCCGAACAAAACCCGGACAATATCGCCTTTTACGGCGTTACCATCGACGGCGAACACCGCACCTTGAGCTATGGCGAATTGAATCGTCGCGCCAATCGCTTGGCCCATCGTCTGGTTGCCGATGGTGTTGGCCCTGACCAGCCGGTTGTGATCTGTTTAGACCGTCACCTAGACCTTGCTGTTGCGGTGTTGGCGGTGCTTAAGGCTGGCGGCGCTTATGTTGCGGTTGATCCAAAATACCCGCAGGCGCGCATTGCGCACATTATCGAAGATGCCGAGGCGAGCTGGGCTATCACGCAAAGTGCCTACGAGTCCTTGGTGGGTACTGCGGTGCGCTATTGTGTGGATAAACCCGATTGGCTGGCGCTCAGTGACGGGCCGGTTGCCGTATCATCGTTAGCGCCGTCAAACCTGGCCTATATGATTTATACCTCAGGCTCTACCGGACGACCAAAAGGGGTCATGATTGAGCACCAAAACGCCCACGCGTTGGTATGCTGGGCCCATCGGGTGTTTGACCCCGAGGCGTTGTCTTGCGTGCTGGCTTCCACCTCAATGTGTTTTGACCTGTCGATATTTGAGTGGTTTGTGCCATTGAGCGCCGGTTTTAAAGTGGCGTTGGTTGATGATGCCTTGACATTACTTGACAGCGGTTTCAATCTCCCGGTGACACTGGTCAATACGGTGCCTTCGGCAATTAAAGCCTTGGTGGCCGACCATGGTCTACCAAGTACGGTAACAACGGTCAATTTGGCCGGTGAACCTTTGGCACAATCGTTGGTCGAACAACTCTATCAAGCAGGTGTTAAAGACGTTTTCGACTTGTACGGACCTTCAGAAGATACCACCTATTCGACGTGGACACGCCGTACTCAGGGCGGTTATGCCAACATCGGCCGACCCGTTGATGGCACAGTGGCAGTGATATTGGATGACGATGGTGATCAGGTGCCGCTAGGCACAGCAGGGCAGTTGTATTTGTCCGGCGCTGGCCTGTCACGGGGCTATCGACATCAACCTCAGTTGACACAAGACAGTTTTATCACCCGTCATGGCACGCGCTACTATCGTACCGGTGACTTGGTTAAGCTCAATGAAGATGGCTTGCTGTGCTATATAGGCCGAGTGGATCATCAGGTCAAGTTGCGTGGTTTTAGAATCGAACTGGGCGAAATTGAGTCTGTACTACACACCCACCAAGACGTTTCAGAAGCGGTGGTGGTAGCCCGTGACAACCATCTGTTTGCCTACTTGGTTGGCCCCAGCGAGGATATCGATTGGCAGGCATTTGCCCAGCGATCGTTACCGGGCTATATGGTGCCAAACGCCTTTATGGTACTGCCGCAATTGCCGTTGACTGCCAATGGCAAACTTGATCGCAAAGCGCTGCCTGAAATCGCCCTTGAATCAAAAAGCGCTTATCGAGCGCCGACAACTGAGGTTGAACAAGCCCTCTGTGCTTTATGGCAAGAAGTGTTGGACCGTGACAGCCTCGGGATTGAGGATAACTTCTTCAGCTTAGGTGGTGATTCTATTTTGGCCATTATGTTGATATCGCGTGCAGCCCAAGCCGGATATCACTTTAGCGCAGAAGACCTGTTCGCCCATCAAACCATTGCCCGTTTGGCGCCTGTGGTGACTCAAGGAAAAGCCGCATTGGTGTTAGCCGCGCCTGAAACCGATGAACAGTTGCTACTGCCCATTCAGCAACGATTTATCGACGGTGATAAAACCGCACAAAACCACTATAACCAGTCGGTGTTGCTGCAACTAAACCAAGGTTTCAAGTTTGACTGGTTGGCGCCGTTGGTAGGTGCCTTGTTTGCACAGCAAGCGGTGCTTCGTTTACGCGTTGATGACAATGGTGCCCGTTACATTGCTTTTGCCGCTGCGATGGTTGATGAGGCCATTGAGTACGTTGACTTGGCGCAGGCAACTCAGCAACAAGTGGCGACTGCCATCGCTAGTCATGGCGAAAAACATCAAGGGTCGTTGTCATTGCGTCAAGGGCCATTGTTCAAAGCGGTCTATTTTGATCACCAAACGCTAGCGCCAAAACTGTTGTTGATTGCCCATCATATGATTGTTGATGGGGTTTCTTGGCGCGTATTGCTAAGAGATTGGCAGGCCGTCATCAAGCAACTGCAACAAGGGCAGTCGGTGGCAATGCCGCAGGTATCCCACAGTTATCAGCAATGGGCGCAGCAGTTACACCTGTGGGCGCAAAGCGAAGCTTGCATGGCAGACAAAGACTACTGGTTGGCGCAACTGTCTCACGCCATTGAACCATTGCCGCAAGATAACCCATCTATTCAAGATGGCAGTGAAAGTCAAACCGCAACCTTTAGTGTGCGTTTAGGCCATGCTCATACCGAACAGCTGTTGCTTCACTGTCATCATGCCTATCACACTCGCATTGACGACCTGTTACTCACCGGCTTGTGTTTGGCACTGAAGCGTTTTAGCGGCAACAAGGCATTTAGATTGGCGCTAGAGAGCCATGGTCGTCACGACGTAATCGATGGGATGGACATCACAGGCACCATGGGGTGGTTTACCAACCTCTATCCACAAACCTTGTTGTTAGCAGAAGGTGACGAGATTGGTGAGGCAATAATGTCGGTCAAAGAGCAGCTACGGGCGTTGCCAAATCATGGTATGTCCTTTGGCCTTTTGTATCATACCTTGGCAGATGAACAGTTACGCCGCGCATTGCCGGGCAATATGCCACAGGTGGTGTTTAACTACCTAGGGCAGGCGGCGCTAGCGGAAGACAGTCATTTCACTCTTTGTGATGGCTATGCCGGTCACATGATAAGCCCCAATCGACTGCGTGAGTTCGAACTCGGCTTTAACGGTTTGGTCAAAGACGGTGAGTTGACCTTTGTTATCGACTACAACCAAGCGCAATATGAGCAAAGCAGCATCGCCACCCTTGGCGGCTATTTCCAGCAGCTGTTGGCGCAAATTATCGACCATTGCCTTGCACGGCAAAGCGCTTGTCATACCCCGAGCGACTTCCCATTGGCTGGGGTTGAAAGGTCTACATTACAGGCGCTTCAAACTGAATTTACCGAGATTGCCGATCTCTATCCATCGACCCCAATACAACAGGGAATGCTGTTTCACAGCGAGGTGCAAAACGATGCCTATGTTGTGCAGTTGCAGATCCAGCTCGCAGGAGCGCTCAACGATGAAGCATTTGAGCAGGCTTGGGAAGGGGTTGCCAAACGTCATGCGGTGATGCGAACTGCGTTCGTCGATGATAACCGTTTACAACTGGTATTGAGCCACGCGCCGTTAAATTGGCAGGTATTGGATTGGCAGGATAAGACCCATTGGCAGCATGATTTGGCGCAGCTGTGCGAAGCAGACAAAGCACAAGGTTTTGCCCATGATCGCGCGCCGCTGATGCGCTGGACTTTGATCCACTTAAGCGCCGAACATCATCTGTTGGTCTGGAGCAACCACCATGCCCTTATCGATGGTTGGTCTTTACCAGTGGTGTTTGAAGAAGTCATGCACAGCTATCAATCTATCTTGCAGGCGCAAACGCCTTCTTTGTTGCCAGTGGCCGACTATCGGCAATATCTGGTGTGGTTGTCGCAACAAGACACTCAAGCGGCCCGTACTTTTTGGCAAGCGTATCTGGCCAAAGTGGAATCGCAAACAAGGCTTGGCCGCAGTGAACAAGGCCGAGCGCTGAGCCTACTGCCGGATAATGCCGAAGTGCAGCTTAACTTTAGCGCCGCTCAGGCGCAGCAACTGAGCGAACTGGCCAAGCGTCATCAGGTGACGTTGAACACCGTTGTACAGGCCGCTTGGGCCTACTTGCTTCATCGCTATAGTGATGAGGCGACCATTTGTTTTGGCGAAACGGTCTCCGGTCGTCCGCCGCAGCTGCCGCAAGTTGAGCGTATTGTCGGCTTATTTATCAACAGCTTGCCGGTACGAGTTGCGTTTGATGAGAACTTAAGGCTCGGTGATTGGCTCAAACAGCTGCATAAGGACGCGTCACAGCGCAACCGCTATGGTTATTTGTCGTTGACTGACATTCAACAACTAAGTCCGCTGGGTAACCGCTCGGCGTTGTTTGACTCGCTGGTGGTGTTTGAAAATTATCCGATCAACCGCGAAAGTCAGGCGCTTTCGCCATTAAAGATCACCGAGGTTGTTGGTGATGATCAGACCAATTATGGTTTGACGCTGGTGGTCATGCCTGAGCCGCAAATGACGTTCACCCTTAACTATCGCACAGATAAGTTCAGCGCCGAGACAGCCGAGCAATTGCTCGATAGCCTAGAGGTAATATTGCAAGGGATGGTCTCAGGTTGTGAGTATGTTGCGGCACTTCCAGTAGTGACGGCTCAGCGTGAGCAGCAACTGCCGGGCAGGTGCACCGAGCAGCAAACGCAGGCGGGGCCTTTGTTGGTTCATCAGTTGTTTGAACGCCGCGCAGATGCCCAGCCCATGGCCATTGCCGGTTATTGTGAAGGTCGAAGTTTAAGTTACGGCGAACTAAACCGCTTGGCCAATCGTTTGGCCCGCAAGCTGGTTGCCAATGGCTTGCAGGCCAATCAGCCAGTCGGTTTGTGTGTCAAACGCTCTGTCGATATTCTGGTCGGTATGCTGGGTATTTTAAAAGCCGGTGGCGGTTATTTGCCACTTGATCCCGATTACCCACAGGCGCGCTTGGACCACATGATAGCTGATGCCGGTGCCGCGCAATTGGTGATCGAATCGGATCTGTTATCGCGGGTTGACCATAGCGGTCGCACCTTGGTGATCTTGGACGATCACGATAGTCGTAGCGACTTGGACGATAGCAATATAGAGCCAAACACATTGGGTTTGTTGCCCGAGCACTTGGCGTATGTCATCTATACCTCTGGCTCAACCGGTCAGCCAAAAGGCGTAATGATAGAACATCAGGCCATTGCGGTTCATACCAAGCTTTGGGCTGAGCATATCGGCTTGCAAGGCGATGACAAAGTGATCCAGTTTGCCTCAATCAGCTTCGATGGCGCGCCAGAAGCCATATTCAGCGCACTGCACGCAGGCAGTCAGTTATTCTTGCGCGAAAATGTCCTATGGTCGAGTAGTGACTTTTATCGTTACTGCCAGACTCACGGTATTACTGTGGCAGATCTACCGCCAGCTTTTGCACTCCATTGGCTACAGAGCCATTGCGAGCTAAGTGAAGCCTATTGGCGCAACAGCCCAATGCGTTTGTTGTGTCTTGGCGGTGATGTGTTAAACCTTGAGATCATTCGTCACCTTAAGGCGTTAGGTTCGCAATGCCGCTTGGTTAACGCTTATGGCCCGACGGAGGCGACTGTAACGGCAACGACTTATGAGTTAAGCGACCATCAGTTTGACACCAGTGTGCCTATCGGCAGCGCATTAGCGCTGCGGCAGCTGTATGTGCTCGACAGCCAAGGCCGTCTGATGCCACCCGGCGCCGTAGGCGAGTTGTATATCGGTGGACCTTGTTTGGCGCGGGGTTACCTAAATCAACCTGAGATGACGGCTAAGGCATTTTTGCCAGATCCGTTTAGCCCTGATGGCGGCGCGCGGATGTATAAAACCGGCGATTTGGTGGCGTGGCTCGACGACGGTAATCTGCAATTTTTCGGCCGCTGCGATGGTCAGGTGAAAATTCGCGGTTTTCGTGTCGAACTCTCTGAGGTCGAAGCGGCTGTGCTAGAGCACGAGAAAGTCGCGCAGGCGGCAGTGATCTATCACAGCCAAAGCGGCCAATTGGTGGCTTATGTCAGCGCCGACGAAACGGACGGACAAACTTGGTTGCGCGCCGATTTGGCCAAGACGCTGCCGGCACATATGGTACCGGCGATGGTGATAGATATTGCACAAATGCCCATGACCATCAGCGCGAAAATCGACCGTAAAGCCTTGCCTGCGCCTGAGTCTATCAGCCTGACTCGGCCTTATGTTGCGCCCCAGGGCGAAACCGAGCAGCATCTAGCCGATATTTTCGCGCAACTGCTCGAACAATCACCTATCAGCGCCACCGACAATTTCTTCGATATCGGTGGCCACTCTTTGCTGCTCGGCCAATTGGCGGCGCAACTAAGCTTGGCATTTGGCTTGGAAGTGTCTATTCGAGATCTGTACGAGCGCCAAACCATTCGTGATATTGCACAGTGGTTGGACACTGAAATTTTGTTGCTTGACGGACTATTCGCCGAGCACGACAGCGAACAAGACGAGACTCAAACATGGGAAATATAAACATCAAAGCGTTCTTGGTTAAATTGGTACAAAAAGGCATCCGTCTGAGTGAGCGTGAAGGCAAGTTGAGCCTTGAGGGCAACCTCAAACGTTTGAGCGATGAAGACAAGGCATTTTTGTCACAACACAAGGCCGAGGTACTGGCGTTTATTCATCAGTTCAGTCAAAAACGCTCAGGCTCCGCCCCCCAAAAAAACGTCATTAAGGCGGCAGCAGCGCGCGAACTTTGGCCGCTGTCGTTTGACCAGCAGCGCTTGTGGTTGATCTATCAAATGGATAACCAAAGCCATCATTATCATATGACGTTATCGTTGCAACTTGATGGCGAGCTGCATATCGATGCGTTACAACAAAGCCTCGATGCCTTAATTGAACGCCATCATATTTTAAGAACCGTCTATGGTGAAGACCCATCCGGTGAGCCGGTGCAAAAGGTGCTGCCAGCTCAAAGCGTTGCCTTCAATCAATTGGACATGACCTCGGCCACTGCCGAACAATTGGCACAGGCGGAGAAGCAATGCAGCGAACAGCCCTTCGATTTGACCTCACAATGTCCGATACGGGCAACTTTGGTGCGTGTTGCAGCGACCACATGGCGCGTTTGGATAACCGTTCATCATATCGCTTGTGACGGTTGGTCTCAGGCGCTGCTCAGCCAGGAATTAATGAGTTTGTATCAAGCCTTTGCCGAAGGGCGCGCCAACCCATTGGCGCCGATGGCGTTGCAATATCACGATTACGCCGTGTGGCAACGAGAACAACTGACCGAGCAGGCCATGAATAAGCAACTGGCTTATTGGAAGGCACAGTTGGCCGAATTGCCGCAATGTCATCAGCTACCCTTGGATAGACCGCGCCCTGATGGGGTCGCCAATAAAGCGGCACTTTGGCGTACCGCGTTGTCGCGAACCCAACTTGACCAGATGAAGGCGCTGGCCAATGCACAGGGCACGACGTTGTTTATGGTTTTACAAACCGCTTATGCCTTGTTGTTGTCTTTGTATTCCAACAGCGATGACATTGTGATGGGCACGCCAATCGCCAATAAAGATCAACCTGAGCTGGCCCCGGTGGTCGGATTTTTTGTCAACTCGTTGGTGTTGCGCACCCGTTTTCAAGGCGATCCGCGCATGTCGGAGCTGCTTAAACGTAATGCCGGACAGCTGCTTGACGCCTATCAGCATAAAACCTTGCCGTTCGATGCATTGGTCGATGCCTTAGCGCCTGAGCGCAGTGGCGCATATAACCCTTTGTTTCAAGTGATGTTGGTGCTTGATAACCAGCAACAAAGCCAGTTGCAATTGCCCGGACTTAAGGTCACGACTTTAGCCGGTGAAGCCCGGGTGGCCAAGTTTGATATGACGTTGACGGCGGTGGAGCAAGATGCCGGGCTGCAATTGGATTGGTGGTATGTTGAAGAACTGTTTGATCACGTCAGCATAGTACAAATGGCGGCGGCGTTTGAGCGCTTAGTGGAGCAATGGCTGGCAGAGCCGAATTTACGGGTGTCTGATTTTTCTCTAGTCGATGAACAAAGCCGTAAAGCGGCGTTGAACAGCGAGGTTACTCAGCGTGAGTTACCGGTCGATGCTTTGGTTCACAAGCGTTTTGAACAGATGGCGCTACAAATGCCGGACGCCACGGCAGTGGTATTTGGCGAGCAGCGCCTGAGCTACAGCGAACTCAATCGTCGTGCCAATCAGGCCGCTCATGCTTTGGTTGATAAGGGCATCAAGCCCGACACCATTGTGGCATTGGCAATCACGCGCTCGATAGATTGGGTTGTTGCCGTATTGGCGATTTTAAAAGCCGGAGGGGCCTATTTGCCGTTAGATGCGGCAAACCCACCGGCGCGTATTGCGCAGATCATTGCCGATGCCCAAGTTAAGTGGGTGTTGGGCCATCAGGGTTGGCCGCAAAGTCACACTGAGGCGCTGACTCAGCACACTGCACAATGGCTGGATTTGGCTGAGTTAAAAGGCGAACCCCATAACGTTAGGGTTGCGGATCTAACTGCCGGACATCTTGCGTATGTGATTTACACCTCCGGCTCTACCGGAAAGCCCAAAGGGGTAATGCTCGAACATCGAGGCTTGTACAACACCTGCGTGTGCCAAATCGATAACTTTGAGATCACCTGCGCAAGCCGGGTTTTGCAATTTGCCTCCGCAGCGTTTGACGCGGCAACCTCTGAGTGGGCAATGGCGCTGGCCAGTGGCGCCAGTTTGTATATCGTCGATGAGCAAACCAAACAAAATGCGCAGTTGCTTGACGCATTTGCCAAGTGTCATCAGATCACTCACGCCACCATTCCTCCTGCGCTTTTGGGTTATCTAGAGCGTGACGATTGGGCGTCGATGACCCATTTGGTGGTGGCCGGAGAAAGCTGTCCTTTAGCCACGGCGCAAGTTTGGGCCGAAGGGCGCGTGTTGTTCAATGCCTACGGGCCGTCGGAAGCCACCATTTGTGCCAGTATCGGCCGTTATGATAGCGATTGCGCTTGGTTGACTATCGGCACTGCCGTGGACAATACCCGTTTATTGGTGCTCGACCAGCAGCAACGTCCAGTGCCCGATGGCATCTGTGGTGAGCTGTATATTGCCGGTGTCGGTTTGGCCAGAGGCTATCTTAACCAGCCACAACTCACCGCAGAGGCCTTTTTAGCGTCGTTGCCCGGACAAACTGAGCCGCAACGGGTATACCGCAGTGGCGATAAGGTCAGACGACTTGCCGACGGCCGCCTGTTGTTTGTTGGTCGTAGCGACAATCAGTTAAAAATTCGAGGCTTTAGGGTCGAGCCGCAAGAGATTGAAAAGCGTATCGCCGCAGTCGATGGTGTGCGCGGTGTGGCGGTAATCGCCGATGATGCCTGCGAGCAATTGCTTTGCTTTATTGTCAGTAACGAAGGCGAGCGCGCCGTTGAAAAGGTCGCTCAGCATTTGGCTGAACAATTGCCGGATTATATGATCCCAGACCGATATCTGGTGCTGGCGCAATTGCCGCTCACCCTCAACGGAAAACTCGACAGCAAAGCCCTGCGTTTACTGGCCAAAGCGCAGACCGCGCAAGCTGAATATGTTGCCCCTGCAACCGCAGTGGAGGCGACACTGGCAACGCTGATGGCGCAATTGCTCAAGCTTGAACGCTTTAGTGCCGAGGCCAATTTCTTTGCTTTTGGCGGCAATTCGTTGTCGGCAACCCGTTTGGTCGGTTTGATTGAACAGCACCTCGACGCCAAGCTTAAAGTTGGCGATATTTTCAGCGCGCCGACGGTGCGTCAATTGGCATTGCTGGTTGGTACTCAGCGCCAAAGCGCACAAACGGCAGACATCGAGACTGCGCCAGCGGATGCCGAGCTGCCGCTTTCTTTTGCGCAAATGCGATTATGGCTGGCCGAGCAAATCGAACAGGGCAGCGGCCAGTACAATATTCCTGGGGCCTTAAAGCTCAAGGGGCAACTCAATGTTGCCGCGCTGGAACAGGCGCTTAGTGCCATTGTCGAACGCCATGACATTATCAAAACCGTCTATCGTCAAAACGCTCAGGCAGAGGTCAATCAACAGTTGCTGCCTTCGGGCGGTTTTGTCTTGACTATGCTCGATATCAGTGCGATTGGCGCTGGCGCGCAACAGGTAAAGCTTGAGCAAATCATTGAGGAAGAAGCCCAAGCGCCGTTTGATTTGAGCACGGATTTGATGTTGCGTGGAGCGCTGGTCAAATTGAGCAATGATGAACACCTATTGCTGCTTACCATGCACCATATCGCTTCGGATGGCTGGTCTATGGCCATTTTGACCGATGAGTTGAGCGTGTTGTACAACGCCTTTGTCAAAGGCCAAGACAATCCGTTGTCGCCATTGGCAGTGCAATATCGCGATTATGCCTGGTGGCAATATCAACCTTTGCAATTGCAGGCGATGGATGAACAAATCGGTTATTGGCAACAGCAACTGAAGGGGATCCCAACCGTCCACAGTTTGCCCCTTGACCGCCCGCGTCCTGCCGTGGCCGATATGACCGGCGCTTTGTTTACCGCTCAGCTAGATGCTAGTACCACCCAAGCGCTCAACACCTTGGCACAACAAAGTGGCGCCAGTTTATTTATGCTGTTAAACGCCGCGATGGCCATCGTGCTTGGCCGTTATTCCGGGGAAGACGATATAGTGTTGGGGACTTTGGTGGCTAATCGCGAGCATCCTGCGCTGGCCCCGATGGTTGGCTTTTTCGTCAATGTGCTGGCACTGCGGACCGATTTATCCGGCAATCCAAGCTTTAAGCAATTGCTGGCGCGCTCGAAGCAGACCTTGCTTGATGCCTACAGCCACCAACAGCTGCCATTCGAGCGCATTATCGATGTGCTGGAGCCTGCCAGAACCCTAAGCCACCATCCGATATTTCAAGTGATGCTGGTGCTGCAAAACAACCCTCAATCACAACTGGCGTTCGAGCAATTGCAAGTGGCTGAGGTCAAAGGTTCAAACCCGGTTGCTTTGTACGATTTGACGCTCAATGTGATGGAAAGCGAAGCAGGGCTACAGCTCAATTTCGAATATGCCACGGCGTTGTTTGACCGCACGACTATCGTACGCATGGCCGAGAGTTTGGTGGTACTGCTTGAAGGGGTTGCCAAGGCACCTGAATCACCGGTCAGCCGTTTGCCGCTACTTGGTCAAACACAGCAGCGGCAAGTGTTAACCCAATGGAATCAAACGGATTTTAGCTATGACAAAGGTCTGTGTGTTCATCATCTATTTGAGCAGCAGTTGGCGCTTCATGGCGACAAACCTGCTGCAATTTGCCAAGACAGACAGTTAAGCTACCGCCAACTGGATGCGAAGGCCAATCAGTTGGCGCGTTACCTGCAAACTCAAGGGGTTGGCCCGGATGTGTTGGTGGGTATGTGCACCGAGCGTTCACTGGAAATGACAGTAGCGATTTTGGCCATACTTAAAGCGGGCGGCACCTTGGTGCCACTGGATCCGAAATACCCGCAAGCGCGTTTGGCGTACATGATTGAGGCGTCGAAAATGCCGCTGGTGCTGAGCTTAAGTGCCCAGCGCACTGTGTTACCCAGTTCGCAAGCTCAGTTTTGCCTTGATAGCGATTGGTCGCAAATTGCGGAGTTTGACGACAGCGCGGTGATCTCTAGCGTGCAAAGTGAGCACTTGGCGGCGGTATTTTATACCTCAGGCTCGACCGGGGTGCCCAAAGGGGTTGAAGTGCCACACGGCACTTTGGTCAATTTTGCCTATGGCATGAAAGACATCCTTAAATTGGACGATAACGACCGCTTCTTGCAACTGGCTTCTATCAGTTTTGATGTCTTGTTCGAAGAATTGTTGCCGACATGGCTCAGTGGCGCCGCTGTTGTATTGCCACCGGCCGACTTTATGCCAACGCCGGATGCGCTTCAGCAGATCACCGAGCAACAACAAGTGACCGTGTTCGAATTGACCACCGCGTTGTGGCACGAATGGGTCAATCAGCTTTATGTGGCCGGACGTAAACCCGCCAAGCCGTTGCGCACCGTGTTAATGGGCGGCGAAAGGGTATTGCCGGAACGATTCCGCCAGTGGCAATCCTTTGGTTTGCAATTGATCCATGTTTACGGTTTGACCGAGGTGGCAGTCACTTCCACCGTTTTGGTGCATAACCCAGGTGATGGCGACCTTGAGGCATCTTCGACCTTGCCAATCGGTAAGCCGCTATATAACACCCAGATCTACCTACTCGACAGTGAAGGGCAACCGGTGCCGATTGGCGTGCCCGGCGAGATGTACATTTGTGGTGACGGTTTGGCCAGAGGATATCGCGGCCAACCTCAGCTGAGCGCTGAGAAATTTGTCGCTCATCCGTTTAAAGCCAATGCTCGGGCCTATCGCACAGGCGACTTGGCGCGCTATCTGGCCAATGGCGATATTGAGTTTATCGGGCGTATCGACCATCAGGTTAAAGTGCGAGGTTTTCGTATCGAGCTTAATGAAATCAACGAAGTGATCGCTGCGCAATCTTGGGTTGGCGAGTCTTTGGTGGTGCTGCGAGAAGATGAGCCGGGCGATAAGCGGATCTGTGCCTACTTATCGTTGGCCTGTGAGCAAGAAAAACCGCAAGAAATGCTCAAACAGGTTATCGCGCAAAAACTGCCTGAGTACATGATGCCTTCGGCGTTTGTGGTGCTTGAGAAATTACCGCTGACGCCAAACGGTAAAATTGACCGTAAGGCGTTGCCGAAACCCGATTGGCAGGTGCAGCAGGGGGCCGACTATCGTGCGCCGCAAAGTGAGCTGCAACAACAGCTGGCCGATATTTGGCAGGCGGTACTGGGCTTAGAAAGGGTCGGCATTGACGATAATTTCTTCGATCTCGGTGGCCATTCGTTGCTGGCAACCCGGGTGATAGGTCAGGTGCGTGAGCAGTTGGGTATCGAACTGCCGATTCGGGTGTTGTTTGAACAACAAACCATTGCCGCTTTGTCTGTGGCACTGGCCGAGTTAACGCCCGTTGATGCAGGCGAACAAACCATCAAAGGCCGCTTGGCCGCGAGTGAAGATTCAGTCTTGGAGGACTTCGAGCTGTGAGTTGTATCGATAAATTAATCGCACTGGGTCATAAGGGCGTTCGGGTTTACTTGCTTGAGGGCAAGCTGAAAGTTCAGGCTGCCCAAGGGGCATTGAACGACCAGGACAAAGCGTTCTTGCAAGGTCACAAAGCACAGATAGCCGAGTTGTTTGAGCAGCTGGCCGTAGGCGATAACCAAGCGATGGAGCGGCTGTCTTCGACGCAGCAAAGAATGTGGACCATCGACAGTATCGAAGGCGATAGCAGTCATTACAATATGCCCACTGCGCTGTTGCTCGAAGGAGAGTTAGACGTCGTCAAACTGGAAGCTGCGCTAAATGGCGTGATACAACGTCATCAGGTGCTCTCAACCGTTTATAGCCAAATAGACAGTCAGTCTGTGCAGCTGATGCGCAGCGATAAAAAGCTACAGATCAATGTGATTGATCTGACTCAGTGGCGTGAAACGCCAATCGACGAGAAGGTAGCGCAGCTAGCGGCGCAAGAAGCGTCAACGCCGTTTAATTTGCGTGATGATTTGATGGTTCGAGCAACCTTACTCAAGTTGCAGCCAGCGCGTCATGTGTTGCTGTTGACGATGCATCATATTGCCGGTGACGGTTGGTCGATGGCAATTTTGGTCGATGAGGTGTGTGGAATTTACGCCGCTATGGATACGTTGGCGCCGTTGTCGATTCAATATGCCGATTATGCCCATTGGCAGCGCCAGTGGATGGCCGGTGAACAATTGCTTAAGGCCCGTCATTATTGGGGCGAACGTTTGGCCGGTTTACCTTCAGTTCATCAGTTGCCGCTAGATAACCCGAGGCCAGCGGTTGCCGATCACCAAGGTCGCGTATTGCTGCAAACCTTGCCTGTACAGTTGAGCAAGCGCCTACTGGCCCTTGCCAATGCCGAAGATGTCACGCTGTTTATGCTGCTAAACGCCGCATTTGCCTGCTTTATGTCACGTATGAGCGGACAAAAAGACGTGGTTGTCGGCACGCCGGTGGCCAATCGTCCGCAGCCTGAGCTTGAATCGCTTATCGGCTTTTTCGTCAACACCTTGGTGCTACGCAGCGATTTAAGCGCCAACCCGACGTTTAAAGCGCTCCTTGAGCAAAGTAAAAAGCACTTGCTTGATGCCTATGAATATCAGCAAATGCCGTTTGAGCAATTGGTTGAGATGCTCAAACCCGAACGTGGCTTGCAGCACCATCCGCTGTTTCAGGTGATGTTGGTGCTTGATAACCAACCTGTAGGCTCACAGACGTTGCCGCAGTTGTCGGTCAGCCCGTTGACCTTAGAAAGCGCAGTGGCCAAATTCGATTTGACCTTAACGGTGCAACAGCAAGGCGATCAGTTGGCGTTGTCGTGGGAGTACGCGACTGCTTTGTTTGAACGTCAGAGCATTGAGCGCTGGATGGTACATTTTGAGTGCCTACTAGAATCGATTGTGGCCAATCCGATGCAAAATGTCGGGCAGTTGTCTTTGATGAATGAGCAGCAAACCCGTCAAGTGCTGGTGGACTGGAATGACACCTTTGAAGATTTTGATTTTTCCTTGAGCTTAGGTCAGCGTTTATCCCGTCAGGCACAATTGACCCCAGATGCCACCGCGTTGGTATTTGAAGACGAGTCGATGAGTTACGGCGAGCTTGAAAATGCATCTAACCACTTGGCCCATCAACTACGTGATTGCGGCGTAAAAACCGGCGATATCGTTGGCTTGGCAAGTGAGCGCTCATTAGAGATGGTGGTCGGGCTTTACGGTATCTTAAAAGCTGGCGCCGCCTATTTGGCGCTAAAGATGGATCTGCCGGTAAACCGTTTGGAGTTTATGCTCGATGATGCCGCCGTGGAGGTCATTGTGTGTCAGCCAGCGCAATTGAGCGCTGCTGCAACGCTAACCGGCAAACAGCGTTGTATTGCCGTTGATTTGAACTGCGCGCAAGCGGATGTCGAACCACCGGTTTTGCATGATTTTGATGTAGAGGGCTTGGCTTATGTGGTGTATACCTCAGGCTCAACCGGTAACCCTAAAGGCGTTATGTGCCATCACAAAGGCTTACTCAACCGAGTCGATTGGGGGCAAAGGCAATACCCTTTAACCGCTGATGACCGGGTTTTGCAAAAATCCCCTTATAACTTCGATGTCTCGGTATGGGAGCTGGTTTGGCCTGTGCTTAATGGCGCAACCATGGTATTGGCAAAGCCCGGTGGGCATACCGACCCACAATATCTGGCGCAATTGATTGTGCGGGAAAACATTACCGTATTGCATTTTGTGCCGTCAATGTTGGCCGTTATGCTCTCATCCGGTCAATGGCAACACTGCGCGAATGTGCGCCGAGTGTTCTGTAGTGGGGAGACTCTGCCAGCGGCCGTGGCCCGTGATTTCTTTAAGGTGCATCCGCATATCGAACTGCACAATACTTATGGGCCGACCGAGACCCTGATTGAGATCACCTACTGGCCTTGTAGTGCACAGGACAAACATGAGGTATTGCCGATTGGTCGTCCTATCTCCAACAGTCGTATCTATGTGCTCGATGAATTTGACCAGCCGGTGCCTGTGGGCGTTATCGGCGAGCTGCATATGGCGTCACACGGGGTGGCCAAGGGCTATCTCAACCGCCCTGAACTCAATGAAAAGTCGTTTATTCACTTACAGCTACCCAGTTTAGCCGAGCAGTATATTTACCGCAGTGGCGATCTTGGTTATTGGAATGCCGAGGGTGAACTGGTGTTCAGTGGTCGGGTTGACCATCAGGTCAAACTCAACGGTTTGCGTATTGAGCTTGGTGAAATTGAGGCGGTATTGCTGCGTTTGGAAGAAATTGAACATACTGCGGTAATGGTCCATCAGCAAAATCTGGTAGCCTATTACGGTGGTGGTGCGGCTTATCAAGACGAACAGCTCAAACAGCACCTTGGCGCATTTTTGCCTGAGTATATGGTGCCAAAATTTTTCATTCACTTGGAAAAAATGCCGTTAACGGCCAATGGTAAGATTGACCGCAAAGCCTTGCCTTTGCCGACACTGGTGAGCACAGTCGAAAAAGTGGCGCCACGTAACGATATCGAACGTCAATTGTGTCAAATTTGGCAGCAATTGCTTGGTTTGGATGCCATCGGCATCAATGACAACTTCTTTGCCCTTGGTGGCGACTCAATTTTATCGATTCAGGTGGTGGCACAGGCCAATAAAGCAGGCATGGCCTTGAGCGGTCAGGATCTTTTCCGTCATCAGAGCATTGCCGAGCTGGCGGCTAAAGTCGCCGAAGTGCAGCGCAGCACTATCGAACAAAAGGCGAGCGAAGGTATTCAACCGCTTTTACCTTTGCAAAACAGATGGTGGCGCAGCATCGATGTTGATGGTCATCACTACAATCAGTCGGTGTTGGTCAAAGCGCCATCGTCGTTAACAGTTGCGCAATTGAAACTGCTGGTTAGCGCGGTGTATGAAAGACACGACGCGCTGCGTTTAACCTTTGCCGAGCAGCAAGGGGTTTATCAAACCCTCGATAGTGACTTTATGGCAAATGCAGTGTTAGATCACAGCCAATCTGCGCTGCAACTGTCTCAATTGCAAGCCCTTGGCAATACACTGCAACCACAGTTTGATTTGGCAAAAGGACCTTTGTTTAAGGCCGCTTTGATTGGCTTAGACAATGGTGAACAGTGCTTGTTGTTTTTAGCTCACCATTTGGTTGTCGATGGTGTTTCGTGGCGTGTGTTGTTGGCCGATTTGGCCGAGGGCTATCGCCAATTGAGCGGCGCGCAAACGATAGCGTTGGCCGCAAGACCTGCGTCTATTGCGCAATTTTCAGCGTGGCTTGAAGATTTTGCCCGTGACAGGGCGCCACAGGATAAAGCCTACTGGCTTAAGCAGTTAAGCGCTGATGTGCCGGCTTTGCCGAAAGATCACAACTCGGCAGTTGATTTGACTGTTGCCCGCTCAAGTGTGGCTACGGCGAGCCTCAGCGCCGATTTGACCGCTCAATGGTTGACTCAAGCAGGCAAAAGCTATCGCACAGACAGCCAAGAGTTGTTGCTTGCCGCGTTGTATTTGGCGTTGTATCGATTCTCTGGTGCGAGCGCTCAGCGTCTGGCAATGGAAGGTCATGGCCGACCGGTCGAAGATGGCGCGCCTGATGTGTCGGCTACCGTCGGCTGGTTTACCAGCTATTATCCGCAGCTGCTTGTCTGTGACAATCCTGAGTGCCTCAATGACGTCATTATTACCGTTAAAGAGCAATGCCGAGCGCTGCCGCACAGCGGTTTGAGCTTTGGTGTGTTGCGAGAGATTGTGCAAGATAACGATATCGTTGAAGCCGATTGCGACATCGAGGTGTTGTTTAACTATTTAGGTCAGCTCGATAACTTAGACAGTGGCGAGTTTACGCCACTTGATGCCCCAAGCGGTGACAATATCAGTCTCGCCCAGCGCCGTGGTCATTTGCTTGAAGTGACCGCCATGGTCCTTGATGGTCAGTTGCAACTGAGCATTGATCACAATAGCGAGCAATATCACGCGCAAACCATGTCTGACTTGGCCCTTGATGTTGTGACGCAGCTAGAGCGTATCATTAATCATTGTCAAACCGCCGGTGTCGGTCAACCGACACCGAGCGATTTTCCGTTGGTCTGTTGCGAGGTTGCCGAGCTAAAAACTCTGGCACAAAGCTATCCTCAACTGAGCGACCTCTATCCGTCTACGCCAATGCAGCAGGGCATGTTGTTCCACAGTGATATGGGCAGCGAAACCTATGTGTTACAGATGGATCTCGCCCTGCGTGGCAAGCTTGAGGTCGATGCTTTTAAACAGGCGTGGCAAGCGGTGGTGGAACGCCATGATATTTTCCGCACCGCCTTTGTCGGTGACAGCAATCATCAGTTGGTGGTATCACAAGCGCAGCTTAACTGGCAGATCTTTGACTGGCGCGAGCTTGATGAGGTCGCCTGTCAGCGTCAATACCAAGATTTGCTGCGCCAAGATAGAAGCCTTGGCTTTGATGCGACTCAGGCGCCGCTGATGCGCATGACCTTGGTGCGTGATGGCGAACACCATCACCGTCTGCTGTGGAGTTCACACCATGCACTCACCGACGGTTGGTCAACTCAAATTGTCTTTTCAGAGGTGATCCGTTGCTACCGCGCCTTGCTCACTGACACTCAGGCCCAGCTGGCGCCAGCACCGCGTTATCGCGATTATCTTAACTGGCTGGCGGCGCAGTCTGAACAGGCGGCCAAAGCCTATTGGCAAGGCTTGTTGTCTGATGTTGTTTCACCGACCTCGATTGAACTAGAGCAGGTCACGCCCGCTCAAGCCAGCCCTGGGAGCCGTTATGCCTATGTTGATTTAGGTGATGAGCTAAGCGCCGAGCTTAAACAGTTGGCGGCGCTGAGCAAAACCACGTTGAATACTGTTATTCAAGGGGCTTGGGGTTATCTGTTAAGACGTTACTGCTCTGAGCAAAAGGTTATATTCGGCGAAACCGTGGCGGGCCGTCCTGCCGACCTGCACGGCGTTGAAAATATGGTCGGTTTGTTTATCAATACCTTGCCTGTGTGTATTGACTTTGGCGCAAGCGATGCTACCGCTCAGCCTTTGGTACTATGGCTACAGCAGTTGCACCAGCAAGCGATTGAGCGCAACAAGTACGGTTATTTGCCGCTGGCACAAGTGCAAAAGCTCAGTGGCATTCGCGGCGCGGTAGAATTGTTCAATACCTTGGTGGTGTTTGAAAACTATCCCCTTGATGAGCAAGTGCAATCGAAGGGGGCTGAAGATGAGCTAGTGGTTGAAGATGCCGTTGCCGATGATGAAACCAACTATGATTTGACCTTGGCGGTATTGCCGAGCGACAGCTTGCAGTTGCGTTTGGGGTATCGCGGCGAGAAGTTGCAAAGCCAAGCGGTAGAGCGATTGATGGCGCACTTGCGCTTTGTTTTACAACAAATGGCTGAAGATCCACAAAGGCCGGTGGCGTCTTTGGGCCTTGTCGATGACGAGGAAAAAGCGAAGCTGCTTGTCGCTTACGACCAAAGCTATCAAACCCCGCCGCAATTGATGGCCATTCATCAGCTGTTTGAACGCCAAGTCGCGCAAACACCTGAGGCACTGGCGCTAACCGACGCGACGCAAAGTCTAACTTACGACCAACTGAACCGCCGCGCCAACCGTCTGGCACAGGCGTTGGCAGCCTCAGGTGTCGTGCCCGGGGATTTGGTTGCCCTGTGTCTAGATCGCAGCTGTGAAATGATAGTGGCGATGATGGGCATATTCAAATCCGGCGCCGCTTATGTGCCGGTAGACCCGGCTTATCCCCAAGAGCGAATTGAATATATCCTCAGTGATTCCAACGCCAAAATGGTCGTCACCAGCAAGGCGCTCAAGGGGCTGGCGGCTTTGAGTTCGGCGCCGTCGGTGGTTCTGGAGCAACTTGAGAATATAAGCGATGCGCCCCTTGGCGTTGATGTCGGCCCGAACGATTTAGGGTATGTCATTTATACCTCTGGCTCAACCGGCAGACCCAAAGGGGTGATGGTGCCCCATGGCAACTTGGTTGCGGTATTGACCGGACTTGGCCAGTTGTTTGATATCAAGTCCAGCGATGCGATGGCCATGCTGGCCTCCAATGCCTTTGATATTTCGCTGGTTGAAATCGGTCTGCCGCTGTTTAATGGCGGCACCTTGGTGATGGTGCCTAAGGCTCAATTGTTAGACTTGCCTGAGCTGGCACGCGCTTTAAGCCGCTGTACTTTATTACATGCGGTGCCGAGCCTGATGAACGAGCTGGCGCAGTTTGCCGCAGCAGATGACACTGCGGCAAGGCTATTTAAGGGCATTCGCCAGATCTTTGTCGGCGGTGACCAAGTGACCGCCGGTCTGATTGCCGAGCTTAAGCAAACCTTTGATCACGCTGAAATTATTGAACTGTACGGCCCGACGGAAGCGACGATATTGTCTACCTGTCATTTTGCCTCTCGTGCCGCGCAAAGCTACAACGGCTCGGTGATAGGCTATGGCCTACCGCACGCCCGCACTTATGTGTTGGCTGATGACGGTCAGTTACAGCCTATCGGTGTTGCCGGTGAGCTGTGCGTCGGCGGTATGGGGGTGAGCCTCGGCTATCTTGGTCAAGCGGCCTTGAGCGCTGCGCAATTTGTCGCAGATCCGTTTGTCCCGGGTAGCAAGATGTACCGTACCGGCGATCTGGTGCGTCGTCTGCAAGACGGCAAGTTGGAGTTTTTAGGCCGTATCGACAACCAAGTTAAAATTCGCGGGTTTAGAATTGAACCCGGTGAAATCGAGTCGGCTATCCGCAGCTGCGATGGCGTTAACGATACGGTCGTCATTGCTTGTGATCTTAATGACCAAGGCAAACAATTGGCCGGATATTTGGTGGCCGATGAAGCGCACACCTTGGCCAATCAGGATGAGGCCGAGCTTGACCAAGTAGCCTTATGGGAAGGGGTATTCGACCAAGCCTACAGCAACCAAGGACAGGATGACTACTTTGATATTTCCGGCTGGGCCAGCAGCTTTGACGGTCAGCCAATTGATGCAGGACAAATGCGCGATTGGGTTGAGCAAACCGTTGCGTTGATCATGGCCAACAAACCCAAGCGGGTATATGAGATTGGCTGTGGTACTGGCTTGTTGTTGCATCGTTTGCATAAGCAGTGTGAACAGTATATTGCCAGTGATTTTTCACAGACTGTGGTAACGCGCTTACGTAACGTGTTGGCGCAAACCCAAGGGGTCAAAGTGGAGCAGGCACAAGCCCTCGACTTTACGCCTTTGGTCGGTGAAACGGTCGATACCATAGTGCTTAACTCTGTCAGTCAGTATTTCCCCCATCAGCAGTATCTTGCCGAGGTCCTCGAAAAGGCCGTCGGCGCCATTGCCGGTCGCGGGCAGGTGATTGTCGGTGATGTGTTGAACTTTGATTTGCTGGAGCATTTCCACAGCGCCATCACCTTGTTTAAGAGTGATGCAGACACGCCTGTGGCTGAGTTGACGGCGCGCATCTACAACCATGCAAAGGCAGAAAACGAACTGTTTGTGGCGCCATCGTTCTTCTACGACTTGGCCAACCGATTGGCGCGGATCAAAGACGTAAAAATTAGCGTCAAAGCGGCTGACAACGACAATGAAATGACCTGCTATCGCTATGATGTGGTGATCTGCGTCGATGATGAAAAAAGTGCGGCGCAACCGACATGGCGTCGCACCTCGTGGGTTGATGGCGCGTCAGTGGCGGCACTGTGCGAAGGTCTAGCGGCCGACCAAGCGCTACTGATTGAAGCCATTCCCAACAGCAGACTGGATAACAGTTTTGATATTCAAAGCTTAGAAGCGCTGCTAGAAGACCAGCGACAATTGACCGTGGCACAGCTCAATAAGCACCAACGCAACAGTGTTGCCGTGGCCGACATTCTGGCCATGGCAAACGACTGTGCACGCCCTTACCAACTGACTTGGAGCGAGGCCAAAGGCCCGTGCTTCTTCGATTTGTGGTTGTTGCCGGTTGGCATCGATTGCTCGGCCTATACCTTGGTCGGCAACAGGGCGCATTTGGCGTATGCCACCCATGCCAATGAGCCGCTAAATGCGGTAGGCAACAATCAGTTGGTAATGGAAGTGCGCGCTGCGCTCAAACAATCATTGCCGCCGTTTATGGTGCCTTCTGCCTTTGTGGTGCTGGACAAATTGCCGCTTACCGCCAACGGCAAGGTAGACCGCAAGGCGCTGCCGTTACCGGATTTTTCCATTGTTCAATCAAGGCAATACGTCGCGCCGCAAAGCGAGCTTGAGCGTAAGATCTGTGAACTGTGGCAGTCGTTGTTGGGCCTTGAGCGGGTTGGTCTGAACGACCATTTCTTTGAAATTGGCGGTCACTCTTTGTTGGCGACCAAGCTGGTGGCTAGGCTGCGCAGCCAATTTGACTTGGACATTCAGGTGGCAGCGGTATTTGACCATCCCAGCGCCGGAGAATTGGCCGCTTATTTAGACAACAGACAAAAACTCGCCGAGATGCTCGATAGTGAGTGTTCTGATCAAGAAGGAGACGATCAATGGGTGCTGTAGCAGTAGAAGCACTATTGTTTAAATTGGTGGACTTAGGGGTTAAGGTGAAAACCCTTGAGGGCAAGCTGGTTATCGAAGGCAACCTCAAAGCCATCGATAGCCAAACCAAGGCGCAGATAGTCGCCGCCAAAGAGCAGATCATCGCTTATCTGCAAAAGGCGGCAGCCGGAAACAAGCTGGCGATCGATTTGGACCGCCCGTTGTTAGATACCGCCGAGTATCCGCTGTCTTTTGCCCAGCAACGTTTGTGGCTTATCGAACAGATGCAGCCGGGTGGGGCGCAATACCATATGCCACTGGCGTTGACCTTAAGCGGACAGCTCAACGAACAGGCATTAACTGCCGCGCTTTGCGGTATTATCGAGCGCCATCAGGTGCTACGCACGGTTTATCGCGCCGATGAGCAAGGTCATGCCCGTTTGGCTTTACTGGAAATGGCTGATTTTGCCATTGAACAGATTGACCTTAGTCATCTCGATGAACATGCCCGTCAAGCCGAGGTGGCACTGCTGGCTCGCCAAGCGGCGGCGAAACCTTTTGATTTGGCCAACGATTATATGCTCAGAGCCTGTTTGGTTAGCCTGAGTGAAGGTCAATGGCTGCTGTTGATGACCGCCCATCATATTGCCTCCGACGGCTGGTCGATGGGGGTGTTGATTGAAGAACTCGGCGCGTTGTATCGAGCGCAAGTTGAAAATCAATCCACGGCGTTGCCACCGCTGCCGCTGCAATATTGTCAGTATGCCCAGTGGCAACGTGAGTACCTTGAAGGCGATAATCTAAAACGCGGGTTAGACTACTGGGTCAAACAACTGGCCGACTTACCGCAAACCCATCAGTTGCCGCTTGATAAGCCTCGGCCGAAGATATTGTCGCAACATGGCGACGTCTGGCGTCATCGCATCGACCAAGCAACGCTCAAGGCGCTCAATGCGCTGTGTTTAAGCCATGATGCGACGCTGTTCATGTTGCTCAATGCGGCATTGTCGGCGGTACTTGGTCAGTTTTCTGCGCAAAAAGACATTGTGCTCGGCACGCCTATAGCCAACCGTGAACAAGATGAATTGGCGCCTTTGGTCGGGTTTTTTGTCAATACCTTGGTTGTGCGCAACGATTTAAGTGGTGATCCTTCCTTTGACCAGCTACTGGCACAATCAAAGCAAACCTTGCGTAGGGCATATGAGCATCAACAGGTGCCCTTTGATCTGATTGTCGAGCAGTTGCAACCGGCGCGGAGTTTAAGTCATAACCCTTTGTTCCAAGTGATGCTGGTGTTGCAAAACAACCAGTCGGGACAATTGCAGTTGCCACAACTGCAATTGGCGCACCTGCCGAGCGACAGTCATTTTGCCAAGTTTGATTTGAATGTCGATATTGGTGAAACCGAACAAGGTTTAGAGATAGCGTGGGAGTATGCCACTGACTTGTTTGAATCTTGGTCGATTAAAGCCATGGCGGGGGCGTTTGAACAATTGCTCAAAGCGGTCGCCTGCGACTCAAGTAAAACCTTGAGCGAGCTGAGTATGCCAGCAGTCCATGGTTTGCAAGGACAAAGGCAAGATACCTCCGCTATGCCAAGTGCCTTTTACCAACCGATAAGCGTCTATGCCCAAAAGCAGCCGCAGCTTATTGCGCTTCAAATGGGTCAATACCAACTCACCTATGCCGAGCTAGAGGCGCAGGCCAACGGCTTGGCGGCGGTGCTGGGAGAGCAATCAAATAAAACCGCTCAAGTGGTTGGGCTTTGCCTACCCAGCGGTATCGATATGGTGGTGGCACTATTGGCTATTGCCAAAAGCGGTGCTGCCTATTTGCCCCTCGATCCCGAGTATCCAAAGGCGCGCATTGAGTACATGATTGAAACCGCTGCGGTGCAGACGGTTGTATCGAGCGATGCCTACAGTCACTTGCTGCCGTCTGCTTGTCAAATAGTTGATTGCAAGGCCCGCAGCTCGCAGCCGACGTTTGAGGCCAGCAACAACGATTTGGCTTATGTCATGTTTACCTCAGGTTCGACCGGTAAGCCAAAAGGCGTACAAATTAAGCATCGCGGATTGGTGAATTACCTTGAACATTGCAAAAGTCAGTATTTTCAGGGCAAACGCGGCGGCGTGGTCAGTTCATCTTTGAGCTTTGACGCGACTTTAACCACTTTGCTTGCACCTTTGTATTGTGGTTTGACGGTTGAATTATTGCCCGAGGGCAATGATCGCATCGAAGCGCTGGCCAATAGCTTGATACAAGCCAATGCTCCTTGGGTATTCAAAGTCACCCCAGCGCATTTAGATGCCTTAAGCGACTGGTTACCGGCCGATAAGGTTGCTGCCCAAGGCCATCTTTTGGTCGTCGGTGGTGAGCAACTTCATGCCGAGCAAGCAAGAAAGGTTTTCAGACAATGGCTGCCACAGGGCACCATCATCAACGAATATGGGCCGACTGAAACCGTTGTCGGCTGTAGCTGGCATCAGATTGATAGTCAAACCCGATTAGAGCAAAGCGGTGTCGCTATTGGTCTGCCCATCGTCAATACGCGCCTATACGTGCTTGACGATAACTGTCGGCCAGTACCGACAGGCGCGATTGGTGAGTTGTGCATTGCCGGCGCCGGTGTGGCTTTGGGTTATGTCAATCAGCCGCAGATCACCGCCGAGCAGTTTATTGATGATAGTTTTGGTGGCAGCGGCAAATGCTATCGCAGTGGCGATTTGGTGCGCGTCGGCGCCGATGGCTTGCTGCATTACTACGGCCGCTGTGATCAGCAGCTCAAAGTGCGCGGTTATCGTATCGAGGCCGAAGAAGTCTGTCGTCAAATCGGCCTTTTTGCCGGTGTTGAAGGGGCGGCAGTGACAGCCGTCAATGACGGCAAAACCTTGGCGGCCTATGTGGTGGCCAGCGAATTGAACAAAGCAGATTTACTTGCCCACTTAAGTGCGCAATTACCGAGCTTTATGGTGCCTGATAGCATTATAGCGGTTGAACGCTTGCCCCTGACCGCTAATGGTAAGGTTGACCTTAAAGCCTTGAAGGCGTTGAAAGGTGCAGATGACTGCGGCTCACAATATCAAGCGCCACAAAGCGACAGCCAGCAGCACATGGTGGAGATCTGGCAGCGTTTGTTACAACGAGAGCGGGTCGGTATCGAGGATAACTTTTTCGCCCTTGGCGGCCATTCGTTATTGGCGACAGAGTTGGCAGCGACTTTGCGACAACAGCGTGGGGTGGAGGTGCCGATTGCTTGGGTGTTTGAATACCAAACCCCCAAGGCGCTGGATAACGCCTTGCTACGCGCTGAAAAAACCAAGTTGCCGCCAATTGAGCCACAACCGCAGCAAGACTTGCCTTTGTCGTTTGCACAGCAACGGTTGTGGTTGCTGGCGCAAATCGAACCGGATAGTCACCATTATAATATGCCCTATTCGTTGCGGTTGACAGGTCGGTTGAATCAGTCTGTGCTGCGCCAAACGCTAGAAAAGAT
Source organism: Alteromonadaceae bacterium (assembly GCA_041583135.1). GTDB lineage: Bacteria > Pseudomonadota > Gammaproteobacteria > Enterobacterales > Alteromonadaceae > JABSOG01. Next base: position 82,461 of record JBFHGJ010000002.1, on the reverse strand, counting down.
CATCGAACGTCATCAGGTGCTGAGAACCATCTATGTTGTTGGTGAGGATGCACAGGTGGTACAACGGGTATTGTGCGACTACACACTGTCTTTGACCGAGCAAGATTGCAGTACGCTCGATGTCGTACAGCAGACCAGCGCCGTCGCGCAAGCGGCCAAACAGTGCAGCGAACAACCGTTTGATTTAAGCCGCGACTTAATGTTGCGTTGTCACTTGCTCAAACTTGCCGACGATCATCATTTGTTGTTTTTGACCTTGCATCATATTGCCAGTGACGGCTGGTCGATGGGGATCTTGACCGAAGAACTGGGTCAGTTCTATGGCGCTTTGAGCCAAGGTCAAGAGGTTTGCTTACCCTGTCTTGAGATCCAATACCGTGACTACGCCCTGTGGCAAAGAAACTGGCTACAAGGTGAAGTGCAAGCGCAACAGCTGCAATATTGGCGAGATAAACTCAAGGGTATCGCCCCTGTGCATCAATTGCCGCTAGATAAGCCACGACCGGCGCAGCCGAGTTACCGTGGGGCTGTTCATCAGCAGCTGTTGTCTATGCAAACGCTTGATGGACTAAACCAAATCGCCAGACAACACAGCGCCAGTTTGTTTATGGTATTACATGCGGTGATGAGTTGTGTGGTATCGCGCTTCTCAGGTGAAGACGATGTGGTGATCGGCACTACCATTGCCAATCGCGAACATGCCCAACTGGCGCCTTTGGTCGGCTTTTTTGTCAATAATCTGGTGCTGCGTAGCAATTTACAGGGTAACCCCGATTTTGCCGCGCTGTTAACGCGCTCAAGAGAAACCTTGCTAGATGCCTATGCTCACCAACAATTGCCGTTTGATGTGCTGGTCGATGGTTTAAACGTGCCGCGCTCAACCGCCTATAGTCCGTTGTGTCAGATCATGATGGTGATGCAAAACAATCGCGCCAGCGAGCTGGTGCTGCCGGGTCTGGCCATCAGCCAAGGCAGTGACAATACCCCGGTGGCAACCTTTGATCTGCTGCTGGATATCGCCGAGGTGAATGAAGGGCTACAGATCAACTGGACTTATGCCCTCGACCTATTCGACGCATCGACTATCGAACGTTTCGCCGCGCATTTTGCTGAGGTTGCCAAACGGGTCGTTAAGCACCCACAGCAGGACTTACGTCAGCTCAATCGCATTGCCGAGAACGAGCTTGAGTTAGTGACTGAGTGGGGGCAAAGCCAGCCTGGGCCGGTTGCTCCCGGATTTATTCATCAATGGGTCGAACAACAGGCCCAGCTGCGTAGCGACGCTATCGCGTTGGTTTGCGCCGAGCGGCAGATGAGTTATGGCGAGCTAAATTGCAAAGCCAACCAGTTGGCCTGTGGCCTGCGTGCACGTGGCGTTGGTCCTGATGAGCTGGTGTTGATCTGTTTGCCGCGCTCGGTTGAGATGATTGTGGCGATGTTGGCGGTTGCCAAGGCCGGTGGCGCTTGTGTGCCGGTCGATCCGGCATATCCGGCGGCGCGTATTGAAGGCATTTTGGCCGACTGTCAGGCCAAGGTGGCTTTGTGTTTTGACAACGCGCCATCGCAGGCAACTGCCCAGTGGTTGAATTTGGCCGAGTTTGACACCTTGTTCGGCCAACACAGCGGTGACAATCTATCGCTAGAGGCATTGCAGCCGAGCCACTTGGCGTATGTTATTTACACCTCGGGTTCAACCGGCAAGCCAAAAGGGGTGATGGTCTCTCACGGCGCAATTGGCGCGTCAACGGCCGATAGAATGGCCTTTTACGATAGCCCTAAAGTTGGCTTTGGTTTGGTCAGCTCCATTGCTTTTGATATTTCTATCGGCGGTATTTGGTGGACTTTGGCCAGCGGAGCGAAGCTGCTTATTGCCAGTGAAGAAGAACTGACATCGCCGGATGCGTTACTGGATGGTTTGGCAAAGCACCGCATCGGTTATTTGATGTGTATTCCTTCTTTGTACCGTGAAATGTTGCATGTGCTGCGTCACAGCGGCGATCAGGCTCGCAGCGCCCAGCTGAGCGAGTCATTGCAAGGCATTTTGGTGGGGGGTGAAGCCTTGAGCGCTGAGGTTATCGCAGCGCATGACAACCAATGGCAGGGTGAGTGCGACTTATATAACGAATATGGTCCAACAGAAGCGGCGGTGTGGAGCAGTTGCCGCAAGGTAGAAGGTGACTGCCTAGCCGATAATCTGTCAATTGGACGTTCGCCGGGACATGCGCGTTTATGGGTGCTCGATAAATATATGCAGCCGGTACCAATGGGCGTTACCGGGCGATTGTATATCGGCGGAGCGACTTTAGCCCGTGGCTATCTCGGTCAACCCGAATTGAGTCAACAGACATTCATCGAGACCTCAATGGGGCGTTTGTATGACAGTGGTGATCTCGCATACTGGCGTCGCAGCGGACAGTTGGTGTTTGTCGGTCGCGCCGACAAACAGGTCAAACTCAACGGTTATCGCATCGAGCCTGATGAGATTGCCAAGGTGATCTCAAGCTTAGGCGGCGTCAGTGAAGCGGTTGTTTTGGCTTGTGGCGAACCGCAACGACTGGTGGCGTATTGTGTGTTTGATAATCGTCATGCCGATACCGATGCCCTTGCCGAGGATTTGATTGCGTTATTGCCTGACTATATGCAACCGGCGCAATTTGTGACATTGGATGCGATGCCACGGTTGCCAAACGGCAAGGTCGATAGTGCCAACCTGCCAGATGCCGACCAGCTCAGACCTAAGGTGCAATTTGCCGCGCCGATAGGGCAAAACGAGGTGCGTCTTGCCCAGTTGTGGCAATCCCTATTGGGTATCGCGTCAGTCGGTCGCAACGATAACTTTTTCGAACTCGGTGGTCACTCATTACTGGCGACTCGCCTTGCTACCGACATTCAAATTCACTGGCAGCTCAATGTGCCGGTCAAAACCTTGTTCGAACACCAAACCCTCGCTGCGCAAGCAGCGCTTATAGACAAGCAAGTGGCATTGGCGGCGCTAGTGCAAACCGAAATGACTGCAACACAAGATGAAGGAGAGGAAGAGTGGTTGATATAAACCTCGAAGATTTTTTGTATCAATTGAGCCAATTGGGAGTCAAGCTGGCGGTCAAAGGGGAGCAGCTCAGCGTTACGGGTAATCTCAAGGCGATTGATGGTCAAACGAAAATCAAACTCAAGGCCCACAAAGCGGCCATCATTGAGTTTGTAAGGGGCAAGCAAAATGAAGTACCGGCCATTGTGCCGACGGCGCGTAATACGCCGCTGCCTTTGTCTTTTGCTCAGCAGCGCTTGTGGTTGGTAGAACAGATCACCCCGGGCACAGATCAATTTAACATGCCGATGGCGCTGCGCTTTAAAGGTGCGCTCAATGTGCCGGCGTTGCAGCAGGCACTAAATACCATCGTTGCGCGCCACGAGGTGTTGCGTACCGTCTATCATGCGGGTGAGCGCAATGAAGGGCAACAACAGATAAGGGCGGTCGGTGAGGTCAACCTTGAATACTCGGATTTGGCTCAGTTAAGTACGCCCCAATCACGCCAACAAAGACTTGAGCAACTGATACAAAAAAATGCCAGTGATGCTTTTGATCTTGCACAGGATTTAATGCTCAGAGCGCATTTGGTCAAAGAAACCGAAGACAGCCATGTTTTGCTGTTGAGTTTACATCATATCGCCGCCGATGGTTGGTCGATGGGGGTGTTGAGCAATGAGTTGGGCCAGTTGTATCAGGCGTTTGCCCAAGGGCAGGCGAACCCGTTAGCACCATTACCATTGCAATATGGTGATTATGCCCAGTGGCAGCGTCAGTGGTTGCGCGGCTCGGTGCTAGAGTCTCATCTAAGCTATTGGCAGCGCCAGCTTGCTGGTTTGCCGGAGTGTCATTCACTGCCTAAGGACAGACCTTATCCTGCGGTGTTCAACCACCAAGGGAAGGACCATCATCAATTGCTGCCCAAGGCGCTGTTAGATGGTCTAAATCAATTGGCGCGCAGCCATGATGCCACCTTGTTTATGGTTCTTAATGGCGCACTGGCTGCGTTGATTTACCGTTACTCTGAGCAAAGTGATGTGGTGATAGGCACCGCCGTCGCCAATCGTGAACAACCCGGATTGGCCGATTTGGTTGGGTTTTTCATCAATACTTTGGTGATCCGCAATCAGGTAGACGGCAAAGCCGGATTTAGCGCGTTATTGGCGCAAAGTAAACAGACGCTACTCGATGCTTATGAGCACCAGCAGGTGCCGTTTGAGCAGTTGGTTGACCGTTTGAAATCCGGGCGCCATCTCGACCATCATCCACTGTTTCAGATCATGCTGTCGCTTCAGAACAATCAAAGCGGCGGTTTACAGTTGCCGGGCATGGATATTGAAGTGCTCGACCAGCAAAGCGCCAGCGCCAAATACGACCTGACTCTGAGCGCCAATGAGCGTGACGATGGTTTGGCTATTCGCTGGAACTTCGCCACCGAACTGTTCGATGAACAAACCATTGAAGCCATGGCCGGTCATTTTGAACGCTTGATTGCGCAACTTATTGCCCAGCCACAGTGCGCCATTGATGATCTGGCGCTGTGGGATGAGTCCCAGCAAAAGCAAATTGTACAAGATTGGTCGCAGGGTCCGGTTCAAACCATTGATAACCGCATCGGCTTGATTGACATGGTAAAACGGCAAGACTCTAACAAGATAGCCCTGATAGATCACAAGCAAGCGCTTAGTTTCGGCGAATTGATGCAAAATGTGACGCAGATGGCCGCCGTTTTGTCTCAGCAGGGCGTTGGTCGGGGCGATATCGTTGCTTTGTGCTGCGCGCCGGGCAATGAGATGGTGGTCGCCATGTTGGCCATTTGGCGCCTGCGTGCCGCTTATTTGCCGCTGGATATCGACTCGCCAGAAGGCCGTTTGCACTACATGCTTGACGACAGTAAGGCAAAATTGGTGCTGGTTGATGACCAAGCGGCGAGTTTGCTCGCTACCAGCGCGACCAAACAGCTTGCCATCACCATCGATGAGGCAAACCTTGAGGCTGTTGCTTTTGAAAAGTGCGCATATGATGCCGAACAGACGGCTTATATCATGTACACCTCGGGCAGTACAGGCAAGCCCAAGCCGGTTGAGATAAAGCACCGCAATCTGGTTAACTTTAGGTACGTCTTTGCGCGGCAATTGGCTGATCTGGCGCTGGCCGATTGTGACGCCTGGCTGCTATCAAGCTCGATGGCATTTGACCCGTCAGTCAAAGGTTTGTTGGCCTTGGCTATGGGCATGAAACTGGTGGTTGCCTCTGCGTTGGCGGCGAAATCGCCAGAGCAGTTATTGGCACTATGTGCTGAGCATCAGTTACCCGTGCTCAACGGCACCCCAACGTTGATGCGCGCAGTGCTGAAATCTGAGCGGCTGCAACAGGTTAAGCCTGCCTTGATTGTCGGTGGTGAAGCCATTGACCAAAATCTGTGGCAACAGATAAGCGACTATTGTCATCAAAATAACCGACGGGCTATCAACGCCTATGGCCCGACCGAAGCAACCATCAATGCCTGTTACTGCCGTATAGATGAGCATTCGCACGCGAACATCGGCCGACCGGTAGTCAATACCCAAGCTTATGTTGTTGATAGCTGTGAAAGGCCGGTGCCTGTGGGGGTTGTTGGCGAGCTTTGTTTGGCAGGCGCGGGCTTAGCCTGTGGTTATCGCAATCAGGCGCAATTGACCGCTGAACGCTTTACTAGCAGCACAGAACTGGCCCAAGCGGGCGTGCTTTACCGCACGGGGGATTGGGTGAAGTGGGATAACCAAGGCCATTTACGCTTTGTCGGCCGTCGCGATGAGCAGGTTAAACGCAGCGGCTACCGCATCGATTTGACCGAAGTCGAAAGTATTTTAAATGACAGCGGCCTGCTAGATGCCGTGGCTTTAGTCAATGTTGCAGACAAGCCTTTGGTGGCCTGTTATGTCGCCAACTCAAAGGATGACGAAATGCTGTTGCCTCAGCTCAAAGCCCATGCCCAGCATCATTTACCCCATTACGCCCAGCCGCAAAAGTGGCTTGAACTGGTCGAGTTACCACAGCTGATAAGCGGCAAGGTTGACCGAAATGCGCTGTCACAAAAGGTTGCTCAGCTGGATTTGAGTGTGGCGTATACCGCACCTGCTACAGACGCCGAACGTTTAATATGCGCCTTGGCAGCCGAGGTGTTGGAATTGCCGTCCCAACAGGTCGGCTCAAGCGACAACTTCTTTGCTTTGGGTGGTAATTCATTGACCGGCGTCGGTTTGATAGCCCAAATCAACGCGCACACCGGTGTCGAATTGCCGTTGCAGCAGCTGTTTAGCGCTGCCGATTTTGCCGCCTTGGGCTTTGAGTTGGTTAAGCGCCAGCTATTGGCTATCGAGGATGCCGAAGCCTTTGAGCAGTGCTTGGCCGATATGCCCGAGCCGCTTGCAGAGCGTTTAATGGATGCCTTAGAAGCCGAAATGGCTTAAGTGAATTTAACCAAATGAGTTTGACGAAAATGACCGACACAGTCACCGCCGACAACAAAAGCCGCGCCGCATCGCTGTTCGCGCGACTTAAGCAAAAACAGGGTAACAGTAACACCAAAACGCCTGCGCACACTGGACTGAGCCGACTTGGGCTGAGCACAGCACCGCTTTCGAGCGCCCAAGAGCGTTTATGGTTTCACTATCAGCTCGATAGTCAAAGCACGCTGTATAACATGCCCTTTGCCTTTGAACTTGAAGGGGCGCTGGATAAAGACCGGCTTGAGGGCGCTTTGGCGCTTTTGGTCGAGCGCCATGAAGCGCTACGCACCCACTTTGAGGGCAATAACGAGCAAGCCTTTCAGTGTATTGAAAAGACCGTTGACTTGCCGTTTTACTATGAAGATTTAACTGCCCAAGGGGATGAGGCCGAGGAGCAGGCGCAAAAACGCTTTATCGAGCAAGGTCTGCAACAACCTTTTGATTTGAGCGTGGGACCTTTGTTTAAGGTGTTTTTGTTTCAATTGAGCACAACCCGGGCCGTTGTGGCGATGGTGATCCACCATATCATTACCGACGGCTGGTCGTTGCAACTGCTGGCCAGAGATCTGTTGGCACTTTACCAAGCTGACGGTAAAGCGGCCCATTTGCCAGCGCTTGAGGTGCAATACAGCGACTATGCGGCGTGGGAAAAGGCGCAAATGAACCTGCCGGTGTGGCAACAATCGATGGATTATTGGCAGCAACAATTGCACGATGCGCCTGCGTTGGACTTTCCTAGCGATAAGGTCAGGCCACAGCAGCCCAGTCACAAAGGGGCCACGGTCAGCCTAGCCATCGACGCTGCGCGTCAACAGGCGGTCGTGTCGTTTTGTCACAGCAGACGGATCACCGAATCGGCCTTTTATTTGGCGATCTATAAGATTGCCCTTGGTCTGTTTGCCGGGAAGCAGGACATCAGCGTTGCCGTTTCGTCGGCCAATCGCGATATGGCCGAGGTGACGTCGATGGTGGGCTTTTTTGCCAATCTTATGGTGGTTCGCAGCAATTGGTGCAGTGATGACTCGATAGACGCGGTGGTCCGCAACGAACAACAACAGCTATTGCAGGCTATCGATAATCAAAGGGTGTCTTATCATCATTTGGTTAAACAGTTGTGCCCCGGTGCCGATCGCAGTCAAAGTGCTTTGTTCCAAGCGCATTTTTTGATGAACAACCAAGATGTCGGTCAACAGCAGCAAAATGAAATGGTCGCCGAGCAAGGCATGAGCGCGCAAAGATGGGGAGTGGGCAGCGAGATAGCGTTATACGACCTGTCTATGAGTTTTGCCCAGCACAGCGATGGGCTGTATGCATTGATAAACTACAGCACCGATTTGTTTAGCGCTGCCACCATCGAATCGTTCGCGCAATTGTGGCAAACGGTGTTGGACTACAGCCTTGAACAAAGTGATCTTACCGTAGGGCAATTGATGCCGGATGCCAGGGTGCAAGAGACGCTACTCAGTTGGGGGCAGGGCGTTGAAGTCGATGAGCATAAAGCGTCGCTCAGCATTATCGACGCTTTTGCCGCACAAGTTGAGCGCGACCCACAGGCGCTGGCCTTGGTTTATGATGACGAGCAAATGAGTTATGGGCAACTGGACACTCAAGCCAATCAGCTGGCCCATGTGTTGCTCGAGCGAGGTGCTGAGCCGGGAGATATCATTGGTATCTGCCTGCCCCGTCGTTGCGAGCTTGTCGTTAGTTTGTTGGCGGTATTGAAAGTCGGCGGCGTTTATCTGCCAATTGACGCCCAGTGGCCCCATGAGCGCACTGAGTTGTTGATTGAAAACAGTGGCCTGCAATTGCTGATCAGCGATGAAGATACCCTCGATGAATTGCCCGCACACTCAATCAATTACATCGAACTGGTGGTGTGGGAAGAAGACGAAGATGAGATAGCACAAGCACCTGAAGACTCGCCAGAGGTGGCAGTTGAGCCAACGGCACCTTGTTATATCATGTACACTTCAGGTTCAACCGGTACGCCTAAAGGTGTCGTTGCCTGTCATCAAGGGGTGGTTAGGGTTTGTCATCAACCAGACTATATCGCCACCGGTCCTGAGCATGTGTTGTTACAGGCGGCGCCTGTGATCTTCGATGCGGCGACATTTGAAATCTGGGGGGCGTTACTAAATGGCGCCCGATTGGTGATCTATCCGGCGCCGCGAATTGAGATAGCGACTTTGTTCGAGGTTATCGAACAACATCAAGTATCTACTTTATGGCTGACCACTGTGCTGTTCAACTCTTTGGTTGATCTGTATCCGCAACTGCCGCAAAGCCTAAAGCAAATCATATTTGGCGGTGAAAAAGCCAGTAAGCGTCATGTTGAGATGGCGCTTGAGCAATACCCGCAGCTCAAGCTATACAACGCTTATGGGCCGACAGAAACCACCACCTTTGCCACCATTTTTGCCATAGATGAAGCCGTGAACAAGCATCAGGAGATCCCAATCGGCAAGCCGATCGCGCAGACCCGCTGTTACGTGCTCAATCAAGCGCTGCAACTGGTCGCCCCCGGAGCAATAGGGGAGCTGTATATCGGCGGAGAAGGCTTGGCGCAAGGCTATCTGCATCAACAAGAGCTCACCGACGCGGCTTTTATTGCCGATCCTTTCGGCTGGGATGAACAGGACAAGATCTATAAAACCGGCGATTTGGTGCGTTGGTTGCCGGATGGCGATCTGGCCTATGTTGGGCGCGTCGATTCTCAGGTGAAATTAAACGGCCACCGCATCGAACTGGAGGCCATCAGCCATGCATTGGCCCGATTCGATGGTGTCAAACAGGCATTTGTTACCGTTAAATCTATGCCTCAAGGCGAACGCTTGGTGGCCTATTGGGTGGGTGAAGGCCAAAGCCAAACGCTCAAGTCCCTACTGCGTTCGTCGCTACCGAGTTACATGGTGCCACAATTGTTTGTCGAGCTGGCGCAGCTACCGCTTAACACCAATGGTAAGGTCGATGTCGCGGCCTTGCCGCTGCCACAAGAGCAGGCAGAAGATAGCGGACCGGATATGTGCGATAGCGACGATGTTAAGCTCAGCGCGCTCGGCAGGGTTGCCAAGCAGGTACTCAAGGTCAACAGACTTAGTGCCAGTGACAACTTTTTCGAGTGCGGCGGCGATTCGATGTCGGCCATTATGCTCAAAGCGCAACTGCAAAAGTGCGGTTGGGATTTTGAAATGGATGCACTGTTTAAATTGGCTGATTTTACCGCTTTGGCCGGGCAGCTCAATGCGGTATCCGGCGAAGACGTCGCTGGCGGCATCGCGCCTTTTGCCCTATTGAATGAAGCGGATCGCCAATTGCTGGAGCAGCAGTTCGCAGGCCGGTTCGTCGATATGTATCCGCTAAGTCATATGCAACAGGGGATGCTCTATCACAGCTATCTCAATGCCGATTCTGCCAATTACCATGATGTGATCACCTACCAAGTCAAACGCGCCTATTCGGCAGAGCTGCTGACCGAGGTTTTGCAGGCGTTGGTCGATAAACATGAGATCTTTCGCACCCAATTTAACTTGGTGGCATTTTCCTGCCCGATGCAGCAAGTGTTGGCGCACTATCCGGTGTCAATTGCGGTTGAAGACATCAGTCATCTCGATGGTCGTGCGCAACAGCAGTTTTTGCAACGTTGGCTGGATAAAGAAAAGACCAAAGCCTATGACTGGCAAGGTGGGCCGTTGTGGCGTGCTCAATTGCATACCCTGTCTGAGCGAAGCTTTCAATTTAGCTTGAGTTTCCATCATGCCATTTTAGATGGATGGAGCGAAGCGTCGTTAATGACCGAACTGGTCAATCGCGCCGAGGCGAAACTGGCGGGACAACGCTATATCGATGTACCGCTAAAATCCCATTATCGCGACTTTATTGCCGAGGAATATAAGGCGCTAAGCAGTGATGAGCATCGACAGTTCTGGCAGCAACAAATGTTGGGAAACAAAGGCGTTGCTTTGCCTCGGTTGGCTAGGGCTGAAGGAGCTGAGCGCAGTGTCGATCAAGTAGAGTTCGATATGCCCATTGCGGTGAGTGAACAGGCATTTTCGGCATTGCAAAGTTTGGCTAAAAAGGCCAGTGTGCCGCTCAAAACGATATTCTTGGCCGCGCACTATAAGGCGTTGTCGCTATTGTGTGACAGCGATGATGTTACCGCTACGGTGGTGACCAATGGCCGTGTGAGCGCGCAAGACGGCGAAAAAGTGTTGGGGCTGTTTCTCAATACCTTGCCGCTCAGGGTTAAATTTGTCGATTGCGATTGGCCGGCTTTGGTGAAACAGGTGCGTCAGCATGAGCAAGACATTTACACGCACCGCTATTTTCCGTTGGCCAAGATCAATGAACTGGCCGGTGGCGTCGATTTTTCTCATGTGATGTTCAACTACACCGATTTTCACGTGTTAGACGATATTGGCGAGATGGTCGAGCAGTCTCAGGTGCAGCGGGGCGGCTCGACACAAACCGGCATTCCTTTGACCTGTACGTTTTCCATCAAAGGTGGTGAGTTGGTGGCGTCATTGCGTTTTTCCGCCGCACATTATTGCCGTCAAAGTGCACGCTTGATGGTGAAGTGTTATAGCAGCGTGTTGCAACATATGGCCAGTCATGGCGATAGCGCGCACAGCGCTGTCGATACTGTGATGATGCCTTTGTTGCAAGATAGCCGTATAGCCTGTGCCGATGTCGCGCCAAAACAACAATGGTGTCAAAACGTCAAAGCATTTGATGACGCCAAGTCATTGCCTGAGTTGATTGCACAATACGCCGAGGCGCATGGCGACCAAGTGGCCATTGTGTGCTCACAGCAACAATTGACCTTTGCACAATTACAGCGCCGAGCCAATGCCGTCGCCCATCGACTGCTTGACGATGGCATCAAACCCGGCGAGATAGTGGCCATTGCCTGTGGCCGCCAAAGCGAATTGTTGGTTGGCATATTGGCCGTCTTGAAAGCCGGTGGTGCTTGGTTGCCGATCGATGCCGCGCAGCCTAATGTCCGCCTGCAATTTATGTTGGACGATGCCGGCGCCGACAAAGTGATGACGTTGGCATCCATCGCGGCCGATTTACCACTGGATGGCAAGCAAACCTACTTGCTAGACGAGTTGCCGACAGATGCCCCTGAAAAAGCCGCGCCGCTAGTTGATGTCAACTTATCGCAAGTGGCTTATGTGATTTACACCTCAGGCTCAACCGGTGTGCCGAAAGGGGTTAAGGTCAGCCATCAAAACTTGTTGAATCTGGCCTTTGGTTTGGCCGAGATACTGCAAGATAATGGGCTTACTCGGCCTTATCGCTGGGCGTGGAACGCCGCCAGCGTATTTGACGCATCGATTCAAGCCCTCAGCCAACTGCCATTTGGTGCAAGCTTGTATTTGCCAGATGGCAATGTCCGACAGGATCCTGCGCTGTTCCAAGCGTTTGTTGCGCAGCATCACATTGAGGTTATCGATTGTACGCCGACGATGGCGGCAAGCTTGCTGACTCAATACAAAGCGCAACCGCAAGATTTGCCTAACTTACTGATCGGCGGCGAGAAGATCAGCGAGCACCTATGGCAAGCGCTCAGCAATGTCTATGGCGAGTTCGGCGGTTTCGGTTTAAACCTCTATGGTCCGACCGAATGTACCGTTGACAGCAGTTATGGGGTTATCGGTGAACATGACGTCAGCAACATTGGTCGTCCATTGCCCAACGTGCAATTGCATGTGCGAAACGAGAAAGGACTTGCGGCCAAGATCGGTGAAGTCGGCGAGTTGTATATCAGTGGCAAAGGTGTGGCCATCGGTTATATCAACCGAGAAGACCTTAACGCTCAAGCCTTTATTGCTCCAGGTCAAATTGAGGGGATAGCCGAGCGCTGCTATCGCACCGGCGACTTGGTCAAATGGTTGCCCGAGGGCGTATTGGCCTATGTCGGACGCAACGATGCTCAGATCAAACTGCGTGGCTATCGTATCGAGCCTGATGAGATAGCCTATCAGTTACAGCAGTTGCCTGACGTCAACGAAGCGACTGTTTGCCTCAAAACCTTGCCCGGTGGCAATGAGGTCTTGGTGGCCTATGCCTGTGGTGAGCGTCATCGGCACCATGATTGGGCGAGTGAGTTAAAAGCAGACCTTGGGCTGCAATTGCCGCACTATTTGCTGCCAGATGCGGTTGTGACCTTGGCGCGTTTGCCGATGACCATTAATGGTAAAGTCGATATTGGCGCGCTGCCGCTGCCTGAGGTTATCGCTGCAACCGGTGCTGGTGATGGGCCTATCGGCAAGACTGAGCAGAAGTTGGCGCAAATTTGGGCGAAGTTGTTTGGCTGCGATATTCAAGCGATAAGCCGAGCGGCGAATTTCTTCGAGCTTGGTGGTCATTCGTTGATGTTGATCCGTCTTATCGCCGAAATTGCGCAAGCTTTTGAGTGCCAACTGTTTGTAAAGGATATCTTTAGCACGCCGACATTAAAAGATCTGGCGCTGCGCATCGACAGACAGGGCAAGAGCGCGCTGAAGGTCAAGATTGAAGCACTGTGCTCAGATGATGACAGTGCGCCATTATCTTACGCCCAGCGCCGCGTGTGGTTTGTGCAACAGTTGCAGCCGCGAAGCACCCAGTTCCATCAGGTATCGAACTTGGCAATCGACGGCAAATTTAACGTCGATGCCGCGCAAAAAGCGTTTGAAGCGTTGATCGCCCGTCACCAAACCTTACGTACCAGCTATCACTCAATCAATGGCGAGCTGCAACAGCAACTTTTACCAAGTGTGGCGTTTGACTTGAAGCGTCACGACTTACGTGCCATTGAAGGTGAACAACGTCATATCCAAACGGCGCAATTGCTTGAGCAAGGTGCCGAGCAACTGTTTGACCTGTCGGCTGATTTGATGCTCCGCGCCCAGTGGTTGCAACTGGCCGACAATCAAGGGGTGTTGCAATTTGTCTTACATCATATCGCCACCGATGGATGGTCGGCAGGGGTTCTGATCAACGATTTTGGACGCTTATATCAGGCGGCACTGGAAAACCGTAGCGCCTTACTTGAACCGATAAGATTACAATATCGCGATTATGCCCTGTGGCAAACCTCGCTACTTGAGTCAAACGGACAGGGCAGTGACGCATTTAAATATTGGATGGGGCATTTAGCTGGTTTACCGGCACATCACGCAATTCCTCTTGACCATGCAAGAAGCGGTCATGGCGCAGGCAAAGCTGGGCGTTGCCCGATCGCTATCGATGCACAAACGGGCGATGGGGTCAAAGCGCTGGCAAAAGAGACCGATAGCACGGTGTTCATGGTGTTACACGCGGCGTTATGTGTACTGTTGGCGCGTTGGTCGGGCGAGTCTGATATTGTGCTTGGCACACCGGTGGCCAACCGCTTAGATCCGCAATTGGATAACTTGGTCGGTTTGTTCGTCAACACCTTAGTGTTACGGGTCGATTGTGCAGATAATTTGTCGTTTTCGGCACTGTTGGAACAGGTCAAAGACGTCAATATCGCCGCGCAGTCGCACCAACAAGTGCCGTTTGATTTGTTGGTCGAGCAATTGAATCCGGTTCGCGGCGCTCATCATCCGCTGTTCCAAGTCATGTTGAATATGAACAACAATCAGGCCCCCTCAAGCGAGTTGGCCGATTGTTCGGTTGCGCCTTTAGTCTCGGGTGAGACTCAGGCAATGTACGATTTGACCTTTAATATTGTTGAGCAGCCACAGGGTTTGGTTGGCAGCATCGAGTATGATTGTGCGCTGTTCGATGCCCAGACGATTGAACGAATGTCACAAAGCCTCTGCGCGCTGCTCGCTGGCATGGTGAGGAATATTGCACAGCCTGTCTATGATATTCAAATCGAGCCACAGCCCAAAGCGTTAGAATATTGCCAAGCACCGGCAACGGCGCACGACAGTATTGCTGCGCTGTTTGAGGCCAACGCCCAACAGTTTGCCACACAGATCGCGGTGGAAGATGGAGAGCGGCAACTGAGTTACCAAGTGCTCAATTGCCGTGCCAATCAACTGGCTCATTGGCTGATGCAACAGGGGATAGACCGCAATAAGCCGCTTGGTGTGTGTTTGTCTCCCGGCATTGAGCAGGTGGTGGCGATACTGGCAGGGCAAAAAGCGGGTGTCGCCATGGTGCCACTCGACCCCAAATACCCGCAGTCGCGGCTATTACATATGGTGGTAGACAGTGGTATGAGTCATGTCATTGCCGATAGCTCTATGCAACAAACACTCGGTGAGGTTGTTCTGCTTGATGTGATGTGCCCATCCAATCAAACTGTCATCAACAATATGCCGACGGCGAACTTGGCTGTTGCAAGTGCGCCTGAGACATTGGCGTACCTGATGTACACCTCAGGCTCTAGCGGTAAGCCCAAAGGCGTTTTGGTCAGTCAGCAAAACTGGTTGGCTTATCGTCAGGGCGCAATGGTCAGCTATGATCTGGCGCCGGGCGCGCGGGTGATGCAGTTTGCTGCCTTGTCATTTGATATCTATATCGAAGAGCTGACTTTATCATTGCTTAGCGGCGGGACTTTGGTGTTCAAACCGCAAATGCAGGGCACTTTGTCCGGCGAGGACTTCTGGCAATTCGTCGCGCAAAAACGCATTGATATCGCAACTGTGCCTACTGCCTATTGGCATGTACTGTGTGCTGAGCCGCGTTTGGCGGAGTTTCTACGGGAGACAACGCTTCATACGCTGATCACCGGTGGTGAGGCAATGCGCTGTGCGGCGCTGAGCAATTGGCAAAAGGCCGCTGGCGCAGCTGATAAAGCGGTTCGTTTGTTCAATACTTATGGCCCAACTGAAACTTGCGTGGTGGCAACGGCTTTGGATGTGAGCCTTTACCACTGCGATTTAAGTGATGTATCCGCAGGATATGTTGCTATCGGCAAAGCGTTGCCCGGTTATGAGCTGCGTATTATGGACAGTCACGGGCAATGTGTGCCCGATGGCGTTTGTGGTCAATTGTATATTGGTGGTCCGGCAGTGGCGCAAGGATATTTGGGTCTTGAACAACAAACTCAAGCGCAATTTGTTGAACTGTCAGATGCCCAAGGCCAACTCAAACGCTTCTATCGTTCAGGGGATCTTGTCAGAAAATGCAACGATGGCCGTTTGGTGTTTATCGGCCGGATGGATAACCAGCTCAAGCACCGAGGGTTTAGAATCGAACCGGGCGAAATTGAAGCGCATCTAACGCAATTGCCGGCACTCGACAGTGCGTTGGTCGGTTTGCTAGGTGATCGCTTGGTGGCTTGGGTTAAACCTCAAATCTCTGCCGAGGTAGATGCTAGACAAATTAAAGCGGCGCTAGCCGGTCGGTTGGCCGCATACATGGTGCCTGATCAGGTGGTGTTGATTGACCAATGGCCACTGACGGCTGTCGGTAAAATCGACAAAGACAAGTTGCCTGTGCCGATGCTGGATGTGGCACTTGACAAGTTGCCTGATGATAGTGTCTCGCAACAACTCGCCGCGATCTGGGCCGAGGTATTGCGTTGTCCGCTTGAGCAGATCTCGATGAATGCCAACTTCTTTGATTTAGGCGGACATTCTTTGCTGAGCGTTTCTTTGGTGGCGCAAGTGGCCAATAAGATGGGCGTTAAGTTGGCTGTCGCCGACCTGTTTCGCTATCCGACGTTAGCCCAATTGGCCGGGCACATTGCCTCGCCTGCTACTGACCACCAGCAGCGATTGGTAAGCCTTGCGCCTTCGACCCAGACTCGTGCGCTTTACTTGCTGCCGGGCGCGGGCATGGCGGCTTCTGCTTATCAGCTGTTGGCTAAGGGATTGGCCGATACCGTCGAGGTTAAGTTGTTCGCCACCAAAGGTTTGGGCACAGATGAACAGCCTCACCTCGATATGGCAACCATGGTCAACGATTACGTTGAGGTGTTGTTGACCGACCAGCCCCAAGGCCCATATTACCTCGCCGGTCATTCTTTCGGCGGCGCCGTCGCATTTGAAATGGCCAATGTGCTGAGTGACTTGGGTCATCAAGTACATGTGCTATTGCTTGACAGTATGTTGGATATGCCTTGGGCGCAAAGCCAAGGGCAAAGCGCGCGACAGTGGCTCGAACCTGTGATAGGTCAGGTTCTAGCAGATGATCTTGAGGCGGTTTCCCAGCAATTGGTCGAAGCGGATCTGTTACCCCAAGGTGACAATCGTCAGCTGGTGCAGAACTTTATCGATGTCCTTCAGGCGCAACTGGATATGGCCAATAGCTATCGTTGCAGTGGCGAGTGTCAGGCTGAGGTTAGTGTGTTGCTCGCCAAAGAGGTCAGTGGCGATAAACACAAGCTGCAAAATTACTATCAGCAGTTGGGGATCAGTCAATTGCAATGGCTCGAGGGCGACCATTTCAGCATGCTAAGCGCGCCTTATATCGACACATTGGTGTCGGCGTTAACGCACTGGATAGCGGCCATCAAACCCTAATACATGAATCGGGACCGTTGTGATAACGGCCCTGTAAGTTTAAAAAATAGAGAAAGATTGAAATCACAGATGAGCGAAAATTTGTATTATTTAAAACCCAATATTCAAGCCGAACCCTTGTTTAACCGCTGGTATGCTTGGCCGATGCTGATCTCGCCTGCCACCAGTGCGATGATCACCAACACCCATCACTTGCGGATCTTGAACTCCTTTGTTAAAAATCCCAAAATTCATGCCGGCAGTGCGAAAAAAGGGGGCCTTAAAGGCGGCGCCTTTATGGACTATCAAGGTGACGTGACACCGGTACAAGATTACATCGATAGTATTGAGTCTGAGCAGAAAAACCGTTTGGCGCTGAGCGATATGATCCATCAGCTGCAAAAAATGTTGGATGAAAAGGCCGATGGCATGGTGCTTAACGACCTTTATCAATATGTACCTGAGGGGCTAAAAGGTTATGTCGAATTGGCTTATGACCTTAACAACAAGGCGTCATTTCGCTTAATTGAAGCCTTGCTTTACGACAACCCTGATTACTACATGCCGCAATTGCAGTCACTCAGTTTGAGTTTACTTGAAGGTGACGACAGACCGTTTGTATTGAGCACGCCGCGCATGGAATCACAGCAAAGCGTACATTTGCCGATTGAATTCGCCGATCGCCGTATCGACCGTTTGTTTGAATTGGTAGAAAAACCGGCGCCTTGGGATGAAATCGCTGAACTTATCTCGTTTGAGGGGTTAACCGAACAAAAGCAAGCATTGGTTAAATCCTTCTTCACCTGTGACGCGCCAAAACGCAATCCTAAGCGCAATTTTAACGGGGAAGGGGTGCAAATCCGCTACTTCGGTCACGCAACGGTACTGATTGAGACCAAAGACGTCACCATTTTGACCGATCCGGTGATCAGTTATGCCGTTGAGGATGGCGTTGAACGCTTCTCCTATCAAGACTTGCCCGATGAAATCGATTATGTGCTGTTCACTCACAATCACCAAGATCACATCATGTTCGAGTCTATGTTGCAGTTGCGCCATAAGGTCAAACACTGGGTTACGCCACGCAATAGTGGTGGTCAATTACAAGATCCCAGCATTCGTTTGATGTTGCAAAAACTCGGCTTTAACTCGGTAATCGAAATCGATGAGATGGAGTCTATCGAGGTGGCTGGTGGCCGCATTACCGGCTTGCCGTTTTTAGGTGAGCATGGCGACCTACACATCAAAAGTAAGTTGGCTTTTCATGTCGAATTGCTCAACAAGTCCATTTTGTGTGTGGCCGACTCCAACAACTTAGAACCGGCCATGTATCGACATATTCATAATCGCTTAGGCGATATCGATATTCTGTTTATCGGCATGGAATGCGAAGGCGCGCCGATGTCATGGTTGTACGGACCGCTGTTTACCCATCCGGTCAGCCGCAAAATGGATCGCTCACGTAGACTCAATGGCTCGAACTGCGAACGGGGAATGCACATGGTTAAACAGTTCAATCCCAAGCAAGTGTGCGTTTATGCCATGGGCGCTGAGCCTTGGTTGTCATTTATTTCCAGTATTGAATACTCGGCAGCGTCGGAGCCTATTATCGAGTCTGACAAGCTGATTGACGCTTGCAGCAACGACGGTATCCCCGCCGAACGCCTGTACGGCTACAAAATCATCAACTTATGAGGAGGCAATCTATGACTAAGATTGAAGCAGCACAGCAAGGATACGCCCCGATGGCGGACACGTTACCACCGGCACCGTTAGAAGATTGGTATCGGGAGCAATATTTCAATGCCGAGATAGATATCAGCGGCTCGGGTGTCGAAGACTTTTCTCTTGGGCAGTTGCGTGAGCTTATCGGTATAACCAATGAAGCACTCGATGCCATCGTGTTTAATGACAGTGCCTCTTTAGGTGAGCCCAAGCTGCGTCAGGCCCTCGCCGATAAGTTTGGTGACGGCAATGCCGAGAAGGTGATGGTGGCCAATGGCGGCAGTGAGGCGATTTTCTTGATTGTCGAAGCCTTGCTCGGCGCCGGAGATGAAGTGGTGGTTATCGACCCCGGGTATCACTCGTTGGTCAATATCGTTGGTGCCAAAGGATGTGTCGTCAAACGCTGGTCGTTGGAGTTTGATAATGATTTCAATGCCAATATTGATACTTTGGCTGAGCTTATCAGCGATAAAACCAAAGCGGTGATCGTCAACTTGCCACACAACCCCACCGGTACATCGGTCAGCCCGCAGCAGCAACGCCGTATTATCGAACTGGCCAAACAAGCCGATGCCTATCTGTTGTGGGATGCCTCTTTTACTCATCTGTGTTACGACGAAGCGCCGTTGCCTGAGGTGACCACACTTTATGACAAAGGCATTTCATTTGGCACATTTTCTAAAGCCTTTGGTTTGCCGGGCTTGCGTTTCGGCTGGGCGGTAGCGCCGCAAGAGGTACTCCAGCGCTGTATCATATTGAAAGATTACACCACCTTATTCTTAGGGCCTTTGGTGGAATATATCGCCCTTAAGGTGGTTGAAAATGCCGATGTGGTCATAGGCAACCGTTTGGCGCAAGCCAAAACCAATCGCAAGTTATTAAGCGACTGGATCGAATCACAACAAGGCCGGGTCAAGTGGGTGCTGCCCCGTGGTGGAGTGACCGGTTTTGTACAGTTTGACGGCGTAACAGATATTGTCGATTTTTGTACATTCTTGCTGGACAATTATGGTTTATTGCTGGTGCCAGGCACCTGTTTTAACCGCGAGGGTTATGCCAGAGTGAGCTTCGGCAACAATACCGCAAAATTGCAAGAGGGACTCAAGCGGCTGGAAGCGGCACATGCCGAGTACTGTCGGAGTCGCCAGTTATGATCCGCCTGCATCTAAGCGAAGCGGAGATAGCCGAGATCCGGCAGTTGCTTGAAGATGTCGATAAGCGCTATCCGTGTTTTGAAGAAGAGCAGTTTTTACACAATGCGTTTCTCTACGCCCATGAATTGCCCAAGCGGTTACGTGTCTTTGTCCACGAATTTCGAATTCATGAGCCTGATGATGGCGTTTGCATCATCAGTGGCTTTCCGGTAGATAGCCGCCGCATCGGTCACACCCCGAGTCACTGGGTACACAATGAAGATGCCGAAAGAACGCGTCATGAACGAGCGATGATGTTGATTGTCAGTGCGTTGCTTGGCGATGCGTTTGGCTGGAAAACCCAGCAGCAGGGGCGGGTGATCCACGATGTCTTGCCTATCAAGGGTGACGAGTACGAGCAGATTGGTACCGGCAGTGAGCAAACCATCTGGTGGCACACTGAGGATGCTTTTCACCCGTATTCTGCCGACTATTTGATGTTGATGTGCCTGCGCAATGACGATCAGGTTCAGACAACGGTATCGAGACCGGATACCAGTGAGCTGAGCGAGGCGCAGATCAAAGTGTTGTTTGAGCCACGTTTTGTCATCAATCCCGACAATTCGCATAAATCGAAAAATGCCGCCACAGCGGTCAACAATGAGGATTATTACGACAATCCGCGGGGACTCACCAAACAGGCGGTGTTATTTGGCGATCCGGCCCGGCCTTATATGTGCCTTGACCCTTATTTTATGGAGCCGACCCAGCACGACCCCGAGGCACAACAAGCGCTAGACGCCTTATGTGCTTCAATCGACCGTAATATTCAAGGGGTGACACTACAGGCAGGAGATATCGCCATCGTTGACAATCAAACGGTCGTACATGGCCGCAACGCATTTAAAGCGCGCTTCGACGGCACCGACCGCTGGCTTAAAAGGCTGAATATTGCCCGGGATATTCGTAAATCTCGCGCCAATCGCCATGCCAGTCAGTCGCGGGTTATCTGGTAACAAATAGGAAAGCATTAAAAATGAATGTATTGGAACAATTGGATATGCAATCGCTCGCTTATGAGCGCATAGACCATATCGCCATTGCGGTAAAAGCGCTGGAGCAGGGCATATTATTCTACCGTGATGTGCTTGGATTTAAGCTGATAGAGCGTAGAGAAACTCGGGGCAGTCAAACCGGTATGATCTCGGCGGTACTTGGCAGTGGTGATTTTACATTTGTGCTGATCCAAGGCACCGAAGCCAACTCACAGGTGAGCCGGTTTATCGAACAATATGGTCCCGGCGTGCAGCATGTCGCGCTGGAAGTCAAATGTTTAGAAACGGCGGTTGCGCAATTGCGCGACAAAGGACTTGAGTTTGCTACCGATATCATAAGGGGCCCGGGACTCAATCAAATATTCTCTACCCGCAACCGCAATTCAGGCATGATGGTTGAACTGATTGAACGCGTCGATAACGACGGGTTTGCCGAGTCCAGTGTGCAGGATCTGTTCAATCAACTCGAAGCGGCAGATATGGCATGACAGATAGTACCAATGAAGTGATGACCATAACGGACTTGGCGTTTGCACAAAGTCACCGTTTAGATGTGATGAACTACCTCAATGAGGTGGTCGAGCGTTTTCCACAAGCCATTTCCTTTGCTTCTGGCAGGCCAAACGAACAGTTTTATGATCTTGAGCAGATCACCCAAGGGGCTGGTCGTTTTGCCCAGTATCTAGCTCAGCAGCAAGGAAAAGACGTCGCTGAGGTGGCCAAGCGCTTGTGTCAGTATGGCCGTACCAGCGGCATTATTCAGACGTTGGTCAGTGCCAGTTTGCAAAAAGATGAGAACATCGCCGTTGCCAGTGACAATATTGTTATCACCAACGGCGCGCAAGAGGCGATGGCGCTGTGTTTGAGCGCGCTGTTTCGTCCCGGTAAGGATGTGCTGTTGGTGACCAGCCCGACCTATATCGGCATCACGGGTCTTGCACAGATCTACGGCATTGATATTGCCGTTGTAAAAAGCGATGAACAAGGTCCTTGTATTGCAGATATTACAACTAAAACCGCTGAGATAATTGCGCGCGGGCAAACACCAAAAGCCTTGTACGTGATCCCGGACTTCAACAACCCTGTCGGCAGTTCGATGGCCCTTGAACGTCGTCAGCAGCTGCTTGATTTTTGTTACCGCCAGCAATTGTTGGTGATTGAAGACAATCCTTATGGTCTATTCAGATATCGCGGCGAGGCTTTGCCAACCCTTAAGTCGTTAGACAGCCGAGCGGTGGTGCTCTACATCGGCACTTTCGCCAAGACCTTATGTCCTGCCTTGAGAGTCGGTTATCTGGTGGTTGACCAAAAGGTCGCGATTGCAGGGCGACCCGGTGCCTTGGTGGATGTGATGTCTCAGGTAAAAAGCCTTATCAGTGTCAATACCAGCCAATTGGCGCAGGCCATGGTTGGCGGCCTGTTGTTGGCGCACGATTGCTCACTCAAGGCGGCCATCGAACCGCTGCGCCGCAGCTACGGGCACAACCTTGAGTTGATGGTAGGCGAGCTGGAACGTGTATTCGCGCCGTTGTTGGCCGATGGTTCGGTGCGATTCAATCGTCCTGAGGGCGGATTTTTTCTGACCATCGATTTGCCGTTTGAGTTCAGTGGTGACGATGCTATGCGCTGCGCTGAAGATTTTGGCGTGATTGTTGTGCCGATGGCATTTTTTGCCTTTGATGACAGTCATAACCATCAAGTGAGACTGTCGTTTAGCTATGTCGATGGGACACAGATCAGCCAAGGCATCGAACAATTTGGCGGTTACGTCGCTGCGCGCTTGTCGCACCAAGGAGCGCTATGATGAAGTGGGTTCAACACACCGAGTTGCGGCAGCTGCTTGAGCGGGTACTGGTTAGGCTCGACTTAAGTGAGCGCCATCGCCAATGGATGATTGACGGATTGGTCGAACCGAGTTTGCGTGGCGTCGATTCCCACGGCATTCGGCTGTTGCCGACCTACTTGGCTGAGCTGAAAGGGGGCAGGGCGAAGATAAGCCCGGCGCTGAATTTTAACCAATCGTTTTTGGCGATAACCCAGCTCGATGCGGACCAAGCCCCCGGTTTGGTTGCCGGATTTGCGGCGATGGAACATGCCGTTGAACAGGCCCGTAAGCTGGGGGTGGGGATAGTCTCGGTGCGCAATGCCAATCATTTTGGCGCCGCGTCCAATTTCACTTTAGCGGCTGCCGAGCAAGGGATGATCGGGCTTTGTATGAGCAATGCCGACGCTTTGGTTGCCCCGCATAACGGCTTGGAGAAGCAGCTGGGCACCAACCCAATCAGTTTTGCCGCCAAAGGCAGTGATGGCCAATTGTTTTGCCTTGATATGGCCACCAGCCAAGTATCGTTTTCTAAGGTGGCACGGGCACTGGACAAAGGTCAGGCCATCGATAGCGATTGGTTGGCCGATGACCAATCGACACCACAGGCGGTCGATGAGATAGGCGCGTTGGCGCCGCTCGGCGGTTATAAAGGACAGGGATTAGGCATGATGGTAGGCATTATGGCTGGGCTTTTGAACAATTGTCCTTTGGATAAGGATATGTCGCACCTTTATGAAAAGCCGTTTGATAAGCCGCGCCATGTCGGTTTTTGGATGATGGCGCTGAATATTGAAGCGTTCACCTGTCCTTCGACCTTTGCGCAAAACCTGACCCAGTTGATGAGTAACATTCGCGCTGGCAAAACCTCAGGGGATAAGCCGATTGAGGTCGCCGGCGATCGTGAATGGCGCACCAAAGCGCAACGTATTGAACAAGGCATTCCTTTGACCGATAAGGAGCTGGGATATCTCAATGCTCTGGCTCAAGAGCACGGTTTGAAGGCGTTAGCCGTCGCAGAATATTAATAACTTGGCCCACAAAAACAGTTACGGGCCACTGAAGGAGACACTATGTATTTAGGCATTTCTTGCACAGGACACGACAATGCGTTGGCGCTGGTCGATGACAATGGCAAAGTGCTATATGCCCAAGCATCGGAGCGTGACTACCAGTCGAAACAGGCGTTCGGTCTGGTGGCCGACCAGCCGCGCAAAGTGGCATCGCTTATCAAGCGTTTTGCGCCAGATACGACAAGCATCACTATCTGTAAATCTTGGCCGGAGAATACGGCGGCCCGGATGCAGGCAGAAATAGACAAAATTGAGGTAGACAATGTTGACGATTATATTGAACAGTTTGTTGCAGAGAGTTTAAAAGCAGAACTCAGCAGCAACAAAAATCATATCTTTTTGCCCAATATTGCCATCGCCGGTGGCGGCACCCAACGTGTTGCCAGGCAATTGGAAATCGATACGTTCACCCGTCATTTCGACCATCATTCGACCCATGCGGCCTTTGCCTGCTATTCCAGCCCGTTCGATAAAGCCGTCTGTTTGGTGGTTGACGGCTATTCTGAGGATACCGCGCAATCGGCCTTTTTGTTTGAAAACAACCAATTGACCCGCTTGGAATACCCACGCTACAGCGGTAAATTCAATCGCTTGGCGGCCAGCCTCGGGGTTTATTATGGCGTGACTATCTGTCAGTTGTGCGGTTTTGAAACCAATGCCGGTGAAGAATGGAAGATCATGGGACTGGCGCCGTATGGCAAGATAAAACCAGAGCTGCTTGAGGTGTTGCGCCGTTATATCACAGTGCAAGACGGGCAGTTGATCATGCCTGAAACGTCGGCGGCAGCACAGGTCGATTTGGCGGAGTTTCGTTGCGGTTACCACGAAGACGCCGAAACCTGCGCAGATCTGGCCCACACCGCGCAAGCCTATTTTGTGGAGTTGATGGTTCAGGTATTGAATTACTTGTATGAATTGACCGGTATCGAGAATATCGTGTTATCCGGCGGTTGTGCACTCAACTCTGCGTTTAACGGCATGGTATTACAGCAAACGCCATTTAAAGACATCTTTATCCCAAGCGCACCTAGCGACGATGGCAATGCCATTGGCGCCGCTTTGCTTGGTGTTAAACACGACGCGCCGCAAACCATCATTAAAAATGCCTATCAGACCCCTTATCTCGGGGATGAGATCGACGAACAAGAGGTAGCGCACTTCGTTGCAAAAAGCGGCTGGCGCAACGTTGAGCGACTGGAATATCCCGCGCTTTACCAAGCGGTGGCCCAAGCGCTGGCCGATGGCGACATAGTGGCTTGGGTGCAGGGCCGCGCCGAATTTGGTCCTCGCGCTTTGGGTAACCGCTCGATACTGGCTGACCCTCGAAGCTTTGCGATGAAGGCAAAAATCAATGCGGCAGTGAAGTTTCGTGAACCGTTCCGCCCGTTTGCGCCTATCGTGTTGCACGAAAAAGGCGAGCAATATTTTGAGCACTATCATGATACGCCTTATATGGAAAAGGTGCTCAACTTCAAACCTGAGGTTTGCGCTCAGGTCGAGGCCGTGTGCCATGCCGATAATACCGGTCGCTTGCAAAGCATTACGAAAGCGCGTAACGAGCACCTCTATGCGCTTATCGAAGCGTTTGAGCAGCGTACCGGCGTGCCTATCATACTAAATACCAGCTTAAATGTTATGGGTAAGCCCATGGTATCGAGCCTCAATGATGTGGTGATGACTTTCTTAACCACAGACTTGGATATCTTGGTGATAGGCCAATATCTGTTTAGAAAATAATCTAAATGGCGGTAAAAATGGTGGAGCGTTTCACCACCATTTTTTACTGAAGCTATTTAGCGCTAAAGACAGCGGGCATCGGCCAATATGCGGATCCCCAAACGAAAGAAAATAGTGTAAAAGAGAATATAAATCCCATGAGTGAAATAATACCTAAAGTTGCAATGGAAAAAGTAGAAGTAGCGGATATTGATGCGATTGATGGTCGCTTGAGCGAGGCGCAGTTGGCGCAATTTAAGCAGGATGGATTTCTAGGGCCGCTTGATTCACCGTTTAGCGAAGCCGAGCTTGATCAGATGGCGGCAGCTTGCGCTCAGGTGATCGATGAAAAGCCTGAACATCCGTTATATGGTCGTTATTCGGTGCGAGATTGGCATTTGATCCACCCTCAGTTGTCACAACTTATCAGCCATCCCGATGTATTGGTCAAACTGCGTCAAATTATGGGTGAAGACTTGATGTTGTGGCGTTCAAAGATCTTTCATAAACGTCCCGGCGACGGCGCGATTGAATGGCATCAGGAGTGGGGCGCATTTAATGGCGAGGAAATTGGCAACGACAAGCCGGGATTAAAGCCTAAAGCCCACCGTCAGGATAAGTTTTGGAACATCACCGTTTGGGTTGCGCTACAGGATGTGACCTTGGATATGGGGCCGTTGCAGCTGATCAAGCAATCGTACAATACCCGCTATCCTATCGATATGATCCCAATGACCGAATCGGCATTTTGGGCCGATCCTTTCTTGGATGTTCATGACAAACAGACGTTGATTGACAAGTGTCGCCAATCGACCTTGGTACTGGATATTGACACCAGCAAGCTGCTCGATGATACGGATGTTGACAGCATGACTTTCGAGGCGCTCAAAGCCTTGGTGTTGGACTTTTTCACGCAGAAAAAAGCCGCCATCACATTGGATTTCGACATTGCCGAGGGCACTTTGGCCACTGTGCCGGTGAAAAAAGGACAATATATTATTTTCCCGGAGCGCACCATGCACCGCTCTACGGCAAATGTCAGTGATAAAGAGCGTTTGGCGATTAACTTCAGGATCACCAACAACGATACCTTGGTCTATCCGATGCGTCTTGACAACGATATGATTGATGGCTCAAACATCAATATCGCAAAGCACAAAAACATTCTATTGTGCGGCGAAGCCACTGAAAGCCGTAATGTGTTTTAGCTATTAGCGCCTAATCTCTGTGGTATAGATAGCCGAGATAGTTGCTTCTATACCACTGCGTATGTCTTTGTTCTTGCATTTCAGTCAAACCATGATATTTTTTTGTCAATTTTAATCTTAAGAGAACCATCCATTATGCCAAAGGCCAGTGAAGTTAAGAAAAATACGGCAATTGTATATAACAATGCCGTGTGTGTAATTCGTGATATCGAGCGTTCGGTGCCGCAAGGGCGTGCGGGCGGGAGCTTGTATCGGATGCGTATGTACAACGTGGTGACTGGCGCCAAGGTCGATGAGACATTTAAAGACAGCGAAATGCTGACGCTAGCCGATTTAACCCGTAGTGAAGTGGTATTTTCTTATCACGACGGCAATGATTGTGTGTTTATGGATAATGAAACCTATGCGCAATTCTATTTGAACCAGGACGCCATTGCCGATGAGATGCAGTTTGTCGATGAGAATACCCAAGGTATAAAAGTGGTATTGGTTGACGGTGTGCCGGTGGGTATTGAATTGCCGCCAAGTGTCGAGCTAAATATTGTCGATACGGCTCCGGCTCTAAAAGGCGCCTCTGCCAGTGCCCGTACTAAGCCTGCGGAGCTTTCGACCGGTCTTATTATTCAGGTGCCTGAGCATATTGCCAACGGTGAGCGTATCAAGGTGAATACCACCGAGCATAAATTTATGGGTCGAGCTGACTCGAAGTAACCTCAACCTCACCCGAGTCGAGGTTAAACAATCATCTCAAGGCGACTGTTTTGTCGCCTTTTTTTGCTGCTAAAGCGGCTTTCTGGCTACATTTCCCAATAGCTGACAACAGAGTTATTACAATTTTCACAGGTGTCGTAAAATTGTAACGGCATGTATTCATATATTGAAAACTCAAAAATGCATCCTATAGTTTAGTGACACGGTAAGTGTTTAACTGCCTTAATAAAAACAACAATGTCGGAGTAGTATTATGACAAAAAATAGCAACGTTAAAGTCATTTTGATGGCACCTGAACATGTCGATGGTGCAGCAAAAGTAGTGGCGCGAGCATTCATGCGCGAGCCGATGACAAGAACCTTAGACCTCAGCTATGACCAAGTGTTTAACGATTTCAGAAAGCCTGTCGAAAAGTTAGCCTCAGAAGGAGTATCTTATGTGGCTGTCGATGAAACATCCGGGCATGTGGTCGGTGCCTGTATCAACAAAGATTATCGCGTAACCCCGGTTGAAGACGACAACGGTTACTCCGACTCTCTGCCGATTTTCACCCTTGTCGATGAACTTGACGCCAAAGCCACACAGTTGGCAGACCTTAAGCTTGGCGAGTTATTCCATTTATACATTTTGGCGGTAGACAGCGATTATGCCGGACAAGGTATCGGTAAAGAGCTTGCCGAGCGTACTTGTGATATTGCCAAACAAAAAGGCTACAAACATATCTGCTCTGAAGTGACCGGGCCTATCAGCCAACACATCACGCTTAATATTCTCAATTTCAAAGAGATCGCGCGCGTCAATTACCATGATTTCGAATACCAAGGTAACAAGGTGTTTGCACCTATCGATACCGATGAAGTTGAAGGCTGCCTAATGGTATATAAGGCGTTGTAAGTCGCTTTTGCATATCGTTTAGATGTGAAGAAAACGGGTGTCTCTACGCCCGTTTTTGCGTTTAACTCGCCGCCGATGCGCAAGCTTTGCGCAGTGGTCGGGTTATTGCTTTTTTCAATTTGAGAGTTTGCCTTGCAAAGAGTATGATATCGCTTTAAATCCAACCCCTTAAACCAAAAGGATTGATCATGACGGTGATTCGCCAACAAGATTTGATCGACAGCATTGCAGATGCGCTGCAATATATCTCTTACTACCATCCACTAGACTTTGTTCAAGCCCTTGAAAAAGCCTACAACAAAGAACAAAACTCCGCTGCCAAAGATGCCATCGCGCAGATACTGATCAATTCGCGTATGTCGGCTTATGGTCATAGGCCAATTTGCCAAGATACCGGCATTGTGACCTGTTTTGTCAAAGTCGGCATGGCGGTTCAGTGGGATACGACTGAACTGACCATTCAGCAAATGGTGGATGAAGGGACGCGCCGCGCTTACGGCAACCCGGATAATCCATTACGCGCATCGATTGTTGCCGACCCTGTTGGTAGCCGTAAAAACACCAAAGACAATACGCCTGCGGTGGTACATATCGAGATGGTACCGGGTGAGCATATTGAAGTAATGATCGCCGCCAAAGGCGGTGGCTCAGAAAACAAATCGAAAATGGTGATGTTGAATCCTTCGGACAACATCGCCGATTGGGTGGTCAAAACCTTGCCGACCATGGGGGCAGGTTGGTGTCCACCGGGCATGTTGGGTATTGGTGTTGGTGGTACCGCAGAAAAAGCGGCGGTACTGGCCAAAGAGTCGTTGATGGACCCCGTGGATATTCAAGATTTGCTGGAGCGCGGTCCGCAAAATGCCGAAGAAGAATTGCGTTTAGAGATTTACAAACGTGCCAATGAAACGGGGATCGGCGCTCAGGGCTTGGGCGGTTTGACGACAGTGGTTGACGTGAAAATCAAAACTGCGCCGACTCATGCTGCGTCTAAGCCGGTTGCGATGATCCCTAACTGCGCGGCCACTCGCCATGTGCATTTTCATTTAGACGGTTCTGGCCCTGCCGAGCTTAAGCCACCTAAATTAGAAGATTGGCCGGAGATCACCTGGGAGCTTGGCGATAATGTACGTAAGGTCAATGTCGATGATCTCACTAAAGCGGATGTTGCCGATTGGAAAAGCGGCGAAACCGTGTTGCTGTCGGGCAAAATTTTAACCGGTCGTGATGCGGCGCATAAGCGCATTGCCGATTTGATCAACTCAGGTCAGCCGTTGCCTGATGGTGTTGATTTTAACAATCGCTTTATCTATTACGTCGGTCCGGTGGATGCGGTCGGCGATGAAGCGGTTGGTCCTGCCGGTCCTACCACGGCCACTCGTATGGACAAATTCACCGATATGATGCTGGAGCAGACTGGCCTTTTGGGGATGATTGGTAAGTCTGAGCGTGGTCAGGCGACCGTTGACAGTATTCGAGAACACAAAGCGGTGTATTTGATGGCCGTCGGCGGCGCTGCCTATTTGGTGTCAAAGGCGGTGAAAAAGGCACGCGTTGTCGCCTTTGAAGATTTGGGTATGGAAGCCATTTATGAATTTGAAGTCGAGGATATGCCTGTTACCGTTGCGGTTGATAGCGATGGTAACAATGTTCATGCAACCGGCCCTGCGATTTGGAAAGCGAAGATCGCAGAGCTCGACAAAGCTTTGTCTTAATTGCGCTATTTGAAAAGAACGCCGGCCCGCCCGGCGTTTTTCTTGTCATAAAAGGTAAAAACCATGATAACTAAGATGCTTAAAAGCACAGTCCTAATAGGTGCACTGACCCTTTGCGGCGGTGTTGCCCATGCCGAAGACTTTACGGCAACTAAACTCAGAAGCTTAAACAAGATACATGATGTTAAAGTCTCGCCTAAAGGCGATAGGTTGATTTACGGGGTGAGTGATCCGGATAAAGCCAATCACCTTTATAGTTTGTCACTGACTGACAAAAACGCCAAAGCGGTGCAATTGACCAGTGGTGCCGGTGGCGAGTATGCGGTGCAGTTTAATCAGGCCGGCGATATGATTTACTTTTTGACCGACCGTTCGGGTTCTTCACAAGTTTGGCGCATGAGCTTAAATGGCGGTGAGGCGATGCAGGTCACTGACTTGGCGCTGGATATCGAAGATTTTAAACTCTCGCCGGACAACAAAAAACTGGCGCTGGCCATATCGGTCTTGCCGGGCTGCGACAGCTTAGCGTGCAGCAAAAAGGCGATGGAGAAAAAGGACAAGGTAAAAGACACCGCCAAGATCTACGACAAGCTGATGGTGCGTCACTGGTCAAGCTGGGAAACCGAGTTTAAACGTCATTTGTTTGTTGCCGATATTGCCCAGAGCGGCGAAGTTAAAAAAGCGCCCAAAGATCTGATCAGCAGCTGGGATACCGATGTGCCGCCTAAGCCATTTTCTGGGATGGAAGAAGTAGCCTTTACGGCCGACAGCGAATATCTGGTGTTTTCAGCCAAAGCGCCGGGTCGTGACCATGCTTGGACCACCAACTTTGATCTGTTCAAAGTGTCTGTTCGAGGTGGCGAGCTTGAAAACCTGACCGAAGACAACAAAGCGTGGGATTCACAACCGGCGTTTTCAGCCGATGGCCGCTTGATGGCTTATTTGGCGATGAAAAAGCCCGGCTCTGAGGCCGACCGCTTTGCTTTGATGCTCAAAGATCTCAAAACCGGCACTCTAAAAGAAGTGGCGCCTTTATGGGATAGGTCTGTGATGAGTTATGCGTTTGCACCAGACAATCGCACCATTATCGCCTTGGCACAAGATGTTGGTCAGCGCAGCATTTTTGAGATCAACACCAATTTCGGCGATACCCGTAAAATTTACGGCGAAGGCTCTGCCGGTGACGTGCAGTTGGTGGGCGATACCGTTTACTTTACCCGTCATAGTATCGATAAACCAAAAGATGTGTACAAGGTCAATCGCGACGGTTATGGCTTCGCTCAATTGACTGATGTCAACAAACAGAAGTTGGCCAATGTTAAATTTGGCGAATATGAGCAGTTCAGCTTCAAAGGCTGGAATAACGAAACCGTACATGGTTATTGGATAAAGCCGGTCGGCTTCGAGCCGGGCAAACAATATCCGATGGCGCTGTTGGTTCACGGCGGTCCCCAGGGCTCTTTTGGTAATACCTTCCATAGCCGTTGGAACTTCCAACTGTGGGCGGCCGCAGGCTTTGGTGTGGTGGCCATCGATTTTCATGGCTCAACCGGTTATGGTCAGGCGTTTACCGACTCTATTTCGCGAGATTGGGGTGGTAAGCCGTTGGAAGACTTGAAAAAAGGGGTTGCCCATATCACCCAAACCCAGCCTTGGCTTGATGGTAACAATGCTTGTGCGTTAGGTGGCTCTTATGGCGGCTATATGATGAACTGGATCGAAGGTAACTGGCCAGATGGCTTTAAATGCTTGGTCAATCATGCCGGTTTGTTCGATATGAAAAGTTTTTGGGGGTCTACCGAGGAGCTGTGGTTTGCCGAGCACGAAATGGGTGGACCGGCTTGGACAGGACAAGGCGACTATGACAAATATAACCCGGTTGATTTTATCGACAACTGGAAAACGCCGATGTTGGTCATTCACGGCATGAAAGACTACCGTGTGCCTTATGCACAAAGCCTTGGTGCCTTTACTACATTGCAGCGTAAGAACATTCCATCTAAGTTGATGATCTTCCCTGATGAAAATCACTGGATCTTGAAAAAAGACAACCTGATCAAGTGGTATGACGAAGTGTTTGACTGGATGCGCCAGCACACTGCCAAATAATGGCTAAAGGACACTCTGGGCCAAGGAGGGCCGTTGTTTACAGCCTCTTGTTACACCTCCCCCTAATTTAGCACAAAAAACAAGCGTTTTTTCACATCTGAACTATGCTTAAAAAATCATCAACACTTTGGTTTTGATATTTTAAGCAGGGGGATCGAATGAAAAGACTTTATTTTCTCACCGACAGTCTCGATAGCGCAGAGGCTATTTCAACAGACGTGCACAACATCGGCGTCAGCGACTGGAACTTCCACGTGATGAGCCGCAACGAGGCGGGTTTATACAAACGCCATATTCATTCTTCTACCGTATATCAAGATAACAATGTGGTGCGTCAAGCGGAGCGCGGCGGTTTGATTGGTGGCCTTATTGGTGCGGTGCTGGTGGTTGTGAGCAACTTTTCGCCGTCGATGGAATTGTCTATCGGCGCGACCTTAGGGCTGATTTTATTCTTTATGTTTGCCGGTTCGTGGTTTGGCGGCTTTATCGGCATTCAACAAGAGAATTATAAGGTGCGCAAGTTTCACGATGCCCTTGAGCAGGGGCGCTATTTGGTGATGATAGATGTTAAAGCCAGCGAATTGCATCGAGTGGAAGAAATGATGGTGCAAAAGCATTCTGAGGCGCAACATGGCGGTGTCGGCAGTACCTTGATTTTGCCATTTTAACGGCGCTGTAGGCTGTAGAGATATTTATATTCGTCGATACATATGCCCGTGAAATACTTCACGGGCAGGCTGTTTGTATACTAAATAACCTAGGGGTGGGTGTCTAATTTGGGTATCCGTAAAGGCTATTCCGCAGCTTACAGGTTAAATCGCTTCGGTGACAAATGGAGGTAAATTGATCTAGCATTTGGAACCGCTATTTAGCCGATAAAGGCGGCAACGAGGCCAATTAGGCCGCCAAATACACCACCCCAAACCACTAGCCATCCAAGATGTTTTTTGATCATATCTTGCACTATCTGTTTGACCAGTTGCGGGGTCAGTTCGTTTAGGCGCTGGTTGACGATGTGTTCAATGTTCTGTTTGATAGCGTCATTGGCATGACCTTTATCGTCCAGTTGCAATGACTCCATAAAGCTTTCGCTTTGCACCATATTGACCATGGTTTGCTTCATTTTTTCGATAAAAGGTTCCTTAAGTGGGGCCAACACCGCTTCGCCGCCCACCAGACCGAGCATACCACCAAAAGACGAACTTTTAATGACTTCTACCAAGGAGTCGAATGAAGGACTTAAATCGACCTTTTCAATAACCGGGGTTAAATCCATATGGGCAGCGGCGTCGGCTGAACTTTTGACGAAACGATCAATGTTTTCATCGCTGAAGAATTCGTTCATCATCAAGCGATGAATGCCTGCTTTAAACTCGTCAAATCTTGCCGGTATGACGCCGGAGCCATACAACCCGGGAACTTTTTCAAACAGCATGTGCACGGCGAGCCAGTTGGTTAGGGCGCCCGATAGGGCAAATAGGCCAATAGACAGCACGATAGGCTGACCGAGCAGGTAGCCTGCGGCAAATAACACCGCAGCGAGTAAATTGGTTACAAAGCTTTTGTTCATGGTTTTCCTTTTGCTTTGATAGAGTCGGTTCTCGATGGGGCAGAATTTTAAGCACAATCTCGCCTTAGGACAAGTCATTCGCAGCCCTTTACACCGGTATAAGCACTTGTCGGGGCAAAGTTTTTAGTGCGGCTGTCACAAAATCACTTTATACTGTCGCCACTAACGTTAATCAAACAGGTGATCTAAGGCTTATGTCTGATACTTCATTGCAATTGCAAACCTTTATCAACAATATCAAGGAAACTCAGACGATTTGGGCGCTATTGTGCCCCAAGACCGAAGATTGGGTAGTGTGCGACTCTGTGGTCTATGACGAAACAGAAGTGATGCCACTATGGACCTCTAAAGCGCTGGCCGAGGCGTATTGTATTGACGAGTGGGCAGACTATCAGGCCGAGGCCATCAGTGTGGATGAGTTTTTGGAGTTTTGGGTGCAGGACCTTAACTACGATGGTGTTACCGTGGGTCTTGATTGGCAAGGCACTGAGAGTGACGAAAATGAGTTCGACCCGATTGATGTCGCCAAAGCATTCGCCGACCATGAATCTGAATCGCCTGCTTAACCTTTAAAGCGTTAACTTTACCTCACACCCTTTTACTTCACCCCCTTGAGCGTCAAGGCGATTTTGGATCTGCATTTCGCCTTGATGCGCTTCGACTATCTGTCGGCATAAGACCAGCCCTGTTCCTGAACCACCGGCTTTGGTGGTATAAAACGGAATAAACAGATTACTCGGATTGGTAATGCCCGGGCCGCTATCTTTGATGCTGATGTGGCAATGTTGTTTGTCTTGGCGACAATGGATCAGAATTTTTCCTGGCATTTTTGCCATGGCTTCATCGGCATTTTTTAACAGGTTGATCAACAACTGCTCTATCTGTATCGGGTCGATGTCAACCTCTATATTGGGTGGGCAATCTAATACGATCTCGCGCTTGTCAAACAACAGGATAACCTTTTGCAGCAGCGGCTTTAATGACACTCGCTGCAATTGCGGTGTGGGCAGGCGACTGAGCGCACGGTAACCGTCAATAAAGGTCTTAAGCCCATTGGCTCTTTGATTGATTAACGACAATCCATCGCTGATGTCTTGCCTCAAGCTGTTGCTGTCATGTGTATTTTTCATTAATTTACTGAGGGTTTGGCTCAATGAAGCGATAGGGGTGAGGGAGTTGTTGATCTCATGGCTTAACACCCGAATGAGATTTTGCCAAGCTTTGCGCTCTTGCGCCCTCAGTAGCTGACTGACGTCGGTAATAAACCACAGTTGATGGGTTTGGCCGTCTTCGATGAAACTATCGTTGTGAATACGATATTTACCGCTGCGACGCAGCGCGTCGATATCAAAGGGGGTGTCTTCACCAAGCAATGCTTGTGCTGCCGGATTGGCTAAGGTGAGCTGTTGTCGATGGTTGAATGCCAAAATGGCGACGTCGATGTGATTGATCACCTTGCCCAGCAGCAATTGCTGGGCTTTAACTTCGGCTTTTTGCCGTGCCAAGGTTTCACTGAGCAGGTTGATCTGCGAGACCAGATTACCTAGGGCACTGTGTGAAAAGGTTTTTCGTCCCCTAAGGCTGTAATCGCCATTGGTCATGGCCTCTAACAGGTTTGACAGTGTACGAAAAAGGAAGTCGGTTTTACGTACTACGAAACTGCAACTGTAGGCGATCAGCATCAGTAGAACAAGACCAACCATGGCAGTTAGATAGACAGATACCCCAGTTGTGACCATCAGATAAATCAGCCCGAGGTAACTGGGTAAGGTTGCCAGCAAGGTTACCGCAAGCAGCTTTGCGCTAAAGGAGATGTTTTGTGGTGCCATTAAATGTTGAATTTCTCCAAGCGCCGATAGAACGCGCTTCTGCTGAGGCCAAGTGAGCGGGCGGCATCAATCGCGTTGCCCTTGAAATGGTCAAGTCTTTGCGCGATGACCTGCTTTTCAATTTCATCCAAGGTGGCTTGTCGGTTTTGCGCAATTGCCGCAACAGGCGCATCGTCCAACGATGTGCTTTGCGGGAGCATCAATTGCTTTGCCGATATCTCATCGTTTTGCGCCAAGAGTACGGCGCGCTCAAGGATGTGGCTAAGCTCTCGAATATTACCGGGCCACGCATATTGGCAAAGGGCCGTTATGGCGTCGTGGGCGAGTGTCGGCGCGGCTTTTTGATACTTACCGGCAAATTTCATCACCAAAGCGCTGGCGATAGGCGCGATGTCCTGTTGTCGCGCTCTTAATGGCGGAATGTCTAAGACCATGGTGTTGAGACGATAGAGTAAGTCCATTCTAAACTGTCCTGCTTGCACCATTTTCTCGATATCGGCGTTGGTTGCGCTGATCACTCTGACGCTCACCCTTTGGGTTTTGCTGCTGCCGACCTTTTCAAATTGTTGTTCTTCAATCACCCGTAACAATTTGGCCTGTTGCGATAAGGGGATGTTGCCTATCTCATCTAAAAACAAGGTGCCGTTGTCTGCCAGTTCAAATCGGCCGATGCGATGGGTTTTGGCATCGGTAAAGGCCCCTTTGACATGGCCGAACATTTCGCTTTCAAACAAGCTCTCGCTGATGGCCCCCATATTGACCGACACAAACGATTGATTATGGGTGTTCGATTGTTGATGGATATATTTGGCCAGCATACTCTTGCCAGTGCCGTTTTCACCGGTGATCAATATATTGATGTCGGTGTTGACCAGTTGTTCAATGGTGGCCATCAATGCTTGCATCGACTCAGAACGGGCAATGAACTGGCTTGCATCCTGTTCGCTCAGGGCCTGTTTGAGCAGTTGGTTTTCCTCACTGAGCTTTTGCGACTGGTGTTCACTGTGTGCCAGTTTGAGCTGATTAGAAACGATGCTCAAGACCCGATCGTTTTCCCATGGCTTTTGAATAAAATCACCAGCGCCGCGCTGCATCGCCTGTACTGCGATGTCGATGGTGGCCCAGCCGGTCATCACCACCACCGGCAGGGTATCGTCGAGCTTTTTAATACCGTCTATTAGGCTTAGGCCCTCGGCGCCTGAGGTGGTATCGAGATTGTAGTTGAGGTCCATCAATACCAAATCTACCTCATCGTTTTTGACAAAATAGAGAGCCTCTTGCGGATTGCCTGCGGTGATAGCGCTATAGCCTTCGGTGCTCAGCAGCAGTCGCAGTGAGACAACGACGCCTGGGTCGTCATCTACTACCAGTATTTTTGGCGTGTGTATTTTAGTCATCATGCTTGATTGTAAAGTCTATTCATAACGAAGCGCAACATTAGGTTCAACTGCAACGGCTTTTCGCGCCGGCAGATAAGTCGCCAGTATGACCACGGCGGCGATAAACAGCGGTACATAGGCAAACACTGCATAAATTTGCCAGTCATCAACGCCGATCAGCGCCATGATGCTGGTACCAAATAAATAGGCTAGCGGTAAACCCACTAGGGTGCCAATCAACAACTGTACAAGACCCTGTTTGAGTAGCATATGAATGACGTTATCGTCAGTTGCCCCCAACGCGCGGCGGACGCCCAGCTCTTGTGTTCTTTGTCCTATGGTTTGACTCATCAGCGCATAAATGCCGCTGGCGGCAAGCACGGTGGCGATAATACCAAACAGCATAAACAGCTTGATCACAAATCCGATGGCTGCGGTATTGCGTTCAAGTACCTGCTCAATGGTTTTGATGCGATAGGCGGGGACCAGTCCATCGACATGGTCGAAAGCGCTAACCAAGGCTTGCCTGAGCTGATTGGGGTCGCCGTCTGTCGCAAGGGCTACACGACCGTAGTAGGGCGCTGTCTGCAAAAACGATCGATAGACCGAGGGGCGATATTTAAAGTCAGCAAAGGGTTGCCCGTGGATCACATTATCGATAACACCGACAACACGATACCATTTGTCGTCATTGTTGCCTGCCCATTTGAGCCTTTTACCCAATATATTTTGCTGCGATGGCCATGCCTTATCGGCAAAGGACTGGGTAACGATGACCACAGCCTCCGACTGACTGTTGTCCGATGCTGTGAAAAAGCGGCCTTTAAGCCGTTTATAGTGCATCATTTCCATCGTGCCGGGCATCACATCGACGGCTACGGCCATCGGCGCTCTGTTGTCGTTGGTCAGTTCAAACCCTTCGGGCATGACGGCGCGATAGCGGCCGTTTTGTGCAGGCAGTGCAGTGGTCAAACCAACGCCCTGAACGCCGGCAATATTGTTCAACTCAGCGAGCAGTTTGTTGTAGTAACTAAGGCGCTGCTCAGGCTGATCATAGCTGCTTTGCGGTAAGCTCACCTCTGCGGTTAGCATTTGACTGGTTTTGGCGCCATAGTCGGTTTCAACGGCGCTTTGGGCAGCCTTGGTCATGACGACTGCGGCGGTCAATAATCCGACCGACAAGGTCACCTCAAAAATGACCAGTAGTTGAGCGGCCTTTTTGGCTTTACGGCTAATGGCGCCACGGGTGCCATCGCGCAAAATGGCGTTAAAGTCACCGTTGATGATTTTAAGTGCCGGTAATATGCCGGTGATAAATGCCGTGACCAAGGTTAATACAACGGTGAATAGAACTTGGCTGCCGTCAATTTGAATGTGCCACCAAAAAGGTGCTCTGCCGCTTAAAAAGCTCGGTAGGATACGGCTGGTTACTTCAAGGCCATAGGCAGCCATCAACAGCGCAAAGGTGCCGCCGATGGTACAGATGATCAAGCTTTCCCACATCATTTGTAAAATCAATCGCGATTGCGGCGCGCCTAAGGCGACTCGGATCGCGGTTTCTTTAGCCCGCTCAGTGGAACGGGCATACAGAAGGTTGGCGACATTAACGCAGGCCAGCAGCAAAACCAGCGTTACTGCAACCAGTTTCATTATCACTATTGGCATGATCCCATTGCCCATGGCGCTGTGCATGAACGTGATGGCAACGAGTTGTTCGCCAGTGTTGTACTCAGGGTATTCGCGATTGGTTTGGTCAATGATCTGCGCCATTTCTTGATTGGCTTGGTCGATATCGACACCTTGTTTGAGCAGGCCATAGACTTGCAGACTGGGACCGCTGCCGCGTTGATATTTTTGCGGCTGTAGCTTTATCGGCAGCCATAATTGGTTGGCCCGGGGAAAGAGAAAGTCTTTGGGCATGACGCCGATCACTTCGGTCTTTTCGCCTTCGACATAAAATTGATGACCGAGGATATCTTCTCGCCCGGCAAAGTAACCTTGCCAAAGGTCATAGCCAATCAAAGCCACGGCAGACGCACCCGGCGTATCATCGGCTTGATTAAAGGCGCGTCCCATGATGGGCTTGACCTGAGTGAATTCAAAGATATCGCTGTGGCTATACACCCCGAGGTAATTGGCGGCATTGTCACCGCCACTGATGGTTAGCGTGTATTGCGCCATGGCGCTGAACAACTCAAAACTGGTCGTTTGGCGTTTGACGTCTTGATAGTAATCAAACTTAACCTGAGCGCCGTTATGCAACACGCCGTCTACCTGCTTATCTACCATCACCATGCGCTCGCCGTTTTCAAAGGGCAGGGGCTTGAACATGATGGCATATAAAAAGCTGTACATGTAAATGCACAATCCCAGACCACACGCCATTACCGCGATGGTCAGCGCGCTAAATCCGGGTTTATTGAGCAATAGGCGAAAAGCGTAACGCAAGTCGATAGTAAAGTTCATGGCTTGCTCCTTACGCTGCGCTGACGGTATTTCTGCTGGGATTGTCGGCCACGACCTGACCGTCAAATACTTCGATAATACGTTGCGCGCTTTTGGCCGAACGTGGGTCGTGAGTGACCATACAGATGGTGGCGCCGGTTTGATGCAGATTTTTCAGTAGGGTCAATACTCCCTCGGCGTTGTTGGAATCGAGATTACCGGTTGGCTCGTCGGCTAAGATCAGAGACGGTTTTCCGGCGATGGCTCTGGCCACCGCAACGCGCTGTTGCTGGCCGCCGGAAAGTTGATTGGGGAAATGTCGGTTGCGATGGCTCATATCCACTTCGGCAAGGGCATCGGCGACCAACTGCTTTCGCTCGGCTTTGCTGAGTTCTTTGCGATAGGTCAGCGGCAGTTCGACGTTTTCTTCGACTGTTAAGTCACTGATGAGGTTAAACGATTGAAAGACAAAGCCGACTTCTTTGTTGCGTATGGCTGCCCGGGTATTTTTGTCGAGATTTGATACATTGTGGCCATTGAGGTGAAACTCGCCCTCACTTGCCACGTCAAGTAAGCCAAGAATCGACAATAAGGTGGATTTACCACAGCCTGAAGGGCCAGAGATAGACACAAATTCCCCTTGATTGATGGTCAAATTGATGTTTTTGAGGGCATGGGTTTCTACCTCGTCGGTGAGAAAGACTTTTTTCAGGTTGTTTAATTGAATTAAGGGTTTCATTGGGCGCTGTCCTTTGGTTAGTCGATGGCAATGGTATCAAGGTGCTCAAAAGCACTTTGGTCTGACAAAATAATGCGTTCACCAGTATTCAGACCGCCTAATACCTGAAGCTGGCTGGCAGAGCCGATGCCAAACTGAACAGGGATTTTACTGGCGCTTTTGCCATCGGCGGCAAGTTTAAAGATTGACGCGCTGCTTTGACTTTGGGCAAAGCGCGGACGTGCAACATAACGGGTATTGGCAATGCGGCTGACCTCTATTACGCCATCGATGCTTAAATCTGGCCTTGCCTCTTGCGGCAAAGTGTCCTCGAGGCGAATATCGACTATCACGGTGCCATTGATCACTGCCGGGTCGATACGAATGACGGTACCGTTGAGTTGATTGAGTCGGGTATCGATAAGGGCTTTTTGGCCGATACTCACGGCTTTGATTTGCCTTTCTGGAATTTTGAGTTCGGCGTAAAGGGCATCTTGTTTGGCCAGTTTGGCCATGTTGCCACCGATGCTGACACGTTGACCAAGTTCAGCGGCAACTGCTTGAACCACACCCGTTGTACTGGCTGTAACCGATAAAGAGCGTAATTGCTGTTGAGCGCGGGCCAAGGTTTTTTCGAGCTTGCTCAGGCGAGCGTTTTTAGCGGCCAGCTGTGCGCTGTTGTTTTCTTGCATCAGCGCATAGCGCGCCTTGGCAATCGCC
Organism: Alteromonadaceae bacterium; assembly: GCA_041583135.1. Classification (GTDB taxonomy): domain Bacteria; phylum Pseudomonadota; class Gammaproteobacteria; order Enterobacterales; family Alteromonadaceae; genus JABSOG01. The sequence goes on along the minus strand of JBFHGJ010000002.1, from coordinate 41,692 downwards.
CAGCGCTGCTCATACTGGTTTGCTGCCAACTGGTATTCTTGATAGGCGATTTTCGATACTGAACTTTTGCCGGCGTCCAACAATGTTTGCTCGGCGTCAAGTTTAAGCTTGGCGCTGTCAAAGTGCATTTTGGCGTCTATCACCTCGGCTTTTTGCGCCAATAACTGATTGCGTAACGACACTGCCAGTGCTTTGGTCTCAGCACCAAAGGCTTCCACTTCCCAGCGGATCTCCTCGGCCTGTTGTTCAAGCAGAGGATTGCTTAACTCTAATAGCGGTTCGCCTTTTTTGACCAGCGCGCCGGGTTTGACAAACACCTGTTCGACTCTGCCCTCAACATTGGCCGCTATCCAGCGAACGTCTGAGGGCACCAAGGTGCCGTTGCCGCGGACGGTGACTGTCAGCTCGCCTTCGACAACGGTGCCGAGCATCAGCCGGTCTTCGCTGGTGGTATAGGCGGCAAGGTTAAAACTGTTGAAAAACAACAATCCGCCAATTGCCAACGCGGCAGCGCTACAGGCCACGGCGATTGTCTTTATCCCCTTTGCCGGGGCGGGTTTTCTGACGATATCCATCGATATTACCTATTGCAAAACACTATGCTTGGTGGTTTTAAATCACAAATGATGCCAACTATTTAACTTATTGTTATTACTGAAAATAGTTTGCTATTTTCGATGATTGAGAGCACGTTATCCCAAAACTGGGATGGGGTTTTGCTGGCAAGCATCCCAGTTTTGGGATGAGTGCGCCGGCAATTGCCATGCATGTTTTTGCCAAGGCCTAAAATTTACGACTATAATTGCCTTTACACGTAACTGATTGAAAAGCAAAAGAGAAGAAGAATGAGAAAAGGTATTGTAGGTACTTTGATGTTGTTACTGGGGTTACTGCCCATCGTCGCAACGGCACAGGCCCAAGGAGATGAGACCGGACAAGTCTACGTGGTGCAAAACGGTGATGGTCTGTATAAGCTCTCACGCAAGTTTTTCGGCAATTTATCCGGTGTTGCCAAGATTGTAAAAGCCCACAACGCTAAAGCGGAGTCGGATGAACGCTTTGCCGAGATCAATATCAACAATCAGTTGGAGATAGGACAGCTGTTGTGGATACCAGTGCCGCTTGAACAGCTTGACGAGGCGGCTAGTACCGCAGGTGACAGTGAAACGCTCACGCCAACCTCACCGCCAGAGCCTGAGATAAAGCCGATACAAAGCCAAGTGGTACAAAGCGCCGTGCCAGCGGTGCAAACCGACACGCTACCACCGGTATCTTCAACCAAGCCAGCTGAACCTGCTACGGTGCCAACGGTTAAGGCGAAAGTCAGCAGCGAAATTGCCAGAGCCAGAGAAAAAGAATTGGCGGGCGTTGAGCCATCTGGCGATAGGGCGATTATCGTCGATGTGCCGCGCAGCAATTGTGAGATCAGAGTGTGGTATAACTATCAGGTCGTTGCCATCGGTAGACTCAATGAGCGCTGGAAAGCCATCGGCATGCCGTTGTTGGAGCGAGCCAAACGTGCCTATACCATTCGCCACAATGCCAGAGTCAATGGCCGTTATATGATGCAAGACAGATTTGAAGTGGCGACATTAAGAGACAGGGACAATAAAAAATACGGCAACCCTGACGGCCCTACATTTGACTATTTGGTGAACTATCATCGTGAAAGTGGCTTTGAAGGGGATGATATTTATCGTCGCATTATCGAAAGCTCAGCACGCACCAGTCCGGTGTTTAACAGCGAGTGCCAAAAATGAGGCAATGGCTAATCAATGTAGAAAGGGTCGATATTACAACCTTGGCGGTCGATGGCATTGTCAATGCTGCCAATAATACTCTATTAGGCGGAGGTGGGGTAGATGGAGCGATTCATAAAGCCGCAGGGCCTGAGCTGTTAGCCTATTGTCGTGGCCTTAATGGCTGTGCAACTGGAGAGGCGAAGATCACCAAAGGCTACCGCCTTAAGGCTAAGTATGTCATTCATACCGTAGGGCCGGTTTGGTTCGGTGGCGAGCGTGACGAGCAAACCATGCTAAGCCGTTGTTATCAAAACAGCCTGCGACTGGCCGCTCAATATCAACTGAAGTCTATTGCGTTTCCAGCGATAAGTTGCGGGGTTTACGGCTATCCCAAAGAAAAGGCAGCGGAAGTCGCTATTGACAGTGTTTTGTCCTGTTTTGACGCCAGTTCCCCGTTGGAAAAGGTGGTTTTTGCCTGCTTTGATGCCCAGATGCAAAGCCTGCTTAATGCCCGTCTTGAGGCTTGTTGCGAGAGAAATGGGGAAAACAGCTGGTCTTTTCCCATCAGGAAACTGTAATTTATCTGCTTAAATGAATAAATATGTTATAAAACCCTTAAAAATGTAAACAAACTAGGGTAAAAATTGCCATTTTTACCCTTGAACCTTTTATTTTATACAGGGTTGTTTTATACTGGCTGCAATAACAAAGTACCGGCATAAGATGGACAATTCAGCAAATGGAATCAATCTCTCACCAGGTACTGCACTTAATGTTATTGGTGTTTTCTGTAAAGTAGCGCCCAAAACAATAATACATTACTCAATGTTAATGGTTGCCCGCTTAGGCGGTGCGTTCTGCTATGGCTAAAATCTGTCGTAGCAGTAAACGGAAACTACTTATTTGCCGGAGTCGAAATGAAATCTGTATTGTTCTTTTGTGTGGTGGTTTTCTCGATGTTTGGCAATAGTGCCTATGGTGCTGATGAGCAAACCCGAGCAGCCCTTGAAAAAATGTTCTCTTTAACGGCAATGGATAAAAAAATCGATAGGCTGTATCAGCGTATTGAAAGTGAAGTGGGGCATGTGGTGGCAAAAATGGATGTGCCGCCCAGTAAAGTGCCGGAACTGGAACGTCAGTTTAGACGTTTAAGCAGCGCGATGCGCGCCCAAATGAGCTGGCAACAGCTGAAAGAGCCGATGATTGAAGCCTATTCACAAGTGTTTAGCGCCGATGAAATTGAGCAGTTGGTGGCATTTTATCAATCGCCGGTAGGGCGCAAGTTGGTAGAAAAAAGCCCTGAGCTCAATGATGTACCACTGCAACTGATTGAAAAACAAATGCTGTTGTCTTTATTGCCGCAGGTTGACCAACTGCGTCATGAAATGACGGTTGAATATGCCCAGTTGGACTAAGGCGATTTAGCACAAGCCGTTGAGTTCAAGTAATCGACGACCAACCTAGTGACAAGCTCTCTAGGTTGGTCAAACAACACTGACCGATATCCCTTACCCAATCTGCGCCAATGGCCGCTATATGCGTTTATCTTCTTTGTAAAACCATGCAGCCTGTGGGTTAAACCTTAAATAAAGAAATAGACTCTTGCAGGGTTTGAGACAAGCGCAGTAGTGCACTGCCTGTCTCAGAGGTCTGCCTAGCCCCTTGCGAGGTCTTTTCTGCCATATCCTGTACCCTGACCACATTTTGATTGATTTCACCGACGACGACACTTTGTTGTTCTGCCGCGCTTGAGATCTGGGTGTTCATATCGTTGATCCGCTGAACGGCTTGCTGGATAAGATTCAATGAATCATCACTTTTTGAGATCTGTGCGAGTACGTCGCTGGCTTTAGCGCGACTTTTATCCATGACCATCACCGCATCTTTTACATCAGATTGGAGCTTGTCTATCATCTGATTGATCTCTTTTGTCGAGTGCTGCGTTCGCTCTGCCAATGAGCGAACTTCATCTGCGACGACGGCAAAGCCTCTGCCTTGCTCACCGGCTCGTGCCGCTTCTATCGCTGCGTTCAGTGCCAACAGGTTGGTCTGCTCGGCGACGCCTTTTATCACTTCGATAATGGAACTTATCTGATTGGCATTTTGTTCGAGGCTTTGCACCGCATTAGAGGCATTTTCCACATCGCTGTTGAGTTCATGCATGCGTGTTACTGTCTCGTTCATCATCTCACGGCTGTCAAGTGTTTGTGAGTTGACCTCGGTGGACGCCGTTGCGGCAATGGTGACGTTATTGGCGACCTCTTTGACTGTCGCGCTCATTTCTTCAATTGCTGCGGCGACCTGCGTGGTTTCATTGAGCTGGCTGGCAATTGAGTCGGTAGTGTCATTGGCGACGCTTGAGGACTGACTGGCGGCTACCGATAAATCTGTTGCGATGCTTTTAATGTGGGACACCATGGTGGCCAATTGTTTGACCATTGTTTGCATCGAGCCGTAAATACTCTCAGGTGGGGCATTATGATCAAAGTGGACGAGCAGATCGCCATTGGTAACCTGATTGGTGATAGTTCTGACCTCTGATGGTTCGCCACCAAGCAGTTGCATCAATTCCCTGATCACATAAATGCCGGTGATCAAACCGACGATGATAGAGATCAGAATACCAAAGGCGGTGGTGTATTCCGTGTTGCTGGAGGTGTGCTGATAGTGCTCCTTACGGGTCTTCATCAGGCGTTCTTCTTCGGCTTTGAAGTCCTGCATCACTGAGCGAAACCCATCGAAATAGAATTTCCCTTTGGCTTGTGACACAAGCTCTGTCAGCGCTGCCATCGTGGTGGTTGTGCCGACGTTTCTGCGCATATCTATCATTGGCTCCGCTATCTCTGTCTGCCACTGTTTGAGTGTGTTGGCAGCAGTGTCAAGTCGCTTCACTTGTTTGGGATTGTCGCTGACGGTTTGGCGCAGTTGAGTCAAGTAGTCAAATGCACTTTTTAACCCGGCATTAAACGGTTGCAGAAATTCTTCTTTGCCCGCGAGCAGAAAGCCGCGCATACCGGTTTCCATATCGACGGCACTGGCAACAATCTTATCGGCAGTGCCGAGTACCTGCTGGGTGTGAGAAACCCATTTGGTGGTAGATTCCATGGATTTTATGTTCGAAAAGATGAGTAGACCTGCGATCATTACCGTTAAAATTGGTGATCCAATCGCGAACATCAGTTTCATTCTAATGGGGAGCTGGCTTAACTTCATTCTTTGATGAACTCTCTTTGAGTTGGCGGGTGTTATTTCTAATATAGTCGGCTTTTGCCAAAACGAAAGTGACTTGATTAACGGTCTTACCAATAATAACAGGGCTTTGGGGACGATTTTTTGGCAAAACTGTTATTTTTTTGCCAGCTACTTCGTTTTAACCGCCATTCAAGTTAAAATAGCAGGTCTGTGTTTTCGATTGGGAGTGTTCAACAATGAAGCAATTGCTATTGTGTGGCCTTTTTATCACCCTTGGCAGCAGCGTGCAGGCGCAAGAATCTATCGGTGAGCGCTACCAATGTAAAGGTCCCGATACCCGTCAGATATTTGTCCGCTACTTCAACTCCCCGGCCAAGGTGCCCTGTGAGGTGGTGTACGAAAAGCCGCAAGAAACCAAATCCCTATGGAATGCCCGTCATGAAGTCGGCTATTGTGAAGCCAAAGCGGCAGCGTTTGTCGTGAAGCATCAAGGCTGGGGCTATACCTGTCAAAAAATCTCCGAATAACTCGGTTTTGTCGTCTTTTTCCCGCAATTACAGGAGCCGGTACTATTATGTCTACTGTCGATAATCAAGCGCAACGTGGTGCGAAGCAATCAACCATTGACTGGTCTGACGCGCTGGTGTGTACAGGATGTGGCATGACGGTAACCCACCCAGATTTTCGCATGGAAAAATCCGGTCGGCTTGAGCATCTCCAAGTCAACCCGTTAGGTAAAACCTTTGTCTTTTCTACGTTCAGCCGCGCCGTTGGGGTGTTTGTCGCCGCGCAAAAACATCAACAGCACAGCTGGTTCAATGGTTATGATTGGCAAATTGCCCATTGTCAGGGTTGTGCTACCCATCTTGGCTGGCAATTTGTCGGTGATGATGCATTTTTTGCGCTACTTAATGATAAGTTAACGGTCAAAAAAGACGCCAACTAACACTGTCTGATGTTTTATCGCAGTTTTAGATTGATTGAAACCGTAAAAAAGCGATAATCTTCGGTCGATTTGCCCAGCTATTCTACCGCCGAATGCTTTAAGATGATCCAACCTTAACTGAAGATATGTCTTGTGGTGATGAGACAAACTGAAGTTGCGGTCGATTGCAATGCTTTGGCTCGCGGTTAAACCTAGTTGTTTAGGGCCTTCCAACAAATTACGTCAGGCAGCAGCGCTGGTCGGCACACTTGTCTTTTCGGTAGTGTGTCCAGTGCAGCGATACTTGACGACAGGAAAATTCCAATAATATTCATGTTCCACAGGGGATGGTTGTGTCTGTTATCTACAATACCTCGGACGACGTGTTAAAGGGATTGCAAAATTTATTAGAAAATGAATTAAGCACCAAGATATTAAAGCCGTTACTACAAAAAATTTACCGCTGCAATGTGGCCAGCATGGCAAAGGCTGGCGGCAGCGACAACGATCTGATTGTTCATAAAGTCGATGAATTGGGCGATCCTTGCACCATTAGTGTTCAGGTAAGGCGCTTATCTCAGCAGTTTGGTTTTGAGTATGGCCGTAACGAACAAAAACTGGTGCGTCATCTGTCGGCCATTAGGCGCAAGGGGGTGGTGTGTGACGTTACCGGCAGTCGCCTAAAAGTGCATAAGGTGATCTTAGTGACACCTTTTGCCATTGATCGCAACGTCGAAAGCGGCTATTTCAAGGCGCTCAACATCGCGGTTCGAACCCATAACATCAGACTGATTGATGGCACAGAACTGGCTGAGCTCATCCACAAGCATTGCAGTGAATTACTGGGTCTGTTGGTTGACAAGTGCTATCTCATCAATCAGTCGATTCGGCAGACATTGGACAAAGACCTTTTGATGTCCACCACTAAGATGGCAATTGAGCAACATGGTGTTGACCGCTATTGTCCGGTGTCGGTGGCGCCTAGAGGTCGGTATCTCAACAGTGAAACCTTATTGTGTTCAATGGCCCGCGATTATGCCAATGAGCCGAGTCTACAACACAAACCCTTCCATTTAGACGATGAAACGGCGCGTTATGACATTGAGCCTTTGCTCGATTCTGGTGAGAATGTCGCGTTGCTGGGTGAGGCAGGTTCCGGTAAATCGACGGCCTTAAAGCGCTATGCCTACAAACTGTTGAGCAAGCAAACCGACAAGCTGGTGATCTTTACCTCGTTGTATCGAGTTGCGCTGTGCGCCGAGTCGTTGAACTCCTGTTCTATTCTCGACGGTTTGGTGGGATATTTGGCGCAAATCGATTCACAAGTCAGCGTGGCGGCATTGTCGGCGCATTTGAGTCGCTATCCTACCGTTGTGATCTTAGACAGTATTGATGAGGCGATTGTTGAGCATCCGTGGGTGATCAACGGGCTTGTGGCGTTTTCGCAAAGCTTTGGTCACTGTCAGATCATTACATCGTCGCGTTTTAGTGTTGACGGGCTAAGTGATATTCCGTTTTTCCACTTGTCGATTTTACCCTTTGATGCGGCGCAAAAAAGGCTGTTTTTCGACCAGTGGTTTGCCGAGGATACAGACAAAGCCGAGCAGATTTTAACCCATCTGGCGGAGAATCCTAAGCTTGACGAGATTGTTGCCAATCCGCTGTCTGCGACCATTTTGTGTGTGCTGTGTACAAATCAGGTGCCGTTGCCGAAAACCGAAGCGGCACTTTATAAAAAGCGCATCGAAATGCTAGCCGGGGTATATGATGCCTATCGCGGGGTACGGCGGACAAGCTGTGAGCCGAGTTTCTTAATGGATGTGGCCAGGGTTATTGCCTTTGGTATGCATATTCGCAAACGGTCAAGCTTTGATAAAGCGTTTGCACTGAGCATCTGTTTGAAGTTCTATACCGACCCGAATCAACTGGCGCACATTAAAAGGGCCATCGATGAGCTGATTTCGCCCACCGAGATCATTACCCCGGCGCTCAACGGCGGATACAATTTTGGCCATTTGAGGGTGCAGGAGTTTTTGGCCTCAGAAGAATTGATCAATCGGCGTAATGTCAATTATAAGGAATTGATAAAGGACAAGTGGTGGGACGAAACTTTTGTCCTGATGTCGCAGCATGCCAGAGAGATTGAATCGATTGTCAACGAGGTTTGTAACTCAGGGTATGTCGGTAAGGTAAAGCCTTTGTTGATGAAAATGATCGCCTCACGCTCAAAGCTGGAGAAGGAAGTCTTTACCAAACGGGTTAATCAATCGTTCAACTATGAGCATGGCGGTTTTTATTAGTGTAAAGCTTAGATGTAAAACTCACGGCTTTAACAACGTCACTTCGCGGCGTGGATATGGCACATCGATATCATTGGCCAGCAGGGTCTCATAAATCAACAGATTGACTGTGTAGCGGGCGCTGTAATAGTTTTGTGTCGGCGCCCAAACGCGAATGCCGATATCGATGCTGCTTTGTCCAAATGCCTTAACACCCACTCGAATCGGCCGCTCTTGACTGAGCACGTCTGATGCTTTGAGGGCATTTTCGATGAGCTCTACCGCCTGCTTTGGCGAGTTTCCGTAATGAACGCCAATGGTGGTTTCAATGAGCATATCGGCCAATGAGTTTTTGATCACCTCGCCGACGATGTGACGGTTGGGGACCATGATCTCGGTTTCGTCTTCATCGACCAATAGGGTATAACCAAGGTGAACCTCTTTGACCAGACCCTTTACGTTGTTGACCTCGATGGTATCGCCGACCACAAATGGGCGAGAAACGATAATACTCAATCCGGCGCCATAATTTGATACCAGTCCCTGCACGGCTAAGCCTGCGCCAAGGGATACCGCGCCTATGGTGGCCAGTAGCGGGGTAATACTAATGCCGATTTTGCCAAGGGCCATGACGGCAACTAACGCGAGGATGATGATTTTAACCGCACTGGCGACAAAACTGCTGAGTGTGGTGTCGATGTGGTGCTTTTTGCACAGAGATTGCACCAGGTTCGCCGCCTTTTTGGCAATAAACAGACCGACCAAAAAGATAAAGATGGCGCCGACAATCTGAAAACTGTAGTTGACCAGATAGTTGGCGATCATGTTGTATAGGGCGGTGACCTGAGCGATTTCACTTTCCATGGCGGTATTCATGGGCATTTATGGCGTTGTGGATATTTAACCATAATATGGCGGCCGCGTGACTTCAGGTCAAGTGCATTTTTACAAGGTGGCTAGGTCGTGTTAGTGACCGCGGACTTGGATATCGCCGACGCCGATTTCAGCTTTGATGGCATATTTACCATCTCCTGAATAGCTTACTGAATCACTGACCATAGCACGGTTATTGCTGATGTCACCGGTCATAGAGCGGATTTTGGCGTTACCGACACCGGTTTCAAGGCGAATAGAATCATAATCTTGAGAGGCTAGGTTGACGGTGAGTTCACCGACACCGATTTCGGCGTCTAAATCATTGTTGAAATCGTCGATTTCAACCTCGCCGACACCCATTTCTACGGTAATGCCCGATTTCTCAGGTACGGTGACAACCCATTGCTGTTTGGTGTCTTCTTCTTCAACTTCGAAGTATATGCCGCCGCTGCGATCTCGCACATTGAGTTCGGCATCATCGACGTCTTTTGAACTAAACAATGACCAGCTCCCTTCGGAAGATTCAACTTTAATGCGCATTGATACTTCGTCACATTGACAGGTTTCTAATGTTAACGAGCCAACGGCGATAGTAAAGCGCAGCGTTTTGCCGGATTCTACGGCGAGATTTTTTTCGATGATTTTGCTGTCTTTGGCGACGGCGCCGGTTGAGAAGGCGGCTAGGGTAGCTAAAGCAATCAAGGTTTTGTTCATTTCTTAACTCCGTGAAGAATAGATTAATTAGGCAGTTGGCTGTCTTAGAGCAAACATGATGCCATTTGTGAAATTAAGACGTAGCAAGGGGTTAAAAAGGTTTAAAGGCAAATGAAAAAAAAATCGAGATTAGCTCATTTCGCCATATTTTGGCGTATATCGCAGGATATTGCGTATTTTGTCCGATGCGACATCGAATCAAAAATAGGCGTTACGGTTTGAATTCGGTTATACTTGTCGCGATTGAGTTTCATAGGATGAATAGATTTGTCTTTTAACAGCAACAAAAAAACGGCATTGGCTGGTAAACTTGTCGTTGGCGCTGCTGCCTGCTACTTGTTGGCGCGGCCGTTTATTGTGGCGCCACCACCAGTGAAGCCGTTGGTACAGGTTCCAAAAGAGCAACCCGCGCCAGTGACCAAACCAGTCAAGAAGCCTTGGGTTGAAACTTACGTGCCAAAGCACAATGTTAAACTGCCAAAGTTTGCCCAGATCAAAGATGTCAAAGAAAAGAAAAGACAGTTTTTTGGGTTTTTAAAGCCGCACGTGGCCAAAGCCAATGAGCGGATGTTGAACAAGCGTCAGTGGCTTGAGGCGGTAAAGCTCAAATTGTTGGACGCTCAGACGCTGAGCCAAGACACACTGACAAGGCTCGGTGGCTATTATGATGAGTACCGGGTTGAGCGCGATAGTCTTTCTGAGCTTGAGGCGGTAAAGGCGCTGCTTAATCGCGTCGATGAAATACCTAAAGAATTGGTTTTGATGCAAGCTGCCAACGAATCGGCTTGGGGCTCTTCGCGTTTTGCCAGACTGGGATTGAATTTTTTTGGCCAGTGGTGCTTTTCACCGGGCTGCGGTATTGTGCCGCGTGGCAGACCTGTGGGAAAAACCTATGAGGTTAAAGCCTTTATGACGGTGCAAGAGAGTGTCGATGGCTATTTTAAAAACATCAACACCAATGAGGCCTACCAGTTACTACGGGATATTCGGGCACAGCTTAGAGCCAATGAATTGCCGTTAGACGCTCAGGTGTTGGCTACCGGCCTGTTACCCTATTCGCAAAGGGGCGATCACTATGTTTTAGAGATCACCCAAATGATTGAGCACAACCAGCGCTATATGATGGACTAGGCCTAGTATTTATGGCGCTGCAATCCGGTTTGCGCCAGAATTTTTGCAGAGATCTCCTCCACCGAATAAAAGGTCGAGTCTAAGTAGGGGATCTTCTCGCGTTTATACAACAACTCCACCTCTTTTAATTCCATACGACATTGACGAATTGAGGCGTAACGGCTGTTGGCCTTGCGTTCATTGCGAATGGCCGCCAGTCGCTGTGGGGTGATGGTCAAACCAAAGATCTTGTCTTTGTTTCTTTTAATTTGTTCCGGCAGTTTTAGGTTGTCCATGTCTTCTTCAACAAACGGGTAGTTGGCTGCCTTGATGCCATATTGTAGCGCGAGATACAGACTGGTAGGGGTTTTGCCAGAGCGCGAAACCCCAACGAGGATAATATCGGCCTCGTCGAAGTTTTTCATGTTGGCACCGTCGTCGTTCGACAACGCATAGTTCATCGCGTCGATTCGATAGTCATATGTCCGTTCGTGCATCGAGTGGGTACGATGGGTTTTTGGTATTGGCGCAACGCCAAGCTCTCGTTCAATCGGCGTGGTGAAGTAGTTTAAAAAATCATACTCCATGGCATCGCTTGAGGCGATTATTTCGCGAATTTCATTATCGACAAAGGTATGAAACACCAAGGCTCTGCCTTGTTCTTGACAGCGGGCGGCATTGATTTGCTCTTTGACTTCAAGCGCCCTTTCTTTGGTTTCGACAAAAGGAATGGTGATGTGCTTAAGTTCTGTTGGAAACAGTGATAACAAAGCGTGACCAAAAACCTCTGAGGTGATGGCGGTACCGTCGGAAATATAAAATGCTGTTCTCACACAGACTCCTTAGCGCAATTTTTTATTAAACATGACAGAATTTAAGGGGTAAATGATGTCAATTTTGCCACCTAGCGTGTAAAATTGCCCTTCCATTCGTGCTGCGGACAAAGACTAGCAAAGTCCGTGACATTTAACTAGCTATAGACACTATCGGAGTTGGCCGTGCAACAATACGTAATGTGGTATCAAGATCTTGGAATGGGTGATGTCAACCAGGTTGGGGGCAAAAATGCCTCGCTTGGTGAAATGATCAGTAACCTGGCAAATGCCGGGGTACAGGTCCCAGGGGGTTTTGCTACGACATCTTATGCGTTTAACGAGTTTTTGGAACAAAGTGGCATTAACGACAAAATTTATGCCGCTTTGGATGAATTGGACGTTGACGATATCAGTCAGTTGACCAGCGTTGGCGCGGATATTCGTCAATGGATCATCGATACGCCATTTCAACCGGAGTTAGAAAAAGCCATCGTTGACGCTTACGAGCAGTTACAACAATCGACCCAAGGTGATGCCTCTTTTGCGGTACGCTCATCAGCGACTGCCGAAGATATGCCTGATGCCTCTTTTGCCGGTCAGCAAGAAACCTTTTTGAATGTTAAAGGTATCGACGCTGTCATGGTTGCCATTAAACATGTATACGCGTCTTTGTTTAACGACCGTGCCATCTCTTATCGTGTCCATCAAGGCTATGACCATCGTGGTGTGGCGCTATCGGCAGGCGTACAAAAAATGGTGCGCTCTGATATCGCTTCTTCGGGTGTTATGTTCTCTATCGACACCGAGTCCGGCTTTGAAGATGTGGTGTTTATCACCTCGGCTTACGGTTTGGGCGAAATGGTGGTGCAGGGTGCTGTCAACCCGGACGAGTTTTATGTTCATAAACCAACGCTGGCCAAAGAGTTGCCAGCGGTTGTACGTCGTAACATCGGTTCTAAAGCCATTAAGATGATTTACTCTGGCGATGCCAGTCATGGTAAACAGGTTGAAACGGTTGATGTTGAGCGCGAACTTTGCGATAAGTTCTCGATCACCGACGCCGAGGTGTTGGAGCTGGCTAAACAGGCGGTGATCATCGAAAAGCATTACGGTCGTCCTATGGATATTGAGTGGGCCAAAGACGGTGTTGACGGTAAATTGTATATCGTTCAAGCCCGTCCTGAGACGGTACGCTCTAATGAAGATTCACGGGTGATGGAAACTTTCCAATTGCAGCAGCGCTCTGAGGTGTTGATTAAAGGCCGAGCTATCGGTCACAAAATTGGCGCAGGTACGGTCAAAGTGCTCGACAGCATTGATGACATGGACATGATTGAGCCGGGTGATGTGTTGGTGACCGATATGACTGACCCGGATTGGGAGCCTATCATGAAACGTGCCTCGGCGATTGTTACCAATCGCGGTGGTCGTACCTGTCATGCCGCTATTATTGCCCGTGAAATGGGGATCCCCGCAGTGGTCGGTTGTGGCAATGCAACCGAGCATCTAAACACTGGCGACGGCGTCACGGTGTCTTGCGCCGAAGGCGATACCGGTTTTGTTTACCAAGGCGTATTGCCGTTTAACGTACTTAAGTCGTCGATTGACGAAATGCCTGAGTTGCCGATTAAGATCATGATGAATGTCGGTAACCCTGATCGCGCTTTTGATTTTGCCCGTTTGCCTCATGCCGGTGTCGGTTTGGCGCGTTTGGAGTTTATCATCAACCGTATGATCGGCGTTCATCCTAAGGCTTTGATTAACTTTGACAGTCAAGACGAAGACACCAAAGAAGAGATCTTAGAGATGATGGCGGGCTATGAAAGCCCAACTGAATTTTATGTCGCGAAATTGACCGAAGGTATCTCGACTTTGGCCGCAGCGTTTTCACCACAAAAGGTGATCGTGCGGATGTCTGACTTTAAGTCGAACGAATACGCCAACCTCATTGGCGGCTCACAGTATGAGCCGGAAGAAGAAAATCCAATGATTGGCTTTAGGGGCGCATCACGCTATATCTCTGAAGATTTCCGCGATTGTTTCGCGATGGAATGTGAGGCGATTAAACGTGTTCGCAACGACATGGGCTTGACCAATGTTGAGGTGATGATCCCATTTGTACGAACATTGGAAGAAGGCCAAAAGGTCATTGAGCTACTGCAAGAGCAGGGTCTTAAGCAAGGTGAAAACGGCTTAAGAGTGATCATGATGTGTGAATTGCCATCTAATGCCTTACTGGCCGATGAGTTTTTGGAGATCTTCGACGGTTTCTCTATCGGCTCAAATGACTTAACTCAGTTGACCTTGGGACTTGACCGCGATTCAGGTTTGGTCGCGCACTTGTTCGATGAGCGAAACCCTGCGATTAAGAAACTGTTGTCTATGGCTATCCAAACTGCCAAAGCCAAAGGTAAATATGTCGGTATTTGTGGTCAAGGACCATCAGATCACGAAGACTTTGCTGCTTGGTTGGTAGAAGAGGGTATCGATAGCGTATCACTAAACCCTGATACGGTATTGGAGACTTGGTTATACTTGGCTGAAAACCACGGCTAATATTCGTTAAGTATTCTGTTTATGAAAGCGCTGTGGCTGAAAAGCTTCAGCGCTTTTTTTTGTTTATCCCAATGGCAATGACGATGTCCTTGTCGGTTATTTTTGCCACTAACCTAAAAAACCTGAGCTTCACGTAAGGAAGGGCCGTAGAGCACAGCTATTTTCATCGCTAACGGCCCCAAATTTGTTTGCTTTAGGTGACTAAAGCAGCGCAAATTTGGATTGTTATCGAAGAAAACATCAGCACTCTCCCGCTTTTCAAGAGGAGCGATGAGTTTAAGGGCATTGACCCGCCTTACGCAAAGCTCAGGTTAAAAAGGTAGTTTTATAACATATTGAAAATAAACATAAAAATGTAATTATGGTCAAAATTGATAAAAATCGGCCGTATTTTAATAACGCCATTTCGCACTGGCTGTTAAAGTGCTCTCCAGTCAAGGCAAACGACTCATTACGATGAGCACAGGCTTTGACTATATAAGGACAATTGGTTAGAGGGATTTACAGGACTCAGTTTAATAAGGTTACTAACATGTCATTATTCAAATCAGTAAAATCTTTACCCGTCTTATGCGCCAGCGCGGCTTTGTTTGTCTGTGTCGGTGTTTACGCAGTGCCTGGTAGCTACACTGACGGCCCTTGTCAGTATAACGACGGCACCTTGCCGCCAACGACTGATTGTCATTATGATCCGACCACCAACAGCGAAAGCTGTATGATCATCGACTACTGCCCAGATGGTAAAGCCGAATAAGTGGCTTGAGTATGTGAATGAATATCGACTGTGAAAGCTCTTTGCAACACAGTCATACCGTATATTCCTATACATAAGGCGCCGTTGGCGCCTTATGTTGACCCTAATACAACATGCCTTAGAACAAACGCAAGAAAATAAAAAGGCGCTAAATGATCACTTCTTTTTGGTACTGCTTTGGCGTTTTGCCGTAGCGTGCTTTAAAGCATTTACCATAGTATGACAACGCGGAGAAGCCAACTTCGTCACATATTTGGCTGATCTGCATACCGGTTTTCATCAGCTTCACCGATTGCTCTAAACGGTGTTCACGCAGCAAGTCGGGAAAACTCTCGTTCATCAAGGCGCTCATCTTGCGCGACAGCTGACGTTCACTGATCCCCATTTTGTCTGCGCAGCTGTCACGGTTAAAATCGCAATCATGATAGTTTTGACCAATAATGTCTTTCAGTCGGGCAACAAAACGACTGTCTTTGTCGCTGATCTCAGGGTTGATAGGGGTCTGTAGGTCTGCGCCGCTCGGTTGGCTATTACCTAGGTTGTCAATAAATCGCTTTTTCAAAATGGCGCGGATCGACAACAGACTTTCAATCCGTAGCAGCAATTCCTGCGGGTGGAAGGGTTTGGCCAAGTAGTCATCAATATCTTGCTTCCAGCCTTCCATTCGACTATCGATATCACCTTTTGCAGTCAGTAGTATTACCGGAATGTGACAAGTCAGTTCGTCTTCTTTAAGCGACTTGGCAACGTCGTAACCGCTGATCCCGGGCATCATCACGTCGCTGATGATGAGATCAGGTATCCTTTCTTTGGCCAACGCTAAGCCGCGCTCGCCGTTTGGCGCGGTAATACAGTGATAATCGCCACTGAGCGTATCGCTGAGCAATTGCAACATATCGGCATTGTCGTCAATCAACAAAACGGTGGTCGCGTTAATTGCCGTGGTATCGTCTTGACTATCGCTTTGTTGCGACGGGTTTTGGTTCATCAACGCATCGATTTCCGTTTGTGACGTGCTGGAAATGCTGTCTATCGGGTCAGCGTTGATGTCCGGCTGAGGGTTGACCGGTAGTTTGACGGTAAAGGTGCTGCCTTGGTTGAGTTGACTTTGCAGGCTTATCTCGCCCTCATGGCTTTCGACCAACTCTTTAACCAAGGCCAAACCGATACCGGCGCCTGGGATATTCTCGTCGTTTTCTTCACTGGCTCGGGTGAAACGATTAAACACCAAGGCTTGGTCGGCCTCGCCGATACCCATACCAGTGTCGGCTACGCTGATCACTGCCAGATCTTGGTCATAGCGCACAGCTATCTCTATGGTGCCACCTTCTGGGGTATATTTAACGGCATTAGAGATAAGGTTGGTGAGGATCATCTCCAGCGAGTCGATTTTCAGGGTCACAATCGCATCGTCGAAATCTTCCAAGGTGAGGGTCAACGACTTACTTTGCAATAAGGGTTCGAACGAGGTGGTCAGTACATTGAGGGTTTGCTTCAACGAGTAGTGACGGGTTTTTTGACTGACAGCAGTATCTAGCCTTGACAGCTCCAACATTTGTTCGACCATGCGCAATAGCCGACTACCGTTACGTTTCATCATTAGCAGCTTGTCTTTGAACTCAGCGGGGATCGCGGCAAGTTTTTGGCTGCTCAAAATCGCCTCAAGTGGTGATAAAATCAACGTCAGTGGCGTTTTGAACTCATGGGAGATATTGGCAAAGGTGCGTTCTTTTTGGCCGAGCAGGGCGGTGACCTGATCGCGACTTTGCGCTAGCTGTTCAGACCGCTCCTTTAGTTCTTCGGTGCGTTGCTCGACAGTTTGCTCTAGTACCCGAGCTTGTGCTTTTAGGCGAGCCTCACGGTAGCGAATAAACAGCACAATGGCCAAAATGGTCAAGATGATATAAGTGGCATAGGCTTGTGGGCTGGCATACCAAGGCGGCGTCACAGTAATGGCGATTGAGCGGTAGTTGTTGCTCCAACTGCCATCGGCAAGGGTCGATTTGATCTGAAGTTGGTAGTCTCCTGCGGGCAGCGAGGTAAAGGTAGCGGTGCGGTTGCGGCCATCAGTCTGGATCCAGTCGTTCTTATAACCTTGCATGCGATAGGCAAACTTGAGTGTGTTCAGGTGGTTGAGGTCGGCAGAAGAAAAGTTAATCGAGAACAAATAGTCGCGGTAGCTCAATGTCAGCTGCTCTACATAGTTTATTGGCTTTGGCAATACCGATTGCTCAGAGCGTGTTTGTGGTAGCACCTTTTTGTTGAGTAAGCGAAAGTCGCTGAGTAATATCGGCAACGCTTTTGGTGTTGAGCGCTCTGGTAGTTGCTTGGGGTCGAACTCAAGCAACATGTCGCTGGCGGCGAAAATCAAATGACCATCGGCGCTGCGCAGTGCCGACTTAGGAAAAAATCGTAGGGAGCGAATCCCTTCGTCTGGGCCAAATATGCGGAAATCTTGAGTCTTCGGGTCGTAACGCGTTATGCCATTGTTGGTACCAAGCCACAAAATACCATCGTTATCTTCGATAATGCTGGCAACAAAGTTGGCGCTAAGACCGTCTTTGTCGCCAAGGTAGTCAATGGTCTTCTCATGCATGTTCAGGCGGCCTAGACCTTTTTTCTCTGTGGCGATCCAGACTCGTTGTTGGCTATCTCTATAGAGCTGCATAATACGTCCTGTATCATCTCGCGGTTCGTCCAAGCGTCGCCAGCTATTTTCGCGTTTATCGTAATGTTGCAAGCCAGCTCGTCTGGTGCCGATGAGTACCTCGTTGTTAAGGGGCAAGATGGTTTCAATGGTATAACCGTTGACCAAATGGTTGTACTTGTGGGCTTTGGCATCATAATGAAAAAGCCCTGAACGTGGGGTATTGGCCGAGTTGAATTGCCCAACCCACAGGTCGCCGTTATCGTCGGCACTTAAGCTAAATACGTTGCCATCAGGCAAGCCCGGTGTATTGCCGTCACTGGCACGGTGTTCAATAAGGGTATTGGTTTTTGTATCGAGCAACAAAACCCCAACGCGGTAGACATCAAGCAACAAGCGTTGCTGGTTGTCGAGGGTGAGGGCCATGACTTGACCGGTTTGTTCAACCAATAATTGTGCCGGTTGGCCGACAGATTTGAGGTATAGGTTATTGTTGCTGGCGATGTAGTAACTCTGGCCATCTTTGGCCGCGATGGCTTTGATGTCGAGTTGTTCGGATTTCTCGCTAGTAAGGTGTTTGAAGTTAAGTGCAATAGGGTTGAGTTTATCGAGTCCTTCGACGTGACTGAACCATATTGCGCCACTCATGTCTTCGAGGACGGACAGCACCCTGAGTTGGGCGAAGGTCGCGTCGCCCATATTCCCCTGATTGAGGTTAACAATGTGGTTTTGCCCTTTGGGCAATAGGTTTACGCCGTTGCCTATTGTCACCAACCACAAATTACCTTGAGTGTCTTGATGCATGGCTCTAACATCGGCCTGGTGCCTGACATTGCCGGTTTTGAGCTCAATGTCAAAGCGCTCAAATTGGTCGGTCGTACGTTGGTAGCGATAGATAGTGGCGCTGGCCCCAATCCAAATATCGCCAATAGGCGAGAGGTAGATACTGGAAATGGTATTGTTTTTCAGCGCATTTGGGTTGTTGAGATCTGCTTTGTAGGCGGTATTTGTTTGGCTGTTGAGGTCATAGGCAAATAACCCTTGGCGAAATACGTTGTACCAGAGCTTACCTTGATTATCTTCGACCACTGCGGTGATCATGACATTGCGGTTGCCGGTTTGTCCAAATAAGCGAGTGCCAAAACGCTGATTATTCAATGCCTGACGGTCGAAGCGATTGAGTCCTTTGGTAGTTGCCACCCAAAGGGTCTGGTCGCGCCCTAGAGCTAAGTTGGTCACTTGGTTTGCGGTTAAGCTATTGTCATCGTCTTTGTCGTGTCCAAACAACTGATAGTTGTGGCTGGTCGGGTCGAAACGGATCAGGCCCTTATCGCTACCAAGCCATAAAATACCTTGTTGATCGATAATAATGCTACTGATTCTGTTGGTGGGCAACAATCGGTTTGATTGACCGAATACACTGAGTTGGTAGCCATCAAATCGCATTAATCCATTGTCACCGGCCATCCAGATAAAGCCATCTTGATGTTGTGCCATGGCATAGACCAAGCCGATGTCGGTGCCGTCGAACTGGCGGTATGTGGTTATCTTAGGACCCGTATTGAAAAAGTTTGCAGCAAAACTCACATTGGTGAGCATTAACAGCAAAGACGTCAATAGAAATTTGCGTAGAGGAGCGACAGTTGACATGAAATTTTTTTAACCGACAAGTTTGTCGAAAATGGTAGCTTTCTAATAGATGCTGTTCAAGCATAAATTGCTGCTTCAGCGATACAAAATCGTGAAAAATAGCGGTTTGATCGGATAAATTGCATCAAACAATGTAAAACTGGAGTTATTATTTTAGTTCGGTGTTTTAAAATGGTTTTGCTAACAACTTGATATTAAAAGGGTTAGGGAACTTTTTGTGCAAAAAACATAAAAAATTCAGGTTAACTGGTAGTAGATAATTTGTTAAACGGTTATTATATGACCCTTACAACAACCAACAGTTATGCTCATTGTTGGATGTTTAACGCTGTCTAACGGCGTATTTAAGGACTTAAGCACGAATGGACTATTGGACTATGTTAATAAAAGGTTGTATTCATGAAACTCACCCCATCAATTAAATCTCTCACGATTGCCGGTGCCAGCGCGATGTTGTTTGTTGGTCTTTCTGCCAGTGCTGGTATTTTAGAAGTTGACTCTGCTTACGGTAAGTACACTGATGAGCGCTGTCAGTTTAACGATGGCTCTGTTCCGCCACAAACCGAGTGTACTTATGACCCAACCACATATAGCGATCGATGCATTGTTGTCGATTGGTGCCCTGAGCCAGAGCCAGAGGTCGAATAATCTGTCGTTCTAAATTCGCATTGCCTTTGATCTGTGTGGTATCAAAGGCACGATTCATACTATGAGGCGCTTTCAAGCGCCTTTTTTCGTTCTGTATGCCAAGCCTTGAGCATTCATCGTCGCTTTGCGCTCATTTGGTCTAAGCTGAGCCGTTGCTTTGGGCGTTAATATACTTTATCGAACTGAAAGTCGGTTTGCGCTTCAATCAATTGATACAGCGCTCTGCGGTTGTTTCGGGCTGGCGTAAACAGGCGGCAGACAGGAGGTTTCTCTTGGTTAATAAAGCGAGCCTTGGCGTCGGCAAAGGCATTTAACCCGGAAAAGCTATAGAGCTCGCCCCAGCTGGTCAAATAGACAACCCTGACGGTTTCTACGTCCATTACGCTTGAGTGACTGGAAAAGTTGGCTACCATCAGGCAGTGGGTAATACGACAGGGGGCCAATAGGGTCTTACGAGATAGATCTGACATTCGAATAGGCTTGAAGTCCATGAGGGCGTCTGTGATCAACTCATACAGGTTATCGACGCTGATCGGGAGTTTGCTTTGTAGAAAGTGAAAATCCGATCGCTTGTCGATGATTTGATTGAAGATACACCACAGTACCAAATCTACCGGATCTGAGCTTTGCATCAGGTAACTGGGGTTTTCGCGGACACAATCAGGGTAGTTGGGGCGATCGCGAAATGCCGACCAACGCTGCTTCGAATCGAAATTCAAATCCAGCTCCATGGTGATGGTGATATGACGTTGCATCAAGCCGGTTTCAAAGGCGCGCTTCAAATATTGGATCTTGCCCGGCTTTGCCGAGTAAAACGACTCGATTTTACGGCCGAATACGGTCATATCCCTTTTGCTGATGTATTGTTCTTTGCCCTGCATTTGACTCGAAAGGCGGCGATAACAACCAATCAAAAACGAGTGTATCTTTTGTCCTAAACGGCTGACCTGCTGAAACTCCCAGCGTTGTATTTTGTCGTACTTAAGCACCTTTTCTTCGGGCCAACGCCATTGTTTGACATATTCTCTGAGCACCCGATGTTTAAAGTCTTCGCCTTCTTCATAAACCTGTTGACTCAAAGGACAGGCGCTTTTGACATACATGCATACCTTGAACAGTTCTAAAAACTTAGGCTGCTTTTCTTGGTAGTAGGCCATGATGACGTCAAACATCAGCGCGTAGGGATCGGTGGAGCGCGCATCGGCGTCCATGTTGACGCCGCGATGCACTCTTTCTTTTAGAATGTTGCACAAAGGCGCTCTGGTATCGGTATTGTCGAGATACACTTCGAGCTTGGCCATTTTCAACACCGATTTAAATGGCGAGTCCATGGCTTTGGTCAGCTGCCATATCGAAGCACCGAACATTTCTCTAACTTCCATGCGTTCGATATTGCCCAGATCCATAAAGTATTTTGGGTCCGGGTCCGAGCCTTTTTGCATGTCTTGATAGAGGGTTTGGTATTGCTCGTCGGTGCAATCGTGGGGCGTTAGCCACCAAAACGGGATCTTACCTGAGATCAGAATATTGGTCAGATAATATTCATTTTTCAAAAAGGTAGGCTGAGCCGAGCCGGCGCTTTCACCGTCGGCAGCGCCAAAATCGTTATTTCTGACTTTTTCTATGTCGGATAAAAAGAAATGTACTTCCAGTTTGTGGTGTTTCCACACCCATTGCTCAATCAAGCTGAGCTTTTGTTGCAGCAAGTCCCATTTTCTGCCATTGACCACTTGGCCATCGACACAAACCCAAAAATCTAAATCTGACTTATCCGATTGTGAGGTGGTGCCGATAGAGCCCATTAAAGACAATGACTCGATATAACAGCTTTTTGGCCAAATCGGTTTGGGGTTTTCTACCAGATCTTCTAAGTTGGGAAATAAATTTGCCAGTGCCTCTTGTACGCCTTTGCGATAGGAGAAATAGGCAAGACCAAAAGGAATGTCAGGATCATCGACATAACCGGGCAGAAGCGGGTCATTGACATGCAGTAAAAAAGGCACAGCGTAGAACAACGGACGGTGCTGCATAGGGAATAAGGTGAGCGCTTTTTCGATTCGATTGCGGTTATACCGCAACACCCGTGCTAAGCGGATGATAATGGCTTGTTTATCATTCACATTCATTAGAAAAAGCGAGTACCTTGTCCTTTGGGGTGTATCTTAACTAAGGTCGCTCTACACTGACCAACAGCGTCGCTCGGCATAGGCGAAGACATCAATACGCAAATATAATCTAAAGTGTAGTCAATTGGGAGCGTCGCGGATAGGAAAAAGCGCTTTGGCTTAGGGAAAAACGGTTAAAGGCTGAATTTTTGTTCGAACCTCGGCGTAAAAGGCGGGTTAAAACGGATAACGCTAAGACTTTTTCTGACTTTGCGATATCATGAGCGCAACGCCAATTAAAGGTGCAAATAACCTCGATGAATCGCGATCTCTTTTTATTGTGGCAAGGCCAGTTGGTTAGCCAGCTTGGCGCACAGGCATTTAACATTGCCATGATGTATTACTTGATGGAAGCCACCGGTTCATCGTCGGTGATGGGTATTGTCGTCGCCATCGGTATGCTGCCGATGATTTTAGTCGGGCCGTTTGCCGGCGTATTGGCCGATAGCCTGTCGCGTAAATCCATTATCATCGGCGCCGATATTGTGCGCGGTATCGCGGTATTGCTCGCCGCACTTACTTTGTATCTGGCTCCTCAATCTACCACACTTGCAATTGCGGCGGTGTGTTTTGCCGTCGTTGTCAATGCGACAATGCGGGCATTTTTCCAACCGGCGATCTCAGCCTCAATCCCTGATCTATGTCAACGTGAGCAGCTTGATAAGACTAACGCATTGTTTCAATCGACAACCCAGTTCACGCAGGTGATTGGGCAGGCCGTAGGTGGCATTTTATACCGTATTGTTGGCGCCCCTGTGATGTTGTTGATAGACGGCATCAGTTACTTGCTTTCGGCGCTCAGTGAAGCTTTTATTCGCATGCCGCAACGCGAAAGCCACAAGCCCTTGAACTTTGCACAGGCAAAGCGTGATTTTGGTGCGAACTTTAAGGCGGGTCTGGCTTATGTGAAAGGGGTAGAGGGCATGTTGAGTACGATGTTGTTTGTCAGCAGCATTAACCTGTTTGTTGCTCCCGTGTTGCTGTTATTGCCTTTTTATGCGGAAAACACCCTAGGTGGTGATGCCGGTTGGTATGGTTTTCTCTTGGCTACTTTGGCGTTTGGCACTATTTTGGGCGGTATTGTGGCCGCCAAGGTGTCTCCACAAGGTATCAAGAGAACCCGACACATGATAGCGGCGATGTATTTGGCTGGTATCGGCATTGGCGCTTTGGGATTGATCAACGACAGCTATATGGCTTTGGCTGCCATTGCGGTGGTAGGAATTGCCATCGGCCTGTTCAATGTCCCTGCGATGACGCTATTTCAGTCGGCGCCACCAGCGAATTTAAGGGGGCGGGTTTTTAGCCTACTCAATACCGCAGTTACCGCAGCCATGCCCCTAGGTTTTTTGCTTGGTGGTCTGGCGGGAGATTTGACTGATAAAAATATGGGCCTAATTTATGGGGTACTCGGACTTGGCGTCGCAGGTTGTACTACAGTGGTGGCTTTTAACCAGCGAATTTGTGCTTTTATGGCGTCAAAAGGCAGCTGATGCTCATTGCAAAATGCAATGTTGTGTGCTGCAATCAAATCATTAACCGTTAATTTTGATGAGTTTTGCGATGAAGTTTAGACCTGTGTTGTTGAGCGGTTTTTTGTGTATGTTGCTCAGCGGTTGTGGTGGCGGCTCAGATAACGCGCCGTCGCAAACGGCCAATAACGGCAATAGCGGTGGTGGTAGCACGACAGTGACATTAAAGGCTTATGTCGTCGATAGCCCCTATGCTCAGGTGTTGGCCGATTGCGTCGAGTCGGGTTGTGAACTTGATAAGTTGCCGCTGATTGGGCTTGAGCAATTTGAGCCTGACATTGACCAAATTATGGCGCATGTGGTGGTGTCACATGACTGGATGGGGCTGCGCTTTAAAGAGCAGTTACAAGTTATGCCCAATCAGCTCAAACGCCTATTTCGTTCGGTCAGTGCGATTGTCATCGCCAGCGATATCAGGCCCTCACATTATCGCTCCGATACCGGTGCTATTTATCTCGACCCGGCAATGTTGTGGTTGACCAATGAGGAAAAAGCCAGTATTTCAACGGCGCCGGATTACCGCAGCAACTTTGGTAAAGATCTTCAATTCGTGCGTTTGTGGCGATATGTCATCGATAATGATTATGCTTGGCGTGGTTACTCTTTGACCGGCAATGAAGAACGTACTGCCGCCGACACGCAAGTGGCTTTGAGTTGGTTGTTGTATCATGAACTGGCACATGCCAATGATTGTGCAACTCTCGAAAATATGGCGCTGTTTGATCTCAGCGACACCTTTTATAACAATCATCTATCGATGGTGGCGCAAAATCGCTGCGTATATCAGCGTTTAGCGGCGGATATGGGGTTACAATCGCAAACTTGGTTTGATTTGGCGCAGGTGTTTTTTCACGGCGAAGACTCTACTGCCGAACAACGGGCAATGACCCCCATAGAAGCCGGTCATGCATTTATGGCCGACCAAGCGATGGATGCCTATAGTTATGCGTCAGTCAGGGAAGATGTTGCAATGGCGTTCGAAGCGGTGATGATGAAACGACAATTCAATGCCGATAGGGATATGGCCATCATTAAGCAATATGCCGACGATTTTAGTTGTGATGCTGCGCAGATCAAGTGGGGGCAAAGGGCACGGTTGGCAGACGCCGACGTGATGGCCCGTTCTCAATACGTCACCTCTGCCATTTTGCCCGATGAAGATTTGGACGGTTTTTATGCTTTAATCGGTAACAGCATAGAGATCCCATTTGATCACAATTGGTGCGAGCCAAACTTAGCCCAAAGCTTTGCTCTGCGCGGGGCTCAAGGCAAGAAAAAAGCTGGCGAGATTGCAATGCAGTATTTACAGCATCTACCTGCGTTTCGTTAGTTTGATTAAAAAATGCTCGATTTATTGGCGGTGATTGGATACACTAATGCGCCCCGCGTGGGCGATGGTCAATGTGTTAGTATTAAAGGTGTCGATTTGTTATCTCAGAGTTTAAGATTTGGCCGCTGGCTGTTGTTGTGTTTGGCCGTTTGTGCCTTTGGTGCCGCGAGTACTCCGATTGGCGGTGAACAAACGCAGCAGATTTTATCGCGGATCTATTCTAGTGATGGGCTGTTTGTTGCGTATATCAAACGTGAAAGCAGCAAGCCCGACAGTGGTCATGTTTGGCTTGAAAGTACGCGTAGTCATCAACTGTGGCGCCTGACAGATAAGGCTAGGCCCTTTGTTGGCTTAACTTTTACCCCCGATGGTCAGTCGGTGACGTTTTTGAGTCGTGAATCCGGCTCTGATTCTGTCGGTACGTTCGATGTGAATTTTAAGCGTGGTCTGGCTTCTGTGATCTACAACGAATTGACATTCGAGCCGGGTCAAATCATCTCGATGCCGATGTGGCTTGACGATGACAAACTTGCCTATTTAAGTCAAAGCAGTGGTGAAGGGGTGCTATTGATGCAATGGTCCTTAAGCCGAGGCAAACATGAGTTGCTACAAAAGCTTTGATGGCCAATGAGTAAAATCTCATTGGCCCCTTCCACACTATAGCTGGCTGTTGAGTACGGCCGGATCCATATCGGTTAAATCAACGAATCGAACCTGAGGTTTGGCGCCTCTATCGGGGATATTGTTCGAAACCTCTGCCAATAGGGTCAATGTCGGGCGGTTGGCTCTTTTGGCTTCTACGACAATGGCCACCAGTTTGCGCCAGGTGCAGCCGACAATGCCGCATTGGCCGCCAACAGGCATCTGCTGGAAGCGAATGTCGTATTTGTCTGGCGGGTGGCGGTCAATTAGGTTTTGAACCTGCGCAACGGCTTTGACAATCTCTATGGCATCAATATCCTCGGCGCTTGTAGCGTTAGTGGTAAAGCTCATCAGTAATATTATCCCAAATGTGAAAAATTTAACCATTTTACCTCCGCAATCATTGTGCGAACATCGCCTTTAGGTTTTGTGCGATAGGCTGTTGTATGATGCCGCGCTCGGTAATGATGGCTGTGACAAGTTCACTTGGTGTGACATCAAATGCCGGGTTGGCAATATTTACATCCATGGGCGCTGTTTGAACCCCTTGAATATGGGTTACTTCATGACGCTGACGCTGTTCTATTTCAATATCGGCCCCAGTGGCTGTCGATAGGTCGATGGTTGAAGAAGGGCAAGCCACGTAAAACGGGATGGCAAAATGCTTAGCCAAAATGGCGACGCCTAAAGTGCCTATTTTATTGGCGACATCACCGTTGGCGACAACTCGGTCGGTGCCGACAATCACCATATCAATAAGCCCTTGCTGCATCAAGTAGGCTGTCATGTTATCGGTATTGAGTGTCACGTCGATTCCCGCGCGCGATAGCTCCCATGCGGTGAGTCTGGCGCCTTGCAATAAGGGCCGGGTTTCATCGGCATAAACTTTAAAGGCGACGCCAGCCTGATGGGCGAGGTACAAAGGCGCCAATGCCGTACCAAGGCCGCTGGTGGCCAAAGCGCCGGCATTGCAATGGGTCAAAATGCCCATGCCTGGCTTGATCAGCTCAACCCCATGAAGGCCGATGTCTTGACAGATCTGTCTATCTTCGTGATGAATGGCGATGGCCTCTGCCTCCAAACGAGCCAAAAGTGCTTGGTTGTCCAGCTCTGCATTGTCTTTGGCGGTTTTAACCATACGTCTTAGTGCCCAGCCGAGATTGACTGCGGTGGGTCGTGAGCTATCAAGATAGTCTGCAACTGAGGCTATTTTGCTTTGAAACTGTGACTGACTTAGTGCCAGGTGGGCTTTTAGCTCAAGCACTAAACCATAGGCGGCTGCAACGCCAATGGCCGGGGCTCCCCGTACTTTGAGCTGCAAGATCGCATCGAAGACTTGTTCGGCGTTGTGTTGCTCTTGCTCGACTAACTGGGCGGGCAATTGGGTTTGGTCAATTATAAACAGACGCTGGTCGTGCCAGCGCAACGTTACCGGAACGGTCATGGTAAGATCCTTGTCGCTTGAAGGTTGAGCTGCTCAATGCTGTCATAGTTGTGGCGATTGACAATCATTTGGGTTGCATGTTCGATGATATTGGTTTCAATGGCGGCGCGCTGTTCAAGATCCGGGATATCGGCAAAGTCCGCAACTTTAGCCAGCCCCAATACTCGGCGCATCATTTTACACGCGGCAAAGCCGATGGTATCGGCAAACAGTTCGTTGATAAAGCCATCGATATATTGGCTCAGCGCTTGCTCAGCACCTGCAAAGCGCCAATAGCCATCTTGTTTTTGCGCTTCATGGGCGAGCCACTGGGTTTTAAATTTGCTGGCAAAACTATGCCAGATGGCCTGAATCGTTTCGAGCAACCACTGGCGATAGGCAACGGATTGTTCGCCGCTGATGGCGCTTTCATAGGCGTGGGAGAAGTAGGACATATAGAGGTTGCCGATAACCGCACCGACATCAAAACCCATAGGACCGTAAAAGGCAAACTCGGGATCGATAACATAGGTATGTTCAGGCCCCGCCATGATACTGCCGATGTGCAAGTCGCCATGAAGTAGTGCTTGGGCGTTGTTCATAAACTTGTAGCGCATTTGCGCGACGGCTATCTTAACGGCCGGGTCTTTTTGCACTCTGTCGATAGCCGACTGGGCCAGCGCGGTGTTGTATTCATTGGTTTCATGGTCCATATAGGCATTGGTAAAGACAAAATCTTCGGTAAGCTTACATAGGCTGACATTGACGAATTGCTTGACTTGGGCCTTTTTATCTTCGCTTGAGAGAAACAGGTCGGAACTACGAAACAGGGTGTTGGCCATATAGCTGGAGATATGCTCGGCAAACAATGGGAAGACTTTGCCTTTAATGATCTCGCCACGCAAGATGGCAAGTTCGCCGAGGTCCTGCATCACTACCAGCGACTGGTCTTTACTATAGTGGTAAATTTCAGGCACATGTTCTGGACAGTGATGCTTGGCGTTGAGTAATGCCGCTATCTCGAAATCCATACGATGGCGGCTGAGCGGGTAGGATTCGCCGATGCAGCGTACATAGGGAACCGCCTGTTTTAAAATGACCGACTTGTTGCTGCTTAAGTCTTTGATACGATATACAAAATTCAGGTTGCCGTCACCAATTTCACGGACCTCCAATTGGTTGAAGTCAGTAAAGAATTCAGTCATCTCAGGTTGCTGTTGAAGGTAACTCAGTACGCTTTGTGCGGTTAACTGCTGGTAGCTCATATTATTGTTAAACTCCACTGCCTGCTGCCGGTTTGGGGAGCAGGGTTAATATTTCTGCGAAGCTATCGACTACGGCACTGGGGCGGTAGATACCGATATCTTGATTGTTGTTGTAGCCATAGCTTACCCCAATACTGTCCATATTGGCATTGTGCGCGGCTAAAATGTCGTATTGCGAGTCTCCAACCATCAATGTTTTGGTCGGGTCGATGTCGAAATGGCGGCAAACGTGGTGTAAAGGTGCCGGGTCCGGTTTTTTTGTCGGTAGGCTATCGCCACCAAGTGCCAGTTCGAAAAAATCGTTCAACTCAAGCGCTTGGCAAATGGGCGCAATAAACTCAAACGGCTTATTGGTGATAAGCGCCATTTTATAGCGCTTAGCTTTTAATGCGCCAAGGGTTTCAAGTACCTGGGGATAAAGCCGAGTCCTAGCGCTACAGTGTTGGCGATAACTGACAAAAAACGCCTCTAGTGCTTCATCTAGCAGTGTCTCGCTTAGGTCTTGGTGATAATCAAACTGACCAGACAGTGCCCGCTTGACCATGACTGTTGCACCGTTGCCAATCCATTGTCTGAAGTCATCTTCGGCAAAATTGTTTCTACCAAGGGCGCTCAGCATCTGGTTACCGGCAAAAGCCAGATCCGGCACGCTATCGACTAAGGTGCCGTCTAAATCGAACAGTAATAATTGTTTATCTTCAAATTTCAATGTCTTGTCTATCCTAGGTGGGCGTTAGCCTTTGATTAATATTTTGTCTAACCAGCGATATGGCAACAGTCGTTTTAAATAGGCGACGACGTAGGTTGGGGTTGTTACATAATAGCGAACCTTGGGTCGTTTCGACTCTAGTGCGTGTAGCAATTTGGCATAAACAGCCTCCGGTCCCAAAGCGAAGCGTGAGGGGGAGTGCTGTTGTCGCATTTTTGCCATGGTGGTTTGATATTGCTGCTTAAAATGGCTGTGCTCTATATCCACATGGTCTATAAGTGCGGTCAGGGCATTTTGGCGGAAGCGGCTTTCAATCGGTCCGGGTTCAATTAGACATACTTTTATTTGAGTGTCTGCCAGCTCCATTCTTAAAGTATCGGTTATACCTTCTAAGGCAAATTTACTGGCGTTGTAGGCTCCACGAAAAGGCATCGCAACCAAGCCCAAAACCGAGCTATTTTGAATGATCCGTCCTTGATTGTATTTGCGCATGTGGGGGAGCAGCAAGTTGGTCAACTCCACGGTACCAAAAAAATTGGTTTCAAATTGCTGGCGCAGGGCTTTACGGCTTAAGTCTTCTACGGCCCCGGGTTGGCCATAGGCGGCGTTATTGAACAGGGCAAACAGCTGGCCTTCGGTTTCGGCGATAACATGGCTGGCGGCATTTCTGATGCTGACGGCGCTATCTAAATCCAGTTGGAGCGCTTCAAAGCCCTGTTGCTTAAGCGATTCAACATCTTTAACTCTACGCGCGGCGGCGAAAACGCGGTAGCCACGGCGTTTAAGCTCAGTGGCACAGTACAAGCCAATACCCGACGAACAGCCGGTGATCAAAATCGATTTTTGCATATCAGCACATAGATAAAATAGACGTATTGACGTCTATTTTCACAGAGCCGGAGACAAAGCGCAAGCCGTTGAAAAACAAAACTGTAACAGGTAAAGTGGCAGGCTCAAATGGTAAAAGAGATCTCATATGAACCCTGTCAAAACTTTATGCCTGCTTGGCATGATGTTCAGTAGTTTTACGCAAGCGGCGAAAGTGACGATGGTGGTAGAAGATTATCCTCCCTACATTCGTCAAGATAGCCCAGAGCAGGGCTTTATGAGCGAAATGATCAGCCAAGCATTTGCCCGGGTCAATGTCACCACAGACATCGAATTTGCCAGTTGGTATCAGGCAGAAGATGCGGTCGATAAGCACAAAAAATTTTCCTTCATGTGGTTACCGAGCAAAGCCTTGGCGAAAAAATGGCACTTCTCTGATCCTATCTACGGCCAAAAATTGAGCTTTGTTGTCAAAGCTGGATTCAGCGGCGATATCAGTCACCTGCATGATTTAAGAAAATACAAGGTAGGATTGCTAGATGGTATGGACCACGGCAAATCGCTCGATCAGGCCAAAGCAAAGCTCAAGATCACAAGCTACTCATCAGATTTTGCGTTGTTGGGAGGGTTAATAAATGGCGAGGTCGATGTGATTGCAATGGACCCGGTGATCACCAATTATCTGATGCAAAGCTATTACAACAAGGCTCAAAAGGCGCAGGTGAAGTTTGTGAGAAGCGAACATTTTGAAACGCTGGCTTATTATTTGGTGTGCAGTAAAAATTATGGCAATTGTTTGAGTTATATAAAGAAGTTTAACCAAGGTTTAGCCATGCTCGATGCCGATGGCACGAAAGCGGCATTAATCAATCAAGCGGAGAGAACCAAAGAATGAAGAAAAC
The DNA here is from genome assembly GCA_041583135.1 of Alteromonadaceae bacterium. Taxonomy (GTDB): domain Bacteria; phylum Pseudomonadota; class Gammaproteobacteria; order Enterobacterales; family Alteromonadaceae; genus JABSOG01. The sequence goes on along the minus strand of JBFHGJ010000002.1, from coordinate 10,988 downwards.
GGTGCGTAATGTTACAAAGTTATTGTTGCCGGTGTGCTTGTCTTTAAGTGCCGTGGCTAATGGGGCCCATTTGCCGCCACTGGAACCTTTTAGCGGCAAAAGCGAAAGTCTAATGGCCAGCGAGAACCGTTTAAAAACACCGGCGGAGTTGACGGATTTAAGTGCCACGCCCAATTACCGCGAAACCGTTGCCTACATTCATAAGCTGGCCGGGAGTAGTCCTTATCTGCGTTTGACCTCTATTGGCGAAACGGCACAAAAGCGCCCCATCTTTATGGTGGTGGCCAGTCACGATGGGCAAAGAGATGCACAAGGTATCATTGATAACCATAAACCGACGGTTTTGATCCAAGCGGGTATACACTCAGGTGAGATAGACGGCAAAGACGCTGGCTTGATGTTGCTACGAGACATTTCACAAGGCAAGGAGCTGGCACTGATCCAAAAGGTCAACTTATTGTTTATTCCAATACTTAGCGCTGACGGCCATGAACGTTCAAGCCGTTTTAACCGGGTGAACCAACGTGGTCCTGAGTATATGGGTTGGCGTACCAATGCCAAAAATCTAAACCTAAACCGTGATTACACCAAGCTTGATACCGAAGAGATCAATGCCGTGCTCAAGGTTATCAATGACTATAAACCCGACTTGTATGTTGATATTCACGTCACCGATGGCGAAGACTACCAATATGATGTGACCTATGGCTACAATCAGCCATTCGCCTCGGATTCGCCAAACATTGCGACTTGGCTAAAAGCGAATTTTCAACCCTATGTCGATGCTCAGCTGGTAAAATGGGGTCACAAGCCAGGTCCTTTGATTTTCGCCATGGACAAAAATGACTTTGCCAAGGGGATTGCCGGTTGGACTGCGACGCCGCGCTTTTCCAACGGTTATGGCGACCTGCGACATTTACCGACGGTTTTGGTCGAAAATCATTCGTTAAAGCCTTATAAGCAAAGGGTGCTGGGGACTTATGTCTTTATCAAGGCAACCTTGGAAATACTCGCCAAAGAAAAAGAAGCCCTTAGGCAGGCGATTAAAATCGATAGCAACACCCGACCGAAACAGCAGGTGCTTGCCTACGGTTATGACAATGAGGCCGAGCATATTGAATTTTTGGGGATTGGCTATGAGAACTATATCGACGAGCTGACCGGTCAAAAAGAAGTACGATGGACAGGAAAGCCGGTGCACTATGATAAGTTGCCGGTATTTTGGCAGCGCATTGCCAAAACCACCGTTGATGTGCCCAAAGGCTACATTGTGCCGGCACAATATAAAGAGGTTATCGCCTCATTGAAGGCCCATGGCATTGAAATGCAGGAGATTGATGAAAAGCAGGCGCAAAAGCCGCGTAAGGTTGAGCAACTGAGTGTGTCGGAGTTTGAGTTTGACACTATGCCTTTTGAAGGTCGCTTAAGAGTCAATGGCAAGTTTAGCAAAAGTGAAGCGGAAATTAACGTGCCGGCAGGATCCTACTATGTGCCGACCAACCAGCCGCTTGGACGCTTGGCTGTTGCCTTATTGCAACCACAAGGCAGTGATTCCTATTTTGCTTGGGGCTTTTTCAATAGCATTTTTCAACGCACCGAATACATCGAAAACTATGCCGTGCTGCCATTGGCCAGAGAAATGCTTAAAGATCCGAAAATCAAACAGCAGTTTGAGAAGAAACTCAAAAGTGACGATACCTTTGCCAAAGATCCCAGCGCAAGATTAGACTTTTTCTATAAACGTACGCCGTACTATGATAACCAGTATCTGAAGTATCCGGTACTGATCGCACGATAATCAAGGGGCATTCGCCCCTTGTTCCCCTATACTTTACTTACCGAAAATAGCACTCTTACGCTGAGTCTTTGTGGTCGAATATTGAACAAATTAAGCATTTTGGCGGATATGACACAGCATTTGGCCGGAATTTCTTAATCGATTACTGTCGAACTCAACTACTATCACCAACGTTGTCTGCCGTTGTGAGCAAAGTTTGCACAATGGTCACAATAAATGTGTGGCTAGATTTTTTTGATGAAATTGTATTTATCGGTAAATTTAGCGCACAGTGAAGGCTGGTGAAAAAAGTAGGAATAGGTTTCGGCGAAGTCTTCTGATGCATTGGTTTTGGCATAGTCGCTGATGAAATTCTTACTGGCATAAAGCTGAGTAACCCAAGTCTTCTTTTGGCTGGAACTGAGAACATGATGATACACATGATGGCCAATTTCATGGTAGAGCATATGTCTAAGTTGTTCTTTGCTGGTGAATTTATAGACAACGACATAGGAGAACGGCAAGCGGTTATATTCGGCGGCGACACGTCGGTTTAGCGGTTTCGGCTGCGCGTAACTGCGCTGGTAGAAACGGCTCGGATCATAAACGATATTTTTGATGCTTTGCTTGTGATGTAAAGGGATAACATCAATCATCGCCAATAGCTCTGAAATGGTGACAATTGATTGATCTTTAAACCCTTTTACGATGATATTCATGACAAAATATTGGCTTGCTATTGGTTTAAAAAACTCTATTATAGGCGACTTTTTGGCGAAGATGAACGGCTTTTAACAGGCTTGTACAAGCAGTTGGGGACGGCTGGAACCGGCCTAGGCACATTTGTCGGTTTTCTTTACAAAGTAGGTGCTCTCTGCTATAAATTTTTCTAAATTCGCTTATATTTTGGCTAAAGGTGGTACGGAATGCAGACTCGATGGGAACGACTTTTTTCAATGTGGCAATCAGACCAAAACAACTTACCTTTGACGGTGGATTTAATTGATTCGTTGTGTCAGGCAGGGCAGTTTGAGCAATGCCAGAGTGTCTTTGATTCGATGCCGAAATCACTGGTGGATACGCCAGAGGTGTGTGCCAAAAATATAGAATTTCTTTTCCATCTAAATCAAATTCCGCAGGCGCTTGAACAGGCGCAGAGCCTCTGTGAATTGACCAATAATCATGCAATTTCGTTGCACTATCTGGGGCTCGCCAGATACTTAAGCGGCGATGTGCAAGGTGTGTTGGCGTTGGCCGAGGTGCCAAACCTAACGGCTGAAACACAAGTTCTAGTGGCACGTGCGTTGTATCATAAAGGCGAGCTTAGCAAAGCGCTTGCGCTTGTGACTTCGCTTGATCTTCCTGAAGCGGTAGGCCTTGCGGCGATGCTTTATTACGACTGCAACGAGCTGGATAAAGCCAATCATTGCGCCGATATGGTGTTGTCCCATAGCGATAATCAAATGGATGCGTTATTGGCCAAGGCCAGTATCTTGGTCAATCGACAGCAAATGGACGAAGCCAACGGTTTTATTGATAGAGCTCTGGTACTCCAGCCCCATAGCGGCAGAGCTTTATCGGTTAAGGGGCAAATTCAATTTTTCAATACCCAACTCGATGATGCGACCGAAACCTTTGAACAGGCGGTTAAGTATATGCCAGATCACATTGGTACATGGCACCTGTTGGGCTGGTGTCACTTTGTCTCACAGCGCATCGACCTCGCTCAGCAAGCATTTGAGCAGGCGATGAACCTAGATAGAAACTTCGCGGACAGCCATGGTGCAATAGCAGCTGTATTGGCGGTCAAAGGTGAGCTGGCTGCCGCTGCCAATGAAGCGAAAGTGGCACTGAGATTAAATCCTGCGTCTTATGCAGGCCTTTATGCCAGCGCGATGATTGCCCATCACAGTGGTGATGAGCACGGCGCAAGTCAAATTATCAATGGGATCATGTCAGATGAATCTCATATTCCGGGGAAAACGAACCTAGATTTGATCAGCACAGTGATCAAGCAACGTCAGTTATCCCGTGGGGTCTAATGGACGTCGATTTTGTACTCAATCAGCTTGGCAGCATGTTCCAACTCGGATTGCAGTTGGCGATGCCGGTAATGTTGGTGACTTTGGTTGTGGGTATTGCCATCAGTGTGTTTCAGGTGGTGACTCAGATTCAAGAAATGACATTGACATTTGTGCCCAAAATCCTAATGGCCGTTATCACTTTGGGCATGTTTGGTAACTGGATGCTCACGACCTTGTTGGATTTCAGTAAAACGCTGATAGCCAGCATCGCAAATTTCTAATTCAACACCAGCCAGGAGATGCTGTGGACGTAGATCTGACCATGCTATTGGTTATCAGCGCACGGATCACGCCTTTGTTTTCCGGCGTTGGTATATCGCCTTTTAGCCGCATTCCGGTGCTGGTGAGGTTGGTGTTGATTGTGGTTTTCGCCTTGGGCGTCAGCCAGATAGTGCCCGATATTGGATTGATTGAACGGCCTTTGGCCATGGTCCTTATCGGAGAGTTGTTTTTTGGAATGATGTTTTTATTGGTTTTGCAAGGGGCGTTTGCTGCCTTGCTTTTTTGGGGAAGAGTAGTTGATATGCAAATAGGTTTTGGCGCTGCGGCGATTTTAAACCCGGCGACACATTCACAGGACTCTTTGATAGGTACTGCCATTTCGATGGCGGCGGTGACGTTTATGTTCGTTACCGGCGTGCATCATCTGATGTTGCAGTTTTTTGTCAGTAGCTACCAGCTATTCCCTTTAGGCGCGCAGCATACCTATTTGACGCCGATGCAATTGGCCGCTTATTTCTCCGCTGTTTTTGCCACTGCGATGGTGTTGTTTGCGCCGGTTATGATGATCATTTGGGCGTTGGATGTGATGGTGGGCTTTTTGTCTAAGACCATGCCGCAGATGAATATATATTTTGTTACTTTGCCGCTGAAAATTACCATAGGTTTGGCGGTGCTAAGTGCAATGGTGGCATACACAGGTCCGCTGCTAAGTACGTTGTTTGGTCAAATGCTGACCACAATGGATAGTGTGAGGTAGGGCGATGTCAACGGATCAGAATAAGACCGAAAAACCTACACCCTTTAAGCTTAAAGAGGCGAGAAAGCGTGGCCAGGTCACCAAAAGCATGGAGATCAACGCCATGAGCACCTTGGTGTGCTTTTTGGTGCTCAGTTATGTGTTTTGGCAAACGGCAATGATCGATTACCAGCAGATGACTAAACACTACTTCGCGCTGGCCCAAGATGTGAGCAATGAACCGTTGGTGTTGAGCGCTTTGGTTGGGCGGATTGTCGATGACGGCCTCGCTATCATTATGCCGTTTTTAGCGGTGATCTTGTTAGTTGGCGTATTGAGTAACTTGTTGCAAATTGGCGTCGTGTTTAGTGCTTTTCCACTAAAACCCGATTTCACTAAGCTCAACCCGGCGAAAAGCTTTGAACGCATTTTTTCGAAAAAGACCTTATTTGAACTCATTAAGAACAGCCTGAAAATCGCCATTTTTGCTGTGTTGGTTCGCTGGCTTGCAACCACGGTATTGGCCAAGGCAATGGCGGTCTATCAGGTCTCACCCAATCGTTTTCCTGAGGTTTGGGCAGGGCTGTTTTTCTATTTGGCGTTGTGGGTTTTGGCGTTTTTGATCCCGTTGGCGTTGATTGATTTTGCTTTTAACCGCTTTGATTTCACCAAAAAGATGATGATGAGTACGCGAGAACTCAAAGACGAATACAAAAAGCGTGAAGGCGACCCTGAGGTTAAGAACAAGCAGAAACAGATCCAAAAAGAGCTGATGAAAAAAGCAGCCTCGTTGGGCAATGTAAAAGATGCCGATGTGGTGATCACCAATCCAACTCATATCGCAGTGGCATTGCAATACCGTGTTAAAGACATGGGCGCGCCGAAGATCCTCGCCATGGGCAAAGATAGCTTTGCTGAAAAAATCAAAGCCGTGGCACGCTTGCACCGCATTCCAATTGTGCAGAACAAACAGGCGGCGCGCAAAATCTATCATAACTCAGTCGTGGACGGATATATTCCTTATGATTGTTATACATTGGTGGCACCGATATTCCGTTGGGTATTGGAACTAAAAGGAGAGCAGGTCGGTGGAAACCCTTAGTCGATTATTACGCGGAAAGAGCGATCTTATCTTAGTCATCCTTGTGGTGGCGATTTTGATGACTTTGTTTATTCCGATCCCATCGGTGTTGCTTGATGTGCTGCTGATAGCCAACTTTAGCTTTGGTTTGCTGATCTTATTGTTGACCTTCTATACCGATAAGCCTTTGAGCTTTTCGACTTTTCCGTCTTTGTTGCTGATCGCAACCTTATTCAGACTCGGCTTGAACATATCAGCCACCAGATTAATCTTAAACGAAGGTGATGCCGGTGACGTGATAGGCACTATCGGTTCCTATGTGGTGGGTGGCAATTATGTCATTGGCCTTGTGGTGTTTTTCATTTTGGTGGTGGTGCAATACGTTGTGGTCACCAACGGCGCTCAAAGGGTCGCCGAGGTCGCGGCACGCTTTACCCTTGATTCAATGCCGGGTAAGCAGATGAGTATCGACGCTGATCTCAACATGGGTTTAATCGATGAACTCGAGGCCAAAGAAAGGCGCAAGGACATTGAAAAGGAAGCCAATTTCTATGGCGCCATGGATGGAGCCTCTAAGTTTGTTAAAGGCGATGCCATTGCCGGTATCATCATTATTCTTATCGATATCGTCGGTGGTTTGTCTATCGGTATCGCACAAATGGGTTTGAGCTGGGGTGAGGCGTTGCAAACCTTTACGTTATTGACCGTCGGTGACGGCATCGTGACTCAGATCCCGTCTTTGGTCATTGCGACGGCAACCGGCATTATCATTACCCGCGCGACCTCAGACGGTCACTTAGGTTATGAGTTGACCAGTCAGTTTACCTCCCAACCAATGACGTTGTTCATCGTCGCAATCGCGTTATTGGGTATGACCATGATGCCGGGGTTGCCCAAAGCCCCAATCATCTTTTTGGCGCTGTTCTTTTTCGCGGTGGGGATATTTGCCTATCGCAAAAAAACGCAAATGGAGCAACAGCAGGAGCAAAAGGAAGGCGCCAACGTCTCGGAGGGGTCATTGCCGGCGCAAAGTGACGATGAGATTTTAGATGCACTATTAGAAGTGCCGCCCCTTGAACTGAAACTGGCGACCAATCTATTTGAGGCAATTGAGCAATCTGGCATGTTGAGCACTCAGCTTCAAGCCTTCCGTAAGCAATATGCGCAGGAGTTTGGCTTTGTCATGCCGGACATTCGCCTTAGCAAAGAGGTCAAACTCAAATCAGATGAATACGGTTTGTTTATCTTTGGCGCCCGTGTCGCCAAAGGTGATATTGCCTTTGGCCAATACTTGGCGATTGACCCCAGTGGCAAGCTGGCGGCAGTCACCGGCAAGAAAACCAAAGAACCCACCTTTGGGCTTGCGGCAATGTGGATTGATGCTGCGCAGATAGAAACGGCCAAAATGGCCAAGTACACCGTGGTCGATGCCGAAACGACCTTGCTGACCCACATCACCGAGTCGTTGCGTAACTTAGGTCATGAATTGTTAACCCGCAAACAAACCGAAGATTTGGTGGCGCGGTTGCAAAAGCACCATGCCACCTTAATCGATGAGCTGGTACCGGCGATTTTGAGCTACTCGGAGATCCAGCGGGTATTGCAGGGGCTGTTAAAAGAGAAGGTACCGATTCAAAACCTTGATTTGATCCTCGAAACCCTAGTGGATAAAGGCAAGCAAAGCAAAGACGTGATTTACCTCACCGAGGTGGTCAGAGAGAGGCTTAAAACTCAGATCTGTCAGCGTTTGACCGACGAGTCCGGTGAGCTTTACGTGTTGACCTTTGAAGCAAGACTGGAGAACGAATTGATCAGTGGCGTACAACAGCAAGGCGAGAACATCAACATTTCGATGTCGCCTCATTTGACCGACTCGGTGATCCGTCAGCTCACCAGTCATACCGAACAGTTGATGGCCAATCGTAAAAAGCCCGTGCTGTTGTGTAATCCACAACTGCGCTACGCCTTTAAACGCATGATTGAGCGGGTTTTACCGCAGTTGCATGTGTTGTCAATCAACGAAGTACCGACCATTACCTCGGTAAAAAATGCCGGTGCCATCACGATGGCAAAGGCCAATGCGGCATAGGAGTGACCAATGGACGTTTTTGAAATCTCATTAGATGCAATCAATCAAAGCACCAAACAGCTTGAAACGGTGAGTCAGAATGTGGCCAACATCAACACGCCGGGCTATTTATCGACGAAGCCATTTGTGCAGTACCTGAGCGATCAGCGCGTTGCTGGCTCTGGTGAAGTGGTGAGCTTGACCGAAGGCACTATTCGTGAAACCGGCCGTGCTCTTGACGTGGCGGTACTTGATGGCGGCTTTTTTGAAGTTGAACTCAATAACCAACGTTACATCACCAGAGGGGGGCATTTCTATGTCGATGGACAAGGGTTGTTGCGCCATCCGTCTGGGGCATATGTGCTGGGCGAAAACGGCAAAATTGACACCGGGGGTCTTGAAGTCACCTTTGGCGCTGAAGGTTCTGTGGCCATCGCCGGTAACGTGATTGACAAACTGTCGATTGTCAAAGCCCGCTCTGCACAAGGGGTCACACCGGTAGGTCAGGGGCTTTATGCCACCGATCCGCAAAACACGCAGGTGGTCTCGGCGAGGATCAGTCAAAAGTCGCTCAACAGTGCCAATGTCAATCCTAGCGAGGAGATGGTACGGATGATTGAGATCAGTCGTCATCTGCAAAGCACACAAAAAATGGTTAACGCCTACGACCAATTGTTAAATGTCGGCATCAACGAATTAGGCAAGAAATAGTCATGATTGAATCTTTATATATCGCCGAAACCGGTATGGCATCCCAGCAAAAGATGCTGGATATCATTTCCAACAATATTGCCAATACCTCAACACCGGGCTTTAAAAAAGCAGAAGTGAACTTCGTCGATTTGGTCAGCAGTGCACCGTCGAGCACTGAGCGGCTGAGCGAGCGACAAGCAATGCCTGAGGGCGCAGGGGTTCGGATCCACTCGACCTCAACGGATTTTAGCGTCGGTGGCATGAAGCAAACCACCAATCCGTTTGACATTGCCATTAACGGCAATGGCTTTTTAGAAGTGTTGAACACCGATGGCTCCAGTGCGTTTTCCCGTACTAGCCGATTGCGCTTGGATAACGATGGTTATTTGAGTACGGCAACCGGCTTAAAGCTCGCCGCCAATATTCAAATGCCGCCAGATGCCAAAGGTTTCGTGGTGACGACTGCCGGTGATGTCCTCGTGTCTTTGCCCGATGAAGACGAGTTGGTGCAATTAGGCTCTATTGAACTGGTTAACTTTGCCAATACCGATGGCCTACAGGCGATTGGCGAGAACCTCTATCGCCCAACTGAAAGCGCCGGGACTGCGGTTTATGGTAAGCCCGGAGAAAACGGACTTGGCAACTTGCTGCAAGGTTTTACTGAAACGTCGAATGTCTCAATGACAGAAGAAATGGTGAATTTGATGTTGGCGCAGCGCGGTTACCAGCTTAACGCTAGGATCATTCAGGTTTCAGACCAAATCCTTGAAACAATCAATAACTTACGTCGTTAATTCGGTGGGCTTTATGGTAACGCGTTTTGTAGTTTCGGCGATGTTTTTGGCGCTTGTGGTGATAGCTGATGCCAGTGCTGCCACGTTGACGCTAAAAAACACGGTTTATCGTGGTGCCGTGCCATTGCATGTTGCCGATCTGTTTGAGGTTACAGGTCAGAACGCCACCGAGATATCGCAGTTTGAGCTTAAGCTTGAGGGCAAAAGTGGCTGGCAGGATACAACTTTTTTTGCTCGGGCGCTGAGCGAGGCCGGGTTCGATGTCAAATTTAAAGGGTTGAAGCGTGTCTGGTTGGGTCTTTGTAAAGTAATAGACCTTGAGGCGGTCGCGAACTCGGTTGAGGCAAAGGTAATGGCACAACTTGATGAGGCGACGGTCAAGATCAGTAAGTTATCGTTGCTTGGAGAAAAACCGCCATGTCTGGCACTAGAGCAGTCTTTGGCAACAACTGAAGTTTCAGTTGATAAACCGGTGGCACGGCTTGCCTCTAAGCATATGCTCAATGACGGCAAAAGTTTAACCTTATGGTGGCATGTTGATTACGCGTTACGCCTTCCGGTTGCACTTAATTCGTTGAATAAAAATGAAAAAGTGTCTGAGTCAAGCGTTGAGTATCGTTGGTTGAGCGCGCAACAAGGCGCTTATCAATGGCCCTTAACGGAGGCTGCACTAGTGCAGCGTAGAGCCACCCGGCAAATTGCCACAGGTGAGGCAATTGTTCGTGGCAACAGTGAAGTGGTGCCAGTGATTGAAAAAGGAGAGGTGGTGACCTTAATCCTACAAGATGGTGCTATCACCATAGAGGCCAAAGCCAAAGCGTTGCAAAGTGGCCAGATAGCAGAGGTTATTCAGGTATTGCCAACCCAAGGGACGGGACCGGTCAATGGCAAGATATCAGCAAAAGGGGTGGTCTATGCGGCATTTTAATTTGACAGTTGTCGGCTGTCTTCTTCTTACTTTGGCGTCAGCGAGCTTGGTTTGCGGTGCAATGGCCAACTCATTGTATGACGAGGCCAGCTTTAAAGACTTAACCGCCGATAAGCGGGCTAAGGTGGTGGGCGATACCTTGACCATTGTGGTGTTAGAGAGCGCTCAAGCAACCACAGGCGCAGGTTCTGCCGACGATTCTGAGTTTGCTTTTACCGGTAGCGCAGGCGCCAATAACCGCGCTTGGCAATATGGCCTTGGCGTCGGTTCTTCGACCGATGGCAATGCCACGACCAAACGTGTTGGTTCGATTAAGGCACAGCTTTCAGTGCAGGTCGTTGCCCTTGATGACAACAAAAACCTCGTGGTGAAGGGCAAACAGTTGTTAACCATCAATGGTGAGGCACAGACCATCGAGATCAGCGGCAAAGCCAGACGCACCGATATCTATTCCAATAACACCCTGTTGTCGAGCCGATTGTTTGATGCCGACATTAAGTTTACCGGCCAAGGCGAAGTGACCGACGGTAAAGAATCTGGGATTTTTGCGCGGCTGTTCAAATGGTTGGGGTTTAAGTAATGAAAAAGTTCTGTTTTGTTTGGTT
>JBFHGJ010000001.1:0-152131 GCA_041583135.1 Alteromonadaceae bacterium | reverse complement strand
TACGGTCAACGTACCAGCAACTGCACTGCCACAAGTAGCAGCTACTGCAGCAGCAAGTAGAGTTGTTTTAAATAGTTGTTTCATCTTTTAGTTTTCTCCAAGTCTTGAAACCAGAATCTGGCAAACACAACCAAATCCCTTCCTTTTATGAACGTTCATAAATAGTTTTGGCTGCACGTTTTCATGACGTTAAACCAAACCTGTCATAATTGTGAATTTAAAACTCAACATTTTCAAGTCCTTTTCTAAATTTATTTTTGATATCACTCCATTGATTTCCATCACTAATTATTTTCGGTGTAACCAGTATAACCAGCTCTGTCTTTTTGGTTGAGTCATCCTTACTTTTGAATAGATTTCCGACCACAGGAATGTCTCCCAATACTGGGATTTTGCTATCGGTATTGGTGGTATTTTCTGAGATCAAACCAGCAATGATAATGGTCTGTCCGCTGCTGGCCACCACCTCAGTGGTCACTTGACGATTGAGCAGGTTCTGATCGTTGGCATTGGAGATATTCAAGTCCACTTCCATGATCACCACCCCTTGGCTATTGACCGTCGGTGTCACTCGCAACGTCAAACCGGTCTGACGGCGTTCAAAAGTTTCGCGCTCCACTGAGCTGCCTTCGAACGGATTACTCAATACAGAGGATTTTAGCGGTATCTCATCACCGACAGTGATGCTGGCAGAAGTACCATCTCGAACCAACAACGATGGATTGGACAACACGTTGATAAGGTCATTACTTTCAATCAAGTTGAGTTTAATGCTGTCGTTGGCTTTTGCCCAGGTCGCGCCGAAGCCACCGGTCAACGAATTAAAAGCCCCGCTGTAGCCAAAGCTGCCGTTTTCCATGGCAAACTGTACGCCGTACTTAAAGCCATCACTCATCGTCACCTCAGCAATAGTGGCTTCCAGCATGATCTGACGCGGCACAGTATCCATTCGTCTGATCAAAGGTAGCAATTGCTGATAGCGTTTGCCTGTGGTTTGGAAAATCAAGGTATTGGTTCTTTCATCCACCACCATAGACAACCCGTCAGATACCACACTGGCCGAGTTCACGGTTTGTTTGGTACCTGACAGAGCCGAACGGGTATCTCTTGAACTGTTACCGGCAGCAGGTGCGGCAACAGGAGCGGCTTGGCCGAACAAAGGCGCTAGAGACTTACCGAGATCTGCCGCTCGGGCGTGCTCCGGCTCATACCAAAAATACTGCTCTACATTGTCCTGTGATGGAATATCGATTTTATCTTTCCAAAAACGCACTCGGTTTAAGAATTGCTCTGAACTGGCGAACACCGCCATCAGGCCGATGTGGTTGATTGGCACCAACACCACATTACCTTGTTGACCTTTGTTGATATCAACACCGATACCTTCATTGCCCAATAAGGCTTTAAGCTGGTTGGAAAACTCATCGGCATTGACAAAGGTCAGACGGATCAAGCCGATATGCTTGCCGCGATTGGCCGGCATATCTAACAGCCGTGCCAACTCCATCACCTTTTGTACTTTTTGCCGTTCACCTTTTAAGAAAATGGCGCTTTGACTCAAATCGACACTCAGTTCGATGTTGGTTAGTGAACGTAATGTTCGCTCAACTGACGGCGACACGCCGAAATGCAAAGGCATGATCTGCAACACTTGGTCGCCCACCGGAGGCATATCTTCATACTCGCGGCCTACCCCAATAGCCACCGATACACCGCCAGCCACACTCATTGGATACAAGTAGTAAGTGCCTTCTTTATATGAAACACCAACGTTTTTGCTGCGCAACACTTCATTGGTGGCAATAAAAGCCTGACGTTTGGAGATCTTATTTTGAAAATTCAGCGTCACCGGATCGAGTTTACCGGTCAGCTCATTGTTGACCACATAGTTAACCCCCAGTACACCACCGAAGATATGATGAATAAACTCATTGAGTTTCATCTTATCCACAGAGTAGCTGACCATCTCCGTGTCGGAAAATGAACCGGCAACCTTTTTGCTGCCGGAGGCCAGTTCAAACATTTCGGCCATTGACTGAACTCGACTAAACCCCGGACGCGACACATCTTGCTGCTGTGACTCGCTATAGTCCTGATCGTTGCTGTGGCTTTTGCCGTTGGGTTCGAAAATGGTCGGTCTGACTTGGTACTTCTGTTTATTACCATCACCGGTCGCCGCGCAACCGCCCAGCCCTACAATCGCCACCGCCAGCAGCGCGCTACGAAATAGTCGAGTCATACCTTCCCCTGTAAAAGTGTGCCTTTGACCGTCCTGCATAGGACCTGTCGATAATTTGAGTGTCATAATGTGCCCTCAAACATTTGCAACCGAATGTGTTGGTCGCCGTTTTGAATTGATACGAAATTCTTGCCGATATCCACCAACAGGTGGCCATCTACAGTCTCATTGAGTTTTGCCCGGTAATATTGCTTGCTTTTGGATAAGATATTCTCAACCTCCATCACCGCAAAATGCTCGCGGTCAAAGAAAACGCCTCTTAAAGTAATGAGGTTATCACCCAGCAAGCGCTTAGAATCATCCCCGACAATGGCCTGTTGAACCTGTGCATGAACATCCACCTTTGGCGCCGGTGGTGGCGGTGGCGGCGGTGTTGCCGCCTGTTGAGCTTGTTGCTCTTTCGCCTTTTGCTGGGCAATCTCCTGTGGCGTCGGTTCGATATCGGACCACGCGAGCAAAGTCTTCATTTCTTCAACGCTCAGAAGTGTTGCCTGAACATTTGGCGCTTGCGCGTCGCCTTGCTGCTCACTTGATTTGTGTTCGATTTCAACGCCAACCAGCAATCGCTGACTAAAATCGACACTAAGAACCAACAGCATCAGCGCCCCAACCACGGTAGCCACTTTCTTAGCATCCATCAGTTCACCCCTCCTTTCCAATAATAGGCTTCGACCGTCAACGACACGTCGGCCCGGCCTAAACTATCGGCTTTAAAGCCGCTTAAGGAATTGCTCATGTTTAAAATGCGATACTCGGGATAGTTGTAGGCCAGTTTGCTTTGCAACAGGGCGAAATCTTTGGCGCCACCAAGAAAATTAACGTTAAAGCTGGCAGAATAAAAGTTACCGAACAATTGGGTATCGGTATCTTCTCGCCAGTAAAACTGCTTGGGCCTGAAGTGCTCCATTTTAAGCACTTGTTCAAACATCATCTGCGTTTCCAAACGAAATGATGCGGAATCAGGATAAACCGGTATCGACTGCGCCAAGTTGTTGTATTTGGTGCCCAACTGCGTCAGTTCGGCCATCATCGCGTCTTTGTCTGCCAACAACTTCTGCGCTTTGGCGTTACGGGTTTCGATAGATGCAATCTGCTCAAGGGTTTCGTTTTGCCATTGCAGCAACGGCAATAAGGCAAATTTAACGGCGCTAAGCAAAATCACAGCGCCGAGCATCAATTGAAGTTTAGGATTACTTTGCATCATCCCCCCTGCTTTATTGTAAATTCGACGGTAAAGAAATCCTTGCCGTCATAATTGTTGACCTGTCCACTGAACTTCGGCTGAGATACCGCAGGGTCTTTATTAATAAAATCCAACACACTGGTGGCTTTGTCTGCCACACAAGCCAAGGTATAGGTGCCGTTGGGCATCAACCCGAAACGGTTAATAGTGACGCCGTTTTTCAACATCGGCACTATCAAACGCCATGGAATGTTCGACGCCTGCCGTTGGTCCAGCACCTGCTTCAGTTGTGCGGTTTTCTCGTCCAAGCGTCTACGTTCGGCCTGTAAATCAAACACATCTTTGGTCTGCGACGATAATTCGGTTTGGGTCTGCTCGGCATTGGCCAAGCGTACGTTCAAATAGACCGAACCAAGGGCAAAATAGGCACTCAACATGAGCGCGGCCACGCCACCGCTATAGAGCCCATGACGCTGCCAATCTTTACTATCCATTTTGCGTAGGTGCGCATTGAAGCCTTGAATATTGCCTAAGGTGACCACAATAAAGTCGGCAAACAGGGCTGCCAAATAATCGTCCGTCAACACTTTTTGCGGGATCTGTTCACTCAATCCTGCCGACGCCAAGAACATCTGGGCACTGGAAATAAGCCCTTTTTTCTCGGCGCTCAAACGCCCCTCTTTGCTGTTGGCAAACCAGAACGTCCGACCTTGACGCTCGACGCTCAGCACTTGATGCCCCTTGGCACTTAACAACAGCGCCGACTCGGGAATAATCAAAAAAGGCGTCAGTCCCTGCGCGCTAAGCACACCCGGCGACACCGTCCACACCTGAACTTGACGCTGACCTTCAAGATACTCGCCGATACGATAAAGCATGATCTGCTCAGCGCTCTGCGCCTCCAGCGCCAAAATCTTATTGAGTTCGCGGCGACTTTGAATCGGAAAGTTGCGCTTTTGCTCTTTATAGTGCTCACGACCAAGCACCAGCACATCGATGTTCTTCGCCTTAGGTGAGCTGTCGCTAAAGCACAGTTCACCCTCGACGGATTCGACCGCCCTCAGCTTATCGCTGAGCACGCCTGTTCGTGTGAGCAGCATGGTTCTTAGCCGCGCATTGAACACTTGAAGTATGGATTCGTTCACTTCATCTACCTTATTTAATTAACTGTTGCTGCGGCATTCGCGCAAGCACCTGAACAGGTCTTAGCCGGTACGGGTAAATGCCATACTCGATGGTCTGCCCGTAAAACGACTCACCCACTCGGGTTTTAATCGACAGCCTGATCCCAGGACCCACTAAATAATTGACCCCTTCATCGTCATAGATATCGACCAATTCCTCGACGACCTTGCGGCCATATCCTTGCTGTGTTCTGGCCTGCAGCACACTGGCGGCGCGCGAACTATCAGACAGCGCCTCAAGTACCGCTTTAGGTGCGGTTACCGGATTGAAAAACGGCGTCGGATGAATGGTGGTGTTGTCTATCAACACCTGCTCCGCTTCAATGGTCATATGTTCAATCAGCGCCAACTCAGAATAGCTTTGTATCGGCCCGTTTCTGACCTCGATACCATTGGCATAGTTCGATTGTTCGGCGCCTTGGCTGTTTGGGATATCGTCGGCATCAATCCAATCGAAAACGCTTTGCGCGACCGCAGGTGCATTATATCGTCCACCGGCATGACGCAGGGTGGATTCCAGCAGGTTATATGAGGTCATGGTCGGCAAACTGAACAAGCCGTTAAGATCTTGCATACGCAATTCGGTATGCTGATCAACGGCTATCGGCTTGGCATAAAAGTTCCAGCCTTGCTGCTGCATCTGATGATACTCTTCCGTCAACAGCTTAAATAAAATGCTATTTTTGGCGCTGTGGTGCTTCAAATAGGCATCAGCCTTATCCTGTAACCCCTGCGCCCTAGCCACTTGGCTTTTGGCAGCGCCCAAGTAATAAATCGCCAACAACATGATAATCGAGGTGGTGATGATCACCTGAACCAATGCAACCCCGCGCTGAGCGCGCCCACTATGTG
The DNA here is from genome assembly GCA_041583135.1 of Alteromonadaceae bacterium. Lineage (GTDB taxonomy): Bacteria > Pseudomonadota > Gammaproteobacteria > Enterobacterales > Alteromonadaceae > JABSOG01. Next base: position 146,673 of record JBFHGJ010000001.1, on the reverse strand, counting down.
CCTTCATACGCCGCATCATTCAAGCCCCACTCGTTCAGGACCATCGATATAAAAATTGATCAGCTTGTCATGACCGACCGGCAAATCAAAGATCAGCCTATCAACACCAATAGTCATTGCTATCTTTTCCGGCTGTAGTCGCGTTACCGCCCCATCATACTGCGACGACCAGCTTGGCTGCGCCGCCGGAAAATTCTGCTGCACAAATTTGTGCTCCCGCTGCGCCCAGCCAAAATACTCGAATGTGATCGGCTGGTCAGTCCGCATTAACACTGTACGATATTTAAATGCCAATTGCTGGTTTAAATGGATCAGCAATCCGTCCAACAAAGGCGCTTCTTCGTATACCAGCTGATAAGTGTTGCCCACCTGCTCGCGGAAAATACGAACCACCGAGGCATCATTGACCGTCGGGGCAAATATCGGCGCAGCGCTAACCAAGGTGAAGCCCTCATCACGGCCCAAAAAGTAAAAGCTGTATCCCTCGGTATCATTTTTAACAACATAAGGGACGGCCGAGTCTACCGTATTTTTGACCTGTAGCAGCCCTTGATAGTAGAACATGCTTTGATCAAACTCGCCGAGTCTGCCCGACCAATAGCGCGAGTACAGCGAATAGCTGAAGTTGGCCGTAAACAACAGCCCAACTAAGATCACCAGCGCTATCATCAGCTCAACCAAAGTGAAACCCCGTTGTCTATTCATACCAACTGAGCTCCTCATACTGCCAGTGCCGTTCATAACTGCCGATGATGACCACCAGATCCACTAGCCACAAATTGAAGCGCTCAGGGTAGTGTTTAAACTCAAGCTCAGCAGGGTCAAACCTTGGTGGCGGCGCCTTACGCTGCTTTAAGCTGGCTTTCCAGCGGAACGCCATTTGCCCAAACTGCCCTTGGCCCGACTCGCTGGTGCCACGAGAGCGCAAAATAACCTCTTTGATGTTCTGGGTCAGCAGCGGCACGATGGCCGCAACCTTAGCGGCACGCTCGGCCTTAAGCGACGCATTCGCCGCTTGGTTGAACGCCATACTCGCCATGGTCAAAAACATAAACAGAATGACCGCCGCAAGCAGCACCTCAATGAGGGTGAACCCTTTGATTTTACTGCTCGGCATAAATCATGTCCTGTTTCACCCCAAGCATATCTTCGATGGTGATCTTACGGCTGTTCTTGCCCAGTGACACTTCAAACTCATTGACCGACGGGTAGCCGTTGGCATTGATATGAAAGGTCAAATTGGGTAAGCCGATATAGTCATAATGATACTGTCGCTCACCAAGGGCAGATTTGACCGTTAAGGTTTGTTTGAACATCGCCATTTGATAACGCAATCCTTGAGCGAACGCTTTGCTGGTGTGTAGCTTGATGGTGTTACGCAGCGTTAAAAACTCAGTTTTGGCCCGTGACTTTTCGAGTTCTTCAAACCCCAAAGGCGCCACTAAGGCTGCGGCAAAAGCCATGATGATAATGACAATAGACAGCTCTATCAGGGTAAAACCTTGCGCTTGTCGTTTTGCCGCCATGCTGATCATCACTCAGTTCACGCCTATCATTTACAGTACAGTATCGTTAATCGACATGACGCTCAGCATCATAGTCACCACGATAAAGCCGACGATCAACCCCATCGTCACAATCAACAAAGGCTCAAGTAGTGCCGTCACTCGGCTCACCCAATTGGTGAACTCGTTGCGACTTCTATCGGCCAATTCATTGAAGATACGGGTGACCTCTCCACTTTCCTCACCGATCTCAATCAGTGAAATATACAGCTCCGAAAATAAGGTGGTTTGTGCCAGTGCTTTCGATAAATGTGTCCCTTTGCGGATCTCGTCACTGACACTTTCAAGCTCACGTCTGATCTCTGAATTGGCAGAGTTACCGGCGGATAGTTTCACTGCCAGGTCCATCGAAATACCAGCTTCAAGCAGCAAACCCATACTGGAACAAAAACGGATGCGCTCGGACATATCGACGATGGTTCTGACCCCCGGCATTATTCGTGAACGCTGATGAAACCAAGTGATCAACGCCGGATGCTTACGATAATAAAACAAGGTCGCACCAAGCCCCACCAGACCGATAAACAAAAAGTGTTGATAGGCAATCATCCAATCACTAATGGCAAGGATCGCCCGGGTATGTAGCGGCAGGTCCTCGGCATCCTCAAACAACACGGCCATCTTCGGCACGATAAAGTTAAAGATGAAGACAATAGAAGCAATACACACCAAAAGAATAAATGAAGGGTAAGTCGTTGCTTGTGTGATGGTTTGACGTAAGTCATTACGATAACGAATATCGCGAGACAATCCCTTGAACACTTGGGTCAAAGCGCCGGTCTCCTCGCCGATTTTAAGCAAGTTGACATACAGCTTATTAAACAGCTCTTTAAAGCCGCCAAAGGCATCGGCTATGGTAGAGCCAGACTTGAGCTTAGCCGACACGGTGCCAAGTATCTCTCCAACAGGAGACTGGGCCTTGGCTTTGGCAAGCAGCGCCACCGCTTTATCGAACTTCACGCCGCTCTCTAGCAACAAGGTCAACTCAGAGGTCAAGTATTCCAAGTCACGGCCACCGACACGGTTGCTACCAAACAATTTAAGGCTGCCACCACCGCCTTTTACCTCGGCAATCGAGCTGACCAACAATTTACGCGATTCTTTGAGTTCCCTTTGCGCACTGGCCACGCTATCGGCTTCGATAATCGCTTCGACCTTTTTGCCGGTCGTATCATAGGCAACGTACTTAAAAGACGCCATCTTAGCCTGCCACCCGCATCACTTCATCAACCGTGGTAACCCCCTGCAACACTTTTAGCAGGCCATCTTCGAACATGGTACGAATGTCGTTATCGGCGTTATACCGTTTAACCTTCTCGATAAAGAAGCTGTCTTTTGGCAGGTTGCGTACGAATTCATCACAGGCCATGTATTCAATAATCGCCTTACGCCCTTTAAAGCCGCTATGACCACAGCTATCGCAGCCTTTGGGCTTGCGAATATTGATACGATTGCCGTTAAACCGTTCGGCAAGCACCTCAATAGGATATTTAGACAAAAAGTCTTCAACTTGTTGTTGCTCTAGAGGCTCGGCACATTCATCGCACAAAGTTCTGACCAGACGTTGAGCCACAATAGACACCAATGCGGCATTCAAGAGAAACTCTTCAACCCCTAAATCCAATAAACGGGTGTAGGCACTTGGCGCGTCGTTGGTATGCACGGTAGAGAAAACCAAGTGACCGGTGATAGCCGACTGCATGGCGATACGCGCCGTTTCTTGGTCACGTATCTCACCGAGCATGATGATATCCGGGTCTTGACGAACGATACTGCGCAGTCCTGCGGCAAAGTCAAAACCTATCTCTGGTTTCACCTGCACCTGATTGACACCATCGAGCTGATACTCAACCGGGTCTTCTAAGGTGATGATCTTCACCTTTTCATCATTAAGCGCCGTCAAGAAAGTATAAAGGCTAGTGGTTTTACCCGAGCCGGTAGGGCCAGTCAGCAGAATAACCCCGGCCGTCGTTTGCAGATCGCGGTCGAGGCGGGCCTGAATATCCGGCGCCAGACCGAGATGGGTCATATCATAATTCAGAGCATCTTTGCGTAAAAAACGCATAACCACCGACTCACCGACATTCAAAGGCAATGCAGAGACACGCACATCAAGCTCCTGCTGGGCAATTTTAAGCTCGATTTTGCCATCTTGCGGGCGACGTTTTTCAGCAATATCCATACCCGATAAGATTTTTATACGGGTGACGATTGGCAGTTCCATCGTACTGGGGATGTATTCTTCAGAGTGCAATACGCCATCGACACGAAAGCGCACCCGGCACTTGTTGTCTATCGGCTCGATATGCATATCTGAGGCATTCTCACGTAGCGCTTTGGTGATCAACGAGTTCAACAGGCTAACAATCGGCGCCTCGGCGGCCAGCTCTCGCAAGCGCGCTTCTTCAACGGAGGTCAGGTCACTGGAGAATAAGTCATCGGACTGCTCGATGACAAGCATAGCTATCTGTTCAAGCTCAGAGTTGGTGGCGACAAAAATCTCCACCTCAACGTCTTTTTGCCCGAGCCATTCGTTGACCTGCATATCCAAAGGATCGGTAGCAATCATTTGCCAGCACTGCGGCGTGCCGTTGACAACCAGCCAACCACGTTCTTTAAGCCATAGGTGTTCATCACGACCAAGCAGTTGCTGAGCGACGTCACCATCGACTTCAACTTGCGCATCTTCAAACAGCGGTAAAGAAAGAAACTGTTGATAGACGCGATAGAGCCTGTCTTCGGCCAAGGCGCCCATGTTGACTAAGATCCGCTCGATACGGCCGCTATATTTACTCTGATAGGCCAGCGCCTTGTCATAATCGGTTTCGCTGACCTCAAAGCGCTCGGTGAGCAATGCCTTCATATCTACCATTGATGTACGATGTCCTCATTGTCATCTTCGCCACCAACCTGACCGTCTTTACCATAAGAGGCCAGATAGTAACCGTTGCCGTTCTCCCCGGGCGTACGATAAACATAGGCGTTGTTCCATGGGTCCAACGGAATTGACTTACGCATGTAAGGTCCATCCCAACCGGGTTTCGAACTGGTTTTCAGCTCATTGAGCGAATCGGGATAGCTGCCGACGTCTAAACGATAGGTTTCAAGGGCGGTATCAAGTGCAGCCATTTGGGTCTTGGCAATTTTACGCTGACTGGAGCCGACTTTGCCGAACATCTCTGGTGCCACCAAAGAGGCCAAAAGTCCAAGGATGATGATCACTATCATCAGTTCAATCAATGTAAAGCCTTGTTGGCGTTTTTTGTTCATTGTTACCTCCAAATAAATGCTGGCGCTAATCTAACAATTAGACGGTCAAAAGTCGATGATTTGTCGAGATCCGCTCAAGCAGCAATCTACAACTGTAGACAGTTAGCCAGATGCTAACGGATTTCGCCAATGACTACAACCGTAGACATGGATTTTTTTTAAAGCAAAAGCGATTGATATTGCTGGTGAGAACGTGCAGTGATCTTCCCCTGCTCAACCTCAGACACAAATGTTCGTAACGCCGACAGGTTCCCTTGATACAAATGCGGGTAGTCGGCAATAAACTGAGCGAGATTGCGCTCGGGATCAAACCCTTCGCGCTGCTTTTTCAGCAACTCGACCAGCAATTGGACATCATCGTCGTAAACCACAAAATTACCGCCGAGCTTGCCCTCACCGGCCTGATATTCAGACTTATCGATAAAGTGCGACGGCGCCCAATGGGCAAAGGGCGTAAAGATCACATTACCGCACAATTGATTTTCCACAATCGGCAAGCCGAAAGACTCTCTTGAGGCCATCATCAACGCACTATGGCTGCGATAAAGCGCGCGGATCTGTGCGTGGCTATAACGACCTTTAAGCTCGGTATAGCCAATGCCAGCCTCCTGCAAGGCGCGGATTTGAATTTGTCTTTGTGTCTCACAACCGGGCCGGGCAAAGTCCAACAACACGCGAAACTCGCCCTTGGGCGTAATACGCAACTGCTCATCACGTAAATCATGGCCTATCACACTGACCGGATGATCCTGTCGGCAAAGTGGGTGATCACTGACAATGGACGCCGCCAAATACCAGTCGTAACGTTCAAGGCCAAAGCCCACGCCCTTGGCGCGATTGGCCAAAATCCGCGCTATCCAGTCTTTACGTGTACCAAGGTAATAATTCTGATAGAGCACAATCGGCACATCTAGCTGCCGACGCAATCGCTCAATACCGCAAAGCTGCGCACCGTCAAAGCACTTGGGAATGGGACTGACCACCACCACTAGGTCAAACTCCTGCAGCCGCTTTTCAAACGCTTTGACCTGCGCAGCACTGACCTGTTGCGACAACTCATAACGATTGGGCTTTAGCCGGTTAAGCATAGTTTTGACACCATTGCGAATGCGGGTTTTCAGCGCATGTGTCTGGTTATGATCAACCATAGCGATGCCTTGCTCAAACACTTCGCTATCCACAGCCAAGCCACTGAGCATGTTCTGCAAACCATAGGACATCGGCTTGATAAAGCCATTGCGGTTTTCACTTAAAATAGCGATCTTCATCTGAGTTTGGCAAAAACCTCTGACCACATTTTGTCACTGAGCGCCACATGTTCGGCACTGATGGCCAACAACTTTTGCGCCCACTGTTCACGTTCATCTAGCAGCGCCGTCATTTTTTGTTCTAACTCACCAGTTGGGCAATCCACAGCGATAATATGGTCTTCACATTGATAGAAGTGATAAAGCGCTTCATATTTATGACTCCAACTGGTCGCCAAAGTGGGCACCCCTTGGCTGAGCCCACTGATACAACCATGGTAGCGCGAACTGACATTGAGGGTGCTGGCGCCGAGCAAACGCTTAACTTCCAAAGCGCCTAGGCCATCAAAAAACATCGGCTTGATGGTCAATTGACGCAGCAGCATTTCACACAAACGGCGGTCTTTTTCGCCCTCGTGATTGAGCAACACCACAAACAGCCCCATCGCTTGAGCCACCATGACCGCTTGGGCCAAAAAGCTCAAATACGTCTGACGTTTGTCCTCATCATCTTTCGGATACATTTTCGAGTTTGGCACAATGCAACAATAGTCACTTGGCAACCCTTGGGGTAAAGGCACGTCGGCAACCGACAAGCCAGGGGTAAAATCAGGATAATTAACAATTTTGTGGTCGCTGACAAGCCCGCATAGAGACGCATAAGAAGCCTCATCTCTGGCCACCACCAGCGCCGCGCGCTCGACCAAGGTCTTCATCATCGCTTTGCTTTTCGGGTTGGTAAAAGGGCCAAACGCTTGTGACAAAAACACATAGCGGCAATCCGGCTTGAGTCTATTGATGTGCTTGAGCGTCATCGCTATTCTCGGGGCATCCCAGTTATCAGAGTAGGCAAATCCCGAGGCGTCGAGTACCACATCGATGTCTTTTTCCACCACAATGCCGAAATGGCGCAACAACCTTCTGATACTGCCGGGCAGTATATTGCCCAACCAAGTCCAGTCGATACCAAATTGTTTAAAACTAAACTTTTGCCACGCCGCCAACTTTGCTCTGGCGGGATAAGGCAACAAATGACCTGGGGTCAAAACCAACTCGTATTCATCAAAATGCGCATCGAGGGCGGCTTTAATGCTCAGTAGCATCAGCTCTGCCCCTTTGTTGCTAAACTCTACACCTTTGACTTCAATTCTCATCGATGCTCCTTATCGAGCGAAACATATTGTACCAGCTGCGCTGGGGTTTTCTTTTGCGAATATGGGATCTGTCCACTCTTGTCGGCATAACCTACCGCCATCATCATTACCGGGCGTACATTGACAGGTAACGCCAGCAACTCGGCAAGCTGACGCTCGCGCGCTTCAATATCGGGAAAGTTAATCGGACAAGTGCTAAGACCCAATGTTTCACAGGCCAACATCAATTGCATCGCAGCCAACGAGCTATCGATATAGACCAGATGCCGGTCGCGCTCGGTAGGGTAATTGGCCATATCGGCGACAACGACAATACAACAAGGCACATTGTCGCCAAACCCCTTTGTCCCTGCTGGTACCCGCAACAATTGCTGTGCAGTCAGCTTATCTTGGCTGACGATAAATCGATAAGGCTGCCGATTACAAGCACTGGGCGCCAGTGTCGCCATTGCCACGGCCTGTTCGAGTAACTCAGTGGGTACGGCTCTATCTTCATACCAACGCACCGAACGGCGCTGCCGACACAAAGCCATAAACTGTTGCGGTGAGATTTGCGCATCGACTTTATCGGCAAACGCATAAGGAGTATTGCTACCGTCACTGTCAAGCTCAGCGCTAAAACGTTCGAACAAAGGCTTAAGCTCGGGAGCCAATGCTGCGGTGTCAACCACACTAAAATACTGGCTCAGCACATCCGACGCCCAATGCAGCTCTGCCACATTGTGCCCGGGATTTTCACAAGCACGCACAAAACCACTGACCGTTTCGGCTATATAGTCCAAGGCAAAAACAGCCTTGCGCGGGCGCATGATAAGTCCCTTTTCAATCCGGTGGATATTGCGCCGCAATAACGTATTGCTGTCACCTTTCATCCCCTCCCCCTCAAGGTAAAGCAATCGGCCTTTTAGTACGGCTTGATGCTCACGGGAAAACTTAGATGAAAATAGACAGTAGTAACAAGAGGATAACCAGCGACTGGACGAGAAAACCTTCAGACTCAACAACTCCAGATGAGCCAGTAGCGCCAAGATCAACCGTTTCACAGGCTTGGGCAAGCACTTTTTCAGCAAGGCTATCATCGGCGCTTCATCAAGTTGACAATTCGAACAATGCGCCATGCATGTAAAATAAAATACAAATACACCGCAAACATGATAAAAAATGCAATGAACATCAATGACTCATTGGCGTGAAAACGCTCGCCGAGCAGGCCGATGCTGGAAAACAGCATCGCCAAGGCGGTGATCCCGGCAAGGGCACGCCTGTCGGACAAACCCATGCGCATAAAGATGTGATGCAGGTGTTCACGGTCGGCTTTCATCAGCGGCTGCTTTTTTAGGATACGGCGGATCACAATCGCCACTAAATCCATCAATGGAATCGCAATGATCCACAACACAGTTACCGGTCTTATTTCGATACCCGGGGGCTGCGACTTATCGATCAATAAGCACACCACGAAATAACCGAACATCATACTGCCGGCATCACCCATAAAGATCTTACGGCTGTTTTGTCTAGTCGAAAACAAGCCCAGATTAAAGGCCAAAAAGACGCTAAGTAAGGTGATCACCACAAAATAGAAGTCGTACATCCCCGGGTCGTTGATAAGCAGTACCGCAAACACATTGATAAGCAGTAACGCCAACAGGCCGTCGATACCATCGATCATATTAAAGGCATTGATGGCTGTGACTATAGCAAGCACGGTCAACAACTTGCCCCAAAAGCCGAGATAAAAGTCACCGACAAAGAAAATATCACCAAAGAACATCAAGTACAGGTCGCCTACCATCACCGTCAAAATGGCAACGGCCACTTGGACCATAATACGTAGTTTCGGCGCCAGTGCGACCTTATCGTCAATCAAGCCCGATAAAAACAGCACCAACCCCAGCAGGCTGACCTCAAGACTAAAAGGCCATTTTAATGTACTGAGCAGCAACACCACACAAAGCGAAATGGCGATAGCCAAACCACCGATCACCGGGATTCGACCGCGATGGTTCTTACGACTATCGGGAATATCGACCAACCCCGTCACCGGGGCAAGCTTTGACAGAGATAAGATACTTATCACTGTGCAGATCACCGTCAATATTACCAAATACATATTCATAACCGTCAGCGTTGCTGGCAAGCCAAGGCCCGCTCGCTTGCGGGCCTTAGGCGTTAAAGACTGCCGATTGCAGCAACAGCAATACCCAATTGATAGAGGATCTGCGTCGCGGTGCTGTAGAGCGTCAAGTCGTCCATGTGCTCGGCATCAAGAGGCACAACGATAGTGTCGCCGGTTTCAAGCGGCACATCGTATTCTACCGCAAACCAGTTGTTTTTCGGCGGGATCACCACCGAACCATCGGCCTTGATAATATAAACGCGTTCTTCATCGGCCCTTTGTTTAAAGCCACCGCTACGCTCAATATATTCCATCACAGAAATATTCGGGTCATACATATGCGCGGTGGCCACATTGACCTCACCTATCACATTAACCGATTGGATGAGTGGCGGCACATAGAGGTAGTCGCCATTTTCCAATTGCACGTCCGATTGTTTGGCGATCACTTTTTCCAAATCGACCACCAATCGACCCACCGCTTTAACCTTGGACAAGTCCTGCAATAGCTGTTTGGTTTCGGCATAGCTGGCCATAGAAGACTCGCCAGTCGTGGTTTGGAATCCTTTGGCGGCAATGTTGCGCTGAAGATCTTCGGCCAACTTGTTCAAATGCTCGCGCTCTTTGGTGCGCAAAGATGCTCTTGAGAACACCGCAGCTTTTGGCGCCGAGAAATTGGTAAAGCCGCCAGCACGTTCAATCACGCTAGAGAGCACTTCACCACGGCGAATGGTATATACCCCCGGGAACTTCACTTCACCGGCCAAAGTAACGGTAATATTTTCCTGCCAATTTGGCCTTTCAAGCACATTGAGCCTGTCTTTGCTCTTGAGCACAATATTGTTGTCGCCTGTCGGATTATTGATGGCATCTGACAAATTGGTGTGAATATGTTTAATCGACGTGTTGTTGCCTTGGGCAACCAGACGCGTCACTTCGGCTTTATCAAGATAGGCCGACTCCAACACGCCACCGGCGGCGAGTAAAAGACTGTCCAAGCGCCCACCTCGCGGCAGAGGATAAACACCGGGATATTTGATTTTGCCGTCAACCTCAACCAGCTTCACCGGTGAATTGACCCCAGCCTGCTCTTGCAGCTGCAAAATAATAGGTGCCAACAATCGCGCCCTTGAGAACAATGAGTAGTCTTCCTCAGTGCGGCGCTTGCCTTTTTTGTCGGCGGTAATATCCATCAACGACTTATTGGCGCTGTCAAACTCCTCACGGTTGAGTTCTTCTTTGGTTTTACCACCTTCGGCTTTAGCGCCGACATAGTCCATAAACTTTTGCTGCTGATATTGATCCCACAAGCGGTCTTGTTGGCGCTCGTTGATCTCTTGCTCAGTGTAGGCGTATTTATCCAACAAGCGGTTTTCCGCTTCGATGGTTTCATAACGGCTGAAGATCACCACCTTATCTCTGGGTTGCAGCACGATGTTGTCGGCGTCGATATGCCTTTCAATGGCATTGGCCGGGCCAAATTGAATGATATCGATATCACCTTTTTGATTGATCTCTCGTACCACCAAACCATATTCCAAATCGGCAACCGCCAGCAAATCGCCATGAATGCTTTGCAGGATATTGCCTATCCTCATCCCTTCACGCCATTGCAATTTGCCCGGTCTGACCACCGCACCAATCAAACTCACGGCATCTTTGTACTGCTCTGAAACCGCTGGCACATTGATGATATCACCATTGATAGGCGCTTTGGCCAACTGTCGCTTATCGCCAAGATCAAGGTTGACCAAAGTCCGCAGGCTACCGCCACTAAAGCGCTCAATCAAGGTATCGCTAGGATAGGCGGTAGACACAAACCCACCGGCCATTTTGATCAAGTCTCGGTAGGTTTCGCCAGCTTTCATTTCAAAAATGGCTTCGCGGCGCACCTGTCCGGTCACCGACACCAAATCGCCGGAAGCTGGTACAAACACCACATCATTCGATTGCAACAACACATCGTTGCTGTTATCGCCGCGGATCAATAAATCATAGAGATCCAACTCCGCCACCACTTTGCCGGCACGCTTGAGTTGAATCGAACGTAAGCTACCGATATCGCTAATACCACCGGCGGCAATGAGAGCGTGGGTAACGGTCGAGAGTGACGAAATGGAATAGGCACCGGGTTTAAAGGCTTCACCCAGTACAAAAATACGAATTGAACGCAACTGCCCCATGCTGACACTGGCATTGACGCCGATCATCTTGGCTTTAACTTGCGCCGACACCGCTGCTTTGACCTCCAAGAAGGTCATACCGGTCACAGTCATCGGCGGCAACTCGGGTAACAAAATGCTGCCGTCGCGATTGACCAATAAGTCATACTCGCCATTGACCTTACCAAAAAGCATGACTTTAAAAGAATCCCCCGGACCGACGATGTAATCGGCGGGCACCGGCACATCGGCCAATTGTTCGAAGGTGGTCGGCATACCGGCAAACAGATCTAAGCCAAAACGCTTCAATTCTACTTTCTTCGGTTCAAATTGCCTATCATAGTCAAACGGCTGTGGCTCATCTTGAACTTGCTCGCGCGGCATCACGTATTGACTGTCGGCTTTTGATGACTCTTGATTGCTCTGTGCACTTTGCAACATTGCTGGGTCAATACCATATTGCTTGGCCAGCGCCTTTTGCTGTGCGACAGGTAATTTCTTAAAAGCATCGATTTGTTGTTTGGTAAGACCGGCGGCGTTAGCGGTTTGACCAAGCGTCACACTCAAAAACAGCGTAAGCGCCATCAGGCTGCGGAGCAACAAAGACATAAGTTTCTGACTTCCATTTTGTTACAAAGATTTTTAGACCCACGCATTCTATAAGAAACTGTGCGAAGATGGAATGAAAGGGCCAAGGGAATCACGGTTTTTCCACCGTCAAATTGTAACAGCATAAACTTATGGTGAAAAAAGCGTCATTTGATAACCCAAAATGAAACCACGAGCCGGCCGAAAATCTTGTATTGGCCCTTGAATTAAGGTATATAATGGCCCGCCTTAGCATTTAAATGACAGTAATCTGTGCGTTTAAATGACATAAATCAAAAGAATGACAGTTAGGAATTGATAATGAATAATACCCCGCCTCAAGGCACTTTTATGGGTCATCCGAAAGGGCTATTTTTGCTCTTCGGCACCGAAATGTGGGAGCGATTTAGCTACTACGGGATGCGAGCCCTATTGGTGCTATATCTTAGCGATGCTGCCATTGACGGTGGTCTTGGATGGACAGAAGCTGACGCCGTAAACCTCTATGGTACATTTACCGGTCTTGTCTATTTAACCCCAATTCTCGGGGGCTGGTTGGCAGATAACATCTTAGGCCAACGCAAATCTATTATCTTTGGCGGTATATTAATGGCCGCTGGCCAATTCGTTTTGGGCACACCTCATCAATTCATTCCGGGTATGGAAGAAGCATTCTTCTACATTGGTCTGGCCCTGTTGATTGCCGGTAACGGTTTATTCAAGCCCAACATTTCAACTATGGTTGGCGATCTTTACAAAGAAGGCGACCATCGTCGTGACGGTGCTTTCACCATTTTCTACATGGGCATCAATGTCGGTGCTGCCATTGCGCCATTAATTGTTGGTACTATCGCTGAAACGTATCGCTGGCAGTATGGTTTCGTTGCCGCCGGTGTCGGTATGGTCATCAGTATCATCATGCAACTGGTCCTCGCCCCTAAATACCTTGGTAACATCGGTATCGAACCGACCGCCAAAACCAATCCGGCAGTCAAAAATGCCGATGGCTCCAAAGTGCCACTGACCAAAGAAGAAGTCGATCGCCTTAAAGTCATTTTGATCTTAGGTGTATTTACCGTGATGTTCTGGGTCGGCTTTGAACAAGCCGGTGGTTTGCTTAACATTTTTGCCCGCGACAATACCGACCGTGTGTTAATGGGCTTTGAAGTACCAGCCACTTGGTTCCAATCAGTCAATGCTATCTTTATCGTTATCTTGGCGCCTGTCATCGCCAGCATTTGGGTGAGAATGGGCGATAGAGAACCTTCGTCGCCAATTAAGTTTATGTTTGCCTTGATCTTTCTAGCCCTAGGCTTCGTTTGTATGATTGGCGCAATGTTGGATATTGGCAACTCAGGCGACGGTAAAGCCAACATGATGTGGCTTATCGGTTTGTATTTCTTCCACACTGTCGGTGAGCTGTGCTTATCGCCAATCGGTCTCTCGATGGTCACCAAACTTGCACCATTGCGTATCGTTTCTTTCTTGATGGGTGTATGGTTCGTGTTTATCGCCATCGCCAACAAAGTTGCCGGTTGGGTTGGCTCATTGGTCGGTGAAGACACCGGATTGATGAGCATTTTCGTGGGTGTCGGTAGTACGTCACTGGCTTGTGCCTTTATCCTTTATCTGCTCAGCGACAAACTCATCTACTGGATGCACGGCGCCGAAGGCCCTCATCAGCAAAATCAAGACGAAAAAGTTGATGAAGAAATGGCCGTCACCGGCGAACATGAAGGTATGGCGCAGAAAAACGTCTAACCGACAGTTTTAGCTTTACCCTACAACAAGCCCGGGTTTAACCGGGCTTTGTTTTGCTAAGAGTTTTATTATGAGTCTACACTTTACCACACAGCATATTCCCGAGCTGGCAGGTCTGAACTTTAAACAGCGCATGATGGTGGTCAGACAAGCGGTCAACTTACTCTCTACCCCGAAAAAAGTGCTGCTCAACTTGCTGAAATTAATCATTTTGGCGCACTTTTTCTCCATTCTTACCCGCTTTGAAGGTTGGGTATTACTGCCCTATTTGTTTGCCGCCGGCATGATTTATCCGCTGGTGATCAACCCCCTGACCTTTATGTTGGCACAGGACAAAATGGCCGGAGCCAGACAACAGCTGCAATTATAGGGTTTTATTGCAAATTGCCTTAAGCCTGAAGACAAAGCCGATAGACTTAGTCATCATAAACGCAATAGGACGCGTTCTCGCGCTCAAAAACAAGCAGAAGTAACCGGCAATGGCATATGAAACAACCGTGGCGACAGCGGCGCCTAGCGCGCCATATAGAGGAATAAGCCAAACATTGAGCAACACATTGCTGGTTGCCCCGCACAATTGACTCAACAATGAGATCTGTGCCAAGCGCTCGGCCACAAGCCACTGGCTCAGCAAAAGTCGCATGTAGATAAACATACTGGCAAAAACATGCAGCTGCAACACCACCACCGAGTCGCTATACTCACTGCCGAACAGCAGCAAAATCAGCCACCTTGCCATAAAGTAAATCGCCACACTCAGCAGCAAAGCGCCGATAAACAGATAATCGAATCCCCGTTGCAAAAGCGCTTGATAACGAGACGGATTGTTTTGCGCGATCTCCAGCATCTTGGGAAACATCGCAGTAAGAATGACGCTCGGCAACACATACCAGATCTCAGAGAGTTTGGCGGCAACCGAATAAATGCCGACCTCCTTGTCTGAGGTCATCGCCTCAAGCATTAAGACATCGATTTTTAGATAAACAATCGAAGCGACGGCAGAGAAGATCAAATACTTACTTTGGGAGAACAAGGATAAAAACAATGCCTTATCGACTCGCCCTTGAGGTTCAAAGCGGCTGTAATGGCGATAGAGCAAACCATAGCCGAGATTCTTCATCAGCAATTCACACGCCACGACCAGTACCAAGGCAAACAGCTGCTGATAGGTGAACACCACCCACAGTTTCACCAAGGCAAACAAGGTAAAATTACATACCCGCCAGATCACCAACTGCTTGTTCATCGAGCGGTGCTGAAACCAACGCTCAAATACCTCAAAGGCATTGGAGATATTCACCAGCAACAACAAAGACAGCAGCTGAACCTTCCAGCTTTCGCTAAAGACCGCAAAAAAGCAGCCAATCGATAGACTACACACCACCACGCCACTGAGTAATCGAGCACTCAGGCTGGTTTTCAGAATATCGCCAATGCGTTGTGGCTGGGCGGCAAACTCTCGCAGTAAAATATTGGTCAGCCCCAAAGCAAAGACCGGCACAAATAAGGCGCAAAAGGACAGTAGGTAATTATAGCGACCAAAAACTTCAGGTCCGAGGTAACGGGCAATAAACACCGACAGCAGCAAAGAGCCGCCCATCAACACCAGCTTTTCAAGCAGTAGCCAAAATGAATTACTCAGTATGAGGCGCTTGGCCGAATTCATCTTTGGCCCTAGCCCTGACAAGGTTTGCCGCCAAGGCACATACGATGTGATGGACACATCAACTTGCCTTGGTCATTAAGCTCGCCATTTAACAGATCGGTGCCGGCGTGCGGACAATATCTCGGGAAACGTTTAAGCTCACCGGCCACTTCCAAGTCAATATGCTGCTCGTCATAATGCCGCGGTGTGATCCCACTGGCCTTTTGCTCCGCCGGCTCAAACCGGGCATCGCTCGATTGCGGCTCAAAATCCCCGGTCGCCTTTAACTTACTGCCAGAGAGGTTATCGAAGCGGCCGTCTTCAACCTTGATATAGTTATAGGTCACCTTCTTATGAAACTCAGGCTCGCTCGGCGTACAGCGCATCGACAGACACACCCGAGACTGGTTTGAGGTGTTGATGATAGAACCATGCAACAACTCGGCACCAAAGATAATGGCATCGCCCGGCTGCATATCCGTAACCCACTGCTGGGCGGGATAGGTTTTCACCCCTTGGGCAATCTCTTGAGCTTTGGCGTCAAACTTGGGGTTGTAATCAAAGCTGTGCGGCAAAATAGACAAGCCATTGCGGTCATTGGCCTCGGTCAGTGAGATCCAAACGTTGATGGTGTTTTTCGGATGGTAGCGCCAAGAGTCTTTATGTTGACCATGTGGGTTGATTTTGCCCCGCCCCATGCGCGACTCAATGTATTGCTCATGAGCTTTGACCTTAGCATAGGGTAAATGCAAACGCAGGTTGGGCATCAACTCTAAAAATACCGCTTTCAAATGTGGCGACAAGATGCGCTGCATAATGGAAGATTGCAAAATCAAGGTCAGCGGCGAACGCCTGACGACCAGCGCATCATCGACAATTTGCTCAATGGTTTTAAGCTTGTGAATATCGCCGAGTTGCTGATAGTCAACGGCAAAATGTTCGGCGATCAACTGCTCGAATTGCGCTTGCAAGGCCAATTGCCCAAGCAGGTTTCTCACCATGATGACATCGCCGGCCTTAACTCGCTCAAGCACCTCAGATTCGGGCACTTCTTTGTCATCGACAATCGAAAAATACACCAAAGGCTTATGCGACAAATCAATTAAGCCGTTAAACACGGCCCGATTGGACAGATAGGTTTTGACAAAACGGTAATAAAACCCCAGTTTCTGACGAAGCCTGCGTTTTAAACTGGTCATGGAAGCTCCAAGTTCGCGCGAGAGAATGAAAAATTGCTCGCTATTATAGGCCAACCGGCCCTAGCTTGGTTAGTCTCAAGCATTGTTAATAAATTGACTTATATCAGTTTTTATCACATAAACGGCGATAGAGCGATTGCGCGCTATCGACCAGTGCCGGGTCAAACTGACGTATATCAAGCTCCCTTGGGCTGGGCGGCTTAACTTTATCTAGCGCACTGAGCAGCGCATCAGGTGCGATATCAACGTACTCGGCCAACGCTTGCAAAGACGCTTTAGGGTTTGTGCACAACGCCTCAAAACCGATAAAGTATATCCCGGGCTGAACAATCAATGCCTCATAGCAAGCCAGCCAGTAGCTCAACCAGAAATTGACATCGTCACTTTGATACGGACAGCGCCGCAACCAATGATTGAAATCGACCGGCTTTAAGTTCTCACCAAAATCAAAATGGCCAACCCCCGCCATATAGTCTCGGGCAAAACCGTTTTGCTGATGTAGACGATTGAAATTACGGTGCTGCCGCCACAATGACATTGCGTGATCTAAAGGCTCACGAAAGGGCACGACAAAGCAGCCATCACCAAAACGCTGCTGCAAAAAGCCCAATCGAGCGATGTTAAGGTTGTTTTTCGACAAATAGCGCGCTTTATCATCGCGGATCATCAACTTGGCAATATGCTGCAAAAAGAAATGCTCAAACGCCTCGCTATTGATGTCCTCAGTCCAAGGGGCAATCGAATCACCTTGATACTGCTCGGCAAAATGCGCCAGATAAAACATTTCTTCAAACGCTTCCGGGCTTTGTTGGTTGATCTGTATGCCATCGCCATGGGCTCGCTCAACCGGCGCATCTTGCTTGGCAAAACGACCGGCAAATTTACGCCACAAAAGCGGCGTATAAACAAAAGGCATATCGCGATAGCTATGGTAACAAAAAAGGCCGGTATTGCTTAGCAGCTCAAGTAAAATCGTGGTGCCGGCTCTGGGTAGTGCGGTAATGAACACCGGCTTTTGAATCCGCTTAGTCGCAATGGCCTTGCCGTGCTCTTCACTTTCGACGGCGGCAAGTTTGAGCTGTAGTCCGGGCGTTTTAAATGCAAGATAATGCAGCGCCTTATCAAGCCAAGAATAGTTATCGTGAAACTCAGACACGTTTGGCCTTTATATACACAACAATAAAGACCAATAGAAACACTACAAAAAACTCGACGCTGCTTAAGATCTCCAGCACTTTTGCAAAATCCAACCAGTCGAATAAGCTCAGCAAATAGAGCGGTAAAAACGGTAATATCAGTGCCACGACAGACAGCGATAAGATACGGGCAAATAAACCTAACAGTTGCTTAGCGGCCTGCTGTATCTGGCGTTCTTTGTCACGCTGCGGCAGGTGAGGATCTTTATCGATTGCAGCGCTCTTCGCTGCGGTCGCAAACACCGCTTGGCAGCTCGCCACCAAATCAAAACGGCTAAACAGATAAATCGCCAGCATAGAGGCCAGCGCCACGAGCGCATATTCAATCACTTGCTGTCTTCAAGCTTGGCACTTTGCGCTTGTGCCGAAGTCTGTGGCGTCTGCTCGGCCGCTTGCGGTAGATCTTGCTGTTGGTCTTTGCCAAAACCCAACAAGCGTTTAAGCGGCAGCCACAAAAAGCCTTTGAGGGTATACCAAAGCCCGGCAACGAGGGCGATAAGACAGCCAATGGCAGTGATCCCAGCCCCCGGCCCCATATAAGCCAGCGCAGGTAGTGGCATCATCAGCAAAATAAACAAAAAAAGCGGAAACTTGAGCATCATCAACCTATAGTTAAGCAATTAGTTGGGGGCCTGACAATGACGGTTTAAGGCGTTGAAAAATGCCTTATCAAAGCGTGGTGCCAAGCGCTCGGCGCCCTCCATTATACCCACTTTGTCAGTCCCTTCAATGACATTGTTGTACGCCCAAACCAGCTCATTATCGCGGTTGAGTTCCATCGCCCTGCCGTTAAACGACTCTAAAACCAACAAGTTTCCGTTGGCCAACCACTGGTGTTTCCCCATGATCTTAGAGTAAAACGGCAAAGACTGAGCACCGGCAAACAAGGTGCGTACACTGCCGTCGATAGCCGATACTGCCACTATCTTGCTGTGCTTATCTTTGACACCCGGCACATGGTTGTTGTCATAAACACTAATATGGTTACCATCGATAAAATCCGGGTCGTGCTGGCGGGCAAAATGTCCGGTAGAAATAAAACGGATCGCTAGGGTTTTGGGGTCGTACACCAGCACGGTGTTGATATTGCGTAAAGATATCATCACATCGCCGTGCTTAAATACCCCCTCGGCCATCGAGGTTGGAAAAACCTCGACATCGTTTAAGTGAAACAAATCACCGGTCGGTTTCGGATCACGGCTTGAGAGGCTCGACATCAAGGTCAGTCCCATCAATCCATTTTTATCGAGCAGCGCCATCACCGATTGGGTTGTCAGTAACTCGCCTTGTGGTGACACCTGCGCTACCGTATCGTCTTTAAACGGTGGAACAAACCCGGGATATTTATCCCAAACTTGAGTGTAATTGGTTTGACCGGGTAACCAAATGGTGCCTGATTCATCTTGAAACACCGAATGATGGGTTTGATAAGGCAAACGAAAAACCGTGTTGCCACAGGCATCGAGGCGCACTAAACCCAAGTTCTCAAAATTAAACACCACATCGCCGTTATCCATCAGCTTAGCACCATGAACATGCGTGCCGGGACGAGAGATGGGCATAAAATTGTCGGCTAAATGCGTCGCGTCAGGCCACAGTTCAAACCAATCGATTGTCCAATGTTGCACCAGCGTCCCGGCACTATCAACAATAGATATCTGCAAGGTTTTATCAGGTCCCATGCCGGTCAGCATGGTCAGCCCCGGCTGAACTTGTTCAGGTTTGAGGTTTTCCACCCGCTGGCGGCCGTTGCTCGGTATGTAATACCACTGATTTTCTTGGCCAAACAGACCCAATGCCAACTTTGCCTGATTGTAAACCCACTTAAGTTGCGGCGCCGGAAAAAAACCATAGCGCTCGGCAGCGATGCCAAAACACACAAACACCACCATCGATGCGAGATAGAATTGTCTGAGCGCCTTGTCCATGTGAGGCTATTCCTCCAATTCTTCGTCGCCGTCTTCTAACAACGCATCGATGTCGCCGTATTCTTCTTCAACCGATTTAGGCGGTACGTTGCCGTCATGGAGCTTAAACTCCTGCCGTTGCAGATAAGCCTCTTTGGTAAACGAGTATGGGTCGATGGCATCATTTAACAGTTGCTCCTGCCCCATCAACTCTACCCGGGTATCTAAGGTTTTGATCGTCAACTTAAGCAAGGTTTGCGGAAACTTCAGCATATTGAAGGAAAATGCCGCAGCATCAACGACATCGCCGGTAAAGTCCTTGACCGTTGAAGGCCCTCTGACCGGGATCATCAAATAAGCGCCCTGATCGGCGCCCCAAACCCCAAGGGTCTGCGCAAAGTCTTCGTCTTGTTGCTTAAGTCCAATTTCACCGGCAACGTCAAACAAGCCCAGTAAGCCCACCGTCGAGTTAATCAAAAAACGTCCGGTCGTCACAGAGGCATCTTTGAGCTTAAATTGCAGCACATTGTTTACCAAATTGACCGGTTCATCGAGATTTTCCGCCGCATTGATTAAACCATCACGCATCGGCTCAGGCAGTTTCTGATAGCCCTTGGCCGCTGGCTTAAGGATATTGGCATCGAGCACCTTCCAGTTAAACTCAAATATCGGCCGGTTGAATTGCTCAAGTGGATCATTAGGGTCGTTGCTGCTAACCAAAGGTTCATTGTTTGGCGTAGACGAGCAGCCCACCAATAACAACATCGAGCACCCTGCCAGTAATTTAAGCCATGTACGCATCATTTGTTTCCTTTTTGTCCTCACCTAACGATTCAATCACCACTGCCCCAGTGACACTAGAGTAACTGATCGATAAGCACCGACACTTGCTTTGTATCTTTTAATAAAAACGCCTGAGTTTGCCCCTGCAATTCACCTTGTGAAACCGCGATATCGCCATCTTTCGACACCCTGCCATAAACCACCACCTCGTCGAGGTTCGACAATTTATAAGTATCTAACATGGCATTTTTATCGCTCAACTCAACGGTGAGCGGCAAATCAAACTGATTGAGCCTAACCACAGCCGCTGGCATCGGCATACCTTTGGCGGCCTTGGCATAGACAAACAACACTGCATTGTTTGGGATCTTGCCTTTGAGATTGTCGGCAAGACGCAGGTCTACGGTTAATACGGCACTAGCGGCGCTTGAGTTCACCTTGTCGTCATTGCCACCGGGCTTGTCTGCTTCGGCAGTTGCCGCCTGCTCTATAGCCATATTCAAAGCGGCCAATTTGTCGGTCACAAAAGCACGTCGAGTATCGTGCTCAGGCAACACCGCCAATAGTCTGTCCCAAGTCATTTTGACTTGCGGCAAATCCTGCATTTGCTCAGCAATATAGCCGACCATGAACAACGCATCGACATTATCAGGTTCAGTGCTAAGCACTTGGGCCAGCACTCTTGCCGACTGGTGCATCGAGTTGGCACCGCCTTGCATCAATAATGCCTGCGCATAGCTCAATTGGGTGTTCAGTCTGGTCGGATCTAACCGGTAAGAACGCTCAAGCGCCATCACCGCCGAATCAAAGTCATTTAACGACATCGTTACACGGCCAAGCAACAGCCAAGCTACGGCATCATCACCTACCTCAAACAGTTGGGTTCTTAGGCCAAGGGCAAACTGCTGTAGCTCTTTGGCGCTAAGCGGCTCCCCCTTCCCTTCTACCGCCCGCTCGCTGAGTGCGGGCAACTTATCCATTGTCTCCTGCCATTGCTCCAATTTGGCCGATTCGCCGTTAACGAAATAAAAGCTGGCGACAAAACCAACCAAAAACAACATGCCCGGCACAAACAGCGCAAACTGACGGTTTTTCTCACCGCTGTTTTGCTGCTCCAAATCTTGCAGTAATTGGCGCTTTAACTCAATGACACTGGCATTATACTCTTGCTCATCAAGTTCATCATATTCACGTTCATGCGCTAGCTCTTTGAGCCTAAGCTGATAGGTGGCGACCTGCTCTAACGCCAGCGAGCGATATTCATCACTGGCTTTTACCCGGCTCATCCTCACCGCCATAAACCACAACCCAGCGGCCAACAACACCAACAGCGCAGCTACAATTGCAAAAGGCCCCATATCAACGCTCCTGAGGGTGGTTAAGTTGTTCGATCAACTGATTGAGCCGCTGTTCTTGCTGCTCGCTCCATTGTCCTGTCTCGACCTTTTCGCGGCTGCGCTTGGATTTCACCCAAATCAGCAGCAAAGTAAACAGCACAAACAAAATGGGCAATAGCCACAACACAATGGTTCCGGCGGTCAGTGGCGGTTTGTAGTAGACGAAGTAGCCATAGCGTTCAACCATATAGTCGATAACATCGTCTTTACTACTACCGTCTTTGACCAGTTTGTACACCTTATTACGCAGATCTTTGGCAATATTGGCGTTTGAGTCGGCGATATTTTGGTTTTGACACTTCGGACAGCGTAGCTCGTCGGTCAATTCTTTGTAGAGCTGTTTTTGTGCGTTGGAGTCAAATTGCCGCAATTCTTCAACGTCTTGCGCCAAAACCCCCAAACTCAAAGTCATCAACGCAGCGCCAAAGAGCAAATTCAACATTGCTTTCATACTATTGCCCAGCCTTCAATTCACTGTAAAGACGGGCAAATTTGCTCCGCCATACCCTTGGGTTGATATCGCCCAAATGATGCACCTTAATCACCCCGTGCTTATCCACCAAAAAGGTTTCCGGGGCGCCGGTGACGCCCAAATCGAGCAGCATTTCACGGGTATCGTCCAAAATATTGAACTGATAGGGATTGCCGAGCCTCGCCAGTTTATCTTTTACTTCAGCTCTGAGCGCAGTGATATCCATCGACTCACCAAAATCCGGGTCGATTTCCTGATCGTAATAAAGTCCGACAATTTTCACCCCTTGATTGCGCAGCTCGGTCAAATACGGCAGCTCTTGGTCGCAAGTCACACACCAAGTCCCCCAGACATTGAGCAAAAAGGTTTCGCCGAGCAAATCTTCCCGTTGCCAGCGCTTGCCATCAATCATCAAATCACTCAACTGAAACTGAGGCAGCTTTTTCTCAATCTGCGCCGAATCGTGCTCACGCGGATTAGAAAAAAGCCCCAGCAGCAAAAACACCACCAACACCAAGAAAATGGCTAAAGGCAATAAAAAGAACCACAGATTGCGTTTGTTTTCGCTCATAGGGCCTCCTGAGTTTGCGGCGTCGCAGTTTGTTCGGCTAACGCTTGTTGCGACAAGGTTTTGCGTCTTAAGCGATAGCGTCTATCCATCATCGCGCACAATGCCCCAAAGGCAATGATCAATCCACCAAACCAGATCCAGCGAATAAAGGGTTTATGATAGATGCGCAGTGCCCACGAACCGTCGTCGAACGGTTCTCCCAGCGCGACAAATAAATCCCGGGTAAATCCGGCATCGACTGCCGCTTCGGTCATTGGCATCTGTTGCACGATATAGACCCGCTTTTCTGCCACCATGGTCGCCACTGGCTTACCGTCATAGCTAACTTTCACCGTACCGGCATGACCGGTGTAGTTTTCCACCGAAATATTCTTAACGCCAACAAAGTTAAAATCGTAACCGGCGAGATTGACGGTTTGCCCCGGACGCATCCGCACGTCTTTTTCCACCCCGTACGAAGACGTCATGACCATGCCAATAATGGCCACCGCAAAGCCTAAATGACCCAGTACCATGGCCCATTCTGAGCCGCTAAGCTGTTTGAGCGCAGCAAAACCTTGTGCCTGCACCGGCTTTTTCTTAAGTACCGCTTGAATGGTTGAGATACCGATCCAAATCGACAAGATTAATCCCATCAACGCCAGATTATCGACAAAACTCTGGCCAACACTCAGCAGGCCAAGGCCGATAATGACACTGAGCACCAAGGCGATAAACAGCGGCTTTTTGACGCTGTCAAAACGGTTTTGTTTCCAGCGGATCAGCGGCGTGATAACCAGCAATAACGCAAATGGCGGCAACAGGTAACTGAAGATCTCAGTAAAGAATGGCGAACCGATAGAAATAGACCCCAGCCCAATCTCTTTGTGGATCATCGGCAAGAACGTACCAAGCATCACCACCATAGTCGCCACGGTCAAAATAATGTTGTTGCCCCATAAGAACACCTCACGGGAGAACATGGTGTATTTGACATAGCTGCGCATATGGGACGCTTTAAGCGCGTAAAGCGCCAAACTGGAGGCGATAACCACAAACAAAAAGGCCAAAATAAATAATCCGCGATCCGGGTCGGAGGCAAAGGCATGAACAGACACCACAATGCCTGAGCGCACCAGGAAAGTACCAAGCAAGGATAACGAAAATCCGGCGATAGCCAACAGCACAGTCCAAGATTTGAAAATACCACGTTTTTCGGTCACCGCGAACGAATGGATAAGCGCCGTGGTCACCAGCCAAGGCATCAATGATGCATTCTCAACCGGATCCCAAAACCACCAGCCGCCCCAGCCAAGCTCGTAATAGGCCCACCAGCTGCCGATCACGATACCGAGGGTCAAAAACATCCAAGCGGCCATCGCCCAAGGTCTTGACCACTTGGCCCAAGTCGCATCGAGCTTGCCAGTCATTAACGCCGCGATGGCAAAAGCAAAACACACCGACAAGCCGACATAGCCCATGTATAACAGCGGCGGGTGGATGATCATGGCAAAATCTTGCAACAGCGGATTGAGATCACGACCTTCGATAGGAAAATACGGCAACAAGGTTTCAAACGGGTTCGACATCAGCAAAATAAACAAATAAAAGCCGATAGAGACAAACCCCATCACCCCGAGTACCCGAGAACGCATGATCAGTGGAATATTATTCGAACGCACCGCCACGGCGGCCATCCACAAACCAAAAATAAATATCCACAGCAAAAATGAACCTTCATGTCCGCCCCAGACGGCAGTGATGCGGTAACGGAGCGGCGTCAGTGAACTTGAATGGGTGGCGACATAGGCGATGGTAAAGTCATTGACAATAAAGGCGTAGGTCAATGCCAGCAAGGACAAGGCGGTAAAGAAAAACACACCTAAAGCCAAAGCCTTGGCACTGTTCATCAATTGAATATTACCACGGTGCGCTCCCCACAAAGGAAAGATAGCCAGCATGACAGCCAGCCCCAAGGCAATGGTTAAGCTTAAGTAACCCAGTTGCGGGATCATCATCTATTCCTTGTCTTTGCCGTATTCGCTTTTGTACTGACCCATTTCTTTGAGTGCGTCAGCAACTTCCTCAGGCATGTAATTCTCATCATGCTTGGCTAGCACCTCAAACGCTTCGATACGGTTTTCCGCCACCAAATGCCCCTGCGCGACAATGCCCTGTCCTTCGCGGAACAGATCCGGCAAAATGCCTTGATAGACGATGGTTACCTTAGGGCCGGTATCGACCAAGTCGAAGCTGACGTCCAACGTCTCATCGTTGCGTTTGACCGAGCCGGGTACCACCAGTCCGCCAATACGCAGGCGCTGGCCAATCTCAGGCTTGATACCGTCTTTTTTGCGACCGTCAATTACCTCAGAAGGGGTAAAGAACAAGTCAATGTTCTCGCTTAGGGCGTAGAGGACAAGCCCAGTAATGGCAGATAAGCCCAGCAGCAGGCTGATAATGGCATATAGCCTTTGTTTACGACGTGGATTCATAACAGATCAGAGGCCCCCGCTTGTTTGGCTTGTTTAATACGCTGCTCTCTATCGAGCATGGTGGTCACTTCCTTTTGCAGTTGCTTTTGTCTGCGCAGGCTCATCACCATCAGACCAACATACACTATCAGGGTAAAGGCAAACGCCAGCCAGACATAAAAGCCATAGCCACCCATATCAATAAAATCGGCAAAAGATTCAAACTGCATATCAGGCACCTTTGGTCTGATTTATACTTGGTGTGGTGTGGCTAAACATATCCCTTACCCAAGGACGATGTTTTTCACGCTCGACAATTTCATTGGCCATACGGATACAGCTGACATAAGCGACAAAAAAACCAAAGCCAAAGATATTGATAACCAGTGGGATCCCCATATCCATGGTGATAGCCCCTTTCGTTAGGGTTGCTCCTTGGTGCAACGTATTCCACCATTCCACCGAATAATGAATGATCGGCAAGTTAACCGACCCGACCAAGGTTAAAATACAAGTCGCCTTACCGGCCGCAGCGGAATCTTCAAAGGCATTGTATAAAGACAAAATACCAATATACAGAAACAACAAAATCAACTCAGAGGTGAGTCTGGCATCCCATACCCACCACGCGCCCCACATCGGCTTGCCCCATACCGCGCCGGTAAACAGCGCCACCATTGTAAAGGCGATGCCGACAGGTGCCACGGCGATAATGTAGGTTTCGGATAATTTGATCTGCCACACCATCGCAACAAAAGCGGCAATGGCCATAGAGAGGTAAATGCCCATCGACAGCATCGCTGCCGGAACATGGATGTAGATGATCCTAAAACTATTGCCCTGTTGATAGTCCATCGGCGCATAAGCCATGCCCCAGATAGTACCGATGACGATCAGCACCAATCCCAGCAAACCAAACCATGGCGCCAGTTGATGACACAATTGATAGCAACGCTCAGACTTGGCAAAAGGGTGCAACCATTTCCACATATCAAACCGCCTTGATGGATAAATCATTCATAAATTCAAGCACATAAAAACCGCGGTGTGCCTTGGACTAAACGCTGACCTTAAGCGCCGCCGATATGGCTTTTGGGCCGCCGAGTAAGGCCAGTACCAGCATCGCCGCCAAAATGGCCAGCTGTCCACTATAGCCATAACCGGCAATGGCAATGTCCACCGCAGAAGTGGCAAAAATAAGCACCGGGATATTCAAAGGCAATACCAACAAACTGATCAATACGCCGCCTTTTTGCAAACCCACCGTCAATGCCGCGCCAATGGCAGCAATTATACTTAACAGAGGCGTGGCGACAAGCAAAGTTAAAGCGACTGCGACCAGCCCCGAGGCATTAATATTGAGAAAGGCCGCCAAAAGCGGCGATACCAGCAACAAAGGCAGTGCACTTAAAAGCCAGTGTGCAGAGATTTTTGCCAGTACATACAAAGACATAGGCACAGGTGAGAGCACCACTTGTTCGAGTGTTCCATCGTGATGATCTTCTTTAAACAACTTCTCGGCGCCAAGCAAAGTTGCCAGCAATGCAGCCACCCAAATCACCCCTGGTGAAATACGTTGTAACAAATTAGGCTCCGGTCCAATGCCGATGGGGAACAGCACAATGACCAACACAAAGAAAAACAGCGGATTGACCACATCGACCGGCTGCCTGAGTGCTAACTTCAGATCACGCTTTAGCGTCGCGACAAAGCTTTGACTATAACTCAACATAGGCTAAAACCGATACTCCAAGCGCAATTGCTGTAACGATGGAAAGTTCATGGTCAAATCTTGATGGGTTGTCAGCACAATCATGCCGCCACTTGCCAAAAACTGCTCGAAGCGCCGCTGTAGTCCCTTGACCCCAGAGGCGTCGATGGCCGTAAAAGGCTCATCTAAGATCCAAATCCTAGCCTTTGACAACCACAACCGCGCCAAAGCCACCTTACGTTGTTGACCGGCGGAAAGTTGACTGACGGCCACATCTTCCAGTCCAACCAGCCCCAGCCGCCCCAGCAGAGAGTAGGGGTCGTGCTCATCGACACAGCCATGGGTATCAACCCAATATTGCAGATTTTCAAAGGCACTTAAATGACCATTGACCCCGGCTTTATGGCCGATAAACAATAGATCGTCGTTAAATTCAAGGCGCTGCTTATCCACAGTCTGCCCTTGATAGCACACCTGACCCGAATGGGGAGTGAGAAAACCGGCGAGAATACGAAGAAGTGATGATTTACCCGCACCGTTAGGCCCGGCAACCTGCATAATGTCGCCACTTTTAAGAGAAAAGCTCAGCTGTTCGAACAGACAGCGGTCCTGTCTAATACAACTTAGATTGTCAACACTTAACTCAACGGACAAGAAATTCGGCCTTTAATCAAAATTGCGGCGCATGATACCACAGCAAGCGACAACTGGGCTATAGCCTGCACCGCCATAATCGCCTAATATAGAAGGAAGACAGCAGCCAAACGCCCAGTGTATGCCCAACTTCAATTTGCCCATGCCCAACCTCGCCTCGTCAGGGGCCAAAGCCACCAATGCAGAGCTTGGCGCGATTAAGATCCAAATGGGGCAAATGTACAATGCACGGGTTGAGATTCTCTCCAAACAAAGCGCGCAGCTGAGCATCAATATCGGCCAGCAGGTCGTCAATCAGCCGCTACCACAACTGCCAAACCAAATACGGCCGGGACAAAACTATCAGGTGGCCGTCACACTGAATAAAAACGGCCAACCGGTGGTGCAGTTTTTTCAAGGACAAAACCAACAGGCCATCAGTACCGTGAAAGTCAATCTGAGCGACGCCCAAATCGTTTCGCTGTTGACGTTAAATAAGCAATATCAAGCCCAGCCCGGCGGCAGTGTACAAACCACCGCGACCGTCGTGCTTGATGGTCAAAGCAAGACCCCGTCGCTGCAACTTCCGGGTTTAAATACCCCCATTAAACTACCACCAGAGTT
This sequence comes from Alteromonadaceae bacterium, assembly GCA_041583135.1. Lineage (GTDB taxonomy): Bacteria > Pseudomonadota > Gammaproteobacteria > Enterobacterales > Alteromonadaceae > JABSOG01. The sequence continues at coordinate 118,216 of JBFHGJ010000001.1, read as the reverse complement.
GGCCGCCAAGCTCAGCGCAAAGCAACCGGTAAAAGTCACCATATCAAGTACAAACGGCAAAATGACCCTAGCGCTACAAGCGCAATCCCCCTCTGGCACTAAAGTCAGCGGCCAAATACCACTGACCGCAGATAAAGCACAAGCGATAGTCAAACAAGCCATCAGCCAATCGCATACCCAAGGTCAGCCAATGGCGGTCAAGGTCGAAGCCAAACCACAGTCCCCCAGTAAGATTGTCTTACCACAAGGCCAAGTGGTGCAACTGCCAAACAAAGTAAGTGCTAACACCACTGCCAATATTAGCGCCTTAAGCCAACGTCAACTGAGTCTTGCCCTGACCGCTACCGATACAAACACACAAACACCACAGCTAAAAGCCACTGACGCCAAAATACTCGCCACACTCCCCCTTAGCAAAGAGACGCTTACCCCAGCCATTAAAGCAGCCCTTGGCCGAGTGTCTGCCGACCCTGCGCCAAGCAATGATCGCGCTGACAAAACCCAACCTCAACCCGCTGCCAGCGAGACGGCTAAAGTCAACCTCGGATCACTCAAAGGGCAGACCGATAACCCCCTGATAGCAGCGGCCAAACAGCTGGACCCCGGCAATAAAATCGCCCCAATGCCGATGAACCAAGAGGTAGTCGCCAATCGGGTGGAGCAAAAACAAGCCCTCGACAAGCTGATAGAGCCGTTAGTGAGACTGTTATTGCCGAAAAAAATCGATTGGTCTGAGGGGCTGAAAAACTTAAGTGCCATTGAAAAGCAGCTCGCTCAGCAACCCCCGGCACAAGCCAAAGGCGGTGATGATTTGCAAGCTACGCCAAAATTACCCGAACTAAAACAAATCCTCAGCGAGCTACGCAACAGCATTCCCGACCACAACACCCCACTCACCGACAAACGCATTGCCAACATACTCGGCACCATCGTCAATTTTAATCCGACCACGGTCAACCCGCAGCCTCAACCGACACCTGCCAATGCCATCGCCAATGCGCTACAGCTGCTGTTTGGCGCCAAATTGGTGCAAAGCGACGCCAAGGTGACACCCCAAGTCATACAGCAGCTAACGGCTTTGCTAAAAGGTCAGGTCGATAAAGACGACAAGAGCCCCAAAAACATGAAGACGCTAACGGCCAGTCTCGCTCAGTCAGACCAAAGTAGCGGCTCGTTACGCTCCTTAGTGGGCTTAGGTTCGACGATGCGTCATCAGCAACTGGAAAACGCCGAGAAAAAACTCGACGGCAACCCGCAGCTCAACATCACCATGCCACTAAAAGTTGACGATGAGATAAAAGAACTCAGTTTAACCATCAATGAAGACGAAGAAACGGCGAAAAAAGGTGGCCACAAAGTGAGCATCTGGCAACTCAACCTCACCTTTGACCTAGGCGACCTCGGCAAAATGTTGGTGAGTGCCAAGCTCAAAGAAGGCGAAGTGACGATGCAAATGTATGCTGAAAAAGCGCTGGCACTGAGACAAATCGAAAAATTCAGCGATACCCTCGAGCAAAGGCTGGTGTTTCATGGGGTGAAGGTCGATAAGATCCAAAGCTCCCTCGGTAAGATACAGTCAAACAACGACAACAGAAAGCTCACCAGTCTTTTACAAATAAAGGTATGACATGGCAGATGACAGCAACAAGACAGCGGTAGGACTCAAGTACGACGGCGGCAAAGGCGCGCCTAAAGTCGTCGCCAAAGGCCATGGTGAACTGGCGCAAGAGATAATAGAAATCGCCAAAGAGCACGGCGTGATGGTCCACGAAGACCAAGAACTGTCAAAGTTACTCGCCACCTTAGAGCTGGGCGACAACATTCCCAAACAGCTCTACGTCATCATCGCCGAGCTCATCGCCTTTTCCTATGTACTACAAGGCAAGTTCCCCGATAACTGGAATAATATTCACAATAAGGTGGATTATAAGGCTTAATTGAATGTTGGGCGTAGAGCGTTCGGTGTTGCTCCACAACAACCAACCTATGATTTTTGCCGTTAATAGGATGGGCAATCGGCACGAATGCCCATCAATGGTTTGGGCTAAGCCCCCTTGTGCAACGACACCAACAGCTCCGCTTCGGCTTGAGGCAGCTCGCATTCGGCCATGATCTCCTCGACGTTGGCGCCGAGTTCAACCATTTTCACCGCTCTTGAATAGAGCTTCGAGTCAGGTTCAAACAGTTGCATTTCTTCTTGCTTTTCAGACACCTCATAGGTCACGGTTTCAAGGCCGGTCACCTTTTTGCCAAGGCCGAGTACGGCGGCTCTGATCTCTTTGATTTCACTACGGCTGATCACCAGTTGCTTGGTCACCTGCTGCATCTGATGGGTGTGTTTTTGCTCCATCTGTGCAATGCGTTTGCGCAAAATAAACAGCCAAACCAAAGCGACAATGGCCAAGACATGAGGAATATAGGTAAGATATATAGGCATGATGTTTGACCCGAGGCCAGTTAGACCCCGGGTTTAATTAAGGCTTTAGAAACCGGAAATTTCATCCCACTCTTCTTCATCGAGCAGTTTGTTTAAATCCACCAAGATCAACAATTCACCGTCGCGGTTGCTGACGCCTTGAATGAATTTTGCACTTTCTTCGGTACCGACATTTGGCGCATTGTCAATTTCAGAGGTGCGCAGGTAAACCACCTCGGCAACACTATCGACCAAAATACCGATCACTTGTTTTTCTGCTTCGATGATCACGATACGGGTGCTGTCGGTATGCTCGGCAAAAGGCAAACCGAATCTTGAGCGAGTATCAATAACTGTGACAACATTACCGCGTAAGTTTATGATCCCCAACACATAGCTTGGCGCCCCAGGGACAGGTGCGATATCGGTATAACGCAACACTTCTTGCACCTGCATTACGTTAATGCCGTAAGTTTCATTCTCTAAACGAAAGGTAACCCACTGCAATACTTCGTCGCCGGCTTTGCCGCCGGAGCTGTTGGCTGTAACTATTCTGTCTTGACTCATTGAGCTTGCTCCTTGGCAAGAGGTTTTTCTATTACCGGCCAATTATGGCCCTAATTCATCTTTGTCGGTCATTTAAAACAACGTGTTAAAGCCCTGTGCCGCTGTCTTGACCTTGTTCGAGCAGTTCTATCATGGCACTTACATCTAGTAAAGCGCACATTCGCTCTTTTATCAATCCGGCTAACCATGGACGTCTACCGGCCTGCTCCCGCCATTTGACGTCATCCTGGCTTAAGGTCACCGTATTGACCAATTCGCCGCAGGCGATCCCCCACCTACTGTCATCGAGCATGATAATATATTGATAATCCAGCTCATTTTCCATATTTTCATCATATTTTTCCGGCATCACCCAAAGCGCACTGTTAACCACGTTGATTTTTTCTTCGCGGTGTAGCATCACGCCCATAAACCAAGGGGGCTTACCCGGCAGCTGGTTGAGCTTGTCCATACGATGAATGCCGCCAAGTTCAGTCAAGGGCACCGCGACGGTCAGACCGGCCACATCAAAAAACAACGCTTGAAACTCGCCGCTGCGATATTCCTTTTTGCTGAGCTCTTTGGCAACGGCCTGCTCAACTTTATCCAACACCCGTTCTGGCGTGGTGACCGCCTGTTTCTCTACAGGCACCGCTTTGGGCGGTTGTTCTATGACGTTAACCTTTTCCAGTAACTTCTCTACTGGACGCAATTTCTCTTTGTCGGCTTGAGCAAGGGCTGTCTCATCTTCATCGACCAATAACGCGCTCAAATAGTTACGCATTACTTTTTCACTGGCAAAGCCACTTTTACTCACTGATGATCACCTCATCCTCGGTTAACGACAACAAATAGGTCAAAAGCGTATTATAGGCGAAAACACCTCTAGATCTAGGACTATAGACAGATGGCGGCTGTTGCGCCAAGCTGGCATCACGAAACTTGGTATCTTCCGGGATCACACCGGCCCACACATGTCCGCCATACATTTCTACCAACTTGCGATAGGTCAACAATGACGCCTTGGTGCGTTTATCGTACATCGTCGGAATAATGGTAAACTGATAGTGCTTCGTCTGAGAAACTTGGATCAAATCCATGGTCTTGAGCATTCTATCAAGCCCTTTTAGCGCCAAAAACTCGGTTTGCACCGGGATCAGCAGCCGCTGACAGGCGGCAATGGCATTGACCATCAAAGCGCCAAGCACCGGAGGACAATCTAAAATAACATAATCGTATTCTTCGGCCAGCTTTTTGATGGCACGCTCTAATATCAGTCCCATGCCGCTTTGGTTGCCCATGGCTCTATCTAAAGTCGCCAGTGCCATCGTGGCCGGTAAAATATCTAACCCCTCAAGACCACTGGGGCAAAGTGACTGTAAAATCTCTTCTTTGGTGATTTTCTTACCACGAATAAACAGCTCATACACACTGAGCTCTAGTTCTTCTGAGTCAATACCAAAGTAGTAGGTTAAAGATGCATGAGGGTCGGTATCGACCAGTAACACCCGCTGACCGCGAGCAGCCAAAAGGCCACCTAAGGTGACTGTGGTGGTGGTTTTACCAACCCCACCTTTTTGATTTGCGACGGTCCAGATATTCACGGCAGTTTATGTGGTTTCTTTTATTATTCTTTCGGCAATGTCATTTAGCGGCAGACTCAATTCGGCGATACCGGCGCTGGCGACAGCTTGTGGCATCCCATAGACCACGCAGCTTTGCTCATCTTGCGCCCAAATCCGCGAACCGGCATTTTTCAGCATTCGCGACCCTTCGCGGCCATCGGCGCCCATTCCGGTTAAGATCACCCCAAGCACTTTTTCATGAAACACCTTAGCAACCGAGCCAAAGGTAATATCGACGCTGGGTTTATAGGTGATCCTGGGGCTGTCATCGGTCAGCACCCGTAATTTCGCGTTGCCGGCCGAGCCTTCTACCATCATCTGCGTACCACCGGGTGCCAAGTAGGCCACACCGGGTCTGAGAACATCGCCGTTTTCCGCCTCTTTGACGGTAATGCGACACAAGGAATTCAAACGTGCGGCAAAAGCGGCGGTAAAAGTCGCTGGCATATGCTGCACCAACAAAATCGGTTGCGGGTAGTTCTTCGGCAAGGCCGTCAAGATTTTTTGTAATGCCACAGGACCACCGGTTGAAGTACCAATGGCCAACAGCTTAACCTCGCCACTTCTCGCAGCGCTACGGGGCGCTGGTGGCGCAACCGGTTCTTCTCGTAGCGGCTTTCTGAGGCCGTTATCTATCGGAGCCGCTGGAGTACGCGTTCTGTCGGCGCTATAGCGCCCTAGACCAGAGGCGTTAGGAGGCGCTTTAAAGCCACTTTCACGTACCGTCCGCGTACTTGCGGTGCCTGATTGCAGCTGCGTTCGGCTGCTATCAAAAGCACTTGTTCGTGTAGGCGAACTTGGCGCTGCGGCAGGTGCTGGACGATTGGGACGATAAAACGTGCGCTTGCGGGCAATGGCTTTAACCCTTTGCTGCAAGGTTTCGCTGGCTTCTTTTTTATCTCTGGCAATGTCTTCAAATTTTTTCGGCAAAAAATCTAGAGCACCGGCATCAAGGGCATCAAAGGTTGCCTTGGCCCCTTGATGGGTCAATGATGAGAACATTAAAATTGGCGTTGGCGCCTGCTCCATGATCATCCGCACCGAGGTGATACCATCCATCACCGGCATTTCAACATCCATGGTAATGGCATCGGGCCTTAATTCTATCGCTTTTTCGACCGCTTCTTTGCCATTAACCGCGGTGCCGACCACCTCAAGGTCAGGGTCTTGGTTCAAAATATCGCTGACTCGACGCCGGAAAAAACTGGAGTCATCTACCACTAGGACCTTTAACGCCATGGACTGTCTTTCTCTAAACTTATAAGAAGGCAAAAAAGCCCTTGCGGGCTTTTTTATCTTTCTTTATCTAAAATGATTTTTTGAGGTATGAGCATAATGCTTGAGTAGATTTGGCACATCAAGGATCAATGCAATACCGCCGTCAGATGTTATGGTTGCACCGGCCATTCCCGGTGTCCCTTGTAATAATGCATCCAGAGGCTTGATCACCACCTCTTCTTGACCAATCAGAGAATCGACCACGAAGCCAACTTGCTGATTGCCTATCTGTACAATAACGATATGCCCTTCGCCCTGCATCTGGCCACCACCGCCTTTGACCAGCCAATGCTGTAGATAAAACAGCGGGATGGCCTTTTCACGTACGATAATGGTCAACTGGCCATCAACGATATTGGTTTTGGTCAAGTCGAGATGGAATATCTCGCTGACAGCTGCCAACGGTAAAGCAAAGGTTTGCTTGCCGACCATTACCATCAAGGTCGGTAGGATGGCCAAAGTCAATGGTACTTTGATCTCTAAGATGGTGCCTTTACCCATGTGAGAGTCAATAAATACTGTACCGTTGAGCTGAGTTATCTTCGTTTTTACCACATCCATCCCGACACCACGGCCGGAAATGTCGGAAATCTCAACCTTAGTCGAAAAGCCCGGTGCAAAAATCAAGTTATAGGCATCGTTGTCAGACATTCTAGAGGCTGCATCGGCGTCTAAAATGCCACGATTGATGGCAATGCTTTTAAGTTTCTCAGGGTCCATACCGGCACCATCGTCTTCGATGGTTAATAGAATATGATCCCCTTCTTGCGAAGCAGAAAGCTTCACACTACCGACTCTCGGCTTGCCGATACGCTCACGTTCATCAGGCATTTCAATTCCGTGATCAACGGAGTTACGCACCAAATGCACCAATGGGTCGGCTAAGGCTTCAACCAGATTCTTATCCAAATCGGTTTCTTCACCAAACAGCTCTAAGGTGATCTCTTTTTTCAAGCTTCTGGCTAAGTCGCGGACAACCCGTGGGAAGCGGCCAAAGACTTTTTTGATCGGCTGCATTCGGGTTTTCATCACCGCGCCTTGCAGATCTGCGGTCACCACATCCAAGTTGGAAATGGCTTTGGTCATTTCCTCGCTTTCGATATTAATACCAAGGCTGACCAGACGATTACGCACCAAAACCAACTCACCGACCATATTCATGATCTGATCAAGGCGCTTGGTATCGACCCTAACGGTTGTTTCAGTTTGCACGGCTTGCGAGCCGCCTTTTGCCGGTGCTTTATCGGCAGCCGGATGATTGTCTGGCTGAGCAGCAGGCGCTGGCGTGGGAGCCGGAGCTGACGCAGGTTTAGGCGCTGGGGCCGGTGTCGGCGCAGGTTGTGCTTTAGGCGGCTCGGCTTTGGCCGCAGGTGCAGGCGCTGGTGGCTTAGGCGCAGCAGCTGGCGGAGTACCGCCGTTCGCAGCGCCGGGGCCTTGACCATGGCCATGAAGCTCGTCTAACAGCGCTTCAAATTCATCTTCAGTGATATCTTCATCGTTGTCAGAGGCCGCACTTGATGCCGCCGGCGTACTCGGCTGAGCTGGCGCTTCGGCACTGTCAGGGCCGCGTTCCGGCGCTTCGCCAAAAGCGCCTTTGCCATGAAGTTCATCGAGTAACGCTTCAAAATCTTCGTCGGTAATATCGTCGCTATCTTCGCTGGCGGCAGGGCTGGCAGCGGATGTCGCCGCTGGCGCAGCGGCTGAGGCGCCACCATTTTGCGTCGGTCCATTGCCATTGCCGTGTAACTCATCAAGCAAGGCTTCAAATTCGTCTTCTGTGATTTCATCAATGCTGCCGCCATTGCTGCTGGCGGTTGCCGCAGGCGCTGCGGTCGATGGTGAGTCAATTTCAATAAACAACTCAGCATCATCATCTGGTGCAGATTCAAAAGGTTCTGGTTCTGGCTGCGCCACGACAGGCTCTGCGGTAACCGGGGCAGTCACTTCGCCTTCAACATAATCGCTGGCGCAGAATTTTCGCAGGGTATCAATTAGGCTGGCATCGGCTGGAGTGAGGGGTTCACGGTTTTGCACTTGAACAAACATTTCGTTGATCGCATCAAGTGCCTGTAAGATGGTATCCATCAATACCGGCGTCACTTTACGCTGGCCGTTACGTAACAGGTCGAACAGATTTTCTGCCTGATGGCAGACATCGACCAGTTCTTCAAGGGACAGAAAACCAGCGCCGCCTTTTACTGTATGGAATCCGCGAAAGATAGCATTTAGCAGGTCCGAGTCATCAGGATTATTTTCAAGCTCAACCAACTGTTCGGATAACAATTCCAAGATCTCTCCGGCTTCAACCAGAAAGTCTTGCAAAATATCTTCATCCATATCAAAGCCCATGCAATGATACCCCTTCTAAAATCCTAAGCTAGACAATAGGTCGTCAACATCATCTTGACCTGCGACGACATCTTCGCGCGCTTCGGGGTTGATGATAGGACCTTCGGCTTCGTGTTGTTGTTGTTCCCGCGCAGCACTCTCGGGCTCTGCTGCTCCAAAAACAGTGAGCAGATGAATTAGGCTGTCTTCCACTTCCCTAACCAATTCGATGACCCGGCGGATGACCTGACCGGTCAAATCCTGGAACCCTTGAGCCATCAGCACTTCATTGAGCAAAATATGCAGTTGTGCCATGTCTTGCTCGGCAGTGACGATAAAATCATTGACGTTGTGACAAAGTGTTTTGAAATCGCCCAGTTTCAAGTCGCGATTCATCAGTCTATCCCACACCGGTCTAATGGTGGTCAAGTCCTGACAGACTTTATCGGCGATAGGCATCCCGCTTTCAATCGCATCCATGGTGGTATTGGCGGCCTGCTCTGTCATGCTTATGACGTAGTTCAAACGTTCCTTCGCATCAGGGATATCCTCGGTCGCCATATTGGCAATACGAGCATCCAGCTGAAAATTGGTTAAGGAATCATGCAATTGACGGGTCATCTTGCCGATTTCGGCAAACATGTTTTCCGTTTCCTTGCTCTGAGCTACGGCAATTATCTTATTGGCAGCTTTAGCATCACCGTTTTCGAGGTGCTCCACCAGTACCTTGGCCTGTTCAAGGCTAATCAACGGGGCTTCGTTCATCGACATAAAATCCTGAACTTTAACCCAAGCGCTCGAATACTTTGTCTAATTTGGTTTTCAATGTACCGGCGGTAAAGGGTTTGACGATGTAACCATTTACACCGGCCTGCGCTGCTGCAATGATCTGCTCTTTTTTTGCTTCTGCGGTAACCATCAAAACCGGGATATGTTTCAAATTATCATCGGCTCGAATCGCACGCAGCAAATCAATCCCTTGCATTCCCGGCATATTCCAATCGGTCACCACAAAGTCGAAGTCGCCACTTTGCAACATCGGCAATGCCGTAGAACCGTCATCGGCCTCGGAAATATTGGTAAAACCCAATTCCCTGAGCAAGTTTTTGATTATACGTCTCATGGTAGAGAAATCGTCTACCACAAGCACCTTCATATTTTTGTCCAAAGTATCCTCCAACGAGGTTGATTTCTATTTCACAACTGTTACAACCAAGCCTGCATACGGGATTTGACCCGCACCATTGCCTGCGAATGGATTTGACTGACGCGAGACTCACTAACGCTCAGCACTTCACCAATTTCGCGTAAGTTTAACTCATCATCATAATACAAAGAAAGCACTAAAGCTTCTCTTTCGGGCAGCGACGCGATGGTTTGCGCCAAGGCTTGTTGGAATGCTGCTGATGCCATTCCTTCAAAGGGCTGATTTTCGGTGGTGTCGGTACCATCTGCGACTATCACATCCTGTGTTACCCCTAAATCTTCAATGCCGATGATCTTGCCGCTGCTGACCTCATTAACCATATGATGGTATTCATCCAAACTAATATCAAGTTTTTCAGCAACTTCTGTGTCTTTTACATCACGACCCAACTCGGCTTCAAGCTCGGCGATGGTGTTGGCCACCAAGCGGGCATTACGATGTACCGAACGCGGAGTCCAATCGCCACGACGGATCTCATCGAGCATGGCACCACGGATTCGGATCCCCGCATAGGTCTCAAAGCTGGCACCTTTGCCATGCTCAAACTTCTTACCCGCTTCAATAAGGCCAATCATGCCGGACTGGATCAGGTCATCGAGCTGCACCGACGCTGGCAACCTCGCCATCAGGTGCAGAGCAATACGTTTTACCAGTGGCGCATGTCGCTCTACCAATGCTTGGGTTTGATCAATCGTTTTGCCGTAACCTGCAACTTTAGCCACATCAATACTCTTGTTTTAACACCAGTTTTATCATCATACCTAGTTTTTTGCTGGGAAAAAGACGTGATTTAAGATTTTTCATAAAAACACATCCCAATGCATGCCAAAAACGCAGGCAAAGGTCACTGCTGTGCGGTTTTTTTGCTTAGCAGTTTTTCCACAAAAAATTTCAAATCGCCAGCACCTTGCGTCGGCACCGGCCATTTGGCCGCCCTAGCGGCCAACGTTCTGTAGGCGATTGCTGCCGGAGACTTGGGAAAAGCCTCAACAATGGCCTTTTGTCGTCTGACAGACTTACGAATATTTTCATCAAAAGGAATAATGGCACACAGTTCCAGCGCCACATCTAAGAAACGGTCGGTGACCTTGGTCAACTTGGCGAACAAGTCATGACCTTCTTTTAAACTGCGCACCATGTTGGCGGCAACTTTGAATTTGTATACGTGATATTCACGGCTTAACAGCTTAATGATGGCATAGGCATCGGTAATGGATGTCGGTTCATCACAGACCACCACCAAGACATCTTGCGCGGCTCGTGAAAAGCTCAACACCATATCGGAAATACCGGCAGCGGTATCGACGATAAGCACATCATAATCTTCATGGAGTTCACTAAACGCACGGATAAGTCCGGCATGTTCGGCGGGGCTTAAATCAACCATCGATTGAGTGCCGGAGGTGGCAGGAACAATTTTGATCCCGGCAGGACCGGTGACAAGAATATCATCGAGTTCACACTCACCGGATAAGACATGAGAAAGGTTGCGTTCAACGCGAAGACCGAGCATGACGTCACAATTGGCCAAACCCAAATCGGCATCTAATACCAGCACTTTTTTTCCCTGTTGACCTAAGGAAATGGCCATATTCAATGATACGTTGGTTTTACCGACTCCTCCTTTGCCTCCGGTAACGGCGATAACTTTAATCGATTTGTTCTGCTTCATTCTTCTCAGGCCACTTGCTTGATCAAGTACAGGGCTGTCAATCATACATTCCTACCGCGTGATCGTGTTGTTGAGGCTGCCATTGATAATCGTCTTCGGCGGATTGTTCAAGCATCTGTTGTGCCTGTTCAATCAATTTTACCCCGTCGGCGACGGCAATATCCTCGGGCACACGCTGCCCATTAGTGATATACCCTATCGGTAAACCATTTTGGATCGCAATGGAGATGATTTCACCCAAGCTCAAACATTCGTCGATTTTGGTGAAAATGCAACCTGCCAGAGGGATACGTTTAAAATGGCTGACCGTCTCTTGCAATACATTATATTGAACTGTAGCAGACAATACCAAATAACTCTTTATTTTGACACGGGAATTTTTCATTAATGTCGTCAATTGCTCGCAAAGCCTTATGTCACGCTGACTCATTCCGGCAGTGTCGATTAAAATCAATTTTCTGTTTCTCATTTGATATAAGACATTGGCTAATTCTTCCGCATTTCTGGCAACTTTTACAGGACAACCGATGATTTTACCAAAGGTCGAAAGCTGCTCATGGGCACCAATTCGGAAAGTATCGGTGGTAATAAGCCCCACCTGATCGGCACCGTGCTTTTGCGCGAAACGCGCTGCCAATTTAGCGACAGTGGTGGTTTTACCGACGCCTGTTGGGCCAATCATTGAAAAAACGCCACCACGTGTCAAAATTTCGTTGTTGGTGGTATTGATTTGCCCTTGCAACATTTCAAGTACGGTGTCCCATGCCTCAAACTCTTGCAAACCGTCAGGAATAAAACACGCCAATTGATCAGCCACCTGTTCGGTCAACCCCAGTTTTTGCAATTGCTTGATTAGATAGGCACGGGTCGGCTCACGACGCTCCATCTCTTGCCACATCAGCCCAGATACCTGATGAGACAGAATTTTGCGAATGGCAGCCATTTCGTTTTGCATCAACTGCATTTGTTCTTTATAACCAACCATATCGGTCATTTGCGCCGGTTCACGGGCACTGCGAGACATCTGCGCAGGCTCAGGCGCTTGTGACTCGGCAAAGGCAGGATTTAAGCTTTGGCTGCGCGCTTGCGGTTGCGCTTGCGCCGGTGCTTGTTGACGTTGACGCTTAAGTAACGCTTCGAGGCTATCGGCCGGTGCCTGTTCACGTTCTGTATTGAAATCGTCATAAGCGGCTTGGCCACGGCTTGAGGGCGGAGTTTGTACTCGCGCCGCTGCCGCTGCAAAAGGTTCGGTCATCTGTGGACGACTTGGACGCTCACTTGAAGCAGGCGCTTTACGATGAATACGGCCAGCAGGAATTCGAATCGACGGCTCAGGCTCGGCTGGCTTTTTGTTGGCCAAATCGGCCTCATCAATCGCCGCCACCAACTCGATGCCGTCGGCAAGTTTCTTTTTGGACATGATCACCGCATCTGAACCCAAAGTCTCTTTTACTTCTTTTAATGCACTTCTCATGTCTTTGGCGAAAAAGCGTTTAATCTTCATCTGGTTGCTCCTTCATGCTTGCTAAGGGCTGATGCCCGCAATTCATTGTTATTGGCCGATAGAGTTCACTATTTTGATTTGCTTCTCATCTGGAATTTCCTGATAAGACACAACCGTCAATCCTGCTATGGTGTTGCGTGCAAATCGCGATAGTACGTTTCTTAGCATCCCGGAGGTCAACAAGATGGCAGGTTCGCCCTGCATTTCTTGGTCGTTGCTGGCTTGAGTAAGGGACTGTTGCAGCCTTTGTGCTAGTCCCGGCTCGATGCCTGCGCCTTGGTTTCCGGACACTTGCATAGACTGATGCAACATCTGTTCCAACTCAGGCGTCAATGTTATGACAGGGATCTCATCGGCGCTGCCAACCACGTCTTGAATGATCAATCTGCGTAGCGCAATCCTAACCGCAGCCGTTAACACTTCTGGGTCTTGGCTCTTAGGACCGTACTCAACCAAGGTCTGAATAATGGTGCGCATATCGCGGATAGGCACGCCTTCAGATAACAAGTTTTGCAGCACTTTGACCACTGAGGTAAGCGGCATCACATCCGGCACCAGACCTTCAACCAGTTTCGGATGGGTTTTCTCCAACATATCCAATAAGTTCTGTACTTCTTCATGACCTAGCAGCAAGGCAGCATTATTGGTCAGCAATTGGCTTAAGTGGGTCGCAACAACCGTTGCAGCATCAACCACGGTGTAACCAAGCGACTGGGCGTGCTCGCGTTGATTGCCGTTGATCCACACCGCCTCTAAGCCAAAGGCCGGATCGGTGGTTTCAATGCCTTCGATGTTGCCAAATACCTGACCCGGGTTAATCGCCAGCTCAGCATCGTGACGTAATTCTGACTCCCCGCTGGAAACCCCCATTAGCGAAATACGATAGGTGTTTGGCTCAAGGTCGAGATTATCGCGAATGTGTACCGGCGGAATAAGGAAGCCAAGCTCTTGAGACAATTTCTTACGCACCCCTTTGATGCGATTGAGCAGCTCGCCACCTTGCGACTTGTCCACCAAGGGGATCAGGCGGTAGCCGACCTCAAGGCCGATAACATCGACATGTTGCACGTCATCCCAGCTGATCTCTTTATGTTCAACTGGCGCAGAGTCGGCGGTTTCAAGGGCGGCACTTTGTTGTGCCAGCTCTTGTTTCGGCGATGCTTTCGCCCATTTCGATTCAGGATAATAGGCAACGGCAAAAATAAGCGCAGCCATCCCCAAAAAGGCAAGGTGTGGCATGCCGGGGATAATCCCCATGATCATTAGGATAAAGGCAGAAATATACAGAGCACGGTTGTTGCGCAACTGACCGGTCATCTGCTCGCCCATGTTCTGTTCAGAATTTTGACGGGTTACGACAATCGCGGTACCGATTGAAAGCAAAAGCGATGGAATTTGCGCCACCAAACCATCACCAATGGTCAACAAGGTGTAGATCTCCATCGCATCGGCAAACAGCAAATCATGCTGTATCATGCCGATAAACAACCCACCGACCACGTTGATCACCAAGATAACGATACCGGCTATGGCATCACCTTTCACAAATTTTGACGCACCGTCCATCGAACCGTAAAAATCCGCTTCATTGGTGATCTCTTCACGGCGTTTACGGGCTTCATCGGCTGTGATAAAACCGGCGTTGAGGTCGGCATCGATGGCCATTTGCTTACCGGGCATCGCATCGAGCGTAAAGCGGGCCGATACCTCAGATATCCTACCGGCACCTTTGGTGATAACCACAAAGTTGATGATGATCAAAATCAAAAAGACCACCAAACCCACGGCATAGTTGCCGCCGATCACCACCGAACCGAACGCGGCGATAACCTGACCTGCGGCCTCCGGGCCATTGTGGCCTTCAAGTAAAACAACACGGGTACTGGCGACGTTAAGCGCAAGACGCAACACCGTTGCTATCAGCAACACCGTTGGAAAAGAACCGAATTCGGTCGGTTTCATGGTGTAGATAACCACCAACATCACCATCAGCGCAAGCGCGATGTTGAAAGTAAACAGAATGTCCAGCAGAAATGCCGGTAGCGGTAACACCACCATACCCAAGGTCGCCATCACCATAATTGGTGTGCCTATACCTTTGATATGCCGCATTTTTTCTCTATCTATAGAACCAAAAAGTGCTTTTAAGTCCACCTGTTAATCCTCACTACGCCCAACGGATTTTTGACACTATTGATGGTTTAGCAAGGATTGAGCCACAATTGATTTGATGCACACGACCCGCATTAATTGCCTTTTATGATGGGGATGGTTTCGGTGGAACCGAACGTATATGTTGCACCTCCATCATCCATGATGGCGGTGCGCTCAGCGCACCCCGTTGCATTCATCATTTTGTAGGGTGTGCTATGCGCACCGCCGCTATGGATGGCGGATGATCAACATGGACGTCCAACGCCACCGAACCTTCATCGACCACCAAAAGGCAATTAATGCGGTTCAAGGGCACCGATTTAACGCCTAAAATCAGGTGGAATAGGCAGCTCTTTGGCCAAAGGCTTGGGCCTTGAACCTTTGCGCCTTTTGAACTGGTCGAGTTGGTAGACATATGCCAAAACTTGGGCGACGGCAACAAACAGCTGTTCCGGCACCTCATCACCAACCTCGGTGTTGTAATACAACGAGCGCGCCAACATCGGCGATTGAATGATAGGCACGTCGTTTTCTTTGGCAATAGTACGGATATGCATCGCCAATTGATCGATACCCGCCGCAACCACCATTGGCGCAGACAGGCTATCTTGGTCATATTTAATAGCCACCGAATAGTGTGTCGGGTTAGTGACGATGACATCGGCGGTAGGCACATCGGACATCATGCGACGCTGCGACATCTCTCGCTGCGTACGGCGTATGCGCGCTTTGATCTCCGGGCTACCTTCGGTATCTTTGTATTCGTCTTTGATCTCCTGCTTGGTCATCCTCAGCTGCTTGGTATGGGTATGCATTTGATATGGCGCATCGACCAAAGCAATGATGCAGGTACTACAACTGATGGCAAAAAACACCCAAGCCAGCATTTCAAGCGCCGAATAGATATTCATCGGCAGCTGCTCAATACCGAGGTGCAAAATATCCATGAAGAACGCTGTTAAGATAAAGTAGGCAACGCCGGCGACGGTAAAAAACTTAAGCAACGACTTAGCGAGTTCAACTGCGGCCTTCGGACCAAACATTCTCACCAAACCTTTGCCCGGATTGAGCTTACTGGCTTTGGGCATCATCGCTTCGGATGAAAAGTTAAATCCGCCAAGCAAACTGTTGCCGACAAAGGCTGCCATCAAAATAATAAAGAAAATGGTGGCCAATGGCGCCACCAATTGCGGCCCCACCTCCGCCCAGATGGCAAACATCTTCGTGGTGTCATAGCTTTCATCACGATTGAGCGACAAGGTTCTTGTCATCACCTCCGCAAGCGCAAGTCCCATGGCCTTGCCTTGCACCAATATCGCCACAGCGCTAAACACCAACACAAAAGCGGTGCCTAAATCTTTAGAACGAGGCAGCTGGCCTTTCTTTTTGGCGTCGGCCAGCTTCTTGGGTGTGGGTTCTTCTGTGCGTTCTTGGTCATCACCTGCCATAGTTTTCCCCTAACAACCGACAATCTTACAGGCCAACAACAACGCCTGTTGCCATTGGGTGTCAAAATGCAGTGAAAAGTTCTCCAAGGTCAAATACATGATCAACAAACCTGATGTCATGGTAATAGGAAAACCGATGGTAAATACATTGAGCTGAGGTGCCGCTCGGGTCAAAACGCCAAAAGTAAAGTTAATCAACAACATCGCAGTCAGAGGTGGCAATGAAAGCACCAAGGCGGTGGCAAACATCCAACTCCCCCACTCGGCCAACTCACGATAATGGGGCACATCGAGCCAGCCGGAGCCTATCGGTAAGGTTTGAAAAGAAAACACCACCATCTTAATGAGCACCAAATGACCATCGACAGCCCAGAACAACAAGGTCGCCAAGATCAAATAAAACTGGCCCACCGCCGGTACATTAAGGCCGTTGACCGGATCGACCATCGAAGCAAAACCAAGACCGGTTTGCATTGCCACAATTTGACCGGCGACCACAAAGGTATTGAGCATCATCACCGACACGAAACCGATGATAATGCCAATGATCATTTGCTGGATCACCACAGTGATCATGGTAAAGGAAAACAGTTCGGTAAAAGGCGAAGGCGGCAACACCGGCACCACCATCACCGTCAAAGCCAATGCCAAAGCTGACTTTATTCTAAGGGGGACCGTTCTCGCCCCAAGGCCTGCCATCACCCCAAGCATCGCCGAGATACGCACCAAAGGCAGCAGAAAATCCGCCAGCCATTGGATCACAATATCTAACGGATAATTCAGCATCACTTAGCCCAGCGTACTTGGGATCCGGCTCACCAACTCAATGGTGTAATCCATCAGCGTCGCCGTCAGCCAATGGCCGCCGTATATCAACGCCAGCAAGGTCACCACCAAACGCGGTAAAAAGCTCAAGGTTTGTTCATTGATTGAGGTTGCCGCTTGAAATATCGCCACTATCAAGCCGACAATGAGGCTTGGCATGATCACCACCGCCACCAGCATGATCACCAAAAACAGCGCGTCACTTAAAACATCGACAAAAACCTCAGGTGTCATCGTTCACCTCTATGTCCCAAGCCCGAAACTGGTCGCCAAAGACCCCATCACCAGCACCCAGCCATCTACCAATACAAACAGCATCAGCTTAAAGGGCAAGGACACTATCATTGGCGAGAGCATCATCATACCCATGGCCATGAGAATACTGGCGACCACCAAGTCGATGATCAGAAACGGAATAAAAAACATAAAGCCGATTTGAAATGCGGTTTTAAGTTCACTGGTGATAAATGAAGGAATGACCACGGTCAGCGGCGCATCTTGTGGCGAATTCAACGGCTCAAGCCCGGCAATATCGGCAAAAGTAGCCAAGTCTTTGACCCGAGTTTGCGACAGCATAAAAGCCTTTATGGGCACTTTGGCGGCCTCTAACGCCTCGAATGACTTTATTTCTTCATTGAGATAAGGCTGTAGTGCTTGGTCGTTGATCTGCTTAAATACCGGCGACATAATAAAAAAGGTCATAAACAAAGACATGCCGATAAGCACTTGATTGGACGGAGACTGCTGTAAACCGATGGCCTGTCGAATTATCGCCAAAACGATAATGATGCGGGTAAAAGAGGTCATCATGATCAACATTGCCGGGATAAAACTCAGCGCCGTCATGATAGCCAAAACCTGCAAGGTCACAGTGTACTCTTGCTGGCCATTGGCGCCTTCGGTAAAAGTGACCGCTGGCACGCCGAAATTGGCGAAAGTGTCTGGAACAAACAGAAGCAGCAAGGCGCCCACTATCCATTTAATCATTTTTTATTTCCCAGGTTTTCGAGGATCTTTTGAAAGGTCAGCGGTTGTTGACCGCTAGGTGGGCTGTGCTCTTGGCTTTCAAGTGGTTCATCCAAGCTCAGCAAGTGGTTGATCTGATTTGACGTCACCCCCAGCACATGTTGCTTACCGTTGATCTCTACCACCACCAAGCGCTCTTTGGCACCCAAAGACAAAGCGGTAACCACTTTAATTGCCCTGCTGCCGGGAAAGCCCAAGTTAAACCTTTTGACCGCCAAGGCCAGCAACAGGATCACCACAATAACCACAAATAGCGAGGAGATCACCGGCAACACCGACAATTCTCCTTTACCAGCGACACCGCCGACCGTAGTCCCAGTCTCTTTTGCTGCCTCAGCCGCCTTAGCAGTGTCACTGGCGGCCCAAAGCGACGGTGAGAGCAGCATCATTGCCACTAGCGATAGGCGCCAACAGATGGTACGACACCAGGGTGCAAGATTTCCCAACACGCAAGTCCCTCGGATTAACGCAATTTTTTAATACGTTCGGTTTGACTGATCACATCGGTCAGACGAATACCAAACTTATCATTGACCACAACCACCTCACCATGGGCGATAAGAGTGCCGTTGATCATGACATCCAAAGGCTCACCAGCTACCCGGTCCAACTCAACCACCGAGCCTTGATTGAGCTGCAACAGGTTACGAATACTGATTTGAGAGCGGCCCACTTCCATCGAAATGGTCACCGGAATATCTAATATGGTATCAAGCTTACGCTTTTCTTCGTTGCTGATGGGCGCTTTGTCTTCATTGAGCACTTCAAGCTCTGCGGTTTCAACCTCGACTTCATCTTCTTCACCTAGGTCGCCGGACTCGGCCATGGCCGCTGCCCATTCGTCCATTGTATCTTGATCATCACTCATTGCCATTCCCCATCTGAATTGTCATTTAATACCAAATCTTCTTCCAAGACCGCGATGTCTCTGTCATCGTCAATACGACGACCACCTTTGGTAAAGACATGCAGTTCGGATTTAACAGATTCAGGACGCTTAATTTTCTCGGTGATCTTAACCGCAATATTATCCCGCGAGCGCCCAAGTTTGGCGCGGTATGTCGGCAAATCTTCAACCAGCAGCACCACATGCTCAGGCATATCGACATGAATGATATCGCCGGCCTGCAACTCCATCACTTTGGACAGCGGCAATTCGGTTTCGATAAACTTGGTGGACAAATCCACTTTGACATCCATGATCTCATCGCGCAGCGCCTTAGACCAGCGCATGTCGGTATCTTCCTTATCGGACTGTACACCGGCATCAAGCAGTTCACGGATAGGTTCGAGCATCGAATAGGGTAAGACTACATGGAAGTCGCCGCCACCGCCATCGAGTTCAATATGAAACGAGCTGATCACCACCACCTCGGTGGGACTGACGATGTTGGCCATCGCCGGGTTGACCTCGGAGTCGAGGTATTCAAACGATACGTCCATTACCGGTGCCCAAGCCTCTTTGTAATCTTCAAAGATCAGCTTAAGCAACATTTGAATGATACGTCGCTCGGTCGGGGTAAACTCACGACCTTCGATTTTGGCGTGGTAGCGGCCGTCGCCACCGAAAAAGTTATCCACCAAGATAAACACCAAACGCGCTTCCATGGTCAAAAGCCCTGTGCCTTTAAGCGGTCTGAAACGCACCATGTTTAAACTGGTGGGGACGAATAAGGTATGCACATATTCGCCGAATTTGATCATCTGCACACCATTGATGGACACCTCGGCGGTGCGCCGCATCATGTTGAACAGACTGATACGCATGTGACGGGCAAAGCGCTCGTTGACGATCTCCAAGGTCGGCATACGACCACGGACGATCCTATCTTGCGACGAGAAATCATAGTCGATGGTGTTGACCGGGCTTTCAGACCCTAGTCCGCCACCACCATCAAAGCCACCTTCCTCATCATCGTCATCCTCATCAACGTCATCGACCCCATGTAATAGGGCATCAATTTCGTCTTGGGACAGTAAATCACTCACGCTTACACCACTTAAACTAACATTATTGCATTACGAAACCGGTAAACAGGACCCGTTCGATAATTTTCTTACCGGTCACTTCCACCATCGTTTCCTGAACATCTTGCAACGACTTGGCCTTAAGCGCCTCTTTTCCGGCGGTAGTCGCTAAATCATCGGCATTGGTTGAGCTGAAGGTTTTAAGCAAGGCCCCTTCGATTAATGGGATGTGGCGTTTGGCTTCTTCTTCATCGCTATCGCCACGCACCAACAATTGTACTTTGATCTGTACTAGTCGATCTCTAACCGAACCGGGTACATTGAAAACAAACGGTCTTGGCATGGCGACATAGAGCGCAGTGCCGGGACTGACGCCCCTATCGGATTCAACTTTTTCCACGGGTCTGGCTTGCGCGGTATCATCATCTAAAGACGCCTGCTGAGCGCTGTCGTCACCAGAACCAAACAAGAAGTAGGCACCGGCACCACCGACCACCAAAAGACCAACCGCAGCGGCAATAAGTATCATCTTATTTTTGCCGCCACCACTGCTTTCTTCCATTTCCAGTTCTTCACCTTTACCCGGTGCTTTATCTTTTGCTTTGCCTTTTCCCGCATCTGCCATTACTGTTACCCACTTAAGTTAAAGGTTAACGTCTGGTTTATATTATTGCTATCAGCTAAGCACAATATCAATTGTTATTTAAGGATTTTTCGCGTTTCAGGCAAAAAAGTCGATACCGCCTAAAGCGCCACCAGCAATTTTTAGCTGTTGTGCCACTACAGGGTCAACTTCTGCCTCAGCGTGTTCGCCATGACTGCCACCCTGACCGCGACCGTCATTATTTTGACTGGCCTGCCATTGCTGTTGACCTTTATCGTCTTGATGTACCGTCCCCTCACCTAAATTGATGCCTTGTTCAGCCAACATATCTTTCAGTTTAGGCATAGCCTGCTCTAAAAGCTCTTTTGCCTGTTGGTTTTGCACCACAAAATTGACCGTAGTAACATCATTGTCGATGCTCATTTTCACCTGCATCTGTCCCAGCTCCGCCGGGTCTAGGCGAATATCGGCGCTTTGAATGCCTTTACTCATCATCACCACCAAGCGTTCTTTCATACTGCCTGCGGCCACATCGGGTTTAACGATATTAAGCGGCTGAGCAAGTGGTTCTGGGGTCTTAGCTGCAAACTTATCGGCACTTTGATTGGCCGAATGAATGGCATTTAAGCTCTCAGCAAACTGACTCGTGCCGCCAACGGCGCCTTGCGGCTTATCGGCTATTGCAGCGCCAAGTCCCAGCTCTTTGGGATTTAAGCGTGTCATTTTCTCATCTACCACCGCTTTTTGTTCGCCAAGGTTGGTCTCGGCCATCAATTCACTTTCATCGGACTGCATCCGTTTTTCAGCGTCGCCAGCAGCACCGGCTTGCTCTGAGATTTGAATGTCCTTAGTAATGGTTGTCGCGCCATTAGACTTGACTTTATCGCTGGTGCCTAAAATATTCTTGTTGTCACGCTGGCTGGCATTGCCCTGCAACGCCGCCGTCAACGGATCGGCCTTTTCCATTGGTTTGGTCTGCTCGGCACCTGATTGAGCCGCGTTTTGCCCAGTGGTATTTTGCGCCGTCAGGTTGTGCTCAAAAGGACTGCTTTTGCCCGTATTTTCCATCGGTTTGGTCACTTGAGCCTGAACATTGTCATCCGCTGACGCTTGACCGTCGAGTTTTGGTTTGATGTCCGGCGTTTGATATTGTTCCAAATCAAACTTGTCACCCTCGCTAGCCTGCGTTTGCGCCAATTGCTCGGTTAGCTTAGGCTCCGCTTTGTCATTTGCCGCCGCCTCACTCCCTTCAGGCTTGGTTTTGCCCATGCTTTGCATTTGTGCGGCAAGGTTTGCTTTAACCTCAGCACTTACCCCATCACTGCCACCTTTGGTTTGCGTAGCCGTTTCATCACTGACGTCGGTTGAAGGACGAATTGGTGGGGTTTGACCGCTATTACCAAGCGATTTGTGAATTTGTGCCAGATCCATCTGCGGTTTGAGTGGTTCGGCACTTAGCTCATCACTGCTTGGCGCATTTGGCGTACCATTGATCCCTGGGGTTTCAAATTGCGACAAGTCAAATTTACCGCCACCGGATTGTGAGGTGAGCGCCTTTAATTCACTTAACAGTGCGGCTTTATCGGCACCAGAAAGATTTAGTGATTTCGTGCCCTGTGCACCGTCTGCCAACAGCATCTGCTTGAGCTCTTTGGCCACCAGTTTGCCTTCGTCAGAGTCAAGGTTAAGCTTTTTATTATCGCCATCCCCATAAGATTCCAGTAAAGCGGCAAGATTAAACTTGCCCTCTTTGCCTTTATCCAGTGCCGCTTCAATGGCAGCAGAGAGCTTGTTTTGACGCAGCATTTGCTCACTATCGGCGCCATTGGGTTCGCCTTTGGCAATACCTTGA
The DNA here is from genome assembly GCA_041583135.1 of Alteromonadaceae bacterium. Lineage (GTDB taxonomy): Bacteria > Pseudomonadota > Gammaproteobacteria > Enterobacterales > Alteromonadaceae > JABSOG01. Next base: position 95,763 of record JBFHGJ010000001.1, on the reverse strand, counting down.
CCACCGTTTAATACTTGATTGGACTGCTCCATCAACAACAGCAGCTGTTCAAGCTTACCGTCAATTTTGTCGCGCCCGGCAATATCGCTTTGGCCGGTTTGAGCAGCAACCTCAGCGGCCTTTTCACCATCGATGGCAGCGCCTGTTGTACTTGGCGATTTACCGCAAACCTTTACCGGGGCCTCAGGCGACTTGCCACACACTTTGACCGGCTGTTCGGCATCGTCGGCGTTGCCGTCAATTTTTTCGTCTGCCTCATGTCCGGCTTCATTGCGGCTACGGGCGGCGTCAATTTTTGCCGCTTTATCCATCGCCCCGGTGCCGGGCTCATTGTCTTGTGCGCCAAACTGCTGACGGTATACGGTATCGAATTTTTCTCTGCCAGAGTCGTCAAACGACTGAAATTTATCAACTTTATTATCTCTTGGGACCTCTGGAATGGCCTCTGGCATAATTCTTAACTGGTGCTGCATAGGATTTACTCCAATCAATCGACTGCGATTTGACAAAGAGTTATTCAAGATTTAGGCCAATGTGACGCATAACTGAAGGATGAAAAACAACGGTTGCTACGGGTATTGTTGAGTTTGTGATTTATCCGATGTGGCCTTTCATCACAAACTCAACGAGGGAACCCGCTACTTTTGCTTTTCTTGCTGCGGTTGTGGCTGCAAAGACAAGTCGTTTATTTTGTATACATGGGTAATATACATATAAAAGAAGGCAAAGGACATGGCCAAAACAATCAGACCAATGACAGATGAGCTAATCTTGATACCCGAGGTGGATAGCTCTAAGGTGGTGTTATCCTTGTTCTGCTGTGAGTCGCCATTGCCCTCTTGTTCTGGCGTTTTGATGTCTTTTCTAAATTGCTGATAGGCCATGACAAAACCGCCCATCACCAGCACAATCACCATGATGAAAATGACCCAGCTTTGAATGTATTGAAATTCAAAGGTTTTTTGCCGGTGCAACACTTCTTTTTCACGATTGGCCAAGCGCAGCTGTTCAAAGCTCTCAGCCCGTTGAACACTGGCAATACTTGCTTTTTGCCGTTCAAGCACATAGGTTTGCTCAAGTGTTGTCGCATTCTCGGCAGCGGCCCAACTAAACGTGCTGCTGCACAGTAGTAGAACGATCCATGCTATTGTTTTCATGATTCAACCTTACTCATTCTCTCTATAAGCTCTGTAATATAGCCTTTGTCACATGCGTATTTTTCGATCGTTGGTAGTTCAACCCCTTGCTTTAACGCGATACCTATCAGCAATAGTTTCTGCTGCACAAGCCAGCCGGGGACTTCACACTCAGATGCCTCGTCTTTATCAGTCTGAGCGGCAATGTTTCCAGTACCACTTGCGCCAGCGCTAGGCCGATAGAAATCTGAGATCTGAAAATCTCCAGCCTGTGGGCTGCCGCTGACATCAGCACACGCAAGACAAACCTCCTTGAGCTTTTTCCAGTAATATTTGATCTCAGGCAGCTTCTCAATAGGCGTTTTGGGCGGCAAAAACTTTTTGAATAACTGCGTTTCCTCGTCTGTGAAGCTAACCTTTTTAATTTGTGCCAACCGGTTTGCCTCAATATATTGCTCAAGCGTATTGTTCTGAAGCTGTAACTTAAACGAATTGACCTCAGAGAGCTGCGAGTTATCTAAGACAAGCTTAGTCGGTATATTGAGTTCAGGCAGTTGAAGGTTTTTTGTCAATTGGCTAGAGGATTGCGTGAGCGACTGTTGGGCAAATACATTCAGTGAGGCAAACAACAGCGCGGTCAGCAAGCAACTTCTGATGTTCATGAAATAGTCTCCAAACAGGGACGGTAAAACAAAGAGTTTGGTACACCCTCGTTGATTTGGCAAATTGCCAACACAACCTGAGCAAAGTCAATGTTGCTTGTTGTGTTGGTTATTTTTACTTTCGCGTTCTAAAAAACTTTTGCGTCGCCACTTCATCAAGCAGGGCCTGTTCGGCGCGGTCGGCTTTGGCCTGTTCGGCGGCTCGATGTTTCTCTATCAGCATTTCAACCGCCTTGCGCTTTTGTTGCTGTTCAAGCCATAAGGTGCGTCGTTGATTTACCACTTTAAAGGCAGTACGGATCACCTCAGATTGTTGTTTGACGGCTTCTTCGAGCTTGGAGATAAACTGTTGGTAGTGACCATAACTGTTGATCTTCATCCCTTGATTGGCTTCGTTACGCATTTGTGTCAAATATTCCATACGATAGCTTTCGATGCCCTGCATCTTCTGTTTGTTCTGCTCAAGGTTTTGCTGGGCCTGTTGAAACTCGCGCGCAAGTTTGTCTTCTTTTTCCTGCTCTAATTTGGCCACCATGATCAACTGTTGTATCGCCATCGAATCGCTCCTTTACGCCGTTACTGGCCTTGACCATTGGTCGATTGCACTGGCGCCATCACATCAGCAAGCATGGCAAGACATTGATCATAACCGATGACATCAACCATGCGTTGTTGCAAAAACTCTTTGAACTTGGGCATCATAAAGATGGCGGCGTCAATTTCAGGGTTAGAGCCTTTGCTGTAGGCACCGATAGAGATCAGATCTTTGTTTTGCATATAGATAGAGTACAACTGTTTAAATTGGCGGGCGATCAACTGGTGTTCTTCGCTGGTGACCGCTGGCATAACACGACTGATAGACTTTTCGATATCCACCGCCGGATAATGACCGGAGTCGGCCAATTGCCGCGACAGTACGATATGGCCATCCAAAATGGCCCTTGCCGCATCGGCGATGGGGTCTTGTAAATCGTCCCCTTCAGTCAAAACGGTATAAAAAGCCGTGATCGAACCTTGTCCTTCACCACCGTTACCCGCCCTTTCAATCAATGCTGGCAATTTGGCGAATACCGAAGGCGGATAACCTTTAGTTGCTGGCGGCTCGCCCACAGCCAAGGCGATTTCACGCTGAGCTTGTGCATATCGGGTTACCGAGTCGAGCAACAACAGCACGTTAAGCCCCTGATCGCGAAAGTATTCCGCAATGGTTGCCGCCGTTTCACAACCTTTAAGCCGCATCAATGGCGAGTTATCGGCAGGCGCGGCGACCACAACAGAACGCTTGCGACCCTCTTCACCTAAAATTTCTTCAATAAACTCCTTCACCTCACGGCCGCGCTCACCGATAAGCCCCACCACCACCACATCGGCCGTCGTACCGCGAGTCATCATACCTAACAGCACACTTTTACCGACACCTGAGCCGGCAAACAGACCCATACGCTGGCCTTGGCCAACGGTAATAATTGAATTGATGGCACGCACACCCACATCAAGTGGCTCGCGAATAGGACGTCTATCTAAAGGATTCAGGGCAACACCAAGATTGTTGGCAGTATCTTCGACCCCTAAAGGCCCGAGGCCATCCAACGGCCGACCAGCACCATCTATCACTCGGCCCAATAGGGCCATGCCCACTGGTATGCCGGTATCTTGCATTTGCGGCACAACCCGAGCGCCGGGCAGCACGCCCTGCACCGATTCGGTCGGCATCAAAAAAATACTTTCATCGGAGAAACCGACAATCTCGGCGCTGATGGTTTGCGTCAAAGTTTCGACATGACACAAACTGCCAAGGGGCGCACGGCAGCCTACCGCCTCTAAAGTCAATCCGACGACACGGGTTAAGCGCCCGGCTGCCGTAGGTTTGGCGTGACGAACAAACTTTTTGTAGCGGGCCAGACGCGGTGAAAATGGGCCGGATTCATAATTCATGTAGGACTAATCTTTTTCCCTAGCTTCAGCGATACCGGTATCTTGCAAAAACCTTTCCAAGGTGTTGTTCAACCGGGTTTTTAAACGCTGATCGATTGATGAGGTGCGGCTTTCTACCAAGCAACCGCCAATTTCAATGGTGGGATCGGATTTGACTTGCCAGCCATTTTCCAATAACTGCTCGTCACTGTAGTGTTGTTTGATGAGCTCTAGATCATCCGGATGCACCCTAATCTCGCAGGTTCCATCGGCAATGGGCAAGGCTTTGACCGATTCATTCAGGGTATTGAAAATCGCCTCGCGATTGGTCTTAACCTCGACCCCAACCACCGCTTCGGCCAACATCACTGCCAGCTCAACCAGTTGCTGCTCGGCTTCGATATCGACCTCTTTGAGCGGCGCATTCAACTGCGCCATCATCGACTGCCATCTTGCCGCCATTTGCTCGACGGCTTCACGGCCCTGTTCTAGCCCACTCTCAAAACCTTCTTCTTTGCCTTTTTCAAGCCCATCGGCGTAGCCTTTTTCCATCCCCTCGACATGGCCTTTTTCAAAGCCGTCGTTGTGGCCTTGCAAGATGCCTTCTTCATAGGCTGCCTGTCGTATCTCCTCGATTTCTTCAGCAGTGAGCGGTTGTAGCTGTTCCTCTTGTTCCTCATCCTCTTGATGATGAGGTTTTTTATCATAATACCAATCGAGAGGCTTACCCATGGCGGTAGTTTTGCCGGTATTGGTTTTGAAGTCGTCCTCAACATCAGGCAGGTGCCAATTGACCAAGTCCATTTCTTCGTCGGTCAATTCTTGCAGTTTCTTTACTTTTCTATCGGGTAGCGGCATCAGGGTTTCCACATAAGCGGCTTGGCAAACGGGTTCACAGTAACGGCAACAGCCATCACCTTCAAACTTTTATTTTACAGGAATTCTTCACCGCCGCCACCGCCTAGCATGATCTCTCCGGCATCGGCCAATCGTCTGGCAACTGAAAGAATTTCTTTTTGTGCCGCTTCGACTTCACTGACCCGTACCGGCGGCATCGCTTCGAGATCATCGCGCATCATATCGGCGGCACGTTTTGACATGTTGTTCATGATCTTGTCTTTGAGCCCGTCGTCGGCACCTTTAATTGCCCGCATCAGCACATCTTGCTGCACTTCACGTAAAATGGTTTGAATGCCCCTATCTTCAATGTCGAGTAAGTTTTCAAAGACGAACATCAAGTCTTGGATCTGCTGGGACAATTCTTCGTCGTGCTCGCGAATCGAATCCATCAACTGACCTTCGATATTGGTATCGAGATAGTTCATGATGTCGGCGGCCGCTTTTAGCCCGCCCATTTTCGCCGCTTGCGCTCCCGCCTGGCCGGCAAACTGTTTCTCCATGATCTCATTGAGTTCCTGCAAAGCGGCAGGTTGTACTTCTTCTAAGTTGGCGATACGCATCATCAAATCGAGTCTGACTTTCTCGGCAAACTGTCCGAGGATCTCGGCGCTTTGCTCCGGCTCCAAGTAAGATAGAACGATGGTCTGTATCTGCGGATGCTCGTTGCGAATAATGTTGGCCACCTGCTTAGAGTCCATCCACTTCAAAGAGTCCAATCCTTTGGCGCCACTACCCAGTACGATTTGTTCAATCAGGTTGGTGGCTTTTTCTTCGCCAAGGGCTGCGGTAAGGGCATTTTTGATGAAGCTTTCAGATTGGAAGCCGATGGTGCTGAAGTTTTGGATCTGGTCAATAAATTGGCGGTGTACAGCGGCGATTTTCGATTGGTTGAGGTCATCTACCCCCGCCATCACCATCCCCACTTTTTGCACCTGCTTAGGTTCAAGGTGCTTGAGTATTTGTGCAGCGTCCTCCTCGGACAAACTCAACAGTAAGATGGCGGCTTTTTCTACGCCATCTAACTTATTGACATCGAAGCCCCCCTCCGAGGGGGACAGGTCGATGTCAAGGTCAACATCACTCATCTTCGCTCAACCAGGCTTTCACCACTTGTGAAGACAACTCAGGCTCATTGGCTACCAGCGCTCGAACCGCTTTGAGCAAGTCTTCATTGCCATGTAGGTCTGGCAATTGTAGCGTACCGTCAGGTGAGAAGCCAACCGCACCGGCGTCAAACTCGTTGCTCAGCATATCCAGCGTATCGTCGCCTAGATCAAGACCGCTGCTGAAGGCATCTTCTTCGAAGTCGTCATGCGTATCCTCAGGATAAATCAGTTTCTTCAGCATTGGTTTCATCACAACCCAAATCAGTACGATGATGATGAGGGCGGCCAAGGCCAAACGGAACATTTTCATAAACCAAGGCTGCTGCCAAAGCGGTAATTCGATAGCTGGTGCCGGTTTTTCCTTCTGGAATGGAATAGCCACGACTTCAACTGTATCGCCTCGGTGTAGATCAAAGCCAATAGAGCCTTGCAACAAGCGACGAATGTTCATCAATTCGGCTTCGGTACGAGGCACTTGGGTAACATTGCCTTCGGCGTCTTCCTGTTGTTGATAATCCAGTGCAACCGACACAGTTAAACGCTGAATAACACCGACTTGCGAAGATTTATGACGTACTGTGGTATCCAACTCATAGTTGCGGGTAGTCTGCTTGTGAGTGCTGCCGGGCACAACACTTTCACTGCTGCTGTCGGTGCCGACGGTCTCTGGAATATTGGAATTGAGTGGCGGCTTGTTTGATAGCGCCCCCGGCACACCTGCGGCAATACCACCGACATTGTTGTCTTCAATAAGGTTTTCTGAGCGAGTGGCCTGCATATCCGGGTCATAGCTTTTTTGCGTTTCTTCAACCCGGCTGAAGTCCATCGACACATCAACCTGTGCAGTATAATTTCCTAAGCCAATGACAGGAATAAGAATACTGTCGATTTTATTGATGTACTCTTGTTCACGCTTAAGCTCGATTTCATATTCTTTGCGAGCACGGGCAGACATCGAATTTTGTGAACCGGAATTCAATAGACGACCGCTCTGATCAGTAACTGTAACACGGCTCGGCTCCATCCCCTGCACGGCAGAGGCGGTAATATCGACAATCGAATCCACTTCTTCTGAGCTTAAAACGCGACCGCGCTTGATGGTCAGTACGACGGTGGCAGACGGTTGTTTGGCCTTGCGGGCAAAGATCTGCTCTTTAGGAATGGCCAATAAGACTTTGGCCTTGGTTACGTTGTTGAGGTTTTCTAAAGTACGGGCAATCTGATTTTCTTTCGACAGCTTAAGACGTGCCATCTCCATACGCTGGCTGACACCAAAACCTTGGTCTTGCATGATGATGTCATGACCGCTGCCTAAGCCATCGCCGCCACCTTGCTCGATGCCTTGACGGATCATCAACAACTTGACGTTTTCGTAGTCTTCTTCTGGGATATGAATGGTTTTGCCATCCAGGCGATACTGAATATTGTTCAGCGCCAAAAAGTCGAGCGTTTGGATCAGCTCTTGGTCGGTTTTAGCCGCCTGCAATGGACGCATATCCGGCTCTTTGGCCCATAAAAAGATAGAGATAGCGATACCGATACAGATCACCAACGCCAAAATGAGCGTGACCTGACGCAGCACATCGATGCCGCCAAAGCCGCCCATAAAGCCGGATTTTTGTTCTTGTGAAGAAGGGTCGGCCGCCCCGTCGTTGGCGACTACCATATCTGTTGATGCACTTGCTTCAGCCACGTCACTTACCCCTTAACCAATTAAACCGGCATACTCATGATTTCTTTGTACGCTTCAAGTAACTTGTTGCGCACCTGAACAGTCGCTTCAAAGGCAACGCTGGCCTTTTGCGACGCAATCATGGCCTCAGCCATAGACACGTTTCTATCGCCCATTTCTACGGCGGTTTTCAATTCACCCGAGTGTTTCTGTACAGAGTTGACGTTATCGATAGCCGACTTAAGCATACCGGCAAAGTCAGCCTGACTGGAGTTGTTGACTCCGCCGACAACGGTATTGTCCACGTTTGGCGCAATGTCATTCATACGGCGGGCTTGCGAAGCCATGGCTTGCAAGTCACTGTATAAGGCGTTGGCTTTAATATTCATGGTCTACCCCAGTTGCTACGTCAAAAAATTGAACAGAAATAAGATAACTAGAGTAATGCAGGGAGTATGCCACATTTTTAACTGTTATTTTTCAATAGGTTACAGTTAAATTAGCCATAAACAGAAAGTTAACAATAAAAACGTCCCAATAAATTTAGTGTCAGACACCATATTTATTGGGACTAGTCATTTAACAAACATTGATGCTACAAGAAATAGCCAGCAAAACATGAGTACCGAAAAAATCAGCGTCCGACACTGTTCCGGCACCTCGGGGTTTTGCTTTTTGGCTTAAGCGGGGATTTCAATGCCCTGCTCTTTCATTTTGGCAATTTTGTAGCGCAAGGTGCGCGGGCTGATGCCGAGTTTTTCCGATACGCCTTTGCGTGAACCGTTACAGGACGCCAAGGTGTCGAGTATGATCTTGTGCTCTTGATTTTTAAGCTCGTTCTTAAACATCGGATCGATGGTCGAAGTCGATGTCGGATCTAAGGTGATGTCGGCAATTTCAGTCGGCTCAGCCACCGCTTCCATGTTTTCCAACAAGATGTCTTCGCTGTCAATCTTGTCATCTGACTTGATGATCATGGCACGCTGGATGACATTATCCAACTCACGAACATTACCCGGCCAGCTGTGATTTTGCAGTTTGGCCTGTGCCGAAGCGCTGAGCTGCGGCGCCGCTTCGCCAGATTGTTGACAGTAACGGTCAATCAAATGCGTAGCCAAAGGGACAATGTCATTTCTACGCTCACTCAAGGCAGGCCAAGTCAATGGAAAAACATTGAGGCGATAGAACAAGTCTTCTCTAAATTTGCCTTCTTTTACGGCCTCGCGTAAATCTCGGTTACTGGTGGCGATAACTCGCACATTGAGTTTGACGGTTTTACGGCTCCCTAAACGCTCGACTTCTCGCTCTTGCAATACCCTGAGCAGTTTCGCTTGAAGACTTAGGTCCATCTCGGTAATTTCATCGAGTAAGATGGTGCCGTTTTGCGCTTGTTCAAACTTACCCGGACAGGCATTGATTGCGCCGGTAAAGGCGCCTTTTTCATAGCCGAATAAGGTGGCCTCAAGCATATTGTCAGGAATGGCCGCACAGTTAATGGCGACAAACGGACCGTCGGAGGCTTTAGACTGGTCGTGAATGTATTTTGACAAGACTTCTTTACCACTGCCGCTCGGGCCTAGCACCATGACGGTCGCATCGGATTTGGCCACTTTACCGGCCAGCTTAATCAATTGCAGACTTTTGGCATCGGCCACCACCGGATGGTGCGACTCGACTTTATTGGCCGGTACATATTTGCTAACCAAGTTCATCAATACCTCAGGCGCAAATGGTTTGGATAGATAATCCACCGCCCCTTCACGCATAGCCTGTACGGCATCGTCAATGGTGGCATAGGCAGTCATCATCAACACCGGCAGCGTCGGATAATTGAGCTTGATTGAACGCAACAGCTCTAAGCCGCTGATCTCACCCATCTGAACATCGGAGATCACCATGTCCACTTTGTGTTGTTTGAGTAGCATAATGGCGCGTTCGGCGTTGTCTGCCGCAACACAGGTATAGCCGCTGATCTCTAAGGTATCAATCAGCGCTTCGCGCAATCCGGCATCATCTTCAACAACCAATAATTTAGATTTAGACATGATCAGACTCCTGTTGCTTATTCGCTGGTAACACTGGCAGGCAAATATTGAACTTGGCGCCTTTACTGACGCTCATGTCCAACTCAACGCTACCATGATGGGCTGTTGCAATGGCTTGCACGACGGCAAGGCCTAACCCGGTCCCAGATTGTTTAGTCGTATAAAAAGGTTCAAAAATGCGTTTGGCCAATGGCTCGTCGATACCCGGGCCATTGTCGCTGACGCTGATAATGACTTGATTGTCATCACGCTTGTCACGCGCCGCTTCTATGCAGATCTCGGCACCATGGCCGATCAGTTCAAGCGCATTGTGAATTAGGTTTTGAATGGCACTGGCAAGGGCACTTTTGTTGCCGCGAATGAGAATGTCCGGCTCCGGCAAGTTAACTTTGATCTCACCTTTGGCCTGAACCACCATAGCCTCGGCTCCTGCCTTTACTTCACTGAGCAATTGTTGCAACGACAGCTTTTCAACAACCTGTGCGCCGCCACTTTTGGCAAACAACAGCATGTTGTTGACTTGTTGCTCCAAATCTTGCAAACGTGAATTGAGCTTACTACCGAACTTTGAACGCGCCTCGCTAGATAGGCGCTCATTGGCAATATTGGCAGCGTAAAGCATCGCCGCAGATAAGGGTGTACGCACCTGATGCGCCAAAGAGGCAACCATTTTGCCCAGCGCCGAAAGGCGATTCATATGTGCCAACCGCTCTTGCAGTGCGCGAGTTTCGGTCAAATCGGTCATTAAGATCAATTGCCCGGGGTGCGGGTCGAGCGAACTTATCGACAACTTGATACGACGACCGTCACTCAATGACACTTCATGACCATCGTCGTTTTTTGGACTAAAAGCCCGTTTGATCACATCGCGCCACTTTTCACCTTCAAGCGGCTCGCCCAGCATGTCGATGGCCATTTGATTGACTTCAGCGACCACCCCTTTGTTGTCCAAGATAATGACACCGGCCGGCAAAGTCTCAACCACATGACTCATACGAGACGCCTTTGCACGTAACTCGGCCAATTCGCCGGGGTAGGCTTCTTGCTCGAGCGCTGGAACGAGACTGATCGGTGGCAGTTGTGCCACATCACCCTGAGGGCGTTTGAGAACTTGTGCTGATGCCATAACTTTCACTCAAAGTTGCTAGTATGGCTGTGACCATTCAATATGCGTGCCAGATTTTTATTCGTTATTTTTCAATTAGTTAGGCAGGATTTTTATCGGTGTCGATATTTTGACAAGGTATTTTGGCGGGAGAAAAACACTCGTGATCTGACACCAAAGGTCAAAAGTTTGTACAGGCGTACCACGCCATCGGGGATTTGAAGCAGGCCCGAGGCAAGCACCTCGGGTATATATTTAGTCTTCTTTACCAAGGCCGTATTTTTTCATCTTTTCGACCAAGGTCGTACGCCGCACCGCCAAGATCTCCGCAGCCCTAGCGACAACGTAATCACTATATTCCAGCGCTTGAGTGATCAGGCTGATCTCAATTTCGGCCATATACTCTTTAAGATTGATCCCCTCTGGCGGCAACATGCCCCACATTCCACCGCCGCTAGCAACATCTTCTTCATAGGCGTCTTGAAAGTCTTCTTGACTGTCGCCTTCAGAAAACATTTCGTAAATCGCATCACGCTCTTGCAGTTCTTCAGGGTATTCGGGTACGTACGCCTCAACCTCAAAGGCTTGGTATTTCTTCGGCAGCTCAGTGATATCGACCACTTGGCCCGGATACATGATGATCATCCGTTCGACCAAGTTCGACAACTCACGGACGTTGCCCGACCATGGGCTGGCTTTTAACGACTCCAGTGCCCTTTCAGAGAATTTGACGTCCTGACCACACTCTGCCTCAACCCGTTTGATAAGCTCGCCAATCAGCAAAGGTAAGTCTTCAGGCCGTTCTCTAAGTGCAGGGGTTTCAATCGGGAAAACATTTAAGCGATAAAATAGATCTTCACGGAAAGTGCCCGCTTCAATCATGGTCTCTAGATTACGGTGAGTCGCCGCAATAACCCGAACATCGCATTTAATCGGCTTGGTACCACCAACTCGCTCAAATGAGCGCTCTTGCAATACCCGCAACAACTTCACCTGCATCAACAGCGGCATGTCACCAATTTCATCTAAGAACAGTGTACCGCCTTGTGCCAGCTCAAAACGGCCTTTACGGGCCGAAATGGCGCCGGTAAAAGCCCCCTTTTCATGACCAAACAACTCACTTTCCAGCAGATCCGCCGGAATGGCACCACAGTTGACCGGCACAAATGGCGCATCTTTACGCTCTGACAATAAATGAATATTGTTGGCCACCACTTCTTTACCGGTACCTGACTCACCTAAAATCAGCACATTGGCCGCAGAGCAAGCCACCTGTTCAATCAAAAAGCGCACCTGACGCATGGCATCTGAGTTGCCGACAAACCCTTGAAAATGCGATTGCATCCCCTTGCCGCGATTGGTCGGAATAAGCCTTTTGTATTCCTGACAATCACTAAGCTGAATGGTCAGCTCGCCATAATGAAACGGATAGCTCATCAAGGCAATCACATTGGGCACTTCAAGCAAGTGCTTTAGGGTATCGCCAACCACCAGCACCGGCAAAAACGGCACTGATTTGATCACGTCACTATAGTTACCTTCAGGTAGGGCACCAATAACCAAAATCGAAAAGCGTTTCGCCGCATTGTCACTAAGCGTTTGCTGCAACGCATCTGCCGCGACAATGACACACTTTTGACCTATAAACTCTAGAACGGTTTTGAGCGCTGTCGCTCGGGTGTGTTGTTCATCGACGATCAGGATCTTTTCCGATTCAGCCACCATCAATCTGCCTTAACTTGTTGAGAGAAATAAGGATATTTTGTTAATGATATGCAAATCAGACTATAAGGCAAGTTTAAACAACAAAATATTGACAGATATGTCAATATTTTGTTGTCGATTGCCGTAATGAGGTAGGCTGTTGGCCGTTAGGCCAACAAGTTGAGCGCCTGTTGACGATTAAGGTTGGCTTGCGACTGCACCGCAATTTGACTTTGCTGCAAAATGTCGTTGCGTGCGCGCTCAGACGCCGCTTGAGCATAATCGGTGTCCTGTCGTCTGGCCCGAGCCGCAGCAGCCTGCTCATGTTGACCATTTAAACCACGAATACTGCTCTCTAAGCGGTTTTGCGTCGCCCCCAACTCTGCGCGAGCATTATTGACGTAATCAGAGATGTTGTCCAATGTGCCCAGTGCCGCTTGTGCACCGGCAGCTGTGGTAACGTCGATGGTATTAAAGCCCAGACCACCTAAGTCAGTTTGTACATCTTTGGTTTGAACATTGATATTGTCGCCACGACCTAAATTGATGCCGATGGTGCCGCTGGATTTAAGCAAATCGACACCGGCGAAGGTCGCATCTTCGGCGATAGAGCCGACTTCTTCGGTCAAGCTGTTGATCTCTTGCTGAATGGCTTGGCGATCTGAGCCGTTTAACGCCCCACTACCGGCACGGGCAGTCAATTCGCGAATACGCGATACGGTATCGCCGATATTCGAGAAGGCTTGATCGGCAGTCTGTGCCAACGAAACCCCATCATTGCCGTTTTGCGCGCCGCGCAAATAGCCGTCTAGCTCAGCGCTTAGACGATTGATGATCTGTAAACCGGCCGCATCATCGGCGGCAGAATTAACCCGCTTGCCACTGGCGAGTTTTTCCAGCAAACTTTCGCTTTTGCTGTTTTGATTGATGAAATTAGGTTGAAAACCGTTGATTTTCATAATAAATAGCCTCTTTAAACCGCTAACCTGTCAGCGCCCCGAATGCCTGTCACAGATTAACCTTGCCGCTGGCAAAACCTTGGTCATTTAAAAATCAGATACTGCGTCTTTTTCCTCAGCCTTTCTCCACAAAAGGCCAATGACACCTGATGATTTTTCAGCCCGCTAGGGCTGTAATTTCCTTACTTTGAGTGTAGCACAATTTGGCTATTTAATGTCAGTAAATAATCGTCCAAGATTATTGACTGAGCACGTTCAAGTTCAGCAAGTGAACTTTCTCGCGTATTTTCAACCAGTTGAAAATGGTCGCCCATCCATGTCCGACATCGCTCATACCTGATAATGTTATTTGCCGTCAGGTCGCTCAAGTGCCGCTTTTTTATGCCGATAACCTGTTATAAACCGGCTTTTTTCGCATTTACTTAAAAATATCCTTGTAAGCTTTTGTTTATTTGGAATATTTTGTGCTAATTTGGGCTAAATGTGCAATAGTTGGATTAACTGGCAGTTCTTTATCCTGGCGAGGCGTAATGATGTTTAACGGCAAAAATATTTTAATCACCGGTGGCACCGGTTCGTTTGGTAAAAAATACACCCAAACGCTTATCGAGCGATTCAAACCCAATAAGATTATCATTTACTCCCGTGACGAGTTAAAACAGTTTGAAATGCAGCAGGAATTCAACCAGCCCTGTATGCGCTACTTTATCGGTGATGTGCGTGATGCCGACCGCCTCAGCCGTGCCATGCGTGGCGTCGATTACGTCATTCATGCCGCTGCGATGAAACAAGTGCCAGCGGCCGAATATAACCCGATGGAATGCATCAAAACCAACATCAACGGTGCACAAAACGTCATCGATGCCGCCCTTGAAAACGATGTCGATAAAGTGATTGCCCTATCCACCGACAAAGCGGCCAACCCCATCAACCTCTATGGGGCCACTAAACTGGCCTCTGACAAGCTCTTTGTCGCCGCCAATAATATCTCCGGTGGACACCGCACCACCTTTGCCGCCGTCCGCTACGGCAATGTTGTCAACTCGCGCGGCTCCGTGGTGCCGTTTTTCAAAAAGCTGATAGACGAAAAGGCCGACGCTCTGCCGGTAACCCATCAGAATATGACCAGATTTTGGATAAGCCTGCAACAAGGCGTCGATTTCGTATTGAAGAATTTCACCCGGATGCTCGGCGGTGAGATCTTCGTGCCGAAGATCCCTTCAATCCGCATTGTCGATTTGGCCAAAGCCATGGCGCCAGAAATGCCGGTAAAAATCGTCGGCATTCGCCCCGGTGAAAAACTCCATGAGGTGATGTGTCCGGGTGAACTGTCGTATAACACCTTTGAATATGACGATCACTTTATTATCGCCCCGGCAATCAACTTCTCTAGCCGCGGCAATGACTTCACGGTCAACAACTTAGGTGAGCAAGGAGTATTGGTGGCTGAGGGCTTTGAATACAGCTCCGATACCAATCCGCACTTTTTGAGTGCCGAGGAGATCACCGGCTTCAATCAATCGGCAATGACATGAGCAATTTCATTCCCTACGGCAGGCAGCACATTGAACCGCAGGATATCGCGGCAGTCGTCGAGACCCTTGAGTCGGATTATTTGACCCAGGGACCAAAGGTTCCGGCATTTGAGCAAAAGCTCGCCAAGCTTTGTCAGGCAACATACGGCTGTGCCTTTAGTAGCGCAACCGCCGCTTTACATATTGCTTGCTTGGCACTTGAGCTTGGCTGCGGCGACAGACTGTGGACCAGTCCAATTACCTTTGTAGCCTCTAGCAACAGCGCGTTGTATTGCGGTGCCACTGTCGATTTTGTCGATGTTGAAGTCGATACCGGTTTACTCTGCCCACTGGCCCTTGAGGAAAAACTGAAAACCGCCGAACAACAAGGGACGTTGCCAAAAATTGTCACGGTGGTACATCTCGCCGGTCAAAGTTGTGACATGGCCAAAATTGGTCCTTTATGTCGTCGATATGGTGTTTTGGTGATTGAAGATGCCAGTCACGCCGTTGGTGCCGACTATCAAGATAAGCCGGTAGGCAGTTGCCAGTACAGCGATATTGCCATTTTTAGTTTTCATCCGGTCAAGATCATCACCACCGCCGAGGGCGGCATGGCATTAACCAACCGAGCGGAACTGGCAGAAAAAATGGCACTGCTTCGCTCTCATGGCATTACCCGTGACAGAGCGCAGTTTCAGTCGCCCGACCATGGTCCATGGTATTACGAACAGCTCGATTTGGGCTTTAACTACCGTATGACCGAATTACAAGCCGCGTTGGGCCTAGTACAGTGCGATAGATTAAGCACCTTTGTCGATACCCGCAATGCGCTGGCGGCACGTTATGACAACGCCTTTGGCGAGTTGCCAGTATCACCGTTGCGTCAATTGGCAGGTAACCGAAGCGCCTATCATCTTTATGTGATCTTGTGCGACGATAAACAAGTGAACCGTCTGGCGCTGTTTAACCATTTACGAGAGCATAACATTGGGGTCAATGTGCATTATATCCCGGTGCATATTCAACCTTTTTATCGCCAGATGGGCTTTAGTGACGAGGATTTTCCACAAGCGATGGCTTATTACCGCCGCGCGCTCTCCCTGCCGCTCTATGCGGATTTAACGCACCAACAGCAGGATTATGTTGTAAGCTGTATTAAAACCTTTTGTGATTGAGGACGGCTAAAATGAAATTGGCATTGGGCACTGTTCAATTCGGCATGGACTATGGTATTTCCAATACCAAAGGTCAGGTGAGTGTCGAAGAAGTCGAGAAAATTCTCATTACGGCGGCAAGTCATGGCATTGATCTGCTCGATACCGGTAGCGTTTACGGCAGTTCTGAGACCGTCATTGGCGAGCTGCTGGCAAAAAATCAGCTCAAGTTCAAGCTGGTCGATAAGGTGCCGGATTTAGAGAGCTATGACTACAGCATATCAGAAGCGCTCAAACACTCGTTAGCCCGGCTTAAGATGGATAAAATCGACGGCCTAATGTTGCACAACAGCGCCGATTTGACCGAACAAAGTTATGCCGAATTAAGCGCCTTAAAGCAGCAAGGCTTGGTCGATAAAATCGGCATCTCGGTCTATCACACCAAACCCACCTTTGAACTTGAAGATCGGTTTCCGCTGGATCTGGTGCAATTGCCGATGAATCTGTTCGATCAACGCTTTTTTGCAACCGGCTGCATCGAATGGCTTAAAGGCAAAGGCGTTGAGGTCCATGCCCGTTCTATTTTCCTCCAAGGACTCTTATTAATGCCCTTTGGCGAATTGCCCCCCTACTTTCATCCGTATAAGCCATTGTTTGACAAGCTCGACAGCTTGTGTAAAAAAAGCGGTCTATCACGGCTGGCAGCGGCACTGACTATCGCCCATCGCCACGATGAGGTGGACCGCTTGGTGTTTGGCGTCTGTTCTGAGGCGCAACTGATAGAAGTGCTCGAAGCTTATGAGCAGGCCGGTAAAGTAACGTTCGACGCCAGCGAGTTAAGTTGTCATGAAGAAGGGTTGATCAGTCCATTTTTGTGGCCGGAGGGCAAGCGCAAATGATCCTTGCGATATTGCAAGCAAGGATGTCGTCCAATCGGCTACCGGGCAAGGTGTTGAAGCCGCTGCTGGGCAAGCCAATGATGTTTCGTCAAATCGAACGCATCAAAACGGCACGGCGAATCGATAAGATTGTCGTAGCGACCAGTGTAGAATCCAGCGACGATGCCATTGCCAGCGCTTGCGAGCAGTTTCAGCAACCTTGTTTTCGTGGCGACTTGGACAATGTGTTATCGCGCTTTTATCAATGTGCCAAACCATACCATCCTAGCCATGTCGTTAGGCTCACCGCAGACTGCCCACTGATAGACCCGGGCGTTATCGATAAGGTAATAGAGCGCCACCTTGACGGTGACTTCGACTACACAACCAACGCGTTTCCTCGCACCTATCCCGATGGATTGGATGTGGAAGTGATGACCATGAACACCTTACAATTAATGGCGCAACAAGCCACCGCGCAAGATCAGCTAGAACATGTGACCAAATACATTCGCGATCATGCCGAGCAATTTGCCATGGCCGAGATTTGCTGTGAACAAGACTTATCACAGCAGCGCTGGACAGTCGATAACCCGGAAGATTTTGCCCTAGTCGAAGCCATATACAGTCGCCTCTACCCTACCGACCCGGCATTTGATTATCATCAGGTAATGGCGCTTTATCAGCAACAGCCTGCGCTGTTTTGTGTTAACCAACATTTGGTACAGTAAAAAGCCATGACAATCGATAATTTCAGCCGCTCGCAGCAGTTTTTACAACAAGCGCTTAAAACCGTCCCTCTAGGCTCGCAAACCTTTTCCAAAAGCATGTTGTCGTTGCCGCAAGGCGTCAGCCCCTATTTCGCCGAGCGTGGCGAGGGTTGCGAATTGATTGACGTCGATGGCAATCGCTACCTCGATTTTATGAGCGCATTGCTTTGTATCAGCCTCGGCTATGGCGACAAAGACGTCAACCAAGCGGTTATTGAACAGGTTCAGGCGGGTGCTATTTTCTCGCTGCCCCACCGCCTTGAATTTGAAGTGGCAGAGCTTCTGTGTGAGCTTATTCCCTGCGCTGAAATGGTACGTTTTGGTAAAAACGGCTCAGATGCCACCAGCGCGGCTATCCGCTTAGCCCGCGCCTATACCGGCAAAGATCACGTCGCGGTGTGCGGCTATCATGGCTGGCAAGATTGGTATATCGGCAGCACCTCTCGCAATTTGGGCGTCCCCGGAGCAACCAAGGCATTGACCCATCCGTTTGGCTATAACGATATCGACTCGTTAAAAACCGTACTTGAAAGCCACCAAGGCGAGTTTGCTGCGGTGATTTTAGAGCCGATGAATTTGTCCTATCCCACAGCAGATTTTTTGCAAAAAGTAAAAGATTTGACCCATCAGCACGGCGCGCTGTTGATCTTCGACGAAACCATTACCGGCTTTCGTTTTAGCCTCGGCGGTGCCCAGCAATTGTTTGATGTCACCCCAGATCTGGCGACTTTTGGCAAGGGCATGGCAAACGGCTATCCGATATCCGCAGTGGTCGGCAGAGCCGACGTAATGGCCTTGATGACAGAGATCTTTTTTTCCGGCACCTTTGGTGGCGATACCATGGCCTTGGCCGCCAGCAAAGCCTGCATCGAAAAAATCCGTAGTGAAAATGCGCTAGGTCACATTCATCAGCTTGGCGAGGACCTGCTCAATCGCTTAAACAAGCTGATTGACAGTTTAGGCATCAATCACCTCTACGCAACGGCAGGGCATCCAAGTTGGAGCTTTCTGGTCGGTAAAGACGGACGTCACTTTGACGCTTGGACCATAAAAACCTATTGGTTACAGGAATTGTTTGCCCGAGGAATCATCACCAATGGCAGCCACAACCTCAACTTTGCCCATCAACCCAAGCATATCGACATGCTGCTCGACGCCTATGGCGATATTTTGGCGCAAATTAAGCACTATGACGATAACGGCACGTTGGATAAACAGCTGCGCTGTCCTGTGCTCAAGCCAATTTTTAAGGTGCGCTGATGGCGGTTATCGTCTTTCGCGCCGACGGCTCAAAAGACATTGGTGGCGGCCATATTTACCGCTGCCTCACACTCGCCGAAGCGCTGCGCGAACAGGGTTGCTATATTCATTTTATTTGCCGCAAAGCGCCGGGAGATATGGTCGAGCTGATTTTACACCAAGGCTTTGGCGTATCGATTATTCCCGGTCACCAAGCCTTTTGTCAGCAAGCTGACGCCATTGCCTCGCGCGCAGTGCTCGAAGCGCTATATCCCGACTTGATTGTGGTTGATCACTACCAGCTAGATGCAAAATGGCACAAGCAAATGGCCCCACTGTGCCAACACCTGATGGTCATCGACGATTTGGCCAACCGCCCCTATCACTGCGATCTGCTATTTGACCAATCGTTAGCTCGAAACCAAGCCCACTATCAACCATGGCTTGATGACAGATGCCAGCAGCTGATTGTCGGGGCCAAATATGCTCTATTGCGTCAGCAATTTATTGAACAACGACAACAAGCATTGGCCAAGCGTGAGCAAACCAAAGAAGTGAAACATATTTTGGTGAGTTTGGGCGCGACCGATCCTGACAATCTGACTGAACAGGTTTTGGCCCAGCTCGACACAAAACGATTTCAAGTGACGGTGGTTTTAAGTGCTCAAGCCAAACATTTAGACCGCATAAGAGAATATGTCGCAAAGCGAAGTGGGATCAGCTTGAAAGTGAATGTCGAGAATATGGCAGAGGTGATCACCCAAGCCGACATGGCTATCGCAGCCGCCGGAACGTCCATGTTGGAACGCTGCTGTTTGGGCCTGCCGAATATTCTGATCTGCGCGGCAGACAATCAAGCCCATATTGTTCAGGCAGCCGCCGACAGTGGGGCTGCCATCGGCACCATGACAGCAGCGCAGGTTGATACTCATCTGCTACCGATGCTCACGGCATTTGTAGACGCGAAAGAACCATTGCAAAGCTTATCCAAACAAGCCGCCAAAGTTTGTGACGGTAGCGGTATCAGCGAACTGACGCAACGACTACAGCAGTTGCGCAATGCTTCACGGTATCATCTTGAGCGCGTAGACTGGCCGGATATGATGGTGTTATATCAGTGGCAGCAAGCCCCTGAAACAAGGCGCTTTGCTCGCGATCCCAAGCCACCGAAGCTCAGCGACCATCAACGCTGGTTCGGCAAAGTCATGCAATCGCCAGAAATTGATTTTTATCTACTGGTAAAAGACAAACAACCGCTCGGCTTTGTCCGGCTCAACCCAACAACAAACGGACACGAAGTATCCATTGCTATCGCGCCCCAGGGCTTGGGTCAAGGACTTGGCCCTTTGGCACTCAAGCTGCTGGCTGAGCTTCACCAAGAAAAAACCTTGCTAGCCTATATCGATGCGCACAATAGTGCTTCAATTAAAGCGTTTGCCAAGGCCGGTTTTACGCCAATCGGCGATAACTGGTATCAACGAGGGAGTAAACAACATGAATCATGAAATACATATTGATGGTGTCGGCATCGGCAACAATCACCCGCCTTATGTTATCGCAGAGATCTCCGGTAACCACAACGGCGATATCAACCGCGCAATAGCACTCCTTCGTGAGGCCAAAAAGGCCGGTGCCAGCGCGGTCAAACTGCAAACCTATACCGCCGATACTATGACCATCGACTGTGATAAGCCCGACTTTCTTATTGATGGCGGGCTGTGGGATGGTCAGCAGCTTTATCAGCTCTATGAATGGGCGCACACGCCTTGGGAATGGCATCAACAACTGTTTGATGAAGCCGCCAAGTTGGGGATCACCATATTCAGCTCGCCATTTGATGAATCTGCGGTTGAACTGCTGGAGCAATTGGGCGCACCAGCCTACAAAATCGCCTCGTTTGAGCTGACCGATGTGATGCTCATCGAAAAAGTTGCCAAGACCGGCAAGCCGCTGATCATGTCTACCGGTATGGCCAATCAACAAGAAATTGAACAGGCGGTGACAACGGCCCGTCGGCATGGCGCCAGAGACATTATTTTGTTGCATTGCATCAGCGGTTACCCCACCCCAATCGAGCAATCGAATTTGCTTAGCATGGTGAGGCTGCAACAAGACTTTGATTGTTGTATCGGGCTATCGGACCATACCTTGGGCGTCACAGCGGCAGTTGCCAGTGTCGCATTGGGTGCTCATGTCATAGAAAAACACTTCACCTTAAAACGTGAAGATGGTGGCCCGGATGCGGCCTTTTCACTAGAGCCTGAGGAGCTGGCGCTGCTGTGTCGCAGCGCAAAAGAGGCGTGGCAAGCACTAGGACAAGGCGACTACACCACCAAGGCGGCCGAAAGTGGCAACTTAAAGTTCCGCCGTTCGATTTACGTGGTGGCCGACATGAAAAAAGGCGAAGCCTTCAGCGCGCAAAACATTCGTCGTATCCGTCCGGGGTTTGGGCTTGAGCCGAAGTTCTACGACGAGGTGCTAGGCAAAACAGCCGCCTGCGACATTGAACGCGGTAGTGCGCTCAAGCATGAAATGATCGCCAAATAAAAAGTCATTAGCAAATCGGCCCATTGTTTGCTTCACTTAAATCAAGTATCAGTAGAAACCTGTTTTGGACTTTAATTGCTCATGAAAGTAAAAACGATACAATTTACCGGCGTCGGTCCGGTACGGCAATATGAAGAAGAATACGAAGGGGTCACCTATTACCTCACCCCAGATTCACATATAAAACTGCGAAACCTTTACGAAAACTCGAGGCGTTACAACGAACTGTATAAAGCCTCGCAAGATAACTTTAAGCGTCCGGAAGTCCTGCAAGACTGTGAGTTGACCCGCAACCACCAGACCCGACTTAAAGGTGTTTTGCCTAAAGATCTATGTAAGATCTTTATCCGTGAAGGCTCGAACTCGTTGGCCACCATTTACCATCCAAAGTTTATGGACAAGCTACTGCCGATGATCTTAACCGAGGAAATCGACAGCTATATTTGCTCGTACTTCAACAGTGAGTACATGCTTTACTGGTATACCTTTTTGGAATCGGAAGCCGACATGGAAAAACGCATCGTGTCAACTTATTGGCACTGTGACGGCGGCCCGGAAAAGCATCTGAAAATGCTGATTTATCTCAACGCCTATGAAGAACACGGCGGCAATACCAAGTTTTTGGATCTACATTCAAGCACTCAGCTCAAAAATGCCGGCTATATCTTCAATAATGTCAGCGACCGCGTCGAAGACTTAGGCCCACTGTGTCGTGCTAAGGGCATTGAGCCGGTTGAAACCATGTATGAAGACATTGAAGCCGGCGATGCGCTGTTGTTCAACCCCAATCAATTGGCCCATATTGGTGTAGTACCGGATAAGGCTTCACGCTACGTACTGCAACTGTGTTTCATTCCTTCACCCTATCCTTATCAGTTTACCCGTGAAGAAATATGGATGCCGAAAAACGACAGCATCTCTTTCGACGACGGCCCTCCGGCGCTGCTGGATTACTACAATCGTAATCCACAAGAGATGGCCAACCGGGTATTGATCCCATCGACCGGCGAGATCCGCTCGCCTGCCTATTTGAAACTGTTGCTGCACAACATGTATTCTAACGAGCACTTTGCCGATCTGATGTTTGAGCGTTTGATTGAGTTGGATCCAGATTTGGTAGAATTGAATTCGATTGAATCGTTGATGGAAACCTTGAAAAACTCCTATCAGCATAGCATTAACTGGCAAGGTGAGCTTGGCAGCGAGAATATTGTCAACCTCTTACGTTTGGCCGAGTATGAAGAAGAAGTTCAAGACGCCATCAGCCGTTATTCAACGAAGAATAAACCTGAGCCTGAGGGCATTTTCTGGCCCTCGCCAGATCACCCGACCAAGCCCGCCAGCAAGTTCGATGCGCTCCCTTTTGTAAAAAAATATCCCATCATGGATATGAGCACCCCAATCGGCTCTGCGGGCAGTTGTTTTGCCTTTGAAATTGCCAGAGTCTTTCAAGAGCAAGGCTACAACTATGTGGTGACTGAGCGCAATGACGACCCCGGCTCTAAGATCATCGTCGATGGCTATACGCCAGGTGACAAGTATGCCAAGTTCTGCGCCAACTATGGGATCTTATTCAACACCCCAAGCTTTCGCCAAATGGCCGAACGGGCTTTTGATGTCAAACGCACCAAGCAGCTGTTGTTTGAGCAAGAAGATGGTACTTGGATGGATCCTTATCGTGAAAATGTGCTGTTTTTATCGAAAGATGCCTACTTTGAAGATTACAACAAGCACATTGAAGCCACTCGCATGGCCCTTGAGCAAACCGAAGTATTTATTATTACCTTAGGTCTTAATGAGTGCTGGCAGTTTAGAGATGGCTCGGTGATGTCACGCAACCCGCGCTCTTATATGTATCCTTTGGTCCGTCATAAGACCCTGACGGTACAGGAGAATATCGATAACATTCAAACCTTTTACGATATTTGTAAAGCCCATAATCCGAAGTTTAAGTTGATCATCAGTGTCTCTCCTATTCCATTTTTGGCCACCGGTCGCGCCGACACCCATCATGTGATCAGCGCCAACACCCATTCCAAAGCCGTGCTTAGGGTGGCGGCCGAAGAATTGGTCAACAACAATGAAGATGTGTACTACCTACCGAGCTATGAGCTGGTCACCGAATGTATTAAAGATGCTTGGGATACCGATGAACGCCATGTTAAGACCTCAACGGTAGAGCAAGTGGTGAATATGTTTAAAGAGATATTTATTAAATAACCTGAGCTTCACGTAAGGAAGGGCCGTAGAGCACAGCTATTTTCATCGCTAACTGCCCCAAATTTGTTTGCTTTAGGCGAGTTAAGTAGAAACTCTTGTTTTGACACCAAAAGGGCTGGAATTTCCAGCCCTTTATTTCTCTACTAAGACAATGCGATAACAGGCCACATTGCGGCTTTACTCGTGATTGCCTGCATTGGCATCTGCCGCTTTCTTGTGGCCTTTTCTGAACATTTCAAGCACTTTAAAGTCTTGCTCATCCACTTCTTCAAGCACACGTCTAAACTTCTTCTTCGCTTCACGCAAATACTCGTGATACAGATCCAACAGGCTATGCATCACTCTGAGCATTTCTTTCTCATCGGCAAAACCGTAAAGCGCCATTCTAAAGACAGTATGCGCATAAATGACTGAGCCATCCAACATAAAGTAAAGGTGGCGAAAACGCGTTTGCGAGAACGAATATAGATAACGGACTTGTAATTTCAACGCCGTAGCCAACTCGCCACGGGAGGTAAACTTTTTGTCGGTAAATGCCAGCATTTCATCGACAATATCGTCAAACTTATTAATCGCAAGCCAGTTCTGATAGGCATCGGGGTCGTGATCTTGTGGCGCAAAGAACTCAGATTTGATGTACTCAACGATGTCATTTTTATCAACATTCAAAGGGGAGATCAGCAAGTCCTCGGGATAAACCGGGAAGGTATGGTTTATCTTGGCACCGTCAGAGCAATTGTAGCAATTGACCTTAGGGTAACGACCGAGCAAATGCCCGAGCGAATGACGACCGGTATCATAAAATGCCGTAGTAAACACAGTATCACCAAAGTTACCTTCGACCTCTAACTGGTCGGTTAGCATCATTTTAGTGATCTCTGTTTTCTCCTCACCATCTTCGGTGTAGTAGTAGCTTTGTTTTGAGTGGAAATGATCTTTGGTGACATAACCGTTATCGACACCAAACAAATAAATTTCTTTAAAGCCCATATAACAGGCATACGACAAAGCCGTGTTTGCCACTAGCGGATTACAGTAACTTAGACGAGTAAAGGTGCTGTCTTTATCGATAAACTCAGATGAAATGATGGTTGAAGGCTCAGCCGGCTTAAAGGCCAGACCCGACCACTTAAATAGTTCAGTGGCTCTTGGATGCATCACGTTGACCGAGAGAAAGTTCATTTGCTTCATCTGCTCGTTATCAACAAACTCCACCAACAAGTCATAGGTCAGCTTGGTTCTTTCAAGCTCAACATGAAAATCCGGCACGATACCATGCTTAAGCAGTGTATTTATTGCGGTACCACAGCAAAAAACGATACCATCGTTTTGATGGGCTTTAACATACTCAATGGTGGCATCAATAGACGGTCCGTTGGCCACGATGATCGCCGGTACATCTTTCCAGTGTCTTGGCAGCGCGGCGGTCTTTTTTAGGTAAGGCGTTTTGTTTTGGGCATTGGCGTAATCGTGGGCAATACTGATCACACCATCATCAAAGAAGCCCCATCCGATAGCCACCATATGAAACTGCTGGGAGAACTCATTAATGATCCTTTGGATCTGCTCCGATGGGTAGTGCTGATATAACACCGCATTGGAGGCATTGAACGAGCCTTTATCTTTTAATTCATTGATAAAGTCGTCGGTGAACTTTTGATAATCGACACCCAGTCTTAAATGCAACACACCGTCTTTTTCATCGATGGTTTTCAGCACATATTCCCAGTCACAGGTAAATAGGCTAGCATAGAATAAATCGTTTGAAGGCTCACAGATGTACATATGGTCGATAGTTACCTGCTCAAACAATGCCGGGAGATGGTAGCCTAGTCCGACCCCAAACATGATCATCGCCCCGAGGTGTTCAGGGATTGACGTCAGCGGCTCAAGGGTTTCTTTTTCTTTGAGAAATTCCTTATAAATAGCCCCCATATAACGGCTATGAATAAAGGTATTGCTTTGTTCTTCTTCGCTAGAAAAACCAATGCTGGTGTATTTTGGCTGTTCGATGTTTCTCTGCACCTGATCACGACATTGCTCAATCGGATCATCACTGTACAGCGGTACGCCGCTTGTGCTTTCAACGATATTGGCATCACCGCTGGGCGCGCAGAAGAACTGCATAGATTCAGGTTTGTAATGACGGAACTGGGCTGCGATATCCGGCAGGTATTTTTTCAGCGCCACAATGTTTTTTTCAAAACGCTGCCCCATTTTTTTCTCTAACGCCTTTTCCTTTTGCGCACGCTCACTTAACTGCTGCACCTTTTGTTCAGCGTTTGCGAGGATCTCGCTGATCTCATCCTTTTTGTTGTCATTTTCTGCGGACATAGAAAACCTGCACCTTTAAACTGATTGGTCGATTACGAGTGTTTACGGTAGGCCGGCAAGGCATTGAGTTCAGCACGCTTAATGTGCCGTAGTTGTAGGTTGATCTCACCTTTGGCCGACTCTGCACGAGGTAAGTATACCTCATCGTTTTTCAATATATCTTGATATAGTCCGGCAAGAATTTCAATTTCGGCAGGTGCCAGCTCACTACTCAATTGCAAAAGCTGCGCTAACAATTGTTCGCGTTCGGCAATTAATGGGACACATGAGTCCCACTCGGCAGTTTCACAATGCTGATAAATTTTGACGCTACAGGCATTGGTTTGCTCAACCAATGTGGCAAACGATGAGGTAGTCACCTAGGTTAACCGCGCTGAGCTTGCAGCGCCAACGCATTGTCAACCTCGGAGTTAGGAATGGCATCCCAACCGCTTTTGATCTCAAGCATCAACTTCATCACTTCATCAAGCGGTTCGATGGTTTTTTCAACGGAAGCGTCGGTAACCCGCATCAACATGTATTCATATAACGAGGCAAGGTTTTGCGCCACTTCACCACCAACGTCTAAATCCAATGATTCAGACAAGGCATGTAAAATCGCTGAAGCTTTAGACAAGTGCTCGGCCTTACCCTGCAAGTCGCCACGTTCAATACAGCCCTTACCTTTGGCTACGCGCTCCAAAAATCCCTGCATCAACATTTGAATGATGGTGTAGGGATTCGCGCCAGCGAGCTGTGCTTTAACACTCTCTTTTTGATACGCGTTGATTTTTCGTCTTGCCAACATAGTGCACCTATTAAACCTTAAATTCTGTTTAAACTTGAGTTCGGCTGCGCCAACATCATTGAAATATCCGCTAAATTGCAAATAATTTCAATCGCTTTGAACAAAAACAGCACTAAGAGTTTTTGTTCAAGCCGCTACCAAAGCCAGGCAAGCTCGACAGAGCAGAGGCAACTGCATTACCTTGAGAACGCATACCGGCGATTAAAACGTCAAGGCTGGCATATTTCTCTCTTAAGCGCTTTTCAAACAAGTCCATACGATAGGTATGATTATCTCTATCTTGAGTAATGTCCTTTTTCGCCAAATCCAAGGCATCTTGCTGATTTTTAAAAACGCCGCTGCTATTTAAGTAAATATCGACACTGGCTGATAGTGTGGCTGCAACACCACCTGCACCAGCAAACAATGTGCCAACATCGTCATAAGAATTGGTTAATGCGTCATCTAGGGTGTTGACTGCGGTTGAATCTAACGACAACTTGTTGTTGTTGTCCATTTTAAAACCGATGTCCCATACCGTTTGCAGATTGCCGGCGCCCGATACAAAGGTGCCCATCTGATCGATGATGGTACGACGTAAGCCCCTAGCAGTTGCATCGGCAGTTTTCGATTCAGCCACCAGATTCAAAGTATCGATAAGCGTATTATAGCTATCGATAAACTTATTAATGGTCTCTTTAACGTTTTCTTTGTCGGTTTCGATGTTCAAAGTTGCCTTGTCGGTGGCAAGATTGGCCGGGTCTGAGTCACGCAATACCGTAATGGTACTGTCTTGAATGGCATTGGTGAATGTATTGGTATCACTGGTCACGGTAATGCCGTCGATTTTCATCGAGGCGCTACGAGCTTCATCACCGGCATTGATGACAAGACCGCCTGCGCCGCCGCCGTTGGCAACGGTAGACACCTTATCAAGCTCAGCGGTGTTGTTGGAGATCACCAAGTCGTTACCGGCACCGGTGACCGACGAAGTTAATACCAAGTTAGAGGTAGTACCGGTGTTGATGATATTGGCCGACAAACCGAAGTTGTCGGAGGCATCATTGATGGCAGTACGTAAATCGTCTAAGGTCGCACCTGCGGCCAAGTTGACCGCAAAGGTTTTGGCGCCTGCGGTAAAGGTCAGCTGTCCACCTGAGGCGGTAACCACATCGGTCGTCGCGCTGAACTCGTTACCGGCAGATGACTGCGCTCGGCTACCTTGAGCGGTGACCACGTCAGAGATCTCAAAAGCGCCGGTGGTGGCGGTAGATTCTGAGGTAACAGAGATCAAATCGCCACCGGTAGAAGGTTGTGTTATGTTGGCAGTACGCTGATTAAAGCTGGTGATCTCTTTTAAGATATCCAACTGAGTATTAAACGCCGACAGGCCAGACTTCATTTGACCCAAAGCGGTTATCTGCAAATCAATGGCACTTTCACGCTTATCAAGCTGCGCAACTTTGGGTATATTCTCCGCGTCAACGGTGACCTGAATAATCGCTTCAAGGTCTAAGCCCGAACCTACCCCTGCTGATGTGATAGCCATAACAAACCTCTACAAACTAAACTGATGTGCTACTACGTGAACCTGAGTCTTCTCCATGGCGTTGAGTCCTTGGCAAAAGCTCAACTCAAGCTCACCTGCACGTTATACCTTCGATTCGAACAATAAACCTTGTGCCGAATCTAATTGTTGCGTCAATTCAGAAATACGTTTGGCCAATTTAACAAAGTCTTCTGAAGGAATTTGACGAATCACTTCATCATTTTCTCTATCGACCACTTTGATAATGGTACGCCCATCTTCCTGACTCGACGTGAACTGCAATTTGCGCTGTTGCAAGCTCGAGAGTTGATTGGTCACTTCCAACGCTTGAGTCAATTCATCTTGACTGGGTTGGCGTTTTTCCTGCAACTTCTCTTTTGCTTGTCGTGCAAGCTGTTCACTGTTTCCTTGGTTGACGCTTCGTGTTTGTTTATCGGCGTCAAAATTTAAAACTTGAGCATTTTCTGCTGCATGTGCTCGGCCGTTAACGCTGGCACTAACTGCTCTGGCACTTTCTTCAGAACCTGAGCGAGTATTGGCCTGGGCCACTCCCTTAGCATTGTCTAGCGCCACCTGAGGCGGCGAGAACTCAACAGCCGAAGAAGACAAACTATTGACAGACATGAGTCACCTCCAATTCATGACCCTAAAATCAGATATATAGTGCCTGACAGCAAATAAGCTATCCACAGTCACCCTTTACTTTCAGGCGACTACATATCCAAGAATAGCATGGTTAGGCTCAATTGTTTACCCGATTAGGGCTAAAGCAGATTGTGGCCTCTGGTTTGCCTGCGACAAGATAGATGTACTGGCTTGCTGCAAAATTTGTGCTCTGGTCAAACGAGCGGTTTCAGTGGCGAAGTCAGCATCTTGAATACGTGAACGTGCAGCTTGCAAGTTCTCGGCGATATTGCTTCCGTTACGAATAGTCGATTGGAAACGGTTTTGTACCGCACCTAACTCTGCACGTTTGGCATCAATGGCACCAATCATGGCGTCAACGTTAGCCAAAACCGATTGTGCTTTGTCGGTTGAGGTAAATGACAATGAAGTCACAGCAGCAAAAGCAGTCGCAACACCTGCGCCTTGGCCGGTAATGGTACTGGCTTGAGTGGCGATATCACTAACAGCGAATGAAGTAACACTGACGGCAGAACCATCGAAGCTGGTAATTGCAGTCATGGTCATGCTGATGGTTTGTGAAGCATTGGCGCCGACTTGGAATTCAGCGTTGTAGCTACCGTCTAACAAGTTAGTACCACCGAAAGAAGTATCGGTAGAGA
Organism: Alteromonadaceae bacterium; assembly: GCA_041583135.1. Classification (GTDB taxonomy): domain Bacteria; phylum Pseudomonadota; class Gammaproteobacteria; order Enterobacterales; family Alteromonadaceae; genus JABSOG01. The sequence goes on along the minus strand of JBFHGJ010000001.1, from coordinate 66,300 downwards.
TACGGTTAAGTTCTTCACCCAACTCACGCATTTCCAACTGCAAAGCCGCACGGTCAGAATCAGTGTTCGAACCATTTGATGCTTGCGATGCCAAAGTACGGATACGTTGATACATGGTGGTCATTTCATCCAATGCACCCTCAGCAGTTTGAGCAACTGAAATACCATCGTTGGCATTTCGGATACCTTGCTCAAGACCTTGGATTTGACCGGTCAAGCGGTTTGAGATCTGCATACCGGCAGCGTCATCTGCTGCACTGTTGATGCGAAGACCTGATGATAATCTCTTAAACGCGGTATCAAGTTCAGAACCTGATTTGACCAATTGGCGCTGTGCGTTAAGAGACGACACATTAGTATTTACAAATAATGACATAATAGCCTCCTGTTGTTTTCAATTGGAAGTTCAACAAACTATCCACTCCTGAACATGGCTTTGAGAACGCCCGAATGTTCTCAAGATGCTCAGGTAATTTGTCTACCTTCCTTTAGCGCTTTAAAGTGCTTAACCCTTAAACAAGTTAAACCGCTACATGTAGGCTATCGGCCTTGACCTAAATTACTTTAGGATTTTTTTTAAGTTTTTTTCAAAAAAAACCAAATAAAGAGTTAAGCTATTGAATTAAATGAAATTAAAAACAATAAAAAATTTAAAAAAAAGGCTAAAGTTGGGGGAAATGCTCATTTGGAGAAGGTTTTTTTGGTGGTGGAGGTGGGTTGATTAAGCTTGGTGTTGAGGTGAAGTGGTGCTCGTTTCAAGCTTGATGTTGAGGCTCTTCGTAGGTGGGTAGAGGCGGTTTGTTCAAACTTGGTGTTGGGTTGTAGAGGAGGCCTATTCAGATCGCCTCTAGAATCCGGAGACACGTGGGGTCGGACCATCTTCTTGACTTCTCTAAGTCAAGCTAACACTAGTCAGCTTAACAACAGTCCTAAGGGTCTGGTTAAAGCACTTGACCTTACAAGGAGAGGGTCTGCCCTCTCAATGGGCTATCCCTGCCCATCAAGGATATGCAAATCCATTTGCGCAACCCCATCTACGTAGAGCCAACATGACAAACCTGCAAGTGAGCACCGCTATCGGTCGGAGATATGGTTTGTTCGGGTGTAGTGTTGGGTTGTAGAGGAGGTTTGTTTGGGTTTGGTGATGAATTGTAGATGAGCCCGATTCAAGCTTGGTGTTGAGTTGTAGAGCAAACGCAAAAAAGGCGATGGTGTGGAGCCATCGCCTTTTCTGGTGGAGCATTTATATTAGACTTTACAACAGGAGGCTTTTAGTTGTTAGGTCTGATATAGCATTTCAAGACGATGTTCGGGCAACGCATTGAAATGATAAAGCAGAAGTTTTCACCTTAATATAAATCACCTTTTCTCCAGAGCTTGGCTTTTATATCTCGCTGATCTTCAATAGGTTTTCATCCGTTTAACCTATTGTCTCTGCATGTTTAAGTTATCGGATGTCTGGCGGTTTTCTTTAGCTTTTTTTGCGATTTTTTTTCGCTTTTATTTTAACTAGGACAAAACCCGGTTAAAAAGTGCCAAAATCCCGCCACAACCTCTTTTAACCGCAAATTAACAAGCAATCCATATGCCACCTTTACGTTTTTTTGGGAGAAAAATCGTGGTTCCGCCGTTTTGTTTCCTATCTGTTTGTACAAGGGAACGCACATAAGGATAAGACCAAAGGTATGTGAGGGGGCCAAAACCCCCCTGCTGTCCCTAGCAAGAGGAAAGGAATAAAAGTGGCCAGATTGCTCTGGCCGAGAGCCAATGCTCAGGAGGAAGCGGATAAGGCCGTCAGTCTTAACGACCTTACCCTAAAGGGGGTTTCCAAATTAGCCTAACAATGACAAGGCTGATTGTGGACGCTGATTAGCCTGTGACAGGATGGTACTGCTTGCCTGTTGCAGGATTTGCGCTTTGGTCAAAGTCGCAGTTTCAGTCGCAAAATCTGCATCTTTGATTCGAGAACGTGCAGAGCTCAAGTTCTCAGCAATATTGGTCTGGTTACGAATGGTTGATTGGAATCGGTTTTGTACCGCACCAAGCTCCGCTCGTTTCGCATCAATGGCACCGATCATCGCATCAACGTTGGCCAATACGGATTGGGCTTTATCGGTTGAAGTGAACGACAAGCTGGTAATGGCTGAGAATGCCGTTGCCACACCAGTACCTACACCGGTAATTGTACTTGCAGCCTGGGCCAAATCACTCACCGCGAAAGAGGTTACACTTACCGCCGAGCCGTCGAAACTGGTAACCGCAGTCATCGTCATACTGATCACCTGACCGGCATCGGCACCGACTTGGAACTCGGCTTTAAAGGAGCCATCTAGCAAGTTAGTACCACCAAATGTGGTGTCGGTAGAGATACGGTTGATCTCTGAGCCTAGCTGACGCATTTCCAATTGCAACGCTGCACGGTCTGAATCGGTATTTGAACCGTTGGCAGCCTGTGCGGCCAAGGTACGAATACGTTGATACATGTTGGTCATTTCGTCCATTGAACCTTCAGCGGTTTGCGCTAAAGAGATACCGTCGTTAGCGTTTCGGTTACCTTGCTCAAGACCTTGGATCTGGCTGGTCAAACGGTCAGAGATTTGTAGGCCGGCAGCATCATCTGCCGCGCTGTTGATCCGCAAACCTGAAGACAAGCGTTTAAACGCGGTGTCTAAGGTGTTGCCTGAATTCATTAATTGACGTTGTGCATTTAAGCTCGATACGTTGGTATTTACATATAAGGCCATGATTCTATCTCCTAAAACATTGATTGTTTAAAGCAGTGATAGTTGCACTTATTTAAGTGCTTTTTGTTATTTTGTTTATCACCCTTTTGTTATTTAAGTTATCGGCATTCGATGTCGTAACTTAAGTTTTTTTTGATAAATTTTTTATTATTTTTCAAACCCTTACGATGCAACATGGCAATACCACCGTGTCATAAACACAGTGTAAAAAATGTATTTTTCTAAGCAATAACACAACCGGTTTGGGCATTGATTTCAACAGCGTTGAAGCGGTCATATGGCCCGTTGTGTCAGCAGATTGAAAGTCGAATCCTTTTGTTTTTAGCGGCAATCATTGCCATACATTTCTTTTATTGCGGTGGTCGATTGTTGCCAGCTTGCGACACTCTCTCACCGTTAAATAGTTATCGGCAACTTTTGCCGTGACTTTAGGTTTTTTTTCAGTTTGAAGTCTAAAAGTAATTGGAGGATTTTTGATAAAAATCAGGAGACTAGCTTTGTAGCAGGCACTATGGTGGCAATAACTGCCGTTAGTCATATCCCTATACATAAAACGGCCAGGACTTGCCTGGCCAAAAAAGCATAGATATTAAGGGTAGAGCAGACCGGAAAAATCCGGCTTTTTGATTTAACCTAAACTGCAATTAAATCAAAACGGGTTGTTTAAGTCACCTAGGGGGTTACCCCAGCGGCTCAAACCAATTCAATGTACCTTCCCAACCGCTTGTGCCTTCGCTTGCCAGCCGATAAAAGCGGCTGGGGATAACATTCCCCAGCCAAAGAGCATCGGCTCAAGAGAAAGAGGGGTCGATTGGATAGAGTGTTTAACCTGAGCGCGGTATGAACTTGCCATCTTAGTCTGTCTTGCGTGTGCGCTTGCGATAAAAGCGGCTGGGGAAAATACTCCCCAGCCAAAGAGCATAGGCTCAAGAGAAAGACGGTTATCAGCAACCAAACCATTAACGGCAACATCAGAGCAAACATCAGCATTGGTGCTGGCAATCAGCAGCTCACAACCCATTTTGCTGGTGTTTGCTTGATTGTATTTGCTCATATCGTTCATCTTTACATTCACTCGGTTTGGTCTTGCTTTATTCAATACGACTTAGGTCAGTGATAAAAACTAGCTGCCGGGGCGTCTTAGCCCCGACCTTTAATTCAGTGATTAACCTTGCAACAGTGACAATGCTGACTGAGGACGTTGGTTAGCCTGAGATAAAATGGTGCTGCTGGCCTGTTGCAGAATTTGCGCACGAGTCAGGTTGGCAGTCTCAGTGGCAAAGTCGGCATCTTTAATGCGTGAACGGGCAGCGCTTAGGTTCTCGACGATGTTGGTTTGATTACGGATAGTCGATTGGAATCGATTTTGTACCGCACCTAATTCTGCACGTTTGGCATCAATGGCACCTATCATCGCATCAACGTTGGCCAAGATAGATTGCGCTTTGTCGGTCGATGTGAATGACAAAGAAGTGATTGCCGAGAAGGCAGTCGCAACACCTGTGCCTACGCCTGTTACGGTACTCGCCGCACTTGCCAAGTCACTAACTGCAAATGAAGTCACGCTTACCGCAGAACCGTCGAAGCTGGTGATAGCAGTCATGGTCATGCTGATGGTTTGACCGGCATCGGCACCGATTTGGAATTCAGCATTATAAGTACCATCTAACAAGTTGGTGCCACCGAAAGTCGTATCGGTTGAAATACGGTTGATTTCAGCACCTAGTTGACGCATTTCCAATTGCAAGGCAGCGCGGTCAGAATCGGTGTTTGAACCGTTGGCTGCTTGGGCTGACAAGGTACGAATACGTTGGAACATGTTGGTCATTTCGTCCAAGGCACCCTCAGCAGTTTGCGCTAAAGAGATACCGTCGTTAGCGTTACGGTTACCTTGTTCCAAGCCTAAGATTTGTGAGGTCAAACGGTCAGAGATTTGCAAACCGGCGGCGTCGTCAGCTGCACTGTTGATACGAAGACCTGATGATAAACGTTTGAACGCGGTGTCCAGTTGAGTACCAGAGTTCATCAATTGACGTTGGGCGTTCAGACTAGATACGTTAGTGTTAACAAATAAGCTCATTTTCTTTCTCCAAAACTCTATGCTTTAAGTATTTTATCAGGCTCGTTTTTTATAATGTTGTATCGTGCCCGGTTACTTAATTTATCGACCCATAGAATTTTTTCTTTAGCAAAAAAATCGCTTTGAAAGATAAAAAGCTTAAAATAATAGATAAGATCTTCACGCTAGAGCGCGAAAACACTGAAATCTACATTTTTTTAATTTTTTGAATTTTTGTGGGTTTCCACCGCTTATTTTTCTTGGCTTTATTCAAATTCCTACTTTGCTTAACTTATTTATTTCGCTCTGGTTTAACTTAAAGGCCGGTTTACCCGAATAAACCGGGCCCGCTTAACAGGACATCGGCACGTGAAATAACACTCTACCCGGCTATTCTCACGGCCAAATGCCCATGTCAATCAAGCGTACTTAATAGACCTTATTATCCTAACAATGACAAGGCCGATTGAGGCCGTTGGTTGGCCTGGGACAAAATTGTACTACTTGCTTGTTGCAGGATCTGCGCTTTGGTCAGAGCTGCGGTTTCAGTGGCAAAGTCAGCATCTTTAATGCGTGAACGTGCAGCACTTAGGTTCTCAGCGATGTTGGTCTGGTTACGAATAGTAGACTGGAATCGGTTTTGAACCGCACCAAGCTCGGCACGTTTGGCATCAATCGCACCAATCATCGCATCGACGTTGGCCAAGATTGACTGTGCTTTGTCAGTTGAGGTGAAAGAAAGCGAAGTTACCGCAGAAAACGCAGTAGCAACACCAGCACCTACACCGGTAATGGTACTTGCAGAAGTCGCAATATCACTCACGGTGAATGAACCGACACTCACGGCTGAACCATCAAAGCTGGTTACCGCAGTCATGGTCATACTAATGACCTGACCTGAGTCGGCACCAACTTGGAACTCAGCATTGTAGGTACCGTCAAGCAAGTTGGTACCACCAAAAGTGGTGTCGCTTGAGATACGGTTGATCTCCTCACCAAGCTCGCGCATTTCAAGTTGCAATGCCGCGCGGTCGGAATCAGTATTGGAGCCATTCGCCGCTTGTGAAGCCAAGGTTCTAACACGTTGGAACATGTTGGTCATCTCATCAAGCGCGCCCTCTGCGGTTTGCGCCAAAGAGATACCGTCGTTCGCGTTACGGTTACCTTGTTCCAAGCCTTGAATTTGGCTGGTTAAACGGTCTGAGATCTGCAAGCCTGCCGCGTCATCGGCAGCACTGTTGATTCTCAAACCAGATGATAAGCGTTTGAAGGCGGTATCCAGGGTACTACCTGAATTCATCAGCTGACGCTGCGCGTTCAAACTCGATACGTTAGTATTGACATATAAAGCCATGATTTTATCTCCCATGCTATTGGTTTACCCTGTCAAACAACAACAGGGCATTAACCTGAGAACTTATCGGCAATAGCGGCACAAGCACCAGGCAATCAACAAACATCCAAAGCGTAGACACGTAATATGTGCGCAACACATTAATCAGGCCCTGTGTACACAGCATTGCTGCGATCACTCCATTAATAACCAAGCATTTAAGCCTAGCCTTCACTCCTGACCGATTAACAAAGCCCTGTGGAAGCTCTGTCGTTGCACCATTTGATCTTAACGATCACACTCTTGTGGAAGTGCAACCGTCAAAATCACAGACTCGATATCGCCCTGTGGAAGCCATACCTCATCACCGTGCTGTGATAATGAGCTAGCCTCACTACCACATCGCTGAGTGATTATCGCCATAAAGGCGCTAATTACCCTGTCCATAACTCTCTTACCTGACGCTTAATTTGTGCTTTTAAGAACCGAAATATAGGACTCTAGGATAAAGCTTCTATTAAGCTATCTAGGATATCGGCAACAAAGGGTGAGACTTTAGAAAAAAAGTGGCAAAAATTGCCGTTTTATTTGATTTTTTGTCTGAAGCGGCAAAAAGTGTGAGTTTATAGATTTTGCCGTAATTATTTATCGGCAGCATTTGCCGAAACTTTAGGATTTTTTGCCACTTTTTTTAAATTTTTTTGACGCGGAAAAATGAGGCAATTTCATTAACATTCAATGAAACATTTGGTTAACAAAAAAGCGGCAAATAAATGCCGCTTTTTTGTTTATCTTAAAAATTGGGTTTAAGAAATGTAGTCAAACAGACTCAATCTGCTCACTCGACTAAAAGTTGCCTGTGCAGCTTCAAGAGCAGACTCTTCTTTCATCAGTTCGGTTACCGCTTCAGCGTAATCGACTTCGGCCAGATCAGAACGCGTTTTTTGGTTGGCGTGATTGATCTCAACATTTGACGACATGATGCGACTGACCACATTAAGACGGCCGCCCAAAGAAGACTGCACCAAATGCACCTGATTTTTCGCATTGTCAGTCTGCACCATGGCATCTTTTATCGACTCACTCATATCTGGTGTAAACCCGCCAGGGGTTTTAAGCGCTGTCGTCAATTCTTCTAAAGTAGTGAGAATATTCTTTTTCTCAGGTGGCGATAAGGTAAAACTGACTGTGCCGGCAGTACCACCTGGCTTTATTTTAAGACCATTAAAGTCAATGCCGTCTGACAGTGCATAAGTACCGGCCACGACCGCCGCCCCAGTACCTGCATTCGTAATGCTATAACTATTCGGCGCACTGACCGTAACATTGAAGGTATTGTTGGCAAGCGTCGTCGTGTCATAATTGGCATTGTGAAAGTTATCGAAGACGTTTTGGTTCTCTACGGTGACAAAGCTGCCGGGCACGCCGGCAGTGCTGGTGACATCATCCACCCGCAAACGGCTATCGACATTCTCGAACAACTTTTTACCATTATCATTAGACGACAAAGTCACCGAGGTAGACACCTGTAGCCTAAGCTCGCCTTCATCGCCCTTATAGTCATATTTTTTGGTGGTCGGATTGAATTCGAACGGTTGTACATTCGACTGGAAACCAGCAAAGATATAGTCACCGTTGGCATCTTTGGTGTTCATTAGATCAAACATTTCACCTTTGACACTCTCAAGCTCAAAGGCGATGCTGTTTCTATCGGCATCAGACAAAGAGCCGCTACCGGCTTGTATGGCCAACACTTTGACGCGGTCCATCGATGATTTGAGCGCATTAAGCGCCACTTCTTCGGCATTGAGACGGTTTTCCAATACCGTACCGTTGGTTTCGTACTGAGAACTTAATTCGATTTTTTCATTCAGGCGCATCACCTGAGCAGTCGCCGCCGGGTCGTCCGAGGGCGTTAAAAGACGGGTTTGATTGGTGATCTTATCTTGGGCTCTGGTCAGACGCTCTTGGGAGTCAAGAATACTCTCGACACCATTGTTGTAAATTTGGTTGGTAGATAACCGCATACCTTATCACCTCTAAAAACTAACTCGCTTCGAGCCGCAAACATCTATCATTGACGACGGTTTCCCTGCGCTCCGAACCGGTCGGGCCGTCAGTTGACGGCGCCATTACCTAACTGAGCTTAGCAGCACATCAAAGGTTTGTTGTGCGACTGAAATCACTCGTGCCGAAGCACTGTATGCCTGTTGAAACTTAACCAGCTTGGCGGCCTCTTCATCCAGATTAACACCGGAAATCGATTGATACCAGCCAAATGATTGATCGAGCAGCGCATCAAATGCGGTTTCATTGGTTCTGGCTTTGGCCGTTCTTTCCCCGACTTGAGACACAATTCGGGCATAAGCTTCATGGAACGTTAATGTATTATCGGCCGCAGAACTGGAAACTACATTTTTTCTCATCAAATCTTGGTTTTGCATTTGTGCCAAGGCAAGACCATTACGGTTATCTTGGAAACCACCGGTGTTAAATTGTACGGTAAAAACATCACCCACTTGCGGCGTACCACTGATATTAAAATCATAGCCGAAGTTGGCCATCGCGGCGGAGTTACGCATCACATCGTTAAACGGCGGTGTCGCAAATGTCGAAGTACCAATCGCAACCGCCGCCGGGTTGGCAATAGGATCGACATTATAAAAAGAGAATTCATTGTTATTGGTGTATCTGATATACAACGGATTGACCGCCAAACTGTTGGTACTGCCGACGGCAGTAAAGTTCGACGTGGCAATATCGGTATTAAATACCGTGCCGGCGCTGATCGTCGAAGTGCCACTATTGGTCAGATTCGCCTCTGTACGAATAGGTGACGCCAACGCGATATCCTCGGGACGAGTTGAGAGCATTTCTATCGAACTGGCCGCATTGGCCGTTGGCTTGATCAAAAACTTATCGCCGGCATTCATACCTGCGGCCAAATCGATTTCCAAACCGTAAAGCGTACCACCTGCAACATTGGTCGAATTGAGCGTGGTCGGCAAAGCGACCGCTTGAGTAATGGTTTCAAGCACGTTGCCGTCTTCATCCAATGGTTCAATGGTCACCGAACCACCGGTATAGGTGACCAAGATATCCGATGAAGTCAGCTCAGGGCCTTTACCCGGTTCCACTCGTGCCACCACACTACCTGTGCCGGTATTGGCAAGATAGGCACTGCCACCGAAGTCCGGCAATTTGAATAAATCGCCGCCCAATTGGCCATCGGCGTCCATTCCAAGGCGATTTTGTTGGTTAAAGGCATCGGTTAAGGCTAAGGCAACCTGTCCAAGTTTATTTTGCGTCGGCTCCAGTACTTCTTCGCGAAACGTCAACAAGCCACCGATTTTGCCGCCGACTTTGTTGGCTTCCATCGGCACGACCAAGTTGTTGTTGGTACTGAGGTTGAGTTGCAACTCTTTACGCAGCGGATCAGGATCGCCATTGAGTGTCACTAGGTTAAAATCCCCCTGCTTTAACACCAAGGCTTGACCGGTATTTAAGAACACCAGCTTTTCACCGTCTTTACCATCTAGGGTATTGATCTCTACCAGTTCGGCAAGTTGTCTAAGGGATTCATCACGTTCGTTCATCAAGGCATTGGGATTACTGGCAGAGTTTGCGACGCCCAGACCGGTGATGTTTTTGTTCATCGCAGCGATATTTTGGATCAGATTGTTGACTTCATCGGTGAAGATCTCAAGCTGCTCATTTACAGTGGTACTTTGGTCGAGCACCAATGAGTTCAAGGTATTGAACGTACCGAGCATGCCTTCGGCTTCACTGATCACCAATTGGCGTGAGGCAATCGATGACGGGTCGTCTGAGGCGCTTTGAATACGCTGAAAAAATCCGTCCATCGCGGTGGCAATACTGTTTGCCGTACCGGCAAAAAGCGTATCGACGCGCTCTGCTTCATTGACGTATTGCTCATAAAAGGTGTAATTGGAGGTATCACGGCGCATCTGCCTTAAAGAAAACTCACTCACGGCACGCTCGACATCACGTCTGCCGACACCACCATGCTCAGACGCACCAAGTTCAACACGCTCTTGGGCGAAGCTTGGTGTATTGACGTTGGCAATGTTGTTACCGGCGGTTTCGAGCAGCAATGAGCTGGTCAGTACACCGGAGGTGCCTATCGACAGCATATCAGCCATGGAAACCTCCGAAATTCAAAATTGAGCGCGTACGCTTAAGGGTTATCGGCAACATTATTCTACTCTTTAATCTGCTCAAACACACCGCTGTTCAAAATATTCAGCACTTTATCGGCATATTGTGGGTCTGTGGCGTAACCTGCCGATTGCAAGGATTTGAAATACTGTTGTGGGTCTTGTGCATTTTCTACCGCCTGCGAATAGCGCTCATTGCTTGAAATGAAATCGACATAATCTTTAAGACCCTGCTCCAACGAATGATAGGCGCGGAAAAAAGCATTCTCTTTACGTGCCACACCATCGCGAAACTCAACGGTTTGTACTTTGGCCTTGTCACCTTGCCAGCGTTCATCGGCTTTGATACCAAACAGGTTGAAGCTGCTAGAGCCATCACCTTTATTGATGACCTTTTTGCCCCAACCGGTTTCGAGTGCCGCTTGTGCCACCACCATCACTGGTGATAACGGAGAGTTTTGAAGCACTTTTTGTGCCACTGGCAACAGCGATTTGACAAAGCTTTCAGGTGAGTCAAACATCGCGCTTTTTTCAGCCGTAGCTTCGCTCGCCTCATTGCTTGCTCGTGCTTTATCTTGGCCAGATGTTTGGGCTTTGTACACTCGGCCCATACCATCTAACCCAGAGTCAGGGCGCAATACAGAGGCCGGTGTAAAGTTTGGATTATTGCCGCTTAGCTGCTCGACAATCATATCGGCCAAGCCCAAACCACCGGTTTCGGCGATATTGCTGACCATTTGCTTATCGTGCATATCGCGATAAAACTTAGTGGATTGGCTATTGAAAGGGCTATCGGATTCAAGCACTTCACTGGCTTTACGCATACTGGTGAGCAACATTTGAGTGAAAATCGACTCAAACTGTTTGGCTGCCGCCTTCAAGGCGCTCTGGTCATCCGGTTTGGCCGAACGCAGCTCGTCTAACGCGGCAAAGTCGTAGTATGCGCTATCTTTAGCTGCCGATAACTTATCCATCGCCTTTCCCCTAAATCACAATCAGTTCGCCGTGAATGGCACCGGCTTCTTTAAGGGCTTCTAAAATCGCCATCAAATCTCCCGGCGCGGCGCCGACTTCATTGACCGCACGAACGAGGTCATTCAAGCTGGTGCCCGGCTCGAACACAAACATTCTTGAGTCTTCTTCCGAGACATCTAAAATCGAACGCGGTGTGACGGTAGTCTGACCGCCATCGGCAAACGCCCCCGGCTGCGATACCTGCTTATTCTCAACAATCGTCACCGTCAGGCTGCCGTGAGTAACTGCCGCCGGCAATAATTTGACGTTTTGTCCAACCACAATGGTGCCGGTACGCGAGTTGACGACAATTTTCGCTGCCGCATCGGCGGGTTTGAATTCAAGGTTTTCCAATATCGACATGTAGGCAATACGCTTGGAAATATCTCTTGGTGCCGTAACTCTAACTGAAGCGGCATCAAATGGTGTTGCCACGTGAGAATCGACACTGCCGCCAAACATCTTATTGATGGTGTCCGCCAACGTTTTGGCAGTGGTAAAATCAGGGCTACGCAGGTTAAAAGTAATATAGTCGCCTTGGCTAAACGGGCTGACGATGGCACGTTCAACGATACCACCATTGGCAATGCGTCCAACGGTTGGTGTGTTGATGATCACTCTAGAGCCATCTAAACCTTCTGCCCCCAAGCCGCTAACCACAAGGCTCCCTTGCGCAATGGCGTAGACTTCACCATCGATGCCCTTCATAAAGGTCTGCAACAAGGTGCCGCCTTTGAGTGAATTGGCACTGCCGATTGAAGAAACGGTCACATCAATGCGCTGACCCGGTTTAGTGAATGCGGGCAAATCGGCATGAACGGCAACAGCGGCCACATTCTTTATTTTTGGCTTTATGCCGGCTGGCATGGTGATACCAAAATTACTTAACATCGCTTTAAAGCTTTGTTCGGTAAAGGGCGTACTTTCACCCGTACCGGGCAGACCCACGACCAAGCCATAACCTACCAGCTGATTTGAGCGAACGCCTTCGATATCGGCGACATCTTTGACCCTGACTGCTTGGGCGCTGGCAATAAATGCCAGGCTCAACAGCAGGGTTACTTTGGCAATACTTCTAAACATGGTCGCTTCTCCTGAATTTGCTTATGGGCCTAGAAAGGCCACCAGTCGCTGGCGAAGAATTTTGATAACCAACCCGGCTGCTGTCCTTTGTGGAAGGCACCGGTACCACTATATTCGATTCGAGCATTGGCCACTTTGGTGGAAACGATGGTATTGTCCGAGCCGATGTCTTCTTGACGAATGATGCCGGTCAGGCGGATATATTCGCTGCCGGTATTGAGATCAATCCACTTCTCGCCTCGGATAAGCAGGTTGCCATTGGGGTAAACTCGCAACACATTGACCGAAATACTGCCGTTTAAGCTGTTGCTTTGATCGGCCTTGGAATCACCAGAGTAGGCATTGTTGGCACTTAAACCAAACTGAATGGGCTGGGACCCGATTTTAAGCGGTAAGCCACCAAAGCCGGTAATAGGATTGACGGTATTGGAGGTGTCATTCTCATATTCGTTTTTGGCTTTTTTCGATGCCGACGTGTTCTCTTGCAGGTTCACCGTAATGATGTCGCCGACGCGTCTGGCTTTGGCATCGGAATAAAGGCTGTTGGCTTGGACTTTTTGAAACAAAGAACCGGTAGGCACCACCATGTCATCCGGTTGTTCCGGCTCAACCGGAGCAAAATAGGCACTATCTCGCACCGGTGGCTGTTGGTTGGTGCTGGCACAACCGGTCAGTAGTAAAAAGCCCGCTAGCATTAAATATCTCATCGAAGCCCCCTTAAGCGTTATAGCTGCTGAATTGCAGTACCAAGCATCTGATCGACCGATGAGATCACTTTGGAGTTCATTTCATAAACCCGCTGACTCTCAATCAAGTTAACCAATTCTTCGGTCACGTTGACGTTTGAAGTCTCGAGCGCCCCTTGAACCAAAGTCCCCAAGCCCTCAAGACCTGGTGTCCCCTGTACTGGCGCGCCACTGACAGCGGTTTCAACAAACAGGTTTTGACCAATAGGTTCAAGACCAGCCGGGTTGATAAAGTTGGAAACGGTGATCTGACCGACGGCGACATTATCGGCAGTACCTCGTAATCGAACCGTTACCTGACCGTCTTGCGACACGGTTACCTGCTGGGCATCCGGTGGAATAGTAATGGCAGGTTGTAATTGAAAACCGGCACCTGAGGTCACTAGCTGGCCGGTGTCATTGGTGGTGAACTGACCGTTGCGAGTGTAGGCAATGGTCCCGTCAGGTTGCAAAATCTCATAAAAACCATGACCTTGGATCATGATATCCAGCGGGTTTTCAGTCGTCAGCATGTTGCCTTGAGAAAAGTTCTTTTGTGTCGCCACGACTTTGGTACCGGCGCCAAGCATCAAACCATTGGGCAGTTCGGTATCGGTTGATGAGCGTCCGCCCGGCTGATTGATGTTTTGATATAACAGGTCTTCAAAGACAGCGCGGCTCTTTTTGAAGCCAACGGTGCTGGCGTTGGCCAGGTTATTGGAGATCACCGAAATGTCTCTTTGTTGGGCATCGAGGCCCGTTTTACTGATCCATAATGCAGGATGCATAAGTCACCTCCACCTTAATTAAACAATTCTAAAGATTTGATTATGATGCTGATCGTTCTCTTCGGCGGTCTTCATCATCTTGACCTGCATTTCAAATTGGCGTTGTAGGCCAATCATGCTGGTCATCTCTTCAATGGCATTTACGTTGCTGGTCTCAAGCGCCCCTTTTACCAATGTCACATTGGCAGATGCCTCGGCAAGTTCACCATCTTTACGACGAAACAATCCGTCGCTGCCTTTGGTTATTTCAGGGCCATCAGGGTCTACCAGTTTGATCCGGTCGATATCTTCAAGGGCCTCTGGTGGCGCACCTTGAGGTTTTACGGTAATGGTGCCGTCACGACCGATCTGTACTTTTTCAACCGGAACGGGCAATTGAATGGGACCACCATCGCCCATGACCATCAGACCGTCTGAGGTTTCAAGCATTCCGGTGGCGCTGATCTGAAGATTGCCTTTGCGGGTATAAGCTTCGTTGCCTTGCTTATCCTGCACCGCAATCCAACCATTACCTTCAACGGCGATATCCAAATCACGTCCTGTGGTCATCAATGCGCCGCCGTCAAAGTTTTGACTTGGGCTTTCGGTCATGGCAAACACTCGTGTCGGTAAGCCTTCGCCGAATGCCTGCATTGAGCGCGCCTGCTCCAAATCGGCTTTAAACCCGTTGGTTTTGACGTTGGCTAAGTTGTTCGCACGCACCGAAATGGCATTTAGGTTTTGCGTGGCGCCGCTAGTAGCGATATACAGCATTCGATCCATAGGTCACCTCTTTGACACTTTCGACCATAAATTCAACATAACTAGATATAAGCAATATGAGTGCCAAAAGATTTTGACGCGGGGAAAAGTAGAGAAAAAAGACGAAAAATGGAGAAAATATAACGAGGGGTAGACGGCTATCAAGGAAAAGGCCGCCAAGGCGGCCTTTCGAACTAAAGTGCAGCCGAGTTTATCGGATCTGCAAGACCGTTTGTTGCAAGGTACTGTTGACCTCCAATGCCCTTGAGTTGGCTTGGAAGTTTCGCTGCGCCGAGATCAAGTCCACCAGCTCATTGGTCAGGTTGACATTGGATGTCTCTAACGCAGAAGCTTCAATAGAGCCGAAAGTACCGGTGTTTGCTTCACCTGCGAGCGGTTCACCAGAATCTAAGCTTTTCTTCCAAGCCGTGTTACCGACTTGGCGCAAGCCTTGTACGTTACCGAAACGGGCAATGGCAATCTGGCCTAAGAAAGAAGAATCACCATTACTGTAAGAGGCAACAACCTTACCACCGGCATCGATATCAATCCCGGTCAAACGTCCCACGGTGGCACCATCTTGTTCTAAACTGTTGACTTCAAATTTCGATGCGTACTGAGTCGGCTGCTTGGTACCAGATTCATCAGACCAGTTGACCGTCATCTGGTCCGGGAAGGTCGCCCCATTGGTCAAAATAGATGAAATCGAGTTGGCAACCGTACCACCGATTAAGGTGATATCAGGAAATGGCGCAGGCGCGGTATTTGGCTGACCTGAAGCGGTAAACTGGAGCGGCGCGACAGGCGTACCGGCAACACCACCACCAACACCTGAACCGGCAAGGCTAGATAAGTCAGTGCCGTCGATGGTTAGATGCACATTCCACAAGTTTGGTGTTGCAGCAGGTCCTTTGACGAAGTAGACACCCAAAACATGCGCCTCACCCAAGCTATCATAAATGGTCGTTGAGGTTGACGAGTTATATGTGGTCAAATCGGTTGCGTTAAAAGGCGCGACTGTCGGCGCTTGTTCGCGCGAATCGAGGTTCATCGAAATATAAACATTGTCTGTCGAACGCGGTGCACCGGCAGAATCCGGGATCTGAATAGCCGTCGTCGTGGTTAAGCTGACAGATGTGGTAGCCCCGGTACTCGGGTCAGTTTGAAACCCTTGCAGGAAGTTGCCCTTGCTATCGACAATAAAATTGTCTTTGTTCAGCTTAAACGCACCGGCACGGGTAAAGGTCATATCACGTGAAGCCAGATCCGGCGTCATGGCAAAAAAGCCGTCACCAGTGATGGCCAGATCCAGTGAGTTATTGGTGAACTCTAACGCACCTTGGTGAAACTGCTGAGCCACTTGCGATG
This sequence comes from Alteromonadaceae bacterium, assembly GCA_041583135.1. Classification (GTDB taxonomy): domain Bacteria; phylum Pseudomonadota; class Gammaproteobacteria; order Enterobacterales; family Alteromonadaceae; genus JABSOG01. The sequence goes on along the minus strand of JBFHGJ010000001.1, from coordinate 50,267 downwards.
TCGATACACCGTCACCGACTTTCGTTTTACCCGAGCTGAATATAGACGTCGCATAGACGTTGGCAAACTCGGCACGAGATTCTTTAAATCCCGTAGTGTTGACGTTGGAAATGTTATTGGCGGTTGTATCCAAGTCTTTTTGTGCGGCGGAGATCCCGCTAAGTGCTATACCAAAACTCATAATCTACCTCGATTTTCGCTTATACCGCGACTTTTATCTTAGTGGTTACCCGAATCGTTATTCGGCTATAAAAATTCAATGTTGCGTAGGCTATCTGTGCTAGCCTTCGCCAATCTCTTCAACATCGGACAGTTTAATTGCGCCGTTGTTGGTATTGATGGTAATACCCGAACCATTGGCACCTAAACTGACACTCTGCACATGGGCATAGGTCGAAAGTGGCAAAGACTCACTCTTGTTGCCGACCTGGCCTGATACGCTAAGCGAGTATTCGCCCATCGGCGCAGCATTGCCATTGTTGTCGGTACCATCCCATTCAAAGCGATACTTACCCGGTGGGAAGGACCCTAAATCAACGGTTTTGATCAACTGACCGGCTTTATCCTCCACCCTCAGCTGCATGTTCTGGCCACTGACCGGCAGAGCAAAGACGCCACTGACGCCCTCTTCACCGTTTTTTGACACCTCATTGCCCGGCACCAACACTTTCTGTCCAACCAAAGAGGATGCCTGCAACGCCTGATTGGACGTCATAGAAGCGGCAAAATTCTCAAAGCTCTTATTCAAACCGGTAATACCATCGGCCATACTGAAGCTGGTCATTTGCGAGATCATCTGATCGTTTTCCACCGGCTTGGTGGGATCTTGATACGACAGTTGCTGGGTCAACAACGCAAAGAAATCCGATTGTTCCAGTGCGCCGTTATTGTTGGCAGCGTTATTGGTCGCTGTCGAAGGGTTGTTACGCAACCCGTCAATTACACTATTTGATACTGAATTCACGACTGTTACCTCAAATCATCTAATCGTCAAAATAACGACGCGTTAGCGTTGCCCAAGTGAAATGGTTTTTTGCAACATACTCTTTGCCGCATCGGCAACTTGTACATTGGTCTGATAAGTTCTCGACGCGGAGATCATATTGGCCATTTCTTCCATCACATTGACATTGGGCTTGTAGATATAGCCATCCTTGTCAGCCATGGGGTGATTCGGCGAATATTCGATTTTTAACGGGTCATCACTCTCGACGATACCTTTAACGGCAACGCCAACAGACTCCCCTTGTTGCTCGGTGGCAGCTTTTGTCAGCTCGGCGGCAAAAACCGGATGGCGAGCACGATAGGTCTCATCGACACTACTGGAAACGGTATTGGCATTGGCAATGTTACTGGCGGTGGTGTTCAACCTAACCGATTGAGCACTCATGCCCGTGCCCGCAATATTAAATACGTTATATAAGCTCATAATTACTGTCCTGATAATGCTTTTTTAAGGCCACGGATCTTGCCACCAAGAAAGTTGACACTGGCTTGATATTCCATTGAGTTTTCGATGAACTTGTTTCTTTCCAGCTGAACGTCAACAGTATTGCCATCCCCGGTATCCGGCTGATTGGGCACGGTATAAAGGGTGTCGGATTGACCTACCGATGGTATTTTGAAATGTCTTTCGTGAGTGATGTACATCTGCCCCTGACTTTGCTGGCCTTGGGCTTTTTTCATCATTTGCGCAAAATCAATGTCCTTGGCCTTATAGTTTGGCGTATCGGCATTGGCAATATTGCTTGAGAGAACTTCCGCTCGTTTCGAGCGGATGAGCATGGTGTGTTGGTGCACACCAAATGCTTTATCAAAATTGATCGCCATAATTTTTACTCACGAATATCAACGTGAATAAACTTAAGCAATTAGCAGACCAATTTTATTTTTTCTGATAAATAATGCCCGGGGTGCAACGGACCATATTGAATTTATCAGATAGCCCAGACATGGACTCTGATGCACCCAAGAATAGATAGCCATTATCATTCAAAGACTTAGAGAACTTTTCAATGATTTGAGCTTTCACTTGAGGGGAGAAATAAATCAATACATTACGGCAAAAGATGATGTCGAACTTGCCTAATAACGTATAGTTATCGAGTAGATTGAGGTGGCGAAAATTTGTCATGCGGCGAATATTGTCCTTCACCTGCATCAATTCATTCTCACAAGGTTGGAAGAATTTTGTCTTCCTTTCCATCGACAGACCACGGGCCAAAGCCAAACCGTCATACTTGGCCTGCTTACATAAATCCAGCATAGTATTGGAGATATCGGTGCCGAGGATACTGACGTTGGCACCAGCGGCGCGAGAATTACTGGCCTGATACTCGGCCACCGTCATCGCAATAGAATAAGGCTCCTGCCCTGAAGAAGATGCCGCCGACCAGATTTTCAACTGCGACTTTTTCGCCAACAGCTCAGGCAGCAACTTGTTTTTCAACAGGTCAAACGGATAGGTATCACGAAACCACAAAGTTTCATTGGTGGTCATCGCATCAACCACCGCCGATCGCAATTGTCTTTCCATCGGTTGCAGCGTACGGCTGATCAGCTCAGACAAAGACGTCACACCAAAGCGACTCATCAATGGTGCTAAGCGACTTTTAACCAGATATAATTTGTTCTCACCTAAGACGATACCACATTGCTGCTCTAGAAAATTTCTAAAGCGCGTGTACTCACCACCGTCTAGCTGTTTATCCGTCACTATCTATCAACCTGTACTCAACATGTTTAGCTTAATAGGCACATCATCCAAGACTGTGCTTTATAGGTGCTTATTTGGGCAAGCCGCCCATCATTTCATACCCACTCTACCACTTTGAGGTAAAATGCGATAGCCCCGTCGAGTTAATCGACGTGCAACCATTTTTTCACCGCCGAGGCCAAATCATCAGGATTGAACTTGGCAATGAAGTCATTGGCACCGACCTTTTCCACCATCGCGTGGTTAAATACCCCACTTAGTGAAGTGTGCAAAATAATATGCAATTGCTGAAGTTTTGGACTTGAGCGGATCTCTGCGGCCAAGGTATAGCCGTCCATTTCTGGCATTTCGATGTCTGAGATCAAAAGGCCCACCTTTTCGGTGACACTAGATTGACACTGGTCGGCATAGGCTCTGAGTTGATCTAGGGCATCGCGGCCGTTTTTCGCCAGCACCATTTCAATGCCAAGGGGTTCAAGCGCCCTTTTCACCTGATTACGTGCCACCGCCGAGTCGTCGGCAATGAGAATGATACGCTCACCGAGATCTTGTTTGATCTCAGGATCATGAGCCAGCTCATTAGAGACTTGAGTTTGTTGAGGCGCGATTTCATCGAGAATCTTTTCAACATCCAAAATTTCGATCAGTTCATTATCGACCTCGGTCACCGCAGTCAGATAGCTTTGCTTACCGGCACCTTTTGGTGGCGGCATCACATCACCCCAGTTGAGATTGATAATCCGTTCTACCGACTCGACTAAAAAGCCCTGCACCGCCCGATTGTACTCGGCAATAATAATAAATGCAGTCGAAAGGTCTTCTAACGGTCTACCGCCGGTGGCAGAACTTAAATCAATCACTGAAATGGTTTGACCACGGATATAGGCGACACCTTTAACCAAATGATTTTGCTTAGGAATTTGGGTCAACGGTGGGCATTGCAACACTTCTCTGACTTTGAATACATTGATGCCGTAGCGCTGGTTACCACGCAGTTTGAACAACAACAATTCCAGTCGGTTGGCACCAACCAATTGTGTTCGCTGGTTAACCGAATCAAGTACACCCGCCATAGTAGACCCCTATCTTTATAAAGTTGTCGTAGTCATTTGGAATAATGATTGCATAATACAATGCCAAATCAATAAAAAACAATGGTTTGTTCGTTTGAATACGGCATTGATACGACAAACGCCCCGGAGAAACCAAATTGAGCGACATAAAATTGACGCTGTCAATATTATATATCGCGTATTGTCCTTAAAGCATAGTAAAACGTCATGAAAAAGTTGAAAAAATTTATTGTAAAGTCACATTATTTTGCCGCTTACGCTGTGCTTGCACTGCTGAGCATCAGTGTTCAATCCACTGAGCAAACCCTTCAAAGCTACAATGCAGAGCAGATCGAAGCGATGGCCCAGCAATATGTGGAAAACCTATTTCCACCGCCGCAAGAAGGTAAAACCGAGTACCACACCTTGCCGCTGGACAAGCGGATCAACATCAAACCCTGTGCCGCACCATTGCAGATAAGCATTCCCGGTAGCGCAACTTTGTCAAAGCAAACCACAGTGCTACTGCGCTGTCCTGATGATGTCGGCTGGAACCTCTATGTACAGGTCAGGATCAAACAAATGATCCCCGTTGTGGTATCGCGCACCACTTTGGCTCCTGGCACGGTGATCAGCGAAGACAATGTCAGCACCATGATGGTCGATATTTCACAAATCCGTGGCCAGACGCTCAAAGAGCCAAGTCCTTTGATTGGCGCCAAGATAAGTCGCTATGTCGCCGCCGGTCAAGCCGTCACTTTGCGTCAAGTTTGCCTAGTTTGTAAGGGCGATTCGGTGACCGTGGTGGCCAAGCTCAACGGCCTACAGGTAAAAACCACAGGAATTTCTCAACAAAACGGGAGTTTGGGCGATAATATTGCTATACTCAACCAAAGAACCAGCAAGCGGATTAAAGCCACAGTGGTTGCCGTCAATCGGGTTGAAGTTAACCTCTAACGGGATACAATTACAACGGTTTCAAGGTGATAGCGATAGCAGACAAAATTACCGCAAAAAAAGCGATTTTTTTTGAAAAAAATGCTAAAGATTTAGCCCCGTTGGCCGTTAACAATAGTACGAGAGTGAAAAGAGAAGTGTGAGGTTATTCAAATGTCTGTAAATTTCAATAACTTATCGGGGGGTCAAGTCGGTAATACCCAAGTAAATACCGACAAAGCCGAGCAGCAAACGCAGGTTCGCCAGCAAGCAACGCAACAAGCGACCATGCAGCAGCAGTCCACGACCCGCAGCCAGGATTCTGTATCCTTAACGCCACAAGCGCAGCAGTTTAACAAATTGCAGCAAAAAGCGAGCAATGCATCGGGCGTCGATCAACAAAAAGTTGATAACATTAAAAAAGCGATTGCAGAAGGCAAGTACGAAGTTAACATTCAGCGATTGGCTGAGAAATTAGCCAACTTCGAATCTGACCTATTTAACTAGGCCGATTAAGTAATGACGACTTCTCTTCTCTTACTGCTTGAGCAACAATTCCAACAACTCGTTCAATTGAACGAGTTGTTGCTTTTGGAGCGCGATGCGCTAGCCTCAAGACACCCTCAACAAGTCGTAGACATTACCAAACAAAAATCCGCAGCCCTCGATAAACTGCAACAAACCGACAGACAGATCAGTGAACGCTTCCAGCCCGCCGACTTCGACAGCGATGATATCCACGCCTTAAAAGCTAAAATCGATGCAGAGCTGTTAAACCTCAAACAGCTCAATGAAGTCAATGGCAAAATTCTCAAACACAAACAGCTGAGCAACGAACAGTTGCAAGAGCTGATCATTGGCACCCGAAAAGACAAAACCGCCACCACCTACAATCAGTTAGGCAAAAAGTCCAATACCCTTAAAAGCAGGCCAATAAAAGCTTAGGGCCTGCTTCCCCTGCAAATGATGTCACTCACAGTAGAAAGATAGATTTATCCGGTTTCAGAAAAAGTAGATATTGTACGATGGTAGCAACGACGGCAAGAGTTGCCGCCATTGTAAGGTAAGATGTTGACGTATAGTCGGCTTAATAATAACGCACGTTTTTCAAACGTCGTTCACGCTTTTGCGAGTTGTAGATGGCGTAAACCACCTTCATATCAAGCTCAAGCTCTGTGGTATAAATATCGCCAAGGGCGTAGTTTTTTACCACTCTGGCGCCGCGAATCAAGCCGTTGACTCTAGCCTTTAAGTTGTCGTTTCTTGCCACCATACCCTTAACCGTAGTAGAGGCGTCAATAGAATGACCATATACTTGCTCGGCCAGTTCACGATAGGCATCGAGTTTAGACGAGCGAATAGCAAGGATCATTTTCTGTGACTCTGACTGGCCTTTTTGCAAACTGATGGGTGCGTAACCGACCGCTTTGATAATAGGATAAACACTGGGTTCGACGGTTTCCCACTCGACATGTTTGTCAACAATACTTTCGCACCCGGTCAATAACACAGCGGCACCGACCAGTGATGCTTTTATTAAAACTTTCAACATCGAAGGCAACCTCCAAAGCGGCAATAAATGCAAATTAACTAAACTCTATAAAAGCTTAAGCACAATTCGCGCCATTAATGCTTAAATTTTATCAGCTACTTAAAACTAACGGCACGTTTCATGCATTTGCATCAGCATGATTGATAACGATGATGGCTGTTAAGGGTTTATAGATGTTTAACATAAAACGATCCTCAAGGTTTAAGCTTGCGCTCTATGGCGTCGCTCTACTCTTTACAAGCAATATTCAAGCCCAGTGGATAGAGGCAACCGGAAGCGCTGAAGTTCGTCGTGGCGGCAAAGCACAGGCCAGAAATCTGGCTGTGCAAAACGCATTAAAAGATGCCTTATTGTTTGCCGGAGCCTCCGTCAGCAGCATCGCCCAGGTGAGCGACGGATTATTGACTCAAGATCAATTCAAAGTATCGTCACACGGAAGTATTCGCGAATTAGAATTGGTCGATGAACTGCATCAAGGCAACATGGTCAGTGTGACAATCCGCGCCGATATTATTCCCGGTGAACAACAACAGTGCTTCAACGCCGACTTCAAAAAGTCTCTTGCCATCACTCAACTGAGCATCGGCAATAGAGAACAGGCCAAAATCGGCAGACTCTACGAGATTGGAAAAAGCGCCTCGATGCGACTGTTCAATCTCTTACATAAGGACAGCCCAAGTGTCATTGCCCGCCCTTGGTATCAACAGAAGATCAATAACAGAACCAGTTTCGAACAATACTATGATGCCGATCTCAAGGTGATCGACACCATAGGCGCCTCAAGCGAAAGCCAATATGTCATGCTTGGCCAAATCTCCGACCTATCTTTCGGCGAACAAACCAGTTCAAGCCTGATGTTTTGGCAAGATAAGGCCACCGAGCGTTTCTTTGTCGTCGATATAATGTTGTTTAACAGCAGCACCAAAGAACTCATCTACCGCGAGCAGTTCGATGCGGTTGCCGATTGGACCTTTAATCTACGTAAGTCTGTGGACATCAACGGACGGCGCTTTTGGGAATCAGATTATGGCGCTGCTATCGATCAGCTGATCTCAAGAATAAAATCAGCAATTGAAGATGCAATCTATTGCCAGCCGCTGCAAGGCAAGATCATGAAAGTCGATGATACCGTGCTGCAATTTAACCTAGGCTTAGAAAACGGCGTAGAAAAAGGCCAAGTGTTTAACATTATCCAGCAGTCGCACTTTATCAACGAAAACGGCAAGCACTTGCCACGATTTGTGATCAGCCCCTATCAGGTGCAAGTGACCGATGTCTATCAAAAATCGGCGGTTGCCAAGTCTGTCGGCGATGTCCTGCTCGGCAACATCCAAACGACCGATCATGTCATCTTGCATCAGGCCGAAGAATCTTCCCTGTTAGATGACCTTTAACACGCTACAATAGAGATTGAGTCAAAACCCATTTGGCTCAATCTCTGCCTTCTCAACTGCGACAACTCACCGCTGGCATATAAATTTTTCACACTCGAAGGTTCATAGCGCTTACCCAGCAGATCAGACACTCGATTGGCAATAGCCGCGCCTGAGTCTATCAACCGAACATGTGAGGGCAAGTGCGCAGCAATGAAGTCTTTGATCAGTGGAAAGTGCGTACAGCCCAAAACCACAGTATCGACCCCTGTAAACTCACTAAATTCAACGGATTGCTGCGCAAGTGGCTCTTGCCAAAACAGTCCTTCGGCAATATGTACCAGTTCAACCGAGCCGAGCTTTTTGACTTCACAGTCCAAAGCAAACTGAGCGATCAGGTTATCGATATAAAGACCAGTCACTGTCGCAGGTGTCGCAAGAAGACCAATACGCTTGGCACTTGATTGTAACGCCGCAGGTTTGACCGCAGGCACCACCCCAACAAAAACCTGTTCAAACCGCTGACGTAAAAAATCCAATGCCTGTGTCGAAGCGGTATTGCAGGCAACGACGATAAGGTCCGGTTTTACCGCATGCTGTAAAAAGGCGACGATACCTTCAAGACGGGACAGCAACGCTTGCTCTGAGAGCTTACCATAGGGTAGATAAAGGTTATCCATAAAATAGCTGATGCCAATCCCCGGCAACTGACGCTCGACTTCTTGCATAATCGAAAAACCACCGATCCCAGAGTCGATAAAAGCCACATGATGACCACAGTTAACAGACATAGCCTAAAAAAATACCCGCACCTATAGAGATAGTTGCGGGTATTTTGCGAAAGAAAGCGGCAATTTACCAGAAAATTTATTCGGCCTGTTCAGCGCTCTGCTCGGCCGGTTGCTCTGTCGCCGTATCTTCTGGGCTTTGCGGCTCTAACGACCCCAGCATACGTTGATTAAATTCAGCAAAGCGTTCGAGGGCTGAAGGAATATCCGACTCACCACGAAATTCCAAATAGCGGCCAACAGACTGATCCACCAGCGATTGCAGATCACTTCCTTCTTGCAACTGCTCTTTGGCCTGCTCAATAAAGCTCAACAGGTCATGCAAATAATTGGCAACCGGTTTGATCATCTGTCCAAGATTTTGACGCCCTTCAACACCTTGACCCTGACCATTGCCTTGGCCATTGTTGCCTTTAGGACCTCTGCCGTTACCCTCAGGGTCAAACTGAGCCACCTGCTGATAGGCAGCGGCGACACTGACGGTTTCAACCCGTGACATATTCAGTGCAAAACCCGACAATTCGCTCTCATCAAAGCCGAGTTCCATGGCCTGTTCAAAGGCTTTATCGAGATCACCATTGAAAAATTCATCGGCCAATTTACCGACGTTTTTAACCAAATCGGCAATGGCTGCCTTTTCGTCTTCATCCAGATCGCCTTCAACAGAAAAGGAAAAGCCGACGCCGTGAAAACGTGACTCACTCATCTGATACGATGCCCCCACTGCGCCGTTCCCCTCACCATCACCGGCGCCATAAACCGCAGCCGCTTCAGAGCGCTGATAAGCCATCGCTTCGGCGAAATTAATGGTCACCTTATCGCCATCGTTGGTGGTAATACTCAGCGCAGAGCTGCGCTCGTAGGAATAACTGGCCTGATAGGCAGCGCCGACCATTGCGCTAGAAAGCCCTTGCACTTCACCGGGCGCGCCAAACATATTCTGTTCGATTTTATCGAGCCCCTCGGTGATGGCACCATAGCTCTTGTCGATACCCAGCGCCAAATCGTCGTTAAGTTGTCCCATCTGGTCGAGCTCATCGCGCGCTTGCGCAAAACCATCTTCAACCCCTTGACGTGCTTTGGCCAACATACCGCTGAGCATGTCGTTATCGGCACCATTGCTTTTGGCTTTTTGCAGGGCCTTATCGACAAATGACAGTACATTTTTCGCCACTTCTTCAAAGTCAAATAAGGATTTGTTTTCACTGGCCTCCGGCGGAGGTGGTGTTGGTGCCTGTGGATTTAAACTTTGCAGCTTACCGGCCAAGACTTTATTTAAGATGCCAAAGCCTAAGCTGTTACCTTGACTGCGCTCGACAATCGATGCGGCAGAAGGCATTTGATTGAGACCCGCCAGCCCTGGTTTACCCTTGGCATGTGCAGGTACATTAGCATGTTGTGCACCATTGACGCCGGGCGAGGAAACACCGCTGGCCCGATTGGCATCAAACAACGATGTGTCTTTTAAGAAGGATTTCATTTCACCAAAATTCATCACTGTCGCCCCGAAAAATTGCTTTATATAGCAGATGATACTCTGTTGTATTGGAGTTATCGGCCACAGTGCTGAGAACTTGAGCTCAATTTTCGCAAAAATCCATTATCGCTCAAGCTGGAAAATGCGTTCAACCACTCAGGCTACTGCCCGGCAACGTCCTTCACTTCTTTTTCTTTTTTGCCACCGTCTGTGCGCTTTTCATTGTGTACCAGCTCAAGACCGGCTTTCTTTTCGCTCTGGCTATGACTGTCACCAAAGAAGTTGCCGCCCGGCTCGATGACCAATTGATCGCTGAACAACGATCCGGTGAACTTGCCGTTGGCTAAGATCTGGATCAAATTGGCGCGGCACTCGCCTTCAAATTCACCACTGACCACCAACTTATCGGCATTTATTTCGCCATCGACGTTTCCCGACTCCCCGATAGTGACGGTAGCGGCGCATTTGATGTTTCCAGACACCCTTCCGTCGATGTGCAAGCTACCGTCAATATCGAATTTTCCGGTGATGTTGCAATCTTTGGCGATAAGGGTTGAGGTCTTGCTGCCGCCAGATTTTGCAGGTTGTCCATTAAAGATTCCCATGGTATTTCCTCGATTTTTGCGATCTGTTTTTCAAAACTATTGATATTCCATAAGATAAAATTCGCCGGGTCTAAAGGCTGGTCGCCAAAGCGCACCTCATAGTGCAGGTGAGGCCCGGTTGAGCGCCCGGTATTGCCGGAGTAACCGATAATATCGCCCTTTTTTACCACCTGATACCAATCGGCACTGATGGTCTTCAAATGACCATAATAGGTTCTAAAACCAAAGGCATGATCGATTTTAACCAATTTACCAAAACCATCTTCGGTGTTTTGTAAAGAAGTCACAACGCCATCGGCAGTGGCATGAACCGGCGTACCGATACGACTGTGTACATCAATGCCCTTGTGCTGGTATTTTACCTTCATCAAAGGATGCATACGGTTGCCAAAACTCGATGTAACCCGGTCATAGGCCGTTGGACGACCGTTCGGAATAAGCTGTAATACCAAACGACGAAAGCCGACCTCATAAAGCGCGTCGTTAAACCGTTCGCTTTCGTTTAAAAAGTCTTTCTCTTTAAAATTGAGTTCATCAATCAATAAGGCATATTGTTCGGTGCTGAGTTCATAATCTTTAGTACGTTGGACCAATTGCTGATTCAATGCCTCTCGTTCCAATTGCAATTGCTGATGTGCCTGTTGCAATTGTTCGTGCTGCGCCAGCAATTGCTGGTGTTGCACTTGTCCTTTGGCATTTAGTGAATTGAGCCATAGCGGATAAACTATCAAACCACACAGGACGATAGCTATCCCAGAAAAAAACCGCTTGAGCGCCCTGCGCGACACCCCAAACTGGCGAGAGCCTTTAACATCGGTGAGAGTGATCCACAGAAGGTTTTTCACCGCGCACCCCCTAAAATCTTGAATTTAATCTATAAGTATAAACCGCCACGTCGAATTTACCATCACCAAATGATAAATTCGCCATCAATTTATACGACCAAAAGGTCAAATAGTCTACTGAAAAGTCGCGTTTGAGCGGTGGACATTTGCTTTTCATTTCATACAATACAGCCCCTGAGCGCACTTTGAGATAAACCCATGGCCTATACCCCCATCGAACCTGAACGCTATGAGCAACTGCTTGAGCAAAAATGTCAAAATCTGAAAGCCGAATTCGGCGAATTTGCCGTCGCCGACTACGAGGTTTTTCCATCCAGCCCAAGCCACTATCGCTTACGCGCCGAGTTTAGGGTATGGCATGAGGGCGAAGACCTCTATCACATCATGTTCAACCCTCAAGACAAAAGCAAAATCCGCATCGACAACTGGTTACCGGCAGGACCAACCATCTATGCTTTGATGCCATTGTTGATTGAAAAATTGAAAAGCAACGACACCTTAAGACGTAAGTTGTTTCAAATCGACTACCTCTCCACGTTAAGCGGCGAAATACTGGTTTCACTGCTTTATCACCGCCAACTTGATGAAGCATGGGTAACCGAATTGAAAGCCTTGAAAGCCGAACTTGGGCAGCAATTTAATATTCAGTTTGTCGGCAGAGCGCGAAAGCAAAAGATCTTACTCGATAGGGATTATGTCGATGAAGTGCTCACCATTGGCGGTAAACAACTCCACTATCGCCAAGTTGAAAACAGTTTCACCCAGCCCAACGGCTTAATGAACCAGCAAATGATCGAGTGGGCAATTGATGTCAGCCAAGGCAGTGGCGGAGACCTGTTGGAACTCTATTGCGGCAACGGTAACTTTTCACTGGCCATGGCCACCCATTTTGACCGCGTACTGGCCACCGAGATAGCCAAGAGTTCAGTCAACTCCGCGCAGCACAATATTGCCGTTAACCATATCGACAATGTCGATATTATTCGCATGTCCAGTGAAGATTTTTCGGCCGCCATGGCAGGCAAGAAATCCTTTAAGCGCTTAGCAGAAAAAGGCATCGACCTGACCAGCTACAATTGCAAAACCATCTTGGTAGATCCGCCACGCAGCGGCCTAGACAGCGCAACAGAGCAATTGGTGGCTCAATACGACAATATTATCTATATCTCATGCAACCCTGAGACGTTAAAACACAATCTCAGAAATTTAGGTGCCAGCCACCAAATTTCACGCTTTGCCTTTTTCGATCAGTTCCCCTACACCCACCATATGGAGTGCGGGGTTTACTTAACCCGACGCCCCGAGCTTTGAGTTGGGGTTTTGAGCGCTGGCGTCGCTTCGACTGACTTAGGCCGAAACGTCGCCGCCCCTCTGGCCACCAGTCTCAACTGTTGTTTGGTGCGTTCACACAGTAGCTGACGTCCGGCCGAATCGATATCCAGCGCTTCGGCACCTGCATTAAATACAATGGTCACTAGGGCGTCGGCTTCAATCCGGGCGTGCTCCAAGGTGGTATTGTTGGCACGACAAAGATAGTCGGCAAGCTCGGCAATAAAGTGTTGAATTTCGCGGTGAACAGCAGAACGGAAAGCAGCCGATGTGCCGGAGCGCTCACGCAGCAATAGACGAAAGACATCCGAGTTATTTTCAATAAACTCCATAAAGGTATCGACAGACGTCTGGATCACACTGCCACCTTTGGCAATGCGCTCACGGGCTTGACGCATCAGCTGACGTAAAGTCAAACCGGCCTCATCGACCATGGTCAATCCCAACTCATTCATATCGGCAAAATGGCGATAAAACGATGTTGGCGCGATACCAGCTTGGCGCGAGACCTCCCGTAAACTCAAACTAGAAAAACTGCGCTCGGCACTTAACTGGCTAAAAGCCGCGTCAATCAGCGCCCTGCGGGTTTTTTCCTTTTGCAGCGCTCTTACGCCAACGACCTTGTTTCTGGTTTCCGGCACCGAATCTGTCAAAACCATTTACCTTTCAATTGATGAATGTCAGACATCGATGGTTAACGCCGCTTTGCTCAAAATGAACTCCCAATTCGGCATTTGGCAACACTGTCTCACACTAGATGCTGGCAATTTTAACCCTTGCAATCAAATCAGATCCAGTTAAAATCAGCGTACACCTGTAAGCTTAAATTTATCAATGATGAAACCGTTATGAAAAAACCTGCGATCTTGTGGCTCAATGTCAGTGTATTTGCCCTCACTGGACTTGTCGCCTTAGTTGGCGTTCCCTATTACGCCTTAACTGTCGGATTCGACACCGCAACCATAGTGGCGGCAATTTTGGCTCTAGGCTATTGCGGCATTTCCATTACCGCCGGTTATCATCGTTTGTGGGCCCATAAAACCTATGAAGCCCACCCAATCATTCAAACCCTATTCGCCATAGGCGGCGCCTTTGCCTTGCAAAACAGCGCACTGCATTGGTCATCAGATCACCGCGTCCACCACAAGCATGTCGATGACAACGAAAAAGATCCCTACTCGGCTAAAATGGGGTTTTGGTATAGCCATATTGGCTGGATGTTGCGTGATTATCAAAGCAATCGCTATAACGACTACAGCAATGTCCGCGACCTGCAACGCAATAAAATCGTCATGTTTCAACACAACCATATTCTGTTGTTGAGCATTCTCACCAACTTTGGCTTTCCGTTGTTGTTTGGCCTGATCAACGGTGATGTCATCGGCAGTTTGTTGTTGGTCGGCGTCTTACGCTTGGTCATCAACCACCACACCACTTTCTTTATCAACTCACTGGCACATATCTGGGGTAAAAGACCCTACACGGATAAAAATACCGCCCGAGACAATGGCATATTGGCGTTATTTACCTACGGCGAGGGCTATCATAACTTTCATCATATTTTTGAAGGCGACTATCGCAATGGCATTAAATGGTGGCACTTTGATCCCACCAAATGGCTGATCAAAAGTTGCTCCTATGTCAAACTCACCAGCAACTTGAAAGTGGCGCCACAAAATCGCATTGAAAAAGCCCTAGCCGATATGCAACTCTCCAGAGCCAAAGCTCAACTGTTGGCACATCACAATTACCAAGAGCATTTAGATAAGCTGCAACTCGAATACGACAACCTGATCCACAAGCTCAATGCGTATTACGACACCAAAAAAGAACTGCTCAACCTTAAAAAACGCGACTTAAGCGATAAGTACCAAGCCCGCAAGCAAGAACTTAGAGCCCAGTGTCAGCAATTGAGCCAAAATTGGAAAGCACAGAAAAAGCAATGGCTGGACTTTCAACACAGCCTGCAATTTTCGGTTTAAATTTTGCGCAATTGAGCATTTACTGGGCCTAAGTCAAATAGTTGTGATCAACATTTGCGTGATTCAGTGCTATCATTTGCCCCCGTATAGATTCACAGGGTAAATCAATGCCAGACACGCAACACGACTCAACAGCCAAAGGCAACGCCAAATCGGCGAAGGCCCAGAAAAGCAGCAAAGTGCAACGTCAGTATGACGCCATTATCATCGGCACCGGCCCTGGTGGTGAAGGTACCGCCATCAATCTTGCCAAAAGTCATAAAAAAGTCGCGATAATTGAGCGTCAACGTTCTGTCGGCGGCAGTTGCACGCACTCTGGCACCATCCCTTCAAAGGCATTGCGTCATAGTGTCAGTCGCTTGATGGAATTTAATTCCAACCCTCTATTTCGTAAAGATAACCCGCCGGTAAGCTTGACCTTTCCCGACATCCTCAGCCATGCCAGAAATGTCATCGCCGAGCAAACCAAAATGCGCGGATCTTTTTACTCGCGTAACCATGTAGATCTGTTTCATGGTGAAGCCTCATTTGTCGATGGCAACACCATCGAGATCAAAACCCCGGAAGGCATCGCTGAACGCTTAAGCGCCGAGCAAATTGTCATTGCCTGTGGCTCAAGGCCCTATCGTCCATCTAATGTCGATTTCAATCATCCGCATATCTTTGATTCAGATACCATACTGGGCCTTAAAGACACCCCGCGTACCATCATCATCTTGGGCGCCGGCGTTATCGGCTGTGAATACGCCTCTATTTTCCGCGGTCTTGGGGTGAAAGTTGACCTCGTCAACAACCGAGAGCGATTGCTGTCGTTTTTGGATTCAGAGATCTCCGACTCTTTGAGCTACCACCTTCGTAAAAACGGTGTTCGAATTCGCCATGGTGAGGAATACGAAACCGTCACCGGTGTCGATGATGGCGTGATTGTTAAGCTTAAATCCGGCAAGCGCATGAAAGCGGACTGTTTATTGTTTGCCACCGGTAGAACCGGCAACACCAACAGCTTAAACCTAGCCAATGTCGGCCTGAAGGCCGACGGCCGTGGTCAACTGCGCGTCAATGCCCAGTACCAAACCGAGGTTGAAAATATCTATGCCGTCGGAGATGTCATCGGTTATCCCAGCCTTGCCAGTGCAGCCTTTGACCAAGGTCGCATTGCGGCCAAAGCCATGGTTAACCCGCAAGCGAGCGTGACCAAGCTGATTGAAGATATTCCGACCGGTATCTATACCATCCCAGAGATAAGCTCGGTGGGTAAAACCGAAGAAGACCTGACCCGGGCCAAAATCCCTTATGAGGTAGGCAGAGCCGATTTTCAGCACCTTGCCAGAGCGCAGATCGCCGGTACCGATGTCGGCTGTTTGAAGATCTTGTTTGATGCCCAAACCAAAGAAATATTAGGCGTACACTGCTTTGGTGAACGTGCCTCAGAGATCATTCACATCGGCCAAGCTATCATGGAGCAGAAAAACGGTGGCAATACCATAGAGTATTTCGTCGATACCACCTTTAACTATCCCACCATGGCCGAGGCGTATCGCACCGCTGCGCTAAACGGTCTTAATCGCCTGTTTTAAGCCAATGAACAAGCGACTGGCCAGTTTACTGCTTATTGCGTTAACCCCGCTGGCCAGCAGCGCGACTTCTGCCGACTTTGCCACGGTACAACAGTGGTATCAAACCGGCGATTATCAAAAAAGCTTTACTCGTCTTCAGACCTTGGCCAAACGCGGCTATGGCCCCGCTCAAGTATTATTGAGCGAAGCCTATGGTCAGGGTCACGGCAGTAAAATCGATTATGTCAACGCCTACGCTTGGGCACTAATGGCCAAAGCACAAAATCAAACCAAAGCAGACGCACTGTATTTGCAATACCGCACCTTACTGACCTCAAGGCGTGCCGGTAAACAGCGCTTTGGCGAGTTACAAAGCCAATACGGTCAGCAGGCTCTGAGCCAAAACCTGTATCCGCAGATACACGCTACGGCCATGCCCATAAGCCAGCTACCACAGCCAATCGATACGCCCGAGGTGGCCTACCCCACCGAAGCATACGAAAAGCAGCAAGCGTTTTGGTCAATTGTGCAATTTGATATCAATGAAAGCGGCCATGTCGAAAACCTGCAAACACTCGCCAGCTATCCAAACGCCTCATGGCAAAGTGATATTTTGACGACAATCAACACCACCTTATCGAGTTGGCAATTCAAGCCACAAAATGACGCGGCCAACTTACCCAAGCGCTTTGACTTAAACACCCGGCTGTTCGCCCTCTATCAGCAAAATACCACCTTTATTGGCTCCCCCGAGCAAAAGGCGCTGATGAACAAAGCCAATGCCGGTGACGCCAAATCACAGTATGTACTGTCGAAGCTGATTGAACACGACGTACTGTCCAGCCAGTATGGCCAAAGCCTGAGTTGGCTACTCAAAGCCGCTATCAACGGCTACCCTGCGGCGCAATTTGCCCTATATCAATGCCTCAGCACCAAAAGCCGCTGTGAACCCGATAAGCAAAAAGCCGCTCACTGGCTGACATTGGCCGAGCACAACGGCTACCCTGCGGCAAAACTTGCCAAACTCAGACTAACCCTCGCCAATCCGAATGGCGATACAAAAGCCGCAGTAAACGAGCTGAAAGGTTTGGTTGAAGCCAATCAATTGCCAGCGATCATTCTCTATGCCAAAACCTTGACCACCAGTGAAGACGCCAACATCAAAGATCTCGACCAAGCAATAAAGCTGGCGCGGCAGGCAATGGCCATCGACCACAACAACCCACAACTGCTTGGGATCTTAGCCGTAGCCCACTTTGAACTCGGCCAAATCGAACAAGCCCAAAACTTTCTGCTCGAAGCGGTACGTGAAGCCGAATATCGCCGCTGGCCTATCGACTATTACGTCAACCTGCTGGAAAAATACCAACGGGCGGTTTTGCTCCCCGCTAAATAACCATCGCCAACGATATTCCTTATTGTTCTAAAAAAAAATTCATTTTCTCGTTCGTGCTGCCGATATAGAAGTTAAGCCAAAAACTCTTAAGGAGAGTTCAGCATGAAAATCGCATCATCTCAGACTGCGATTTCTAACGACTACAAACGTGAAGAATCGCACGAACGTCGTGTTAGTCAGTTGAAATCGCTACCACAAGGGCTTTCGAATGCCGCCATGGTCGAGATCAGCAACCAAAATTTAGAGCAATCCCGACGCGATGCCATGGGCCTTGAAAAAGGTGTCGGCAATAAGCCCGCCAAGGCCGAAAAAGGCCAAGGCATGGACGACCCGATGATGGAGCATTACGACAAGAGCTTACTGCTGATGAAAATGATCTTAGAGCGCATGTCCGGCAAAAAAATCGATTTATTTGACGCCGCCCGCTTAAAAGACAAAGTTCAATCCATGGGCAGTGACGACGCCCAGCCACTTACTCCGCCAGGCGCTGCGCAAAATGGCGCTCCGGTTCAAGGTGGCGGTAGCCCAGACGATTTGATGTTGGTTGAAAACTACCACTATGAAAAAGAGAGTAACTCGTTGCAGTTTGCCGGGGTAATTGAACGCGAAAATGGTCAAACAACCAAATTTGCCATGGCCGTTGAATTCTCACAGGAATATGAAGAACTCTCATTAGAGGTGGTCAAGCGCGAACAACTGAAAGATCCATTGGTGATCAGCTTTTCAACGGCGCCAGTCAAACTCTCAGGTGAAAAGTTCAGCTTTGATATCGACGCCGACAACCAAGACGACGATATCTCCTTACTCCAGCAGGGCTTTGGCTTTTTAGCGCTGGATAAAAATGGTGATGGCGTCGTCAACGACGGTTCAGAATTGTTTGGCGCGCTCTCTGGCAACGGTTTTGCCGACTTGGCGCAGTACGATGAAAACCAAGATGGCTACATTGATGAAAACGACAGCGTATTTGACCAGCTCACCATTTGGATTAAAAACGGCGAAGAAGACCGTCAAGTCAGCCTGAAAGACAAAGGCATCGGCGCCATAGCACTTGAAAATGTCGATAGCCCCTACACCATCCGTGAAGGGGATGAAAAGCTCGGGGTGATCCGCAAAAGCGGCTACTATCTCAATGAAGACGGCAGCGCAGGCTTGGTTCAGCAATTGGACTTTGTGGTTTAACTCGCTCAAACCGACACATGATCTCTGAAATGGGCCTGTTGGCCCATTTTTGCTTTTGCGTTAAAACGAATGCGACTTGCACATAATCCCCATTGCGCCGAGAATAGGGGTGAATTCATCCAAGCCTAAGCGCAAAATGATACATCGATTCTACAGCCTTCCCCCAAAACAACAGTTTATTTTCCAGCTAAAGCTCGCTTTAGGCTTTATTGTGTTTAACCTTGCCATGGGCGCAGTGTTGTTCAGCGTAGGCTTGCCAGTATTAAGCATTTTGGTCATCGCCCTATCCTTAAGCGTGTTTGCGCCGTTTATCGATGTGCCAAGTGGGGTAAAGGCCGGTAGCTTAATCTACTACTCGCCGTTGTTAATTGGAGAGAAAATACGTAAAAAACGCTTGGTATTACACAGTGGTAGCCTATTTGACTATTACTTTGTACTGAATAAAACAGATAGCGCCCAGCAAAAAAGAAAACAGGTGTTTACGGCCTATGTCGAGGGCTTGCTAACACTCATCGAGCACTTTGAACAGCAGCCACAAAATGGCATCACCGTCAAAGCCAGCAGCTATATAATAAACTCACGTACGGCATCAAAACTTGGGCTTAAAGCTGTCAACCATGACTTTATTCAGCGACTCATTCTATATTTCAATGCCATCAATCTCACTTGCGCTTTGAGCCTTCTAAATAATCGTCTGACTTGGCCTAATTTACTCAAAGTCCAAACTTTTGAGGGAACTCTTGACGACCTCATCGCCAAAAAAGCACACCTGATCAAGCTGCAAAAACGACTCAGCGCCAAACCTAAGCCAAGCCTTTAAGCCGCATTACGCCCTCGCCCACCACCTCTAGCGGTGCTGGCACTACTGCGCTTTTTAGCGCTATAACTGCTTGAACCACCTTTACCATAAGCACGCCGTTTGCCTTTAGCAAAACGCGGCTTGGCCGCTTTAACCCCTTGTAAATGCATCGGCAATTCATTGCGCGCCGTTTCAACCAAACCATTGAGTACGCCGAGCATATCCCCCATAAACCCGTCATAACTAAATGCTTTGTCGGCAATTTTGCCTAACTGCGATTCCCAGCGAGCGGTCATATCCGGCACGGTGGCCACCTCTGGCAAGCTTTGTATCAAGCCGATACCCGCCTCTGTCGCCCGGATCATTTTGCCGTTTCGCGTCAAAAAACCCCGCTTGAACAGCAACTCGATGATCCCCGCGCGAGTCGCCTCGGTACCTAGGCCATCGGTGTCATTAAGCACTTTGCGAATGGCCGGGTCTTTCACATAGCGGGCAATTCCAGTCATGGCAGCCAGTAAGGTGGCGTCGGTAAAGTGTTTCGGCGGCTGAGTTTGCTTTTCCAATACCTCGCCTTTATCACAATGAAGTTGGTCACCGACCTGCATCGCAGGTAATGCCGATGTACTGTCACTGCCATCTTCACTATCGGATTTCTTGCTCGGCCTATCCCCGCCATACATCACCTTCCACCCAAGACTATGGGTTTGTTTGGCACTGGCAGTAAATCGACCGCCACCAATTTCAAGTTCAACCTTGGTTTCATAAAACTCAAAGGCGGGATAAAACTGTGCTAAATATTGCCGTGCGATCAGATCATATATCTTTTGTTCATCTGCTGATATGCGGCCCGGCGCCATGGTTTTTTCTGTTGGCACAATGGCATGGTGAGCAGTGACCTTACTGTCGTTAAATGCGCTGCTTTTACGACTAAGGTCCGCCTGTTGGGTATAACGGCTCAACTCGCTGGAGCTGCCGCTAATGGCGTTAACCACGCTTGGCGCTTGAGCAAAATGCTCCACCGGCAAATGACGGCTTTCCGAGCGAGGGTAAGTGATGAGCTTGTGCCTTTCATACAGAGCTTGCGCTATATCAAGCACTTTTTGTGCATTCATACCGAAGCGTTTGGCCGCATCGATTTGTAATTGCGAGAGATTAAAAGGCAAAGGGGCATTTTGCTTTTTCAGTTTGCGTTCAAACTGAGTGACCGTCGCCACTTGGTTACTGATACGCCCCGCCACATTCTCGGCCAGCGCTTTGACCAACACACGGCCTTGTTCATCCATATATGGCTGACAAGCGTCACTGGGCTGCCACTTGGCACTAAAACACTGATTGTTGCCATCACGCACATGCGCCAACACTTCATAAAAAGGCTTAGAGACAAAATTGGCGATTTCCAAATCGCGCCTAACCACCAACCCCAATAGCGGCGTTTGAACACGCCCGACCGACAATAAACCATCAAAACCCACTTTACGCCCTTGCACGGTATAAGCCCGAGTCAAATTAATGCCATATAGCCAATCGGCTCGGGTGCGCGCAAGGGCCGAAATAGACAAAGGCGCAAACTGACGATTGTCCTTCAGTCCCACCAATGCTCTTTTGACGGCACTGGGGTTTAAGTCGGCAATAAGGCAGCGTTTGATGCTTTGCTTTTTGGCTGCACTGACACCGGCATAGTCAATCACCTCATCGACCAACAGCTGCCCTTCTCTGTCAGGATCGCCGGCGTGAACCAGTTCATGGGCTTGTTTGATCAGCCCTTTTAATACCGTCAATTGCTTGCGGGTTTTGCTTTTAGGCTTTAATGCCCATTTTTGCGGAATGATGGGTAAGGTCTCTAGTGCCCATTTTTTGTAGGCGCTGTCATAGTGTTCCGGTTCAACTTGCTCTAGCAGGTGGCCGATACACCAGCTCACCACATCACCGTTGCCAACGACAATACAGCCTTCTTGCTTTTTGTGAGGCTTTGGCAACACTTCGGCAATGGCTTTGGCAAGGCTGGGCTTTTCGGCAATATAGAGTCTCATTGGCAGATTAATTATATTGTATTTTTGTACAGTATAGTGATAAAGCGCCCAGTTTCAACCGCGTAAGCGAAAAAAGCCTTAGCAATCTTGGCAAATTCTCTTAAAATCAATGACAAATAAGTCAAGCAGGATTGACCAATGAAACAAGCACTCAGCCCCTATCAAATCCGCGTGATCGGCGTTCTTATCGAAAAAGAAACCACAACGCCAGATCAATACCCCCTATCTCTAAACGGCCTTGTCACCGGCTGCAATCAAAAAAGCTCACGCGAACCTGTATTGAGCCTTGATGAAGCCACAGTGCAACAAACAGTAGATGAACTCAAAGCCTTGAGGTTGATCACCGAGGACTCCGGTTATGGCTCTAGAGTGCCCAAAATAAAGCACCGCTTTTGCAACACCGAATTCGGCGATTTACAGCTCACTAAGCAACAGCTGGGGATCTTATGCGTGCTGTTTTTGCGCGGGCCACAAACTCCGGGTGAATTGCGTACTCGCACCAACCGATTGTGTGAATTTAGTGATGTCACTGAGGTTGAGCGAATACTTGAACAGATGGCACAAATGGCTGAACCGTTAGTGGTTAAGCTCAATCGTGAACCGGGCAAGCGCGACAGCCGCTGGGCCCACCTATTTGGTGGTGAGGTCGATATCAATACCACGGTAGATACGGCAACGACCAGGCCGCCAAGTAGCTCTGATATGCGCATCGCAGCGCTGGAAGAACAGGTGAGTGACTTAACCGGCGAGCTCGAGCAACTGCAAGCGAAACTGAGCAAAGTCATGGCAGAGTTGGGACTTCAATAACCAAGCTTTGCTATAATCGCCGACAATTGACAATGAACGAGAGTTTACATGACGTTTCCAGATGATGAGAACGGCCGCCTGTTGGCCGAAATGCAAGCTGAGGGCATCGATCTCAGCAAAACCTACCCGGTGGACTTTTTTCATCTATTTGAGAAAAAACCGCAGGCGGAAAAAATGGCCGAGGTCATGGCAAAGTCCCATCCTGAGGTAACTGTAAAAGTGTTTGAAGACGAAACCCCAGGTGTCTGGGATGTCAGCTGCACTGTCTCAGTGGTACCCAGCTACGACAGCATTTGCGAGTGGGAAAAAGCCTTTGAATCGATTGCCGATAAGTGTGAGGGTTATGCCGACGGCTGGGGCATCATGGCCTAATGTCTAACCCCGCCAATTTGGCTCAGCTGGACGAACTGCACACAGATCGCAGCAATATCGTTCTGCTGGCGCCTGAACATGCGCCTTTAATGGCTCGCTACTACCGCGAAAACTGGTCCCATCTTAAATGTTGGGAACCGCGCAGAGGCGAGCACTATTTTAGCGTAGAAGGTTGGCAGCGCATGATTGAGCGTTATAGGCAGAACCATCAATTCGGTGTCAGCGCCAATTTTGCAGCCCTTAACCTCGGTCGTAATGAGGTCATTGCCGTTGCCAATTTTACCAATATCGTCCATGGCGTCGCTCAGTGTTGTAACCTGGGTTATTCCATTGCGCAAAAATACCAAGGACAAGGGCTGATGTTTGAGGTGTTGCAGCGCTTATTGCCCCATATGATGAGGCACTATCAACTACACCGCATCAACGCCAATCACATGCCGCAAAATGAGCGTAGCGCCAAGCTGTTAAAGCGCTTGGGCTTTGCCAAAGAAGGCTATGCCAAGGCGCTGCTCAAAATTGACGGGCAATGGCAAGATCATGTGCTCAATGCTCTGATCAATCCATCAATCTAATTGTCTGAGTTGTTCAACCAAGGAAAAGCCTAAGGTTTCTGATAAGTGCTTTGCCGCTTGCTTTAATTGCTTTTTCTCGACTTTTGGCTGGCCGTTACAAGCAATGATCACCCAGTTGCCATCTTTGGTGACCCGTTCATACAGCGTGTCAAAGTGTTCTAGCAACAACGTGCGCATAATTTTGTCGGTGCGATATTCAAACAGTGCATTCATGACCAAAAAGCCATCGGCGCGCAATACTCTGACAGTTTGAGTGATAAAAGCCACAGTAAGTTGTCGCGCTTCAAGCCCCTCGGTAATATAGAGATCGCTAAATAGTAAATCGTAGCTATCGTCTTCAAGCTCAGAGATAAACTGAAGTGCATCGGCATTGACCAGCCTAAGTCTGGGGTTTTGCGGCAACGCAAAATACTGCTTGGCCATTTTGATCACCGCTTCTCTGAGTTCAACCACCGTAAGCTCAAGCTCAGGAAAATAAGTCACCAAACAATGGCACAAACTGCCGCCCCCCAAACCAAGCAGCAACGCCTGTTTTGGCTGACACAGCAGCATAACCAACATCATCGAGCGATTGTAGTCATACTGCAATAGTGCCGGTTTGGCTTTGTTGATACAGCTTTGTTCATCATTGTTGCCAAAGCTCAAATGGCGTCTACAGCCATCGTCAAACACTCTTACAGGCCCATATTGGTCATAAATACAGGCGATTTCTTTGCCGGGAATTAAACTCATCTTGTTGCTAATCATTCGCTATTTACAGCGCAAATCATTAATATTAGGCATGGTTTATATAATGAAAAGAGACTGTTTTGCAACAAGCGCTTAAACAAGTTTTTGGCTTTGATGATTTTCGCCCCGGTCAAAGGCAAGCCATTGAGGCGGTACTTAACGGCTGCAACTGCGCCGCCATTTTCCCAACCGGCTCAGGCAAGTCGCTGTGTTATCAACTGCCTGCGCTGATGCTACCGCATTTAACCTTAGTGATCTCGCCTTTGCTGGCACTGATGAAAGACCAATTAAGCTTTTTAGCGCAAAAAGGCATAGCTGCCGCCAGTATTGATTCCACTTTAAGCCGAGAAGAACTGCATCAGGTGATGCAGGGGGTAAAAAGCGGCGAGATCAAAATATTGATGATCTCTGTCGAGCGCTTTAAAAACGAACGCTTTCGCGCATTTTTAAGTGCTCTGAACATCTCACTGATGGTGGTCGATGAAGCCCACTGCATTTCGGAATGGGGTCATAACTTCAGGCCCGACTATCTGCAACTGCCGAGCTATGCCCGCCAGTTCAATATCGCTCAGGTTTTATTGCTAACTGCGACCGCAACGCCTGAAGTGATCAAAGATATGCAGCAAAAATTTCACATTGAAGATAAAAATGTTGTGCTCACCGGCTTTTACCGTCCTAACCTGCACCTTCGCGTATTGCCGGTCAACACTCATAACAAAGACCAAGCGCTTCAACATTGCTTGGCTCAGTGCGGTGCTCAGCCCGGCATTGTTTATGTCACCCTTCAGCACACTGCCGAACAGGTAGCACACAAACTACAACAACAAGGCATTAATGCCAGCGCTTATCATGCCGGTATGGACAACGACGAACGCAAGCGCATTCAACAACGTTTTATGCAAGGTGATATCAACTGCATCGTCGCCACCATTGCGTTTGGCATGGGTATCGATAAAAGTAATATTCGCTATGTTATCCATTACGACTTACCAAAATCTATTGAAAACTACTCGCAAGAGATTGGTCGCGCCGGACGTGATGGCAGCCCATCTTATTGTGTCGTACTGGCCTGTGCCGACAACTTAAGCGTGCTGGAAAACTTTGTCTATGGCGATACACCGGAAAAAAGCGCCATCAGGCAATTACTGGGCTTGATACAAGATGAGGCAAAGCACAATCAGGATCAGTGGGAAACACAATTAGTCTCGCTCTCCAACGAAGTCAACGTTCGCCAGTTGCCGCTTAAAACCCTATTGGTGTACTTGCAGCTAAGCGACATAATCGAGCCTTTGTACGCCTACTATGCCGACTACAAATTCAAACTCACGGTGAGTGAAGCTGAGCTGATAGCACGCTTTGATGGTGAGAGAAAGCAATTTGTCGAGGCACTGCTCAACACCGCAACGAAAGCCAGAACTTGGTATACCATCGACTTTGATGCCCTATATTTGAGTTATGGCGCCGAGCGCAGCCGCGCCATTGCCGCGCTGGAATACTTTGATGAAAAACAATTGGTTGAACTACAAGCCAAACAAATGACCGATGTTTATCGTGTCAGCAATCACTCATTGTCAATTGACGACTTGAGCGAGCAACTCTACCAACACTTTAAAAGCAAAGAAAACAGCGAAGTGGCACGTATTCACAACCTATTGGCCTTTTTTGAGTCAGACCGTTGTCTGTCGCAAAAGCTCGCGGAGCATTTCGGAGATCATCAGCTCACAGAACCATGTGGCCATTGTTCGGTATGTGAAGGCAGTATTGCCCATTTGCCTAAACCGCAGCCGCAAGCGCCGATAAGCAGACAAGCATTAGCGCAATATTGTGATGAGTTCAGACAGCAAAGCCCAGTTGAAGTGACCCCAGCGTTGCTAAGCAAATTCTTGTGCGGTTTATCAGTGCCGGTGTTTACCAAGATGAAGGCCAGAAAAATGGCGGGGTTTGGCGCATTTGAACAATATCCCTATGGGCAGGTGCTTGATACAGTCGAGACAGTTTTGTAGGCTGAGCATTTAACCTGCGCGCTAACTACGGTTTGGGACATACCGTATATCCCTATACAAAAGGGGCAGATGCGTAGCATCTGCCCCTTTTTTAAACTGGTTTAAAAATCTAACTTACAGTGAAGGACGGTAAGTGTTAACCATGTTGTGCATACGGTCTACTTGACCTTGAGTGAACTGGTTCATGCACGAGTCATCAGTGTAGTCCATGAAGTTCAAGATTGGGTCAGCACCGCCACCGGCACAGGTATCACGACCAGTAGGACAGCCGTAAGCTGCACTTTCTTCAGCTGGTGTATCAGCTACAGAGTCGCCAGGTGCTGCACAGCCGCCTTGGAAAGTGTGGTACAAACCTAAGTAGTGACCAACTTCGTGAGTACCGGTGTCACCCAAGTTGTAAGGTGCAGCAGTACCGCCTGGCAAAGATTGGTCTAACAATACAACACCGTGCATGTAGTTGTTTTCAGCATATGAATCAGGGAAACGAGCATAACCTAAGATACCGCCTTTAGGAGAACAGGTGTACATGTTCAGGTTGTGCGCAGGGTCAACAGCCAAAGATTGCTTGATTTTGCCTTCAAGCTGTGACGAGTAACAACCAGTGTACCAACGGTTGTTTTTAGTACGAGTAATGCCACCCATTGAGAAAGTGAAACCAGTACCGGCAAATGCGCTGTTCAATACATCCATTTGATCGAAGATCATTGAATCAGGAATGTTACCTTGAACGCCGTCTTTACGAGTTTCTGAGTAGATAACGTGCCACTGTACAGTGATGTCATTGGCAGTAACACCGGTGAAAGAAGCCAAGTCGTTGCTCAAACCGTTTTGCTTCTTATAAGCAGCCAAACGACGCTCGATGGCGTTTTTACGAATTGGGCTTAGGTTCTCGTGTGCACAACGCTTACCGTTTTTGATGTGACCGTCGTGGCCGATGAAGTGTACGTCGGCGCCGTGACCAGCGAAGTCAGGGTTTTGGCCCAATACGTCGTCAGAAACAGTTTTTGCATTTGCACCCAGAGCCAGAGTACCTAGAACCAAAGCTGCTGATAATTTGCTCAGATTGAATTTCATGGATTCTTCCTACCTTTTAATTTATTTCAAATTTCAAATTTTAATTAAAAGTCTTATTGTTATTGGTGTTCTTATAATTCTTCGAACTTATTTAATTCTGTTATGTATCTGTTTCGGCATATCCCGAAAGCACAAGCATCCTAACATTGTTAATTTTTTGTTTCAACAGTAAACATAAAGAAAATTTTTAACCGTTTTTTTGCTAAAAAAACAACAGTGAAAAGGAAATAGCATTTAAAAACAGGTGGTTAAATAGAATGGCAAGACACAAAACAACGAATATCCTGACATATTAGACCAGTTAATTAATTGTTAAATGCGCCATTTAAATTGATTGTTGGCCACTCTTTTAAGACTTTCACGCTGGCATTACGCTATGGGTTGGCTGTTGTTCTCTTTTTTTTGAGACTTCCACGCTGGCATTACATTATAGGTTGGTTGTTATTCACTTTTTTGAGGCTTCCACGCTGGCATTACATTATAGGTTGGTTGTTATTCACTTTTTTGAGGCTTCCACGCTGGCATTACATTATAGGTTGGTTGTTGTTGGGCAACGCCCAACAAAAATCAACCTATACCGTATATCCCTATACATAAAAACCGGGCGGATGCATCGCATCCGCCCGGTTTTTTAATTTTTAAACTCGTTTAAAAATCTGGTCTTACAAAGAAGGCTTGTAAGTATTAACCATGTTGTGCATACGAGTGGTTTGGTCGTTGGTGAACTGGTTCATACATGAATCGTCAGTGTAATCCATGAAGTTGTAGATTGGGTCAGCACCGCCACCAGCACAGGTATCACGGCCAGTAGGACAACCGTAGGCTGCGCTAGCTTCAGCTGGCGTATCGGCTACAGAGTCGCCAGGTGCATTACAACCACCTTGGAAAGTGTGGTACAAGCCTAAGTAATGACCGACTTCGTGAGTACCGGTGTCACCCAAGTTGTAAGGTGCAGCGCTGCCGCCAGGCAAAGATTCATCTAACAATACAACACCGTGCATGTAGCTGGTTTCTGGGTATGAATCAGGGAAGCGAGCATAACCTAAGATACCGCCGCGTGGTGAACAGGTATAAACGTTCAAGTTGTGCGCAGGGTCAACGGCCAAAGACTGTTTCATTGAAGACTCGGCACCTGAAGAGTAGCAACCAGTATACCATTGGTTGTTTTTAGTGCGAGTGATGCCACCCAAAGAGAAAGAGAAGCCAGTACCAGCGAAGGCGCTGTTCAGTACATCCATTTGATCTAAGATCATTGAATCAGGGATGTTACCGTTTTCTTGGCCACGCTTGCTTTCATAAACAACGTGGAACCAAACACTGATGTCGTTGGCAGCAAAACCGGCCAAAGAAGCCAATTCGTCATTCAATCCGTTTTGCTTTTTGTATGCAGACAAGCGACGCTCGATAGCATGCTGACGTTGTGGCGTGATGTTTTCGTGAGCACAACGCTTACCGTTTTTGATATGGCCGTCGTGACCGACGAAATGAATGTCACCACCGTGTCCGGCGAAGTCAGCGTTTTGGCCTAAGATGTCGTCAGAAGTGGTTTTTGCGTTGGCGCCTAATGCCAAAGTACCCAATACCAAAGCTGTAGATAATTTGCTTAGATTGAATTTCATGGATTTATTCCTACCTTGTTATGTGATTAATTTATTATGTTCTATTTAATAATCAGCTGTTGCCGTTATAGGCAGCTTTGTGTCTTATTCTTGTTGTTGCTTATTGTTCTTTTTATTAGCGTTATGTTTCGTTGTTGATTTAGGTCATTACCCGAAACAGCATCATCCTAGCACCGTTAATTTCTTGTTACAAGACCTTTACAAAAATTAATTTATCATGTCTTGAATGTTCTTTTATTGCACATTTCTTGTTTTTTAATCCAACATTAAGACCATACCTGTCCTTGTCATCCTGACGACAGTTAGCCGATTCAATTCAAATAGTTAAGATGTTTATCGCTAAAAAAGATGGCATTCACAACAGCAAAAAACCTTATTAAATGGGCATAAAAAAACCCTTGGCGTTATTCCCCAAGGGCTTTCAAATTGATAAAAGCGTTAAATTTTAGAACAAAATCATTGGATGATTTTTTAAACCATCAATTAATTGTGTTTCCAATGATATTTATGCGCTTTCTCATCCATATAGGCTTTGGTATTCGGATGCATATTGGCACCACTACGCGTTTCGAAGAAGAACTTATCACGCGGCTTATCGTAGTTACCCACTTCATTCATCGTCGCCGAGTCATAAATACGACCGTTGATCACCGTGTATGCCACTTTCTCAGACTGACGGATATCATTGAGCGGGTTGCCGTCAATGATCGCAAGGTCTGCCAGCTTGCCCGCTTCAATTGAACCGAGGTCTTTATCCATGGCCAGATATTTGGCGCCATCGATAGTACCGCCACGAAGTGCTTCCCAAGGCGTGAATCCGCCTTGTGCCATACTCCAAATTTCCCAGTGAGCGGCTAAACCTTCACGCTGACCGTGAGCACCAATCTGTACGCCAACACCAGCATCACGCAGTTTTTTCGCCGACTTGGCAACGTCGATATGGTTGTAATGGCTTTCTGGCGCTTTGGTACGGCGGTTGGACATCGGCTCGACTATCTCGCGCGGAACAAAGCTCATCAAACGTTTGTTTTTCCATACATCAGTATGCTCATACCAGTAGGTCTCACCGGTAATACCACCGTAGGCAACAACAAAGGTCGGGGTATAATCCACTTCGGTCTGACCCCAGAACTGCACGACATCTGAATAGACATCGCTAACAGGAATGGCATGTTCAACACCGGTATGACCATCAACGACCATGTTCATATTCGGCTGGAACTTGGCGCCACCTTCCGGCACCACCATCATTTCTAGTTCACGAGCGGCAGTCAATACCTGTTGACGGGTATCACGACGCGGGTGGTTATAACTTTTCACAGAAATCGCACCGGCATCTTTCAAGCGTTTAACATGGAACTTGGCATCATCAAGACTGTCAATAATGGTCTTGTAGCCTGCTGCGTGAGCAGCGTACAAAATACGACCTACCGAGAAAATACGCGGCGCCACCGTTTGACCGGACTTGGCCAACTCTGCCATTGAGAATACCTCAGAGGTATTGTTTGACGGATCATGGATAGTCGTCACACCAAACGATAGGTTGGAGTATTGATTCCAGTTTTGCTGTGGTTGGATCTCATAACTGGCATAGCTACCGTGGGCATGAACGTCAACCAAACCAGGGATCACAGTCTTACCTGAGATATCGATGGTTTTGGCGCTGCTTGGGATCTTCACTTCGCCTTGTTTGCCAACGGCTTTAATGCGGTTGTTTTCAATCAATACCACGCCGTTTTCAATCACTTCTTGCTCTTTATCGGCGTTGCGCATGGTCACAACACGACCACCGACAAGGGCCAACATGCCTTCAGGTTTGTCTGCCTTTTGCGTGAAGCCAACATCGATACCTTTATCCACTGCCTCTGGCAAGGTCTCAGGCGCCCCTTTTAAGAAGGCAAAAGTATCTTTAAGTTCACGACGATATAAAGTAGGACCGAATGCCCAAGTCAACTCTTTGCTGTCGGCACGCCAGTTCAGATAGTCGCCAGAGGCTTTAGAAACCTTGGCCACTGGGAATGCCGTGGTGTCTTGGTCGATAGGCATCGTTTTGCCGCTAGGCATAAACGGCGCAACAAACGTGTTGAAATGCTGCTGGAACGCAATCCATTTACCGTCAGGTGACACCCGGTAATCGGTGACATATGAACCGGTAAAGTGCGTTCGTTCTTCATGACCGGTCAAATCAATGCTTTTAAGCACCAACTCATTCTCATCTTCGCCACCAGCGCTGAAGAAAATGCGTGAACTGTCATTGGCAAAATGGGCGTTGCCGCCAGATTTGGTTACCAAAGTATTAGACTTGCCTTTACTATCAGCAACATAGATACCCGGCTTCATCGACCAGTCACCATCCAATAGGAAACCACCGGTCACTTTACGATAAACAACCTTATTGCCATCAGGCGAGAAGCTCGGCTCGACGTAATGACCTTTTTGCAACGAGATCACACGGCTCTTGCCACGTCTGACATCGGCGATACGTACTTCACCCAACTTTTTGTCATTCCACGTGGTGTAGACAACATATTTGCCATCGCGAGAGAAGCTTGGATAGAATTCAAAGTGGTCGCTTTGCTTGGTCAAACGCTTGACCTTGCCGCTATCTAAATCACGTACATAAATGTGACCAAGCGCTTGGAACAACGCCGTTTCACCGTCAGGAGACACCTGAGTCCAGCGCGCCATTTTCACTTTGAATGAATCCGGGGCAACATCGACAGCAAATTTAAGCGCATCGGTCACTTGCTTCTCAACCTTAACGTGCATTGGGATCTGCTTAACCTGCTTGCTCTTGATATCGACGCTGTGGAATTTACCGCCAGACCAGAACACGATGCTTTTATCATCTGGTGTCCACGAGAACTGCGCAGTGTTGCCGTATTCGCCGTTGGTTTCTTGCAAGTCTCTATCTAAACCGACATAAATTTGAATGTCTTTGCCAGAAGCCAGCTCTTTGAGATAAAGCGCGCTCTTGTTGTCGATACGCTTAACATAGGCAACATAGCGGCCATTGCTGCTCGGGGTTGGTCTTACCGCACCACCGGCACCGCGAATCAGCACTTCTTCTTCGCCTTTAACCGTGTCATAGCGACGAACTTCAAAGACTGAGCCTGTGGCATTTTTGTTGTATTCCCAACGCGTGCCCGGCGTGCCGTCCAAGGCATAGTAGACATAGCGGCCGTCAGGAGAGAACGACGGCTCTGCAATGGTTTTTTGCGAGGCGGCGCCGTGTAGTCTGGCACGAACCTCTACACCTTCACCACCACTTTTATGATACATCCAAATTGAGCCGGCACCGATTGAACGACCGGTCATGTGCGACTGTTTACCAAGAATATAGTTGCCGTCTGGACTCCAGTACGGGTTATGCAAAATATGATGCTTTTCTTTGGTGATCTGCTTGAGGTTGCTACCATCTGCATCCATCAGCCAAATATTGTCAGCGCCGGCACGGTCGGAAATGAAAGCGATTTGCTTACCATCTGGGCTAAAGCGCGGCTCGATATTCCAGGCCATGTCAGCAGTCAAAGCTTTGGCTTCGCCACCATTGATGTCCATGGCGTAAATGTCACCGAGCATATCGAAAATAATGGTTTTGCCATCAGGGCTAACATCGACGTTTGACCAAGTGGTCTCGTCAGTGTCGATAGTGATGGTTTTTTTGTGGCCCGGGGCGTCGAGCACATTCCATTGAGTCTTTCCGTCCTCTTTCTTCTCGGCGGTCGCCTTAGCGTCGTCGGCGCCAAAAGCCAAGGTTGGCGTCACGACCAGATTACCGGCGCTAAACACACATAAGGCCACAGCTGCGGCCAATTTAGACTGTTTAAATGACATGATAAACCTACAATTTTAATTTTATCGATAACCGCAATAGAGCCTGTCGGGTCTTGGCAAAAACCCTCACCGTGGCAGCCGTTGGCTAAACGCCCTAAAGCCGGTTGTTAGTTTTTCGAGGATGACCTTGCCAAATCCAGCCGGGTTTGTCGAGGATGGGATTGTAAATATGTTTGTATCGGCAGGTTAATTGATCTCGCTCAATGGCTGTCGTATAAAGTCTCCAGACTGAGCTGAACACTATTGGTGGCGTCGCTAAGCCACATTTCACCTTGATCGATACTACATTGTAATGTCATGGTCTTACTGGCCAAACCAGATAAAGGCGCGAGCACTTCGTTGGGGATTCGATAGACCGTCAGGTTGTCGAAACGCGTTAGCTTGGGCTGAACTTTTTGCCACCAGTTGTCGGCATCGCCTTGACCATAGCAATAAATCACCACGGTTTTGGCACGGCCGCAAGCTTTACGAATACGTTTTTCATCTACCAGCCCAAAGTCTATCCACAGTGTCACTTCACCTGAGTAATCGAGTTGCCAGATCTCCGGTTCATCATCGACACACAACCCTTTAGTAAATTGCAGTTGCTCGTTGTAATGAAATAAAAACGCCACCAAGCGGCACATCATACGTTGATCGGTTTCTGAAGGGTGTTGCGCCAAAGTAAGGCTCAAGCTTTGATAAATATGTCGGTCCATGTCCGACAGCTGTACCAAAGCTTTATGTACAGTTGCTTTTAATGCCATTGTTGAGGTGACTTCTTGTTATAAACCTAGCTCACGCAAAAAGTCGTCATCGACTTCATCGTCCCCTGCCGCAGGGCTGTCTTTGACCACAGGGGCGGCATTTTGATGACCGGCTAGAATGTCATCAGGGTCTATCTCCGCTTCAGGTTCAAAATCCTGCAACGTCATGAACTCGGTTTTATCCATCGCCAATTCTAGATAGAAGATATGATGTTTTTCGGTAAAGAAAGACACGCGTCTGGCTTGCGCGCGGTCAAGTTGGGTATCGATAGACACGTTAACCTGTTTATTAATGGTCAACATCTTCGGCTGATTTTGATTGATTGAAGTTTGCAGTTCTTTACCGACTCTGCCGGTAAAGTCGCCCAAGATCTGATTCATCAGCTCGCCCATCACATTACTGACCTCATCAGAGGTATGTTGCGTGGCCAGCTCCTCTTTGGGGATCCCCATATTGGTCATGTAGTTTTGGTACAATTCAATTGCCGAGTGAGCAGAAAAGTTCAATACCACCAAACCGGAGAATCCACCATCGAACAGCACAAAACAGCCGATGTCCGGTCGTAGGCTGGTTTTATGAATGCGCTGGATCATCGGAGAGAAAGAAATATCGCAGCCTGTGGCACTGCCTAAAACATTACACACAGAATTACACAGTTTCAGCAGGATATCTTCCGTTGTTACGGTATTGGTTTTTTTCATCGTTAGAGTTACTCATCAAAAGATGTCTACCCAAAGGCATGGATTATGCCTAAAGCAGCTATCTGCGTACACAAACTAAAAGTCTAGACGGAGATAGAATTCCCGTCCACAACCCATCCACAAATCAGCGTCAAACAGAGTTTGTACCCAGACAATTTGTGTGGCACAATTTCTGCTTAGCGATTGCTCGAATTTAAGATTATCAATGTATTGCCAAATAAAATCAATTTAGAAAGACACCGCTAAAGAGCAAAACGAGGATATGCTGATGAGAACAGAACAACAATTGCAAATAGAAGCGCTCGGACACTTGATAGAAGCAGACTTTGCCACCGATAAATCTTGTCAATCGGTGTGCTTGTTAACTGCCCAGTTACTTGAGCAAAGTGATGATGAACTGATGCAAAAACTGGCGAATGTCGCCCGTCAAGCTTATTTGGCCAGCACGGAAAACATTCCATTGAAATAGCGGTTGGCGGCCCCACCTGGAATCGAACCAAGATCTAACCCTTAGGAGGGGCTTGTTTTATCCATTAAACTATGGGGCCACAGACCATTAGCCGCCTATCATAGCGGCTAAAATTTTCAATTCAAGTTTTTTGCGGGCGGATAACTTAATGGTTTAAGGTGAAAAAGCGTCTCTATGGTTAAGTTGACGCTATTTCAGGGGCAATTTTATCTCCTTTTGAGTACAAACCTGCACTATACTGTTAGTCACCATAGCACAACCTGAACACCATGAGTTTGCAACGCCAAAATGTTGACGGCTGTTTTACCAAACACCGTCGGAAAATGAAACTGACCGTTTTGTCAGTCCGTCTTAGTACCCGCTCAACTGTTGGCGGTGGAGAGTAAAGCGAGTGCTCAAGTATTGTATCGCACTGTTGTTGCTAAGCTATGTCTCACTTGCCCACGGCTTTGAACCGGTTACCACGCAATATCGTTTCGACAACATCAGCGCCGCCGCCGGCCTGTCCAATCTTGAAGTCAAAGCCATGGCACAAGACAATGACGGTTTTATCTGGGTCGGCACTTTGGACGGGCTTTATCGTTTTGACGGCTACAGCTTTAAAGTATATCGCTTTGACCCGGACGACCCTCACACCCTGCCGGGCAACGTCATCGAAAGCCTATTGGTCGATAGTCAGGGACGATTATGGATAGGCACCGAGTTTGCGGGTCTCGCCATGTATCACAGCCAGACCGAAACGTTTTCACGCTTCAACACCCAACCGAGTTCATCAACCAAACTTCACAACCAAAGCGTCTTCGCCCTATACCAAGACACCGAGCAAAGGCTCTGGCTCGGCAGCCAAAATACGCTGACACGGGTCAATTTGTCCACTGGCCAGTTCGACCACTACCCCTTGAACCTCTCCAATACCGACAGTCTCAATAAAGTACAAGCCATCGTACAAGACAGCCTCGGTCAGCTCTGGCTGGGGACCTCCGGCAGCGGTCTGGTGCGCTTCGACCCGAATAATCAAAAGCACCGTTATTACCGTCACAACCAAAAACAGCGTGACAGCCTCAGTCATGACAAGGTAAGAGCGCTGCACATCGATAAACAAGGCAACCTATGGGTCGGCACTCAAGGCGGCGGACTCAACCGCTTCGACCCGATGACCGAACACTTTGAGCGCTTTCACTACGATAGTATCGACAGTGAAAGTTTAGGCTCTGACCATATTTATGCCCTGTTTGAAGACGACAAAGGTAACCTTTGGGTCGGTACGCGCTTTGGTGGGCTGAGCCGCTACAACCCCAAACGCCGCCAGTGGACGCGATATCAGCATAATCCACAAGATAAATTCAGCATCGGCGACAATGATGTCTTTGCCATCATTCAAGACAATACCGGGCTTATCTGGCTTGGTCTTTTCGGCTCTGGAATAGCCAAGTTCGACCCGCAAAGCGCACGCTTCGGTATGTATCAGTACGACGCGGAAGTCCCCGGCAGTCTCACAGAAGGCTATATACACGCCATCTACAAAGATATCAGAGGCACCATTTGGGTCGGCACAGAATCAGGTCTCAATCGCTACAATCGTCATACCGGACAATTTTTACACTTTAAACATGAAGCCGGTCTACCCGGCAGCCTCAGTGATGATAGCGTATTGGCCATCGACGAAGATACTCAAGGCAACCTATGGGTCGGCACACAAAATGGTGGCCTCAATCGCTTCAACCCCCAAGAAAGCACCTTTACCCACTACCAGTTTGACCCCAATCGCCCCGACAGTTTGAGCAACAACACCATAAAAGCCATTGTATCGACACCACAAGGCACACTGTGGATAGCGACAGCCCAAGGGCTCAATCGATACAACCCCCATCAGGACAACTTCAGCCGCTACATTCAAGATAATCCCAAACAGCTGGTGGGCCTAAACAACATCAATGCCATCGCGCCAAGTAGTGATGGTATATTATGGCTCGGTACCCATGGCGGCGGTTTAAGTCGATTTGACAGCCGCAGCGGACAATTCAGTCACTACCTCCATGATCCGGCCTCGGCACTGAGCCTGAGTAATAATACCGTGTTCAGCCTATATCAAAGCTCGGTTGACCAGCTATGGATTGGTACGTTGCACGGCCTGAACAAACTCGATGTTCAAAGCGGCGAGTTTTTGCGGATCAGTCGTAAACAAGGTTTGGTCAAAGACAGAGTGACCGCCGTGCTCGGCGATGCACAGGGCTACTTATGGCTCGGTGAGGGCGGCATCAGCCGCATGGACCGTCATTCTTACAACATTAAGAACCATATCGGGCTTCAGGCCAGATGCACCGGCGCCAATCAAGGTGGCTATTTTCAAGCTAAGGACGGACAACTGTTTTTTGCCAGTGAAAATCGTTTTTGTGCGTTTTATCCCGAACAGGTGCTCACCACCAGCCAGCCGCCCAAGTTGGTACTGCTGGATTTTCAACTGCAAAACAAAAGCGTCGCCATCAGCACCGACAACTCCACCGTACTGAGTCAATCGATAAACCACACCGGTGCCATCACCCTGTCTCATGACGACAAATTGCTCTCGTTTGAGTTTGCCGCACTGCATTATGCCGACCCAAAGAAGAATCAATACGAATACCAATTGCAAGGTTTTGACAATGAGTGGCTGCAAACCCGTTATGACAATCGTCGTGCCACCTATTCCAACTTAAGCCCCGGACATTACGTTTTTCGCGTTCGCGCCAGCAACCACGAAGGGATCTTTGTCGAACAGCCAAGAGCCATTGAGTTGTTTATCAGGCCACCCCCTTGGGCTTCTTGGTGGGCCTACACCCTTTACATCGCTTTTTTATTGGTGATCTTAGGCGCCTTTGCCTACATGCGTAACCTCAGGCAAAAAGCGCTTGTGCTGGCGAAAAACAACGCCGTCGAAGCGCAGCAAAATGCCGAGTTGGCACGCATTAACGCAGAGAAGGCCAACAAAGCCAAAAGCGCCTTTTTGGCCAATGTATCCCATGAGATCCGCACGCCGCTCAATGCCGTACTCGGCCATACTCAAATACTGGCCAGAGACAGCAATCTCAACGAACGCCAGCGCCATAGCCTTGAGGTCATCGCCCGCTCATCGGATCATTTGCTTGAGCTTATCAACAACATTCTCGATATCTCGAAAATCGAAGCCGACGAAATGCAATTACTCGAAGCCCCCTTCGAACTGGTGGATTTGATCAAAGGCATTGGGATCATGTTTCAAAACCGCGCCCGGGAGAAAAACCTCGGTTGGGAATTCATTAATGAATGCCGTGATGATCTGCCGGTGATAGGCGATCAGGGTAAACTGCGCCAAGTATTGATCAACCTGCTGGGTAACGCGCTAAAGTTCACCTATGAGGGCGGCATCATTTTACAATTGTCTCAGCCTCAACCCAACAGCTATCGCTTCAGCATCATCGACAGTGGGGTCGGCATCGACAACAATGCGCTGCAAGATGTGTTCAAAGCCTTCGGTCAAACAATCGAAGGGAGTAAACACGGTGGCACAGGGCTTGGCCTAGCCATTGCCTATCGTCAGGTTGCCCTAATGGGCGGCACCTTACAGGTAGATTCAAAGCCGGGGTTTGGTAGCCACTTCTACTTTACCTTACCGCTGGCGCCAGCGGCGCACAGCATAGAGCGCACCAAAGCCAGACAGCTCCAGTCGGTCAGAATGAACTGTGGCCATCAGATTCGCGCGCTGGTTGTCGATGACATCAAAGAAAATCGCGATATATTGTGTCGCATGTTGCAAGATGTCGGGATCACCACCGAACAAGCCGAGCATGGCCAGCAGGCGCTCGATATGCTAAACGGCGTCAAAACGTTGCCCCAGCTGGTCTTTATGGACATCAGAATGCCGATTATGGACGGCGAAAGTGCGGTCAAGGCCATTCATCGCCAATTCAAACAAGAGGCGCCCGCCTGCGTGGTTGTCACTGCCCACGCCCTGCGTCAAGATGTCGAACGCTATCTCGCTATGGGTTTTGACTATTACATTGCCAAACCATTTCGTTTTGAAACCATATACGAATGTATCTTCCAACTGCTTGATGTTGAGCTGGAGTACGCCTCAACAAACAGCCAAAACGATAAAGCCAATAGCGATGATCTGCAATGTGAGATCCCCGAGGCGATTTATCAAGATCTTTACCAAGGTGCCAGTGACTACGAGATCACCCGCTTAGAGCGAGGTCTATCCGCGCTGGCCGAACATTGCCCGCAGGGCGAAGCCTTGGCAAAACACCTCAAAAGCTACCTTGCCAGCTATGATATGGAGAGCCTGTTGAACGAGCTCGAAAAAGCGGTTAAACCACCAGCACAATCAAATGCTTAGGGCCATGAGCACCAAAAGCCATATACTGCTGAATATCACCGGTTTTAGAAGGCCCTGAGATCAACAGTACATTGGTCGGCAAATTCTCTTGCCATTGCTGCTGTTTGAGCAATGTTGGCCAATCGGCATATAGTTGCTCTCGTCTAACCACGACAAAGTGTGCACTGGGCACCAGCGAAAGTGTGCGCGGCTCATTTTTATCCGGCCACAGCACAATTGCGCCGAGCGCGGCAATGGCGCTATGACAGGTGGTGATCCCCGCATCGACTTGCTCAAACAAGAACGCTTTTGCTTGCGTATCGAGTTCAAAATCAAAAGCCGTTGCTTCAAGCTCAGCGGCAAAAGCCTTGAACTGCGCCGCAAAGGGCGTATTTTCACCATAAAGTAGCGACTTAAGACCAAGGCGTTTCATCTGCTGAGTAACCACCTCGGCGATATCAGCCGCAACCGTTTCAATGACCACCGCTTGATTGCGCTCAAGCAACTCAACCCACTGACGATACTGCTCAGCACTATCAAGTTGGCTCAATGGGTAGTCAGGTTCATCGGGTAAATCCGTCATCGCTCGATTTCCCTGAGCCGCTTTGAGCTTGGCGAGAATGGCTTGCTTGGCATTCATCGTTTTGCTCCCTGTTGCCGCTGGCGCTGCTTAACCCGTTGATGCAAAGTCATCTTAGCCACTGTTGGTAGCTCGCGGCTATCCGTCCAAGGTTTAATGACCCGCGGCAATGCCCAACGCATTTTTGTCAGCATGTAGGTCAACAAACGGTAACGCCTGCCAGATTGATGAAAGTAACGCCACAGCCACCAAATAAACGCCTCAGCGCTTTTACGACCGGCCCCTTGCCCAGCAACCACGGGCTTTTCGTCCTTATCTGGCATTTGCGCAAACATTCGCAGCCTTAACAGCAACTGGGGAATAGGAATTTTAACCGGGCATACCTCGGCGCAACTGCCGCACAGCGTCGAGGCCGTTGGCAGATCTTGCGTCTTGTCCAGCCCTTGCATATGCGGGGTTAATATTTGACCGATAGGGCCGGGATAAACAGTGCCATAGGCATGGCCACCAACCCGGCGATAGACCGGACAATGATTCATACAGGCGCTGCAACGAATACACTGCAACGTTTGACGAAATGCCTCATCGCCAAATGCATCGCTACGACCATTGTCCAGTAACACCAAATGAACCGCTTTAGGTCCGTCTTTTTCACCGCTTTTGCGTGGATGGCTGATCATATTAAAATAAGTCGAAAGCACCTGCCCTGTGGCGCTGCGGGTGAGTAAGCTGAGCAGTGGCGGGATATCACTTAGCGACTCAACGACCTTTTCTATCCCGGTAATGGCAATATGTAGATCAGGCACTGTAGAGCACATGCGGCCGTTGCCTTCATTTTCCACCAAACATAGAGTACCGGTCTGTGCCACCGCAAAGTTGACCCCAGTGATCCCCACATCAGCCTGTTTAAACTTATCGCGCATCACATGACGCGCTGCCAAAATCAGTGCATCCACATCTTCGGTGTAGCCGAGGCCCTCGATATGTTTATCAAAGATCTGCGCCACTTCGACTTTGTTTTTATGGATAGCCGGAGCCAGAATATGTGAAGGTCTTTCGTGTTCAAGCTGAACAATATACTCACCCATATCCGTTTCAAGGGTTTCGACACCACGGGCATTCAAATGGTCGTTGAGTTCAGTCTCCTCAGACACCATCGACTTACCTTTAACCGCCCTAGTCGCCCCATGCTGTGCGAGCAATTGGGCAATGGTCTCGTTCGCTTGCTCGGTGGTTTGTGCCCAGTGCACCTTAATGCCATTGGCGGTGAGCTTGTGCTCTAGCTGTTCAAGCAACTCAGGCAATTTTGCCAAACAGCGCTGTTTGATCAGTCGCCCCTGCTCTCTTAATTGTTCAAAATGCTCATCAGCGGCGACAGTGCGTTGACGGTTGGCAGCAAAATAATCGGTGGCGCCTTTAATGTTTTGCCGAAGTTGCTGATCTTTCAGTGCCTGTGACACATTGTCGCGAAAAGACTCAGGGGCAAATGTCATGACTTTTCACCACCCATACGTTGCCACAAATAACTGGCGATATGCATACCTTCAAGCGGCGCCTGCTGTTTGGCCAGTGCGCCATTGATGTTGGCCATACAGCCCCAGTCGGCACTGACGTAGCGATCCACTTTAACGCTCAGTAGGTTATGGGTTTTGTCTTGTACCATGGCCGCTGAAATATCCCCATGTTTAAGCGCAAAAGTACCGCCAAAGCCACAACACTCATTGGCGTCTTGGTGTTCAACCAAAGTAACATTGGTTAACTGTTGCAGCAGTTTTTGGCAGCTAATATGGCTATGCATTTCGCGCCTTGCCGCGCAGGAAGTGTGCAGCGCAATGCGCTCTGGTGCGCCTTTGTCTTTAAGCTGAATATTCAGCACATGGTATAAAAACTCGCTCAACTCAAATACCCGCTCGCAAAATGCGCCAAGGGCATGATCTATAAGCAGTTCAGGATAGTGATGTCGTATCATACCGGCGCATGAGCCGGATAAGACCACAATCGGAATGGGCAAAGGAAAAAGCGCCACTTGAGCTTCGGCAACCTTTGCTGCCTGATGGGCATATCCGCTATTGTAAGGCGGTTGGCCGCAGCAGCTTTGCGCCTGTTCAAATATCACCTCAATGCCTTGAGATTCAAGCAGCTCAATGGCAGCAATACCACTGTCGGGATACAGGCTGTCAATCAGACAGGTGCCATAGAGATAAACTTTGCTTGGTTTCGCCGGATAAAGGCGCAGCGGCAGTGAGGACATAGAATTAAGCTTGCGGCAAATGAATGCCGCTAGCATAGCCTATCGCCAATTGAGATCCAAGATTGGCAACGAATGCGCCGTGGCTATTGAACCATTGGCGCCGAGTTGGGATAGAGCTTATTTAATACAAAGCCGGGGATAAAGCTCTCGGCGGAAGCCACCACCCGTTTGCTTGAAAGACCGACGATACGGGCGTTGACCACCACACCATCTTGAGCATGAATAATGGTGCCCGACAGAATATAACCAATGGCTTGATCGCGTTCCAACTCCGCAACTTCGCGAGAAAAGGCAAAGTCGCCCCGTGGCGTAATACGAATGGCGCCTGTAACCTTGTAATCAACCACCGGCAATCCAAACGCCTGCAACTCATGAATGAAAGACTCCGCCAATTGATTACCCAACACATCGGTGCGGGCCAACGTCGAGTCAAATTGTACAAAAGACGCAACCGCAACTGGTGTCGTCAATTCCGGCGGCTTAGTCCCAACCATTTGCATCGCCATTTGTTCGACATAGTGACTAAGCAATTTATTGGAGTAACGGGTTTTGAGGCCATCGTTATTATAGTTTGGTATTCGCTGTGCAGTCTCCTGCGGCTGATTGGTTTCTATCGTACCGCATCGGTTGTTGCCGTTGTGATCAATACAGTCGCTGTTATCGCCACCGTTGATTTGCGTCATCAAAGCGCAACCGGTTAGTGTGCCGACGAATGCCAGCATGGCAGAAAATCGGATAAACGTCATATCAATCCCCTTGCAGCAGCAAAATACCATCATGCTCTTTGCTTGGCATCAACGCCTCGGCAACCGCATTGGGAATAAAGCCCTGAGCAGAGGCAACAATGGCTTTTGAGGTCAAACCGATGATCCGGGCATTAACCAAAATACCGGCTTGATGTTTCACCAAAGTACCGGCCAACACATACTTGATTGGCAACTCATCTTTAAGTTCTAAAAAGTCACGGCTAAAAATGAAATCTCCACTTTCGGTGACGCGGATATAGTCGGTAGTTTTGTAATCGATCACCGGAATGCCGAATTGATGCACTTCATGCATGAAACTCTCGGCAATTTGATTACCCAGCAGTCCCGACTCATTATAGGCGCCGTCAAGGTAAATAAAGCTGGCGACACCAATTGGCGTTTTGTCATTGATATAATGCACATTGTCCACCAACGAGTGCATGATGCCACGGACAAAATGATTGATGTTTTTTACCATCGGCGTGCCGTGAGACTGACGCCAAGTGACAATACCGTCACCGACCTGACCTTGCGTGCCGGGCTGAAAATTGCTATCGGCAGCAGTGGTGTTGGTCATGCCTGCACGGTTGTCGCCGCGCATTTCGGCAGAGGTGGTTTCAACGGGTAAGCTATCGGTGAGTCTGCCGTTTTCATCCACCCCAAGATTACTCGGCGGCGGTGTCGATTCAGCCGTAACCCAGTCGGTCAGCTGGCAGCCTGAAAGCAGGGCTGTGGCGATACAAGTGGCGATCAGTTTCTTCATGGTAGTCCTCCAAAACCCTAATAGCCGGTTCGGTAGATTAAATCGTTTTTCATCTGCACCTTATGAAGACCCCATAGAGTATCCATCGGCACGTAATCGGTGGCTGCAGCGATGACCTGATTATTGTCAGTATCAATCAATCTGGCGTTTACCACCACACCGGTTTCTTGTTCGGTTAAGGTTCCGGTGAGAAAATAACGCACGTTTTGCTTGCTCTGTAACTGCTTTACGTCACGGCTAAGCATTAAATCCTGGTCTGATTTTAGCAAGAGTTTTTGTCGGGTTTTAAACTCAATCACCTTGAGTCCCTTATTGATAGAAGCGGTCATTAACCCTTCTTCTAGCTGTAATCCCAGCAGCCTTAACGGATGATTGACATTTTTATTGAGTTCTAAAGTGTCTACTTGGGTAAAGGTGCCGATGGCGATACCTTCATTGGGTTTTAACGTCAACACCGAACGGAACAACTGACTCGCCAGTCGTTCGGTATAAAAATGGACAGAATTTTGGCGCGGCAAAGACCCGACATCTTTCGAGTCGGCAGCCATTGACGTCACCTGACCACCATCTGTGATGGTACAGGCGGAAAGAATTGCCGCCAAGAGGCAAATCATTGACACTCTCATGGTCTTTTACCTGTGTTTGCTTCAACTGAACAAACATAGGCAAAAACCGCGCCAATTACTCCCAGCCTGTTGAATGCAAATCAAGGGGTCAAACACCAAACCTAACTTAGCCTTGAAAAATCAACAGGTTAAAAATCAAGGAGCAATCCCTTTGATTGCCCCTTGATTGAGGATCACACTGCGAAGGGGTATTTGATGGGATCGTGGTGACGGTAGCCAACCACTTCAAAGTCATCGGTGGTTACCCAGCTTTCAATGTCTTCGAGGGTTTTGATATCTGGGTTGATACTAAACTGTGGTGCAGGGAAAGGCTCGCGCTTTAACTGCACGTCACGCATCAGTTCAAACTG
Organism: Alteromonadaceae bacterium; assembly: GCA_041583135.1. Classification (GTDB taxonomy): domain Bacteria; phylum Pseudomonadota; class Gammaproteobacteria; order Enterobacterales; family Alteromonadaceae; genus JABSOG01. Next base: position 6,073 of record JBFHGJ010000001.1, on the reverse strand, counting down.
ATCTTGGTAAATGTGGGCATTGACTATTTTATGGTAGGCTTTGCCTGGCTTATGGCCGGTAATTTGTGCCATCAGCGCAAGTAACACATATACTTGGATCTGATTAAAGTTAAGCCCAAGCGGCACATCACAACTACGCTGAATGCTGTTGAGGTAAAGTTTGCCGCCGAGCAACGAGAAGTGATGGGTGTGCATACAAGGTCGCAAACAGCCCATATCAAACTCGCCGGGATTATAAAACGTCAAGATCTCGCCGCGATCATCTTTGCCTTGGCTTAAGTCATCGACAATTTTCTTTAACTGGTCAAGGTGAGTGCCATCGGGCTTGGCCCAACTGCGCCCCTGCACGCCATAAACTCGGCCCATATCATCTTCACCCTGACGATGGGGATTATTAAGCCAAGCTTCGTTTTCATTGGCGTTGGCATTCCAAGTATTGCAGCCAATTTTACGAAAATCTGCCGCACTGGAATAACCGCGCAAGTAACCCAATAACTCGGCAACGGCCGCCTTCCAATAGCTCTTTCGGGTCGTGATCAGCGGAAACTGATTGTTTTCAACATCGTATTCCAAGTCGGCATTGATCAGCGTCAGGCATTTTTTGCCGGTACGCTCATTTTCCACCCACTCACCTTGGTCAATGATCCGCTGGCATAATTCAAGATACGCTTTCATCACACGCTCCCCACTGACACTTGTTGATTCTTATGACCGCGATACATGATCCAGCCGCCAATCGCAATCATCGGCAAACTTAAAATCTGGCCCATAGTGATATAGTTGAATATCGGATGCACCAAATGAGCATCCGGCTGACGGACAAACTCAACCAAAATACGGAATATACCGTAGCACACTAAAAACAGCGCGCCGACGCTGCCTTGCGGTCGTGGTTTTGAGCGATACCACATAAGAACAATAAACAGCACCACCCCTTCTAAGAAAAACTCATAAAGCATCGATGGATGGCGCGGCAGTTCGCCGCCATTTGGGAAAATAATGGCCCACGGCACGTCGGTGGTTCTCCCCCACAGCTCGTCATTGATAAAATTACCAATACGCCCTGCCCCAAGGCCAATCGGAATTAACGGCGCGGCAAAATCGCCGATGTCCAAAAACTGTTTGTTGGTTTTGCGGGCAAAATAGTAAAGCGCCAAAGTCACCCCAAGCAGGCCACCATGAAATGACATGCCGCCGTCTTGAATTCTAAACAAATAAAGCGGATCACCAATAAACTGCGGGAACTGATAAAACAGCACATAGCCCAAGCGGCCACCTAAGATCACCCCTAAAAAGCCATAAAACAATAAATCGGAAACCTGTTCGCGGGTCCAACCCGAGTCAGGCTTGTCCGCTGCGCGGTTGGCAATAAACATAGCGGCAACAAAGCCCACCAAATACATAATGCCATACCAATGAACCGACAAGTCACCCAACACCGGCACGTTGGGAATGGTAAAGGCGACCTTATCGATATCGGGAAATCTCATGTAGTCTGTCACGTTCTTCTCACACTTTTCTCTAGCCAAACACCATATTGGCTACCACAATTGTTAAAAACGCCGCAAATAGACGCTTTAATACCAGCACAGGTAAACGATGCACCATCCTCGCGCCAATGGGTGCAAAAATAGATGAGGTCATGACCACCCCGGCCAACGCCGGCAGGTAAACATAACCTAAATACCAGTCGGTAATGCTGTGCTCATCCCAACCGGAGGTGACATATCCTACAGTTGCCACTACGGCAATACAAGTTCCAGCCACCGAGGCAATACCGATGGACTTTTTGACGTCATAATGAAGCTGGCTCAGCATAGGTACGATAAGCGCGCCGCCACCAATACCAATTAAGCTCGACAAAGCACCAATGACGCCGCTGACCGGCATTAATATCCACTTACTCGGTTTAATGTCGGCCTCGCTGGGATGTTTGCTGCCGGAAAACGCCATACGAAACGCGACAAAACTGACGGTAACGGCAAAGATGATGCGCAACATTTCGACGCTGATCCATTCAGCGAAAAAGCTGCCGACTCCGCTACCAAGCGCGACACCGACTAAGATCCACAAAGACAACGTCCAATTGACGTTATTGTGTTTGTGATGAGTCAGCGCCGAAGAAAACGAAGTGAAGATAATTGAGCAAAGTGAGGTGGCCACTGCGACCAAAAAAGCCGACTGGGCGTCAACGATGCCCATTTTGAACACTAACACCGATAATACCGGCACAATAATCAGGCCGCCACCGATGCCTAGCAAACCCGCTAAAAAGCCGACCAATGCCCCTAGGGCAAGACAGATAAAAAAGATACTGAGCAAATTGATCCACACCTGAACCAGTATAAAGTGTGCGGGAATTTTAGCAGCCCACCAGCACAATTGACAGGGCTCTTTAGCGCCCTGCGCGAATAAAGCCAGCCAGCCCTTTGGCCTCTAAAAAGCGATTGACGGTTTTACGCACCACTGAGCCATGTTTGGCTGCGAGACATTGCCTAAGCAGCACTTGGCACTCCTCAATACCGACATGACGCACCACCCACTTGATTTTGGCCAAGTTGTTGGCGTTCATACTCAAATGGCGATAGCCCATGGCAAACAGCAATATTGCACCACCCGGGTCGCCGGCAAGCTCGCCGCAAATGCCGGTCATTAGGCCACAGTTGTCGGTTTTCTCAATGATGTCTTTAAGCGCCCGCAAAACTGCCGGATGAAAATTATCATATAAAGAAGATACTCGGGCATTGTTGCGATCGACCGCCAGCAAATATTGTGTCAAATCATTGCTGCCCACCGAACAAAAGTCGATTTTCTCCGCCAAATCCTCAATCATGTAGATCATCGAAGGCACTTCCACCATCACCCCAACCAGCGGTTTCTCAACCTGTTCGCTGGGCATTTCCTCTTTGATCTCAAAGTAGGCTTGACGAATAAGCCGTAAACATTCTTCGAGTTCCTCGACGGCGCTGATCATCGGCAACATCATATGCAAATTGCCCAAACCGATATTGGCTTTGATCATCGCCCTGATCTGCACTAAAAAGATCTCGGGATGATCAAGGGTTAGGCGAATGCCGCGCCAACCCAAAAACGGGTTATCCTCAACAATAGGCAAGTATGGCAGCGATTTATCTCCACCGACATCAAGGGTTCGCATGATCACCGGACGGTCTTTTTGCTGACGCAATACGTTGCGATATAACTCCAACTGCTCTTGCTCAGAGGGGAAGCTCTGCTTGACCATGAACAAAAATTCGGTGCGAAACAAGCCAATCCCGTCACATACATCCGACTGATTGAGATTGTTATGCTCAAGCTCGGTTCCCAGCCCGGCGTTAAGCATCAACGCCAGCGCCGTACCATCGCTAGACACCGCTTTAAGATGCATTTGCTGCTGCACCTCAAACTCCAATTCCTTTTCTTCCACCAGCAGCTTTTCGTACTCGCCCAATACGTCATCAGGTGGGGCAACCAACAAATTCCCGGCATAGCCGTCAATAATGATGGTCTCGCCTTCGAGCTGCAACAATGGAATATTTTCCACCCCCATCAGCGCGGGGATCCCCAGTCCTCTGGCCATGATGGCGGCATGTGAGTTACCGGACCCCTTAATCGACACCACCCCTTTGAGCTGCTCTTTGGGGATCTCTGCCAACATCGATGCGGTCACTTCTTCGGCAAACAAAATTGCGCGCGCCGGCAGTTTTTTATGACGCCGTTCGTTTTGCAGCAAATGTCCCAACACACGATGGCCTAGGTCTTTGATATCCATCGCCCGTTCACGAATATAGGGGTCGTTCATTGCCTCAAACTGGCTGATCAACTTCTCAACCACAATTTTAAGGGCGCTGATGGCACACCAACCTTTGGCTATCTGCGCCTCGACTTCGCGACCTAAACTGGCCGCTTCGAGCATTTGATGGTAGACATCGAAGATCTCTAAGGTATCTTCCGGCAAATGACCCACCAGCTTTTCGGCCATCTGATTCAATTCCCTGCGGGTGGCCTGCACCGACAAATAAAAGCGCTTAACCTGCCCTTCGATGTCATAAACCTTACGCAGTGATACCGAATTGAATTCAGCTACCGGATAGGCAACATAGGCAACGCCGATGGCAATCCCCGGCGCACCAGGTATGGCCCTGAGTTCTCGGGTTGCCACTTGCGCTTTTTCAACCGCCTCGAAGCGCAACTGGTTTCGGGCTTCGGCATGCGCCAGCACCGAGGCCAACTGCACCGCCAAGGTCACCACAAAAGCTTCTTCGGTTTCGTTAAAAACCCGGCTTTTCTGTTGCTGTACCGTCAGCACCCCAAGCACCTTGCGCTGGTGGATAATAGGCACACCTAAAAACGCGTTGTAGTGTTCTTCTTTTACCTCGGGGTAGTGTTTAAATCTCGGATGGCTCTTGGCCATGGGAATGTTGATAGGTTCTTCGCGCTGGCCGACATAGCCTATCAGACCTTCGGAAAAACCAATGCTGATGCGGCCAATCGACTCGGGGCTGAGTCCATCGGTGGCTCTTAAAACGTGGTGGCTTTGTTCGTAACTGGTTAGATAAATGGAGCAGCAGTCGGTGTCCATGGCATTTTTGATGTGTGTAACCAGATTGTTCAGCGCCACGGTCAAGTCAGGCTCCTGACTGACCTCTTGAACGATACTGCGCAATCTGGTTAGCATACCAATTTATCCCCGACCTTTTTGGTGTTTGGTGGTTCTGTCAATTCCCTGACTTTATTTCCTATTTCTTTTTGGATCCCGGCGGTGACGCTGCATCGCCACAGGAGCAAACTCAGTCATGGCTTTACGATAGACTTCACGTTTAAACGAAACCACCTGCCGCACCGGATACCAGTAACTCACCCAGCGCCAATCATCAAACTCGGGATGATCGGTATGCAGCAGATCAATATCTTCCGCCTTACATTTTAATCTCAGCAAAAACCATTTCTGTTTCTGGCCAATGCACAGTGGCTTACTGTCGCGGCGTATTAACCGCTTCGGTAATTTATAACGCAGCCACTGTTTGGTTACCGCCAAAAGCTCGACATCTTCGGGGTTTAACCCGACTTCTTCGTGCAATTCGCGATACATTGCCTGTTCTGGTGTCTCTCCCTGATCAATACCCCCTTGAGGATACTGCCATGAGTTTTGACGATAACGTCGTGCCCAGAACACTTGCCCTTTGTGGTTACAGATCACAATGCCGACATTTGCGCGAAATCCATCGGCATCAATCACAATAACTCCCGGCTGTAAAAACCCTTTTAGATGATTCTTCCACAAAGCAGACGTTACGGCAATTGTTAATCTACAATCAACAGAAAAAAATCCATTGTGAATAAAACAGAATATAAAGGGGTTATTCACAATGTCATACAGTTTTCACCACCATCTTGATCTTTTTCCACACTTTTTGTGCATAACTTTGTCAATAACACTGTATTTATCGAAGATATTCAGGTTTTTCGCCTGTAGACAACTTAGCACCATGATTTTTCGTTGTAAAATTCAATGACTTAGAAAGTGCCATTGATGTATCGACATGTAGAGATAGCTAAAATCAGGCTTTGAATACATTTCAATCAACGGCTACTTTATCCACAAACGACAGATTTTTTATTGTTCATTATGCTGAAATAAGCAGCATTGTTTAGCTGATCTTTTTGATGCGTATGATCGCCTTTATTTTTGTACAATGATCGAGGCTTTATTGTGGATAACTTGAATAAAATTGTGACTAACTTAGGCCGTTTTGATTTAACTGTGGATATATCCAGTTATATTATCACCTTAAGATCACAATTCGTCACCCTAAACTTGGCATTTGGGCAATTATCTGGATAATTGCTCCTTTAGAGTCAAATAAGTCACACAACCTTTATGAGCAGACCCCCAGCGCCAAAAACCGAAGCCGAACTATTGGCCCGCTCCAATGCCATTGCCGGACTGAATTTGGCAGAGCTGGCGGCACGGTTTGATATCACCATGCCGGATAACCTCAAGCGGGAAAAAGGCTGGGTTGGACAACTGATAGAGTACATACTCGGCGCCGATGCCGGTTCAAAACCGGTG